>CAYZHM010000001.1:0-230857 GCA_964478225.1 uncultured Micavibrio sp.
CCACGGGCAGATGACGCCCACAGAACTTGATGACCGCATGAGTGCGTTTTATGACGGGCAATATGATGTCCTGATCGCGACGAATATTATCGAGAGCGGGATTGATATTCCAACGGCGAATACGATGGTCGTGCATCGCTCGGATATGTTTGGACTGGCGCAATTGTATCAAATCCGCGGACGGATCGGCCGATCGAAGCAGCGTGCTTATGCCTATTTAACGACGCAGCCGGGGAAAAAGCTGACGGTGCAGGCGCAGAAGCGGCTTGAGGTTATGGAGACTTTAGACACTTTAGGAGCAGGGTTTCAGCTTGCGTCGCATGACATGGATATTCGCGGGGCTGGGAATTTGTTGGGCGATCAGCAATCCGGCCATATTAAAGAGGTCGGCGTTGAGCTTTATCAACAGATGCTGGAAGAGGCTGTGGCGGCGGCGCGTGAGGGGTATGATTTATCGGACGTTCCGGATACCGGATGGTCGCCGCAGATTAATTTGGGAACATCCGTTCTTATTCCTGAAACCTATGTCGAGGATCTCGCTGTACGTATGAGCCTATACCGCCGATTGTCTGATCTTGAGAATGCGGATGATATTGAGGGGTTTGCGGCGGAGTTGATCGATCGTTTCGGGGAATTCCCGGCTGAGGTTCAGAATTTGCTGGATATTGTGGCGATTAAGCAGCTTTGCAAGCAGGCAGGTGTTTCTTCTGTTGAAGCGGGGCCGAAGGGTGCGGTGATTGGGTTCTACAAGGATAATCCACCGAATGTTGGTGCTTTGATGGGCTGGATTGCTCAGAAAGGCAGTATGATAAAGCTGCGGCCGGATCATAAAATAGTTCTTACACAACAGTGGGATAGAGTTGAACAGCGCGCCCGAGGTGCGCATACATTGTTAAAAGAGCTTGTAAAAGCCTTTTCTTAGGAATTAAGATTATTGTTTTTGGAAAGGCTAAAGATGAATAATATTGCTCAAACAATAGATAAACTTAACAATAATTATGATTTTAGCATCATTGAAGCAGCAGGCTCTCGATGGGCTCGGCTGAAGGATGTTTGGGTGCAATATGTTGGGCGGTCTACTCCGGAAATTCTTGCCGTACGAGGGAATGATGATGAGTCTGCGATTGAGCTTTTGCTTACAGTTGCCTTTCGAGAAAGCCGTAATGGAAATCTTACACGGGACGGTAAAAAGCTGATTATAGATGAGAATAGCTTGGAGCCGAAGGTTTCAGCATAAAGCTTAGAGAAACTTGGTTTCTGGTATGAATCGTGCAATGCTTTTCGATACTGAAAGGATTCATTATGTCGATTGTTTATGCTGAAGGTAAAATTAAGGAAGCTCTGGCTTTGGCTAAAGGCAACAAGACCAAGGCCAATCAGATTGTTATGGCGATGGCCATGCAAGATGTAAAACTTTTGCAAGGGCTGACCAAACACCATTTGGCAGGAATTGTGGCCTATCATGTTGAACGTGTTCTTTCAGGGCGCACATCTCAGCCGCAGGGTGTAAGTGTTGCACCAACTCAGCAGAATGTTAAGCCGAAGACGGTTGTTAGGGCTTCCGATCCGTTTGGTGCGGAAATTTTAAGGGCAGTTGGCGGTGGTGGTGAGGTTTTTGGTTTTGATGCAGGAAGCGCCCCGTCAAGCAAGCCTGCGTCGCAGCGGCATGTGAATGCGATTAAGCAAATGGTTGCGCGTTCGAAATCACTTAAGTAGTTGTGCGTTCCTTTGGAGAATTTTCTTCATCAGCTTGGATATAAAGTCGTTGCGGTCATTCCGCAGGATGCTTCGGCACGCCAATACTATCGTGTGGAGCGAAATGGGGTGAGCGCGATGCTTATGGTCGCGGATCCGCATGAAAAGAAAATTGGCCATAGAATTTCAGATTTTTTGAAAATTGCGCGATGGTTGCGCGAGATTGGGTTGAGCGCGCCTGAGATTTATGATGTAGACGAGGCGGCCGGGTTTGTTTTGATGCAGGACCTTGGTATGACAGATTTCAAGACAGCCATGGCGAAGGGCGAAGACAAGTCAAAGCTTTATGGGTTGGCGCATGATGTGTTGAAATTTTTGAGTGATCAGAAACCAGATTTTGAATTGCCGCCTTATTATGAGAGTGAAATTCATCACGGCCATATGCAGATTATGGATTGGTATGTTCCGGCCGTGCGGAAACGTCAGAATGAAGATGGTTTGCGTGAGGAATATTGGAATTTGTGGGAAGGGATTGAAAAATCTCTGCCGCCATGTCCGCAAGGATTTCAACACATCGATTATCACGTTGAAAATTTAATATGGATGCCAGGCGAGGCTGGGTTGAAGCAATGCGGGCTTTTGGATTTTCAGGCCGCAATGATTGGGCCGCAGCCTTATGATTTGGTGAATTTGCTAGAGGATGCGCGTATCAATGTGCCCCAAGATATACAAAAGGATATCTTGAGCGGTTATGATGAAAATTACCGCGCATGGTTGAGAATTTTGGGAACGCAGTTTCATTGCAGGGTGATTGGTCTTTTTGTAAAATTGCCTGTGATGGCGGGAAAGATGAAATATGTGGAACACATCCCTAGGTTGCAACATTATCTTTATGAAGGACTTCAAGATCCTCTTTTGCTGCCGATAAGGCGATTTTTTGACGATTTGGGGGTTGATTTTAATTCGTCAGAAGTTATTGATATGGCGAATGTTATGGCATACGTCCGTACGGAAAAATAATTCAGAAGAGGGGTCTTCCCATGTCATTTTTAGCAGAGCGTCTTGATCGCATTAAACCTTCGCCGACGATTGCGATTACAAATAAAGCAAAAGAGATGCAGGCGGCGGGTAAAGATGTAATTGGTCTTGCGGCCGGCGAGCCGGATTTTGATACGCCTGATTTTGTGAAGGATGCAGGTATTCAGGCGATCCAGAAGGGCGATACCAAATATACTGTGGTTGATGGGACGCCTGCGCTTAAGGATGCGATTATCGGGAAATTCAAACGTGAGAATGAGCTTACTTACTCACGTGATCAGATTACTGTTGGGGCTGGCGGTAAGAAGGTTTTGTACAATGCTTTTATGGCGACGGTGAATGACGGCGATGAAGTTATTATTCCTGCACCGTTTTGGGTGTCGTATCCAGACATGGTTTTGTTGTGCGGAGGCAAGCCCGTTATTGTTCAATGTCCAAAAGATAAGGGTTTTAAGTTACAGCCTGAACAGCTTGAGGCAGCAATCACACCGAAAACAAAATGGCTTGTTTTAAATTCGCCATCTAATCCAACAGGAGCGGCGTACACCAAGGACGATCTTAAAGCGTTGACGGATGTTCTTGTGAAATATCCGCATGTGTGGGTGATGACGGATGATATGTATGAACATATTCTTTACGACGATTTTAAATTTTACACACCAGCACAGATTGAGCCAAAATTGTATGACCGTACTTTGACTGTGAATGGTGTATCTAAAGCGTATGCGATGACGGGATGGCGGATTGGATATGCTGGTGGGCCGGCGTCCTTGATTAAGGCGATGGGTAAAATTCAATCACAGACGACATCAAATCCTTGCTCAATTTCTCAAGCTGCTGCTACGGCGGCTTTGAATGGTGATCAAGGATTTTTAAAAGCGCGTAATGATGCGTTTAAAGATCGCAGGGATTTTGTTGTTGGCATGTTGAATGATGCTGAAGGTTTGGAGTGTTTGACACCTGAGGGCGCCTTTTATGTGTATCCATCTTGTGTGGGGGTTATAGGCAAGAAAACTCCTGATGGGCGCACTATTGAAAACGATACTGACTTTGTTAGTTATTTACTCGAGAGCCAGGGCGTGGCTGTTGTTCAAGGTGAGGCGTTTGGATTGTCCCCGTATTTTAGAATTTCTTATGCGACGGATATGAAAACGTTGAAAGAGGCGTGCGAGCGGATTCAAAAAGCGTGTGCGGCGTTACAAGGAAGCGCGAAAGCGGCTTAGTTTAAAATTAAGGCTGAGGCGGCAGCGTTTCGAAGTTTATGACTTCTATTTGCGAAACGGTTAAATCTATGATCGCATCTTGAAGAGGTTTTTTTACTCCAGATTTTATCATATCGGCAATAACTTGTTCGGCTATATACTCGCTAAGTTCTTCTATGGCGGATTGCGGGTCTTTGGTGGTTTTTACTTGTATATAATTGGGGATCCTGCATCTGTTTTGGTAGCAATGAATTTCCCAGTTTATTCCGTCTGCTGTGTTGCCTTTGTTTAAGACGGCATAAACGTTGCCACATTGAAGGGTGAATTTATCTGACCACGGAGACTTGTTTTCCCAAACGTTGGCGTCAAGCAAGAGGGGCTCTACTTCTTTTGCAATCTTTTCTTTGCGATTGCCTATTGAGACGGAAGTATTGAAATTTAGTTCTAATGTAACACGCGCTCGCATTTACTCAGTCTTATGTTGTGTGAGATAGATTTAATACGAATAATATCTTTATGTCAAAATTTTTCAACTCTTTCCTGAAAAGAAGCTAAAAAGCCCGCGTTTCTTATAGTTTTCCGGGTTTTCTTTTCTTTGTTTTCTTTCGTAATTTCTCGTCAAAACTTCGCAGACGGCATCAAATTGTTTATGGTTTTCCTCGAGGATGCTGTGCGCGAAGTGTTCCATTCTTTTGAGGTTTTCCGGGCTTGCGTCATCGATTTGATGGCTTGGGGTTTTGGGGTCGTCATACGTTGCGATGAGTGATTTGTTGAAGACGTAGGCATTGCTGCCGAGGTCCGCGCGGAAGCTGTCGACCAAAGCGGTTTCGGAAGCATGGAAAAGGATGTTGATCAAAGGAAGGTCGTTGACTGGATCTACAATTCCAAGGCCCCCCAGTTTGTTCCATTGGTCTTTGCTGAATGATCGGAGTGTGTGCCCTGTGCCGAGCATGATCATGTTTACCTTGGTGCCAGGTTCAAGATGCTGGCGGATGGCACCGTGATACGAAATACACGGGTTGTCGAATATGGAGCCATCGATACACGCATATTCATTGTTTCCAGCTTTGAAATGATGGCAGGGAAAATATGTGGGGGCTGCGCATGAACCAAGAACAGCATCAAGCATGCTGATGTTGGGTGTTGGTTTACGATTTCTGGCGAAATCCATTTTTTTGAGCCACAATGCGTAGCCGCCTTGATTGACGAAATTGTTTTGTGTGTGAACGGGAGTGTCGCCGGTTTCGTCTTTTTCTTGAGCGACTTCGAGCTTGTTTCCGTCGAGGTTGTAGACGGGAATGACGATGTTGCTGAGTGCATCGCTCAGTTTAAAATTGCCGTACATGGCGCGCAGGCATTTTGTGAGATAGGCCGGGTCATAATGACCGTGACGTATAAGGCCGCGAAGTTGGCTTATTTTCATTGTGCGGTTATTAAAGTCGTGAATGAATCCACGGAAATCCCGATAACGATCGGGCGGAAATATTCCGTTGCCTTCGCGTTCATAAAACTTGACCATGTGTTTGGCGCGAAATTGTGGGCGGTCAGGTTTTTCCGGATGAGGGATGTTAAGGCCGGCGTTCAAAATTGCACCCGTCGATGGGCCAGAGAAAATGTCGACCATATGGGCCATGCGGAGGCCGGTTTTGTTTTCTATCGCGGTCATGATGTGTGCAGGGATCAGGCCGCGCATGCCGCCGCCATAATTGAAAAGAACAACGATTTCTTGCTGTGGGGCCATGGAGAATCAAATAGGGGTGAAAATAAGGTTATCGATAAAAATAGTGTACCAAATATGCAAAAAAAAACCGAGCCTTAAAAAGGCCCGGCGAGTTGAACAGGGAGGTTTCACGTCTGGGAGACGTAGGAACTTTTGCAAGTCCCTGTCGACGAAGTTCGTCGATGGCTAGGGTTATAACCTGAAAAAGATGTGGCCGTCTACCCCAAAAATTATATGGCAGACATAGTTTTTTTGCATGTCAGGGCTTTTTTGTGGTTATTAATGCCGAAAATGGCGGTTTTTATAGCTTTTAATGGCTTGAGTCGACCAATTCGGTGCTCTTGATGTTGTCTAAAAGAAAGTCCCGAAAAGCCTGAATTCTTTTCGAATTTCGACGTTCTTCAGCGTATACGAAATACATATCCACAGATGGTGGTTCGAGTTCTGGCAAAATAAGATGTAGATTGTCTTTAAGCTCAATCATGTAGTCAGGAAGCACGGAAATTCCGGCATTTTTAATGGTTGCACGATAAATAGCATACATCGAATTGAGCATGATCAGGTTGTTATCGCGCTTAACATCAATATTGGCGATCTCATAAAGCCAGTTTGGATGCTTAAGGGGGGGCCTGGATTTCTGGCGGCATGCCTAGCAGGGTATGGTTTTTGAGGTCATCGGCTGATTTAGGGACTCCATGCTTTTTAAGATAATCTTTGGAGGCGCAGACGTGGAAATTGATGGTCGCGAGGTATCTTTGGATATGGTCGGCCTCTTTGGGTTTACGCAACCTGATCGCGATATCACCTTTTTTCATGTTGAGATTGATGATTCTTTCTTCGAAGAGCAGGGTAAGCTGAATTTTTGGATATTGGTCTTTGAATTGAGCGATTCGAGGGGCGATGAGTGTAGAACCGATGAGTTCAGGGACGATTACTGTCAAAGGGCCCTCGGGTTGTTGATGTGTGTCCACGAGTTGACCTTTGATGATTGATAATCTTTGGTAAATTTCTTTCGTGGTTTCGTGGAGCATTTCTCCCTGTTCGGATAAGACCAATCCTCTTGCATGGCGACGGAAAAGGCTGACGCCAAGTGATTCTTCAAGGGTGCTGATTTGTCTTGAGACAGCGGGTTGAGAGAGGCCAAGCGATTTTCCCGCGTGGGTGAGGCTGCCTGCTTCGGCGACAGTGTGAAAGAACCTTAGTTTGTCCCAGTCGAGCGCTTCCATTTATTCTTGCTTTGACTTCTTATTCGGCGGCCTCTGCGTTTTCAGTATTTTCATGAGTAGCCAAAAAGCGATCGGCCTCCAATGCGGCCATGCATCCCATGCCGGCAGCGGTCACAGCTTGGCGGTAGATATGATCGGTGACATCGCCGGCGGCGAACACGCCCGGGATTGATGTTGCTGTGGAGTCGGGGGCTGAAATGATATAACCCGCCTCGTCCATTTTGATTTTCCCTTTAAACAATTCGGTTGCAGGATCGTGACCGATTGCGATGAATAAACCATCGGCTTTGAAATCAGATGTCGCGCCTGTTTTTGTATTCTTGAGTTTCAGAGTTGTTAAACCGGAGTCATCTCCAGCAAGGTCTTCAACGACAGTATCCCAGATGAAATTCATCTTTGGATTTTTGAAGAGGCGGTCTTGCGTAATTTTTTCGGCACGCAATGTATCGCGGCGGTGTATCAATGTGACTTTTGAGCAGAAGTTTGTGAGGAATAAGGCTTCCTCGACTGCAGCGTTTCCACCACCGACGACTGCAACTTCTTTGTTTTTGAAAAAGAAGCCGTCGCATGTTGCGCAAGCGGAGACGCCGCGGCCACGGAATTTTTCTTCGGACGGGAGGCCAAGCCAGCGTGCTTTAGCGCCTGTGGCAATGATGAGTGTATCGCCGGAGTAGGTTGTGCCACTGTCGCCCGTCGCTTTAAAGGGACGAGAGGATACATCGACTTCTTTAATATAGTCTGTGACCATTTTTGTTCCGACGTGTTCGGCTTGCTTTTTCATTTGCTCCATTAGCCATGGGCCTTCGATGACGTTTTCAAAGCCTGGGTAGTTTTCAACTTCGGTTGTGATCATCAGTTGGCCGCCGGGCTCATATCCTGTGACGAGGATGGGTTGAAGGTTTGCGCGTGCTGCATAAATGGCAGCGGTGTATCCTGCAGGGCCGGATCCGATAATTAAAACTTTGCTGTGGTTTACGTTACTCATTTTGCAGTTCTATTCCTTGTTATTTCGTTGGCAATCAATTGAGCGTCATTTAAGGGTTCGTAAGTCCAAGGCTGAAGGTTACCTGCGAAGGGCTTTATGACGTTTTTATCCTGTAATGTTTTATATAGCCGATTAAATTTGGGGGAGCCACCCTCCAATTCAACAATATAGACGGGTTTTCCCGTGGAACCAGCGTCTGAAAGCATGGAAACGCTGTCGTTTGTGACGATGATATAGTCTGCTGAGGCGAGCATGGAAAGGTAAGGATTGTCACCTGTTCCATCCCATATATAGGCCTTTAGGCCAGAGTTTTGCAGTATTTCGAGGTTTTTCTCTCCGGTGCGACGGGAGGTTGTGATCATCAGGCCAGCATTGAGAGATTTAAGCTGGGCAACGAGATTGTTCATGATTTGTGGTGTGAGTGTGTGGGTATGGCTGTTGCCGCCGATTAATACTGCCACACGCGGTGAATTGAGGTTTGCGAACTCGGCAAAGTGGGGATGAGTTGATAAGCTTGCCAGGGTGACGCGGTTGGGAGCAGCAGTGGTGGTTATCACATTGGGGCCGGTATAATTATCGTGAGCAGGCGCGGCCACCAAATCAAAGTTATGCGGTGCAATTTTGGGATCTTGAAGATGGACTGTGAACGTTTGAGGGTTTTTTTTCTTTATATAAAGAGAAGCGGCGATGGCTTTGCGCCCGGCGGTTATTAGGACATCAGGCCATGGCGGAGTTATTGGGGGCTTAAATGTCCAGCTTTGTTCGAGGCCGAGCCAGGGCGTTAGCGTTTTCCATGGTTGGCGCAAGGAGATTGGTTTTATTGTTGTTTCTAGACCTAAAGCTTCTGCAACGCCAAGGCATTGGTTTAGAGTTCCGGTGAGGCCATCTTCCACTACAATCCAGCATGTTTGCTCTTTTTGGGTCATTATAAACTATGTAAATAAAATTATATTTCGCACAATAGCTTGCGCAACTTTATATCAATTTGGTATGAGATCAGGAAATAAATAATTTTAAATGTGGGAGATTTTAAATGCGTGGATCGAGACTGGATAAGATAGACAAGAAGATATTACAAAACTTACAAGAGAATGGCCGGATGACAAATGTGGAGCTGGCCAAGACTGTGGGTATTTCTGCGCCGCCTTGTTTGCGGCGTGTGAAGACGCTTGAAGAGCAGGGGTTCATCAAAAGTTATCATGCGAAGGTTGACCGCAATGTCTTGGGGTATAGCGTGACTGTGTTTGCGATGGTGAAGCTGACATCGCAAGCCGAGAAAGATCTTGTGGAGTTTGAGAACCATATGCGGGCGCTGCCGATGGTGCGGGAATGTCATATGCTCGCCGGTGATGTCGATTTCGTTTTGAAGATCGTTGCGAAAGATTGGGATGCGTATCAGACCTTTTTATCAAAGGAGTTAACTTCGGCGCCGAATGTGACGTCGGTCAAATCGTCTTTGTGTGTGCGCTATTCGAAAGAAGAGCCAGGCGTGCCGATCGATCAGGCGGCTTAGTTCGTTACACCGACACGCATTTCCTGACGTAGCACGTCTATAGGCTGCGTTTTTCCATCTTTTTCAATATGCCAAAATGTCCAGCCATTACAGGACGGTGCATCTTGCAATGCGGCGCCGACCTTATGGATTGAGCCGCGATATTTGTTGATATGGTTTTGGGCCATGACTGTGCCATCGGCATTGACTGTGACTTTATATTTGCCGCCGGAGGCCGTGAGGGTTGTGCCCGGTTCGAGTAAGCCTTGTTCGATCAGGTTGCCGAAAGGAATGCGTGGGAGTTCGCGTTTGGGATTTGATTGGATTACGTTGTCTTGGAGTGGATCGATCGCGTCGATACGGTCTTGCGCGAATTTTGCGTAAGTTTTGCTCTCGTCGATGCCGATGAAGTGGCGGCCGAGTTTTTTGGCGACGGCGCCTGTCGTGCCCGTGCCGAAGAACGGATCAAGGACGGTTTCACCGGGTTTGGTTGAGCTCATCAAGACGCGGTAGAGCAGGGATTCCGGTTTTTGCGTCGGGTGGGCCTTGTCGCCGTTTTCGTCTTTGAGGCGTTCTGCGCCTGTGCAAAGGGGGAGTGTCCAGTCGCTGCGCATTTGCAAATCTTCGTTTAATGCTTTCATGGCGTCGTAGTTGAAGAAATATTTGGAGCCCTTGGATTTAGCAGCCCAGATCATGGTTTCATGGGCGTTGGTGAAGCGGCGGCCACGGAAATTGGGCATCGGGTTGGTTTTACGCCAGATAATATCGTTCAAGATCCAGTAGCCAAGGTCTTGCAGGATGTAACCCAGGCGGAAAATATTGTGGTAGGAGCCGATGACCCAGATTGTGCCATCGGGTTTGAGAAGATCGCGGGCGGCAGAGAGCCATTCGGTTGTGAATTCGTCATAGGACTTGATGGATTCAAATTGATCCCAGTCATTGTCGACAGCGTCGACTTTACTGTTGTTGGGGCGGTGGAGATCGCCGCCAAGCTGAAGGTTGTAAGGCGGATCGGCGAAGATGCAATCAATGCTTTCCTTGGGCAAAGATTGCATGTGTTTGACACAGTTTCCGATCAGGATTTTATCCTTTATTGCCATTCTCGTTCCTCCACGTTTTAAGAAGAGGCGATCATGATTCATCGGTGATTCGCTGTCAATAAAAAATTAGATTCCATAAAGTGATTCAAGACTCTAGCGGGGAGTCTTCGAGTCGATTCAGATGAGTCGTAAGCGAGTCTGGCTGCGGGTTAGAGGGCCATTGCGTATTGTCTTTGGGTGGTTCCAAATTCAATAAAATTTTTTATTGGCGCGAAAGATTTTCGATGGTGGGGGGTGATGCCATGGGCATCGATAGCGTTTAAATGTTCGCGGGAGGGATAACCGGAATTTCGTTCCCAGCCGTAATAAGGATGCTGTTCTGCAAGTTTGCTCATCAAGGCGTCACGGTAGGTTTTGGCGATGATGGATGCGGCGGCGATGGAAACAGATTTGGTGTCTCCTTTGATAATGGCCTGAGTTTGACATGGAAAAGATTTTGGCAGGAGATTGCCATCGATAAGGGCGAGGGTTGTTGGTACATTCATTTTGGTGTACGCGCGGTTCATGGCCAGGAATGAAGCCTGTACGATATTGATTTGGTCGACTTCCTCAATTGTTGCTTCGGCGATGGCCCAGTTGCTGAGCTGCTTTATTTGTCCGGCAAAGGTTTTGCGCTTTTTTGCAGAGAGCAGCTTGCTGTCATTGACCTGTGCCCACAGGGTATGGCTACGGTTTTCCACAGGGATATACACGCAGGCGGCAACAACGGGGCCGGCGAGTGGGGCGCGTCCGACTTCGTCTAGTCCGCAGACGCTTCCATCGTGGGATTTTTCAAAGGCGAAATCAGGCATTCAGGCTCTTGCTGGCAATTTCGAAAATATCGGGAGCGAGGTTCGGGGTGGCCAGGATACGCTCGAGGCAGGATTTCATTTTGTCCTGGCGGTTTTGCGTGTAGCGTTTCCATTCGCGCATCGGCGTAAGGAGGCGTGAGCCGATTTGCGGATTGATCGTGTTGAGTTCGATGACGGCGTCGGTCAGGAACTCATAGCCGCTGCCGTCGGCGGCGTGGAAGCTGACGGGGTTGTTCATGGCGAATGATGCATAGAGTGAGCGCGCCCTGTTTGGGTTTTTAATATTAAAATCAGCATGTTGTTTTAGTTTTTTAATATTTTGAATTATATCTGAACGTACAGCAGTGGCCTGGAGGGCAAAGTATTTATCTACTACTAGAGGATAATCTTTGAACTCATTGTAAAAATTATCAAAAGCCTTTTTTGATTCTTCGGAATCTATTTCCGCGAGCACCAGAAGCGCTGCGGTTTTATCGGTCATATTATCGGCGGTGTCGTAATGGTCTTTGGCGAGCCGGTTGCAGCCTGTTCCCCGTGTGGTGGTCAGAAGACCCAGGATGGTATTGCGCAAAGCGCGGCGGCCGACGGCTTCGGGGCTGATGGAGAACTCACCCTTTGGCGCGAGAGATTTGTGAAGTTTTTCGAGCGCGGGTTTGTGCGTTTGTTTGATGGCGGCGAGCATAGATTTGCGCGCTTTATAGATGGCGTCCGGGTCAATAGTATCACGCGTTTGGCCGATGCGGGTGATGTCGGGCAAGGAGAGCATGAGGGCAAAGAAGGCTGTGTCGCAATCTGGTTCTAGTGCCTGTTCGATCAACTTCCTGTAAGTCTCAAGCAGACATTCTGGGGCATCGTTGCCAGTTTCAATCATATATCCTAAAGCATTGAGGAAATAAGTTTGTCCGCAATCCCAACGGTTGAACGGGTCGGTATCGTTGGCCATCAAAAAGACGAGATCATCGTCGGATAAGTCTGTGGACAGTTCCACGGGGGCCGAGAAGTTCCGCAGAATTGAGGGAACAGGTTTGCTGTGGATGTTTTCAAAGGTGAAGCTTTGTTCTTTTTCTTTGAGATGAAGGATTTGGGGCGTGATGAGGTCGCCGTCTTCACCAATGAGGCTGAAAACTACAGGAATATGCATCGGCTTTTTATCCGTTTGACCCGGCGTGTCCGGAATGCTTTGTGTCAGTGTGGCGGTATAGGTTTGAGAGTTTTTGTCGTACGTGCCTTTGAAGGTGAGTTTGGGCGTTCCGGCTTGTGAATACCAGAGTTTGAACTGGGTTAAATCCAGGCCGCTGGCTTCTTCCATGCATGCAGCGAAATCCTCGCATGTGACAGCTTGTCCATCGAAGCGGGCGAAGTACAAGTCTGTGGCACGGCGGTAATTTTCAGTGCCCATAAGCGTACGGAACATACGGATGATTTCCGCGCCTTTTTCGTACACGGTCATGGTGTAGAAGTTGTTGATTTCGATGTAGTTGTCGGGGCGGATCGGATGCGCCAGCGGGCCGGCATCCTCGGCAAACTGAAAGCGACGTAAATGTGTTACATCGTCGATGCGTTGCACGGTAGCGGAATTCATATCAGCCGAAAATTCTTGATCACGGAAGACGGTGAGACCTTCTTTTAGGGAGAGCTGGAACCAGTCGCGGCAGGTGACGCGATTGCCTGACCAGTTGTGGAAATATTCGTGGGCAATCACGCTCTCAACACGGCCGAAATCCGTATCTGTCGCGGTGTTTTGATGTGCCAGTACGAGGGCGGTGTTAAAAATGTTGAGGGATTTATTCTCCATCGCGCCCATGTTGAAATCGCTGACAGCGACAATGTTGAATATCTCGAGATCGTATTCAAGACCATAGACGTCTTCGTCCCATTTCATGGATTTTTTTAAGGATTTCATGGCGTGATCGCATTGTGGTTCATCGCCAGGGCGGACATAAATATAGAGATCAACCTTGCGGCCTGAGGAGGTGATGAAAGTGTCGTGAATGTGGTTTAAATTTCCAGCCACAAGAGCAAAGAGATAGCAGGGCTTTGGAAAGGGATCATGCCAGAACGCAAAATGTCGATTGTTGGCGACTTCGCCGCTCTTCACAAGGTTTCCATTGGAAAGGAGCACGGGATATTTGCTTTTATCAGCTTCGATCCGGACTGTGTAGCAGGTGAGAACATCCGGGCGGTCGGGAAAGTATGTGATGCGGCGGAAGCCTTCGGCCTCGCACTGGGTGCAATAATTGCCGCCGGACATATAGAGGCCTTCGAGACGTGTGTTTTTTTCCGGGCAGATTTTGGTTTTGATTTCGAGGGTGAAATCTTCGATCGGCGGGCAAGGAATTGTTAGGGTTACATCGTCCTGAACGTAGTTGTTGATGGTCTCGCCGTCTATTGCGACAGAGAGCAGTTCGAGATCCTCGCCGTTGAACACTAAATCAGCGGCGTTGTTTTTACGCTTGAGTTTGGAAATGGCGGTGACGAAGGTTTCGCCGTCATGAATGTCGAATTCCAGGTCTAGTGACTGAATGTCGTAAGGGAAAGGTTTGTAGTTTTTAAGGTAGATGGTTTTTGGAGTGTCGGTTCTCATAACTCATGAGAGTGACATGGGGAGGCGGCTAATTCAAGGCCTGTTGATTGACGGTTTGGATCAAGCGTAACGAGTCTGGAATTTGGTATGTAATCTAGCATTGTTTGGCAAAGAGCATCGTTATGCCCAGCCATCACTCCTTTTTCTGAAACGCTGTCGTTGCCGTTTACAAGGGGGACGTAGTCATATCGAAGTAGTGCTTCGAGTGTGTTGAGCATATTTTGTCTGCGTTCAGGATTTTCGATATCTTCTTCTGTCAGCAGGATTTGCGCGCATTCTTTTGGGGCAAGCACAGCATTGAATAGAGGGATTAAATGTGGTTGTCCTATTGCTGCCAGTGCTTGTTGTTCGGACGGTGTTTCTTTTTTAAAAACGCCGGGAATTTTTCTGCGTCCAAGGGAAATTGCTCCTGCTGACACGATGATCACTCTGTCGGTGCCTTCGGTTACTGATTGTAGTGTCTTGCGAAGTATCGCCTGGCGTGCGAAAGCAATATGCTCCGCGTGAATGTTTACAATTAGTGTCACTGTTTGCTTTCTTTAACAATTTTAGCCAGCTTGTATAAAACGTTTTGGACGCCGTCGCCGGAGACGGCTGATATCAGATGGATGTCTTGTTTTGTTGCTTTTTTGAGGATTTTAGCTTGTTCTTTTGCGAGATCTTCGCCGAGAGCATCGACCTTGTTGAGAGCGATAATTTCGTGTTTATCTGCGACATCGTTGCCGTATTCTTCTAGTTCATTACGAATTGTTTCGTATGCGCTAACGATGTCGTCATGTGTGCAGTCGATGATATGTAGAAGGGCGGCTGTGCGTTCGACGTGACCGAGAAAACGCGTTCCTAGGCCTGCGCCTTCACTGGCGCCTTCTATGAGGCCAGGGATGTCGGCGATAACGAAATCAGTGTCGCCGGCTTTGACCATGCCGAGGCCGGGATGAAGGGTTGTAAAGGGGTAGTCAGCGATTTTGGGTTTTGCATTCGAGCAGGCGGCAAGGAATGTAGATTTGCCTGCGTTCGGAAGGCCAATAAGGCCAATATCTGCAATGAGTTTGAGGCGAAGCCATACGGCCATTTCCTGACCCGGCCAGCCGGGAGTAGAGCGACGCGGGGCTTGATTGGTAGAGCTTTTGTAATGCGCGTTGCCGAAACCGCCGTCACCGCCCTTCATGAAAATCATGCGTTCGCCAGCCTCTGTAAAATCGGCGAGAAGGGTTTCTTTGTCTTCGTCAAACACTTGTGTGCCAACCGGGACGCTGATGATGCAGTCCGCGCCGCCTGCACCTGTGCGCAGGCTTCCTTCGCCGCTGCCGCCGCGTTTGGCTCTGAAATGTTGGGTGTAACGGAAATCGATTAAGGTGTTCATGTTATCGCGAACTTCGAAAATAATATCGCCGCCTTTGCCACCGTTGCCGCCGTTGGGGCCGCCATATTCGATGTATTTCTCACGACGAAACGACACGCAGCCCGGGCCGCCATGTCCGCTTTCAAGGTAGATTTTTGCTTCGTCTAAGAATTTCATTCTTCAATCCAATAAAAAAAGGGCCGCAGGGCCCTTTTTGTTTTCTTCTTTCAAAAACTATTCGGCCGCTGCCTGGTTTCCGTCATTTGCCGGAACGATGTTTACGACCGGGCGGTCGCCTTTTCCTTTTTGGAAAAGCACTTGGCCGTCAAGAAGGGCAAAAATCGTGTGGTCTTTACCAATGCCAACATTTTTGCCTGGCTTGAATTTGGTGCCGCGTTGACGGACGATAATGTTACCGGAGAGAACGAATTCCCCGCCGTATTTTTTAACGCCGAGACGTCTGCCTTCTGAGTCGCGGCCGTTTCTGGAGCTACCGCCTGCTTTTTTCTGTGCCATGATGTCTTCCTTCTTTAAACTTTATTATGCCGCTTTGATGTCTTTGATTCTCAGAATTGTTACCGATTGGCGGTGGCCTTTTTTGCGTCGGTAATTCTGACGGCGTTTTTTCTTGAATATGATGATTTTGCTGTCTTTTTTCTGCTCAAGGACTTCAGCCTTGATCGATGCACCCTTCACAAGAGGGGCCCCAAGCGTGGCTGTTTTGCCGTCGCTTAGGTAAAGAATTTCAGTTAAATCAACGGTTTTACCTGCTTCGGCATCCAGCTTTTCAACTTTGATGACGTCGTCTTTTTGAACCTTATATTGTTTTCCGCCAGTGCGCAGAACTGCAAACATTTTCTTATTCCTTGGTTAATTGAAGCGCTGAAGATACTCAGGCTTATGGGCTTTGTCAAGGAATTTCAAAGGCGGAAGACAATAAGGCTTAAAGCCATGAGAACCATGCCGGAAACCAGGCCGTACACGGTTTCGTGACCTTTTGAGTAGTGCTTTGCCGCAGGGAGGAGCTCGTCCAGGGAGAGAAATACCATAATGCCGGCGATTAGGCCGAATACACCCCCGAATACTGTTGGAGAAAGGAAGGGGCCAACAATGGCATATCCGAGTGCAGCACCAATTGGTTCTGCTAAGCCTGAAAGCAGGCATGCGCCTATGGCTAACCATTTGTTATTTGTTGCAAAATACACCGGTATAGCGATGGAAACGCCCTCGGGAATATTGTGAAGGGTTATTGCAAAGGCCAGGGCCGTTCCAACGCCCGGGCTCTCCAGCATGGTAAAGAATGTTGCCAGGCCCTCTGGGAAATTGTGGGCTGTGATGGCTATTGCTGTGAGTAAACCGACGCGTTTGATATATTCTGAGGAGTGCCCTTTAATCTCTTTGGGGTCCATAGAAAGCCGTTCGTGAGGATTGGGCAGCACATGGTCGATGAATGCTACTAATAATATACCCGCTAAAAAAGCCAAGGTCCCGTATATAAAGCCTGCGTCGGGGTCTTCGTAAGCAGCGTTGAATGATGCAATTGATTTGGTCAGAATTTCGCCCAGAGAAACATAAACCATGGCTCCTCCTGCAAAGGCGAGCCCAAAGGCAAGGAGTCTTGGGTTTGGCGCTTTGCTTGCGAGGACGATAAAGCCGCCGATTGTTGTGGCGAGCCCTGCCGCGGCAGTTACAGCAAAAGCTATAAGA
The DNA here is from genome assembly GCA_964478225.1 of uncultured Micavibrio sp. Taxonomy (GTDB): domain Bacteria; phylum Pseudomonadota; class Alphaproteobacteria; order Micavibrionales; family Micavibrionaceae; genus CAYZHM01. The sequence continues at coordinate 16,883 of CAYZHM010000001.1, forward strand.
AGGGTTGATAGAGAAAATTCCATTTTTTTAGAATACAACAGAAAGTTTAGCTTCGGCAAAACTTTTTCATGAAACTTTGACATTAAGGCTTGCGAGCTGTTACATAAATGTATGGGTGTTAAAAAAAGTCTTGCTGATCCTTCAAAACAAGCCAAATGGTTTGAGCAGGTTCGTATCGCGCATCAAAGCGAAACGGCCGAGGATTATGTAGAGTTGATCAGTGATCTGATTGAAGCCAACGGCGAGGCGCGGGTGACGGATTTGGCGCAGCGTTTTGGCGTATCGCACCCGACGGTTAATAAGGTGATTAATCGCCTTAAAAAAGAAAGGCTTGTGATTGCTCAGCCTTATCGTTCACTGTTCTTGACCGACAAGGGCAAGAAACTGGCGCAGGAATGTAAGGCGCGACATATCATTGTCTTTGAATTTCTTCGTGCTCTCGGTGTTAGCGAAAAGACAGCGGAAATGGACGCGGAAGGTGTTGAGCATCATGTGAGCGAAGAGACGCTGAAGGCTTTTCAGAGGTTTACTGAAGGTTCATCTGAGCCACAGCTCCGCCGTAAAAATACCAGCCAAGCCCAATAACAAATAAGAAATTGCCGTAGAGACCGTGTTCGATTGTCACGAGCGCGAGGGATTTATGCCGATTGTAAGTGTCGGCGAATATGAGTCCTGCGACAAGGCTGAGGAGTGGGGCGACGGGGTTGATGAACAGCATATGGGCATAAGCAAAAACAATTGAGCTGGCGATGATACGGGTGCGTGGCGATTTAAAGAAGGTCTCATAGCGTTTAAAGAAGAAGCTGCAAAATATAAACTCTTGAGGCAGCGCGGAGAGTACTGGGTAGAGCGCAAAAAGTATGGGTATAAAGAGTGGGCGTTGTTTGGCCAGAGCAAAAAGACGATCTGGGTCATAAAAGCATATAAAAACCATCATGAAGACGCAGCATACCGCCCAACGTATCAGGATGGGTTTGAGATGGGGCCATGTGACGGCGCGCCACTTCCATAGTGTTTTTAATTCTTCGTGATAGCGAAGGCGCATGACAAGGAAGCAGTATCCTGCGGCGCCCCAAAGAAAGGCGAACATAAAAGGGGCGAGGCGGAAGACAATGATTATGGATGGCAGAAGCAGGCAAAGAAGAAAAAATTCAAAGGCGAGAAGAAGTCTATTTTGAGCCATATTATTGCCGGTAAAAGTCAAGTGGCGGAGAGGGTGGGATTCGAACCCACGATAGGCTTGCACCTATGCCGGTTTTCAAGACCGGAGCCATCAACCACTCGACCACCTCTCCTTCGACCCGTCTGTTTAACGAGATTTCAGCCTTCCTGTCCAGTGAAAATTAACGTAAATTCATATAAGCATGTTTTTTTATCAATTGTTTATTGGGGCGATCTTGGTGTGTGTGACGGTTGTTATACATGCCGTTATCCTTGATCGCATTATGGTCTTCCTTGAAAAAATAGGCAAAGGCGTTTCCAAGGTTTTTGGGAGATTTTGGAAAATTCCAATGCTCGTGGTGGCTTCGCTTGGAGCTTTTTTTTCTCATATTTTGCAGATCTGGCTTTGGGCGATTTTTTATCTGAAGGTTGATGCCTTTCAAAATCTGGCTACGCCTCTCTATTTTTCAACGAATGCTTTTACGACTGTTGGGTTTGGTGATATCGTTCTTGATGTTCAATGGCAGCTGTTGGGGTCATTTCAGGCAGGTAACGGTTTTTTATTGTTTGGGTGGAGCACTGCTTTTATTTTTGAAGTTATGTCGAGATTATATCGGCAGGGATCTTTTGCCAAAGGGGAGGGCACAGCTTGAGAGTAAAGTGTTTACAAGTTTTTACGGTTTTTTTAATTGTGCTGTCTGCACAGAACGCGCACGCGAAAGATTTTTATTCCTGGCTTCAAGGCTTGAAAGCCGAGGCGGCGGCGCAGGGAATTACTGCCGCAACTATACAAGATGCGCTTGGGAACATTAGTCCTATTGCGAAAGTTATTGAGCTGGATCGCAAGCAGCCGGAAGGCAAGATGACGTTTATTCAATACTACGAAAAGGTTATTAATCAGAACCGCATTGATCAAGGGCGTAGACTTTATCGTGAGAATAAAAGACTCCTTGATAAAATTTCGGCTCAATATGGCGTCCAGCCACAATATATTGTCGCTTTGTGGGGAATTGAAACAAGCTATGGGGGGTATACGGGCGGCTTTAGCGTTGTGCAGGCGTTGGCGACGTTAGCGTATGATGGAAGGCGGAGTGAGTTTTTTCGCAGTGAGCTGATTAATGCTCTTAAGATTATAGATGCAGGACATATTAGTGCCTCGGCAATGAAGGGGTCGTGGGCGGGGGCGATGGGTCAGAACCAGTTTATGCCCTCGAGCTTTCATGCGTTTGCTGTTGATGGGAATGGCGATGGCAAGCGTGATATTTGGGATACCAGAGAGGATGTTTTTGCTTCTACGGCCAATTATCTTTCAAAAAGCGGATGGAAGGGGGCCGAGAAGTGGGGCAGGAAAGTTCGCTTGCCAGCCGGGTTTTCTAAGGACTTGACCGGGCTTGATGTGAAAAAGTCACTTGCTGAGTGGTCGCGTTTAGGGGTTGTGCCAAGAGAGGGCGGGCATTTGCCAAATGAGCAAAATATGCAAGCATCAGTTGTAACCCCAGATGGGCTGGCCGGGCCGGCTTATTTGGTTTATGATAATTACCGAGTGATTATGAAATGGAACAAATCGACATATTTTGCAACGTCGGTTTCGTTGCTTGCAGATAAAATAGCTGAATGAAGTTTGTCGTTTTATTATTGTCAGTTCTCTTGTTGGGTGCCTGTTCGACGGAAGGGGAGCTGGCGGCGCATGTTGCCAAAAACATACGTAAGCCTGGCGAGATTTCCAGCAACAGCACCTTTAAAATTGGCAATCCGTATAAAGTTGAAGATCGCTGGTATCAGCCCAAGGAAACATATGAGTTTTCTGAGACGGGGATAGCGTCGTGGTACGGGCCGACGTTTCATGGAAAGCGTACAGCGAATGGTGAGATCTTTGACCAGAACGAATTAACAGCCGCTCATAGAACCTTGCAGATGCCCTCTTTGGTTCGGGTGACCAATCTTGAGAATGGGCGCTCAATTGTTGTGCGGATTAATGACCGTGGGCCGTTTTCAAAAGGGCGAGTTATTGATGTTTCAAAGCGTTCGGCTGAGCTTTTAGGGTTTAAAGCGAAAGGTACGGCGAAAGTGCGATTAGATCTTTTGGGACCGGAAAGCAGAGAAATTGCGCAGGCTGCAAAACGCGGTATGGATACGAGCGGCGTTGAGATTGCGATGAATGAGAGGCCTCATGTTCAGTTGGCAAGTTTGAACACAGCTTCTTCTCAGCCCCAATATGCTATGGCTGATCCGACACATGTAGCCGGGCATGTCGAGCAAGGGCGGTTCTTGCCTGATCCTGTTGTTAGTCAATATCCTGTGAAGCCAACGAATATATATGTACAAGCTGGTGCGTTTACGAATGAAGGTAATGCGCTAAGACTTTCTGAGTCGTTGAGTGAGATTAATACGACAACAGTGCAGACTGTTCTTGTGCGCGGGCAGCAATTTCACAGGGTGCGGATGGGGCCACTTTCTTCTGTAGAGCAGGCTGACGCTTTGATGATAGAACTTGGTCATCGCGGCTTTGAAGCGGCGCAAATCGTGGTTGATTAAAACACCTTAAAACGTATAGTCTTGAGGGCATGATGATGCAGCGATTCCTTATTATTTCTCTTGTTTTTCTTTCTTTTGCCTTTACGCAGGTTTATGCAGCGCCAGAGATCACGACGAGCGCCAAGCAAGCGATTGTCATTGATTATGATACTGGCCAAGTTCTTTATGAGAAAAATGCCGACGAAAGGATGCCAACCTCTTCAATGAGCAAGGTTATCAGTATGATGCTCGTGTTTGATGCATTAAAGCGCGGCGAGATTTCTCTTAATGATACATACAACGTAAGTGAGGAAGCCTGGCAAAAAGGCGGATCAAAGATGTTCGTTGAAGTTAAGAAGGACGTTAAAATTGAAGACCTTATTCGTGGCGTGATCGTTCAATCGGGTAATGATGCGGCTATGGTTTTGGCGGAAGGTTTGGCTGGAAGCGAGGGGGCGTTTGCGGATCGGCTGAATACTTATGCTAAAAGCATAGGGATGGATAATAGCAACTTCGTCAACTCAAACGGCTGGCCAGATGATGAGCATTATTCCACGGCGCGTGACCTTGCGACGATGGCGAGTGTATTGATCCGTGATTTTCCGAATTATTACACCTATTATTCAGAAAAAGAGTTCACCTATAACAGCATCAAACAACAAAATCGCAATCCACTTCTTTACCGCAATATTGGGGCTGATGGGATTAAGACGGGGCATACTGTTATTGGCGGTTATGGTTTGATTGGTTCTGGAACGCGTGATGGCAGACGGGTGATCATGGTTTTAAACGGTATGGAGAGTGAGCGCGACCGTGCTCAGGAAAGCGCGAGAATTCTTGATTGGGCGCTGAGCAAGTTTAAGAAGGTTGTCTTGTTTGGCGATAACCGCACTGTGGTTTCGGCTCCAGTTGTTTTGGGTAAGAAGGATCATGTGGATCTGGTCTTGAATAAAGATCTTTTTTATGTGGTGCCTAAAGGTCGCGAAGATAATTTGAACATTACGGTTGAATATCCCAAGCCCTTGGTTGCGCCGATTGCGGCCGGCCAGGAAGCAGGGAAAATTAAGGTTATGCTTGCGGAGCAAGTTTTGTATGAGGGGCCTGTTTATGCACGCGAGGCTGTCGCCGGCAAAGGGTTCTTTAGCCGTACGGCGGAGAAGGCAAAAATTATGGTGACGGGGCAAACACCATCGTCATGAGTAAAGGTCTGTTCATTACGTTAGAAGGCGGTGAGGGTAGTGGTAAGACCACACAAATCAACAAGCTCGCGGAAAAACTCACTCAGCATAATATCAAGGCGATTACAACGCGTGAACCCGGGGGGACGCCTGAGGGCGAGAAGATCCGTGATCTTATCGTGCAAAGGGAGGGCGGAGATTGGACTCCTATGGCGGAGACCTTGTTGCTTTATGCGGCGCGAGCCATGCATGTTGATCGCGTGATCAAGCCCAGGTTGGAAGAGGGCAAGGTTGTGATTTGCGATCGGTTTAGTGATTCCACCTTGGCGTATCAGGGATACGGGCATGGCATGGATCTTGGGAAAATTTCGGAAATTGAGAATATTGTTATGGGCGGGTTTAAGCCCGATTTAACGATTGTGCTCGACATCGATCCGGAAAAAGGTTTGCAAAGATCAAGTCGCCGGTTGGCCGCAGAAGAGTTGCATGTTGAACAAACAGAAGACCGGTTTGAGAATCTTAATATAGAGTTTCACAATCGTTTGCGGGAAGGGTTTTTGACGATTGCCCGAAAGGATCCTGAGCGTTGCGCGATTATAGATGCGGCGATGAGCGCGAATGACATCACAAGAGAAATTTATGACATCGTGGTGAAGCGGCTTGAAGGGCTTCGGTAGACATGGATTTGTTTGCGGATGATGAGTTTGTTGAAGATGAGGTTGATGGCGATGACGAGATCTTTGTTGCCTTGCCGCCTGAAGAATTCCTGAAACATCCAAGAGATATGTCCTTTCTTATGGGGCATCACGACATTGAGAAAAGCTTGCTTGATGTTTTTAAGAAGGAAAAATTACCGCATGGGTTGATTTTTAGCGGGCCACAGGGGTGTGGTAAATCCACGTTTGCCTATCGTTTGGCGCGTTTTTTGTTAAAGCATGGCAATGATTCCGCGCAAGCGGGATTGTTCGGAGATGCCCCGGATTATTCTTCATTGGATGTTGCAGAGCATGATGATGTGTTTCGTCTTATAGCGTCCGGAGGGCATCCCGACTTGTTTACTGTCGAGCGGCAATATGATGCGACCAAAAATAAATACAAAGACGCCGTGGATGTAGATGAGATCCGAAAGATTGCCCCGTTTTTGAGGAAAACGGCCTCTTATGGGGGGTGGCGCGTGGTTATTGTTGATGATGCGGATACGATGACACGCAGTGCGCAGAATGCGATTTTGAAGATTTTAGAAGAGCCGCCGAAGAAAGCGCTTATTGTTCTTATCGCTCATAATATTGGTTCATTGATCCCGACTATTCGTTCGCGGACGCAGGTTATTCATTTTCAACGATTGCCAGATGACGTGATGAGAGAGCTTCTTGTTAAGGGAGGGCATGGAAATATTGAGAGCTTGGTCGAGCTTTCTGAGGGGAGTATGAGCAGGGCTTTGGAGTATTCAGCGGGGGACATTGATGGGGTGCTTGAGGTTCTTGTTCATGCCAGAGCTAAGGGGCTGGAATGGGCTGAAATACACCGTATTGCAGAGCAAATGGGAGGGAAAGGTCAGGATGAAGCTTTCGGTATTTTTGAGCGATTAAGCCTGTGGATGTTTGAACAAGGGGCCAAAACAAGGGCGAGAGGGACTGAGCTGCCCGGTATTCTTGCTCAGGAGCGGGAGAGGTTTTCGCAATTATCCCTTGAACAAATATTGAAAATCTGTGACAAATTGGGCGAGCATTTTACAAAAACAAGAGCTGCCAATCTCGATAAAAAGCAGGCCGTGTTTCAGGCTTTCGCGATTATGGCGGGATAAGCGGAGTAGCCTGAATGGCAAAAAAGCCCTTTTACATTACAACAGCGATTTCCTATGTGAATGGGGTGCCTCACCTTGGGCATGCCTATGAGGCCATTTTGACCGACGTTATGGCGCGCTTTAAAAGACTTGATGGGTATGATGTTTATTTTCTGACGGGTACGGACGAGCATGGCGAGAAAATTGCCAAGACCGCAGAAAAGAACAATATGAGCGCGCTAGATTTTGCCAATCAAAATTCTGATGCGTTTCGGCAACTGACAAAAACTTTGAATATTTCCAATGATGATTTCATTCGTACGACCGAAGAGCGGCATTACAAAGCGGCGCAGGGATTGTGGAAGAAATTAGAAGAAGCGGGCGATATTTATCTCGATAAATATGAGGGATGGTATTCCGTTCGCGAAGAGGGGTATTTTGGAGAGGATGAGCTTGTTGAGGGAACAAGTGCGGAAGGCGAGCCGATAAAGCTTTCTCCGAATGGCACAGAGGTGAGTTGGGTTGAGGAAGAAAGTTATTTTTTCCGCCTTTCAAAATACCAAGATCAATTGATGAGTTTGTATAAGTCTCAGGCCTTCGTGGTTCCCGAAGCGCGGCAGAATGAAATAGTCAGCTTTGTGAAGGGTGGATTAAAGGATCTTTCTATCTCGAGGCATAAGGACCGGTTGCATTGGGGAATACCCGTCCCGGGGGATGAAAATCATGTCATGTATGTGTGGCTTGATGCGTTGACCAATTACATGACGGCTGTTGGTTATCCTGATGTTGAGGATGCGAATTTTAAGAAGTTTTGGCCTGCGGATTTTCATGTCATTGGCAAGGATATTACAAGGTTTCATGCGGTGTACTGGCCGGCCTTTTTAATGTCTGCGAATATTGAATTGCCGAAACATATTTTTGCCCATGGCTTTATCAATGTGCAAGGCGAGAAGATGAGCAAGTCGCTCGGCAATGTTTTGTCGCCGGATGGGTTGGTTGAAACGTACGGGCTTGATCAAATTCGCTATTTTCTTATGCGCGAAATTCCACATGGACAGGATGGAAATTTTGGGCATAAACAAGCCATGAACCGCATTAATGCTGATCTGGCGAATGGTTTGGGCAATCTTGCACAGCGGACTTTATCCATGGTCTATAAAAATTGTGATGGTGCCATTCCTGTGCCTGGAGCGTTCACGGATGAAGATCGCGCAATTTTGGACTGGGCTCATACAAAGATTTTAGAGAAAATGCGTACGGGGGCGGACAGTCTTCATTTTCACAATGTGCTTTCCGGTATTTGGGAGCTTGTTGCTGAGTGTGATGCTTACGTGGACAAGCAAGCGCCGTGGAAACTTAAAAAGGAAGATCCTGAGCGAATGAATACGGTGCTGTACGTGTTGGCGGAGGCCATTCGTTGTTTGAGTATTGCTATACAACCGTTCATGCCTGACTCGGCATCTAAATTGCTGGTGCAGTTGGTTGTTGCAGATACTGAGCGGTGCTTTGCACATATGGGCAAGGACTATGCTTTGAAACCCGGGACAGTTATAGCTCAGCCGGAAGGTGTTTTTCCACGGCTGGCGGACCAAGACGAGGCGGCGGCTTAAGCGATGTGGATTGACTCCCATTGTCATCTTACACACGAAAAATTTGGAACTATGACGCCGGAGGATTTGGTCCGCAATGCCAAAGCGGCGGGGGTCGAAGGCATGTTGACGATTTCATGCCGGATTGCAGACGAATTTCCTTCTATCTTAAAAACGGCTCAGCAGTTTGACAATGTTTGGTGCACGATTGGGACGCATCCGCACGATGCCGGCAAGGATTCCGAGAAGGCCGTGACAGAGCAAGGTTTGGTCGATCTCGCGCTGAGTGATCCGAAAATTGTTGGAATAGGCGAGACGGGGCTGGATTATTATTACATGAGTTCGCCGCGCGAAGACCAGATTGCCAGTTTTCGTAAGCATATTCGGGCGTGTTTAGAAACTGATTTGCCTATGGTTGTCCATGCGCGTGATGCAGATGAGGAGATTATCGGCATTATTAAAGAAGAAAATACTGAGGGGCGTTTGCGCGGTGTCATGCATTGTTTTTCCTCAGGGCGGAAAATGGCCGAAGAGGCTTTAGATTTGGGGTTTTATATTTCATTTTCTGGGATTGTTACGTTTAAGAAGGCTGAGGAGCTTCAGAGCATCGCGAAGGCCGTGCCGCTTGAGCGGATTCTTGTGGAAACGGATGCCCCTTATCTAGCGCCGGAGCCTTTTAGGGGAAAAACCAATGAGCCTGCCCTTGTGGGGTACACGGGTAAAAAGTTGGCGGAGCTTCATAATATTTCAGAAGAAGAGCTGGCAAAGCACTCAAAAAACAACTTTTTCTCTCTTTTTAATAAGGCTTTGGGTGATTTTTGATTTAGGGCTTTGGATTGGCTCTAATCAAAGCTAGAATAGGGTGTTTGAAATTTTCACCTAGGGAGTCAGAGATATGGTTACTGGATATTGTGTTAAGTGTAAGAAAAAGGGCGTTGAGATGAAAGAGCCTGTCGTTAACAAAACCAAAAAGGGCGGATATATGGCCAAAGGCGGATGCCCGAAGTGCGGTACGACAATTTGTGCGATGATGTCCGAAGATAACGCGCAAAAAGCGATTAAAGCTGGGGCCAAAAAGGGTTACTAAGCTTTAAATAAAGATATAAAATTTAACAAGCCCAGATCCGGCATTGGATTTGGGCTTTTTATTTGCCTTTCGTTCCCTTTATTCTGTCGATCACGATGATGAGGGCGGGCAATACAAGCAAATCGAAGATAAGGGCTGTAATGATGCTGATAGCGCTTAAAAGGCCAAAATTGCGCGTTGGTAAGAAGTCAGATAAGCCGATAACAAGAAATTGAGAAGCCAGGATAAATGTCGTGGCGGTGATTGATGAGCCGGAATGTTGGTAGGCGCGCATAAGGGAGAGTACAGTGCTGCATCCTGCGCGTTTGCGGTGACTGTAGACGTGGTAAAGGTGGATAGTATCGTCAACTGCGATTCCGACGCCTATGCTGGCAATCATGGCAGTACCAACATCGAGCCATATGCTGAGAATTCCCATTAAAGTAAAAACGGCGAATATGGGGGAAATATTTGGGAACATACATAGCAAGCCGCCACTGAAGGAGCGGAAGGTTATGAACATAAATGCCGTGATAACGACCAAGGAAACCAGCAAACTCATAAGCTGGGTTTGGACGACAAGGTCGGAGAGGCTTGCGTAAAGTGTACCGAATCCTGTGACCTCCATTGTGACCCCATCAATAGGATTTTGGGTAATATGGGCCTTAATTTCGTCAATAACTTTTCGTATTTTTCCGGTTTCGTGAATGTTTAGGTTGATGCCGATATGGGCGGCGTTGAAGTCATAATTGACGTACTCGTACAAGTCATTGGCGTCGTATATGAAAAGATATTGATTGATGAGGTTTTGGTCTTGGGGAATGTTTCTGTAGGCTTCATCCTCGCCATGAAAGGCCCAGTTCATGTCTTCAATAAGCTCTGCATGGGACATGGTTCGATCGACTTCCGGTAATGCTTCGAGCCAGGTTTGTAGCTCCAGCATTTTTTTTAAGACGTCTGAATTTTTAAGGCTTTCCAGTTGGTCGCCCTCAATAAGAATGTCGAGGGTGAGCGTGCCGGCAAGCGTTTCTTCGATCTTCTTTGTCTCAACATTGATGCGGTGATCTTGATCAAAGAATTTAAAGACGTCTGTTTCTACCTTTACATTGAGGACAGCGGGCAAAGCGATGACCATGGTTATTAGTGTAATGGCAATGATATAGCCGGCTTTGCGGATTGCGAAGTCAGCGCAAATTTGGGTAAGTTTGTCCATGAGGGCGTCAATGGCATGGCCTTGTTTCCATGGTTTTTGATTGTCCCAGAAGGCCAAAATGGGTGGGAAAAGAACCATGGTAATAAAAAATGTAAAGGTAAGGCTGATGGCGGTGACAACGCCAAAGCTTTCGATGGGTGGGATGGGGCTTAAAGCAAGAGAAGCGAGGCCTGCAATTGTTGTCAAAGCGGCAAAGCCGGAAGGGATAAAGACGTCTTTGCGTCCTTTGTAGGCGCGCTCATGGGGTAAATATCCCAGGCCGGAATAGTATTTAACCTTGTTTAGATAGTGCACGATCCCAGAGACACATAAAGCCGACATGAGTGAGGGTATCATCGTATGTATCATTGTGAATTCATACCCAAGCATGCCAAGAAGCATGACGGGCAGTGCAGACGATATCCCAATAATGATAAAGGTCGGAATAATGATCAAGAGCCTTGGAAACATCCAGCTTATGAGGGCAAGGTTAATGAGAACGGCCAATGGGATAAAAATTTTCAGACTGTCTTGCATGGAGCCAAACTGGACGTAGGTCATTTCGCTTGGACCTGAAATGGCCGTGATAAATTCCGCTACACCTTCCTGCTTGAGGATATCCAAAGAAGCATTGCGCAACGTATTTTGTTTGCCGCTATCGCTATCTTTTTGTGGTCTTAGTACTAAAGCTAGGGCCTTGCCATCTTTGGAAATAAGAGAACCGGGGGCAAAGCGGTCGCGAAGGATTTTATTTTTTCGCTCTTCCGGAGTGAGTTCAAAATCTTTGTTAACGTCAAAGAGTGGGGCGGTTTGAAATCCGTCTTCTGTGCCTTGAATTTGGTCGACAGTGGTAATGGATAGTACGCGGTCGATATTAGCCAGACTTTGAATTTTCTGTATGGCGCTGTGTAACTTTGTGATAAATTGGTCTTCTAGAAGGGTTTCTCCTTCGAACATCACAATAAATATATCGTCTTCTGGAAAATCATTCCGAAGTTTTTTGTCCAAAATGTAGGCTTGGTTTTGCTTTGAAAAGTAAACATGGAGGTTATGGTTAACGGCTGTAAGGCTTGCTCCCCAAGACGTGATTGCGAGTAAGGCAAGTAAGATAAGGGAGGAGAGGAGCGGTAAGGCTTTTGACATAGCACACTAAAGGAGTTTTAAGGTTTTGCTGGCAACGTTGTCTTATAAATTATTCCAATTCTTCAGGATTCCCCAGAGAAAAATAACATGATACACCAGAAACTCACTATAGGCTTTGCCTCATTCTTTATCCTTATAAATATTTGTCCGGTTTTTGCAGATGATAAAGGGCTTGCGATCGCGCAGGCAGTTTATGATCGTCCTGACGGACAAACAATGGTGACCAAGACGAGCATGGTTCTTGAAAGCCAGGGCAGCGCCCCCCGCAAAAGAGAGTTTTATGCCTATCGCAAAGATTTTTCGGCTGGAGAGATTAAATCTCTTGTTCGCTTTACTGTTCCAGCCGATGTCAAGGATACAGGGCTTTTAACGCACAGTCATACAAGCGGCGATAATGATCAATGGCTTTATTTGCCTGCGCTGACCAATGTTCGACGCATTGCCGGCGATCGTAAAGGTGGGCGTTTTGTAGGGTCTGATTTGTATTATGAAGATTTGCAAGACCGGAAGGTTGCACAGGATGAGCATACGTTTGTAAAGCAAGAGGAGTTTAATGGCTCTTTGTGCAATGTTGTTCAAAGCATACCTGTTAAATCCTCGAATTCATCATATTCCAAGCGGATTATGTGGGTGCACCCCGAGACAATGATTCCGATCCGTGTTGATTTTTACCAAAACAATCAGGCTGAGCCTATGAAGCGTTTGATTGTTAAAAAGATTGATAAAGTAGGCGGCTTTTGGACTGTAATGGAAACTGAGATTACTGATCTTAAGAAATCTCACAAAACCGCTATCCGTGTTGAAAAGGTAAAGTATGACAAGGATATTCCAGACATGCTTTTCTCCCAATCCACCCTTCAAGATGCAGCTTCGGAGATATCATACAGACCATGAAAACGTACAAAATTCATTCTTATAAGTTTTTAGCTTCTTGCGCTTTGATTGCCTTGTCTTTGTCTTCGGGGGCTTACGCCGAAGAGTTACAGGACGGGCAGGAGCTTTTTACTCAAAGCTTGCGAAAAGGCTTGGCCCCTCATCCTTTGACGAAGGCTGAGCCAGTGACGCCGCTTTTGGAAAGAATTGATGAGTCACAGGAAAAGTCTTCGTTTGTTTTTGGCGAGTCTCAAAGTCCAATGATGGGCGGTGAGGAAAGTGTCACTAATGATGCTTATAGACCAACGTTGACTGGGTTTGTGGAAGTCGATACCGCTTATTTACCTGACGGTGATTCAAAGTCGGATATTACGGCACATACAAAGTTGCGTCCAGAACTTGAGTGGCAAGTGAATGAGAATTGGGGGCTTAAGGCGTCCGTTGATATCGATCATTATTCTGAGACTGGATCGAATGATTTTCATGATACCGATCTGCGTTATCACGAAAATTACATCCGCTATAGTCAGGAAAATTTTAAAATTACGGCCGGGGCTCAAAAAGTTATCTGGGGCCGCGTGGATGGCTATAAGCCAACAGATCAGCTGGGATCACAGGACCTTAGAACTCTTGTCACGGATGATTATGAAGACAGACGTCAGGCCGTTCCAGCTTTGCGCGGTGAGTATTTTGCCGGCGATATAAAAGTTGATGGGATGTTCGTGTTTGATCTTAGAGAAACAGAGCTTGCGGATCGTGATAGCTTATGGAGCACAATTGATACTCGTAGCGGACGCGTTATCGGGCTCCCAAGCAATGATATTTTGGCTGGAATTGTTCAGGATAATTCTTTTGGCGAAGATGATGACGGAATTGGCGGTGGCGGCGTACGTCTGACCAAGGCTTCGGAGGCTGCGGATTTTGGTGTGACGGTGCAACGTGTGAAGCGTTCGCTGCCGTTCTATGAAGTCAATCCTCAAGTGGTGGGGGCATTGGCTGGCGGCGCGCCATTGGCAACGGCGCTTGCGTCAGCAACCGGTGATACTTTAACGGCCATTCATCCCTGGAATTGGGTTGTGGGCGGCGATGTGGCCGTTCCTGTTGGAACGACAATTCTTCGTGCTGAAGCGGCGTGGATGAGTGATGTGCCTGCGTATACATCTAATCTGACGACTGATTATGTTGATCAAGTGCAGCTTGTGGCTGGGGCTGAGTTTTATCCTGGTGATGGCGATTTGCGTATTATTGTGCAGGGGGCAGCCTCAGTGTTGCAGGATGCGGAGCATGTTATTGATCGTAACGAAGTTTATTCTTTAAATGGTTCGATAGAAAATCAATTTGCTCAAGGACGGTGGATTGCGGATGTTGATTATTCGATTGGTTTGGACGAGCGTGATTTCTATGTGAATCCCAAAATTACTTATGCTGGATTTGATGGTCATGATCTCTATGCGGAAGTTCATTACTTTGAAGGTTCCTCGATAACGCCCGGCGGCTATTTTGAAGATAATTCGCAGATCATGGCCGGGTGGAAGTATGATTTTTGATTATTCAGAGGCATTTAGCAGAAATTTAGGATTGGTTACTGACGCCGAGCAGAGAGTGCTTAGTCACAAAAAGGTAGCCATTGCAGGTATGGGCGGAGTAGGGGGATCGCATTTTCTGACCCTTGCACGTATGGGCATTCAACATTTCCACGTTGCAGATATGGATACATTCGAGCTTGCTAACTTCAACAGGCAGGCAGGGGCATCTATGGATACTATAGGGCGTCATAAAGCCGATGTTATGGCAGAAGCAGCACGAGATATTAATCCTCAGGCTTCCATCAAAATTTTTTCTAGTGGTGTGAATGAAGATAATCTTGAAGAGTTTTTGGACGGCGTTGATGTGTTTGTTGATGGGCTGGATTTTTATGTTTTGGATATTCGATCAAAAGTTTTCGAGAAATGCCGTACGAAAGGAATTCCTGTTGTTACTGCGGGGCCTATGGGGGGATCGACGGCTTATTTGGTGTTTAACCCAAAAGGCATGAGCTTTGAAGAATATTTTCAGTTTGGTGATCTGCCTTTTCATGAAAAGGCGGCGCGCTTTTTGGTTGGCCTTGCTCCACGCATGGCGCAGCGAAAACATTTCGTTGATCTTAGTAGAGTTAGTTTTTCGGATAAGACGACATCGTCTTTATCGCCTGCATGTATGGCTTGTTCTGCGGTTATGGGCATGGAGGTTTTGAAGCTGCTTTTGGGGCGCGGCAAGACGTATTTTGTGCCTTGGGCGATGCAGTTTGATATGTACACCAATCGTTATCACAAAGTGTACAACTGGCTGGGAAATCGCAATCTTATAAACAAAATCAAAATCAAAATTGTTTTGTTGTTGGTTGGCGGCTCGAGATTTAAGAATGAGTAGGGAGGATCTTAGGGCTGTTTTAGATATCGCGCGGTGGGCGCCGAGTGGAGACAACTCACAGCAATGGCGGCTACATTTAGACTCCGATAAAAGTTTTAGTTTTCCCATTCTTAGCGATCAAAAGAATGTCTACAATCTTTTGGCTTTGCCGGAATATATATCAGCCGGCATGCTGCTGGAGAATGCAAAGATCGCGGCGGCGAAGTTGGGCTACAAGCTCGATTGGGCTTATGAAGATAAGGTTGTTCGAGCAACGCTAAGCGAAACGCCGAATTATGATAATCCTCTTTTTCCTTTTATAAAAACGCGTTCGGTTAATCGCTATCCTTACAAGCTTAAGAAGCTGTCTGCTGTTGTTAAGCAGGCTGCTCAGGATGTTCTTGATGATGATATGAAGCTTGTTTGGATTGAATATTTTGCAGACAAAATGAAGATTGCAAAAACTCTTATGGAGTTCGCAGATATTCGTCTAAGAATTCCGGAAAGCTATGAAATTCATCGTGATATGATTGATTGGTCTGGCCAGGATAGCAGCGATAGAATGCCGGCATCAGCTTTAGGGGCCAATCCGCTTAGTTTAATGATTATGAGATGGGTGCTTCAAAAAGAAGGACGCAATCGTTTTATGATGCAGTTGCCGGGATCAACTCTTAGCTTTCAAATTGAGCTAGATTTGTTACCGGCTTTAATGTCCGGCGGGCATTTTATGCTCGTTTTTGACCCGAAAAAGACGCCAAACCCTACAGAAGATGATCTTATTCGAGGAGGTTCTGCGATGCAGCGGGTTTGGCTTACGCTTACCCAGCACAGATTGGTGATGCAGCCGTGGTATATTCCGATTATGTTTTCGCATTATATCCAGCAGGGGATTCAATTTACAAAGTCAGTACCGTTGTTCAACAAGACAAAGATTGTAAGTCAGAAGTTTTTAGATCAATTTTTAAAGCCCCGTGATATTCAAATCGAGCATATTATTTTTTCAGGAAGAGTTGGTTATCCTTTAAAAACAAATATAAGACGGTCAGTTCGAAAGCCTTTGGATTCCTTGATTGTGGAAGATTACTCTTCGTAGTAAAAGCGGCACATATAGGCTTTTAGTAAGAGCATATATCTCTTTTCTTCAAATTCGATTTTGATTTTTTTCTCTTTTGAGGCCAGAGAAGCCAGCCTTTCAAGGTCTTGCTTGGTGTATGTGCGGAGATTGCTGATCAGGCCATCAAAAGCCACCATGAACGGTATGATTGGAATAATAGAGAAAAGAGCCTTTTGCCAGCGCCATTTTTTTGCGAAGAAAGGGGTTGCTATAAAGGAGAAGAAACCTGGGATAAGCCAAAAGTAACTAATGATATTGTGGCGGGAAGTCAGTTCAAAAATTGTGAAGGAGTTACTTTTAATAAGCATGTTTTGGATGATTTTCACTGCGTCATCCTCATTAAAATGATGGAAGGCTGTGAATATGCAGTAAGAGCAATTTTCACTTGAAGGCGGATCAAAAACTGTGACGCTTGTCTTTATATAGTCGAAGTTTTTTGGGTGTCTTTGTTTGAGGATTTCCAAAGAGGTGATGTCAGGTTGTAGATCTGTGGCGATGATGTGGGGTGGGTTTTGAGCGGGGTTTTTATCGAGGTGTTTAAGGAGAAATTCGACGGATTTACCGCCACCTGCGCATAAATCGTAGACAGTTTTGCCGGAATTTTTTTCAGCAAAAGGTTTGGCGAAGCCCGCGTAAGGAGATGAAACTGTATATAAAACCTCTAAACAATCCATAAAACCTTCGCGGACCCAGCCTTTAATCCAGGGTTGGTCGCAAAACTCAAATAGATGTAACCGCTTGATATTAATAAATATTCTCCTGCCGCTTCATACAAGCATAGCATGTTTTTAGGCGAAAATAATGCCCCTTTTAAAATATTAATAAATTAACTAAAATTTTACATAATTGTATTTATAATCGTAGATATAGACCACGATTTATTAACTTTTTTGTCATAACATTGCAAATAGGTATGACATAAACCTAAGTTTAGGGGATAAAAAAATGGGGTATGGTGATGTAGTGTTCTCGCATGGGAACTACGAGACCAAATTTAATATAGGAATTCTTCCTAAGGTTAAATCTGATCTTCTTTATAGTGTTTTTTACAAGTTATTCGATGTGGTACACGCCGATACGCAAGAGCTTAAAGATGAAGCTCATCGGTTGCGTTATCAAGTGTTTTGTTTAGAGAACAAAGGATATGAAGATCCTGCGGCGCATCCTGATGGGATGGAAAGAGACCCATACGATGTGAATGCCGAGCATGCGCTTTTAATCTACAAGCCTAAAAACAAGGCGATAGGGACTGTACGCGTTATCAAGCCAAATCTTGATGATTTGATGAAATCATTCCCTTTGCAAACGCTGTGTGATTCACATTATCTGCATGACGAAACTTATGTAAAGAACTCTTGTGAGTTTTCCAGACTATGTATTTCACGTGAATTGCGCCAGGAAATCAAAGAAGAAGTCAGAAATTTGAGCGGTATGTTTAATTTTAGCGCGAATGATCAATTCAGTATTTATGAACGTCCGTTGTTGAACATTGGTTTGGCGGCGGCACCTTTGGGTCTTATCCGGGGGGCTTTTGAGCTTGCCATGAAGAATGGTGCGTTGAACGTGTTTGGCGTTATGGAGCCACGTAATATTGGCCGTTTAGAGCAATCAGGCCTTGTGCATGAAACGATTGGTCCGAAAATGGATTATCATGGTGTTCGTGTGCCGTTTGTGTGTAACGTGCTTGAAGTGTTTGAGAATGCGATTATCAACAACCATGAAATTTGGAATGTTGTCAGCGTTAAGGGCGAAAATCATCGCCGTGCGCTTGAGATCTATGAGAAACAAGGCAGCTCAGAGCATTAATTCAGGCTATAGTATTATTTAACATAATAAAGATTATCACTCTAATATCTATGTTTTCACAGGAGCGCTTTTTCTATACCCTTTTGGGTTATGAGAGCGCTTTTTGTTCATGATACCTTTTATTCCCGCGATGAACACGGCCATGTTTATGCGCATGGTGCTTTCCCCTACAGGCTTTGGGAGCAACGCTTTCTACCCCATTTTCATCATGTGACTGTGATTGGCCGGGATAAAAAAGAAACCGCAAACAGTAATGTTCTTGAGCGTTCTGACGGCCCTCATCTCTCGTTTGAATTGCTGGATAATATCAATACGCCCTACAAGCGCGTTTTTGAGGCTTCAGACATCAAGAAATCGATTACGCGGCAGGTTTTGGCCCATGATGTTGTCATCGTTCGTGGCCCTGTTGAATTTGCCATGATGGCGGCTGCGGTGGCGCGTAAACATGGCAAACCTGTTGCTGTTGAAATGTCTGGATGCGCGTTTGACCACACATGGCATCACGGATCGCTTGCAGGCAAATTATATGCCCCCATCAAGTACTTACGGGCAAAACGCATGGTCAAAAATGCTGATTTTGTTATGTATGTCACCGAGAAATTCTTGCAAAGCCGCTACCCGACCCGCGCGCAGCGCATTGAGGTGGCATCGAATGTCGAACTTGAAGACACCTCTGGTTGCCCCCTAAGCAAGAGATTGCAACGGATTGAGGCGAATTTGGATACAATCACTTTCGGCATAATTGGAAATTTTGGAAATAAACTCAAGGGGTTATCTATACTCCTTGAATCACTTTCCGAGGTGAAAACAGGTCTCCCCCGGTTCAAATTGCGCATTTTGGGTCAACCCCCTAAGCCAGACGAGGGGCGGCTTATAGAAGAATTAGATCTAAAAAATCATGTTATTTTTTCCGGAATGCTTCCTGGAGGATCTGCGGTGTATGATTGGCTTGATGATATTGATGTTTATATCCAGCCCAGTTTGCACGAGGGATTGCCCCGCGCATTGATAGAGGCGATGAGCCGCGGTTGTCCGGCATTGGCTTCGGATGCAGGCGGCACGCAGGAATTATTGGAGGCTGATAATATTCATCGCCGGGGGCATGTTCAGGCCTTAAGTGCGCATATTCAAAAAAGCGCCGATAAACATTGGCAAATTGAGCAGGCGCAACGCAATTATGCAGTGGCTCAAAAATACGCGCGTAGTGCTTTGCAGCCCAGACGGGACGTTTTTTGGTCGGCTTTTGCGGATTTTGCTAGAGAGAGCCAGTCAGTCTTAAAATAAAGCGGGTTTGATCGTAATCGGAGCCTGCGCTGTTGCTGTCTCTCGTGTTGTAAACAATATCTCCACCGATCTGAAAACGTGGTGTCAGGATGTATGACAGACCTACGCCGGCACGGTAGGTGTCGTCTTTGCGGCCTGAGCTGTTAAACTCATCGGTTTCATACCCCAGCAAGGAATGCAGGAAGAGGTCTTGTTGCAGTTCATAATTTAGCTCGGCCGAGTATTTGGTTTCAAGGACAGCGTTGTTGATTTCATTGTCTTCCTCGCTGCGGCGGGAAAAATCAAAGACGAACGATGTGGCCTCATCAACATTCCAGGTCGCGGACGCTTCTGCTGAGGTGTCTGAAACATTGCTGACAGTGTCGTCGTCGTATGTACGCCAATCTTTACCAAGTGCAATTGAACCTGTCAGAAGATCTTTAAGGTTAAAGCCTAATCCGCCTTGTGCCCTGACCAGGCGGTTATCCCTGTTGGTTCCGGAGAAGGACGTGCCATTGAAGCTACGGCGGAGAAAATCAGTTTTTCCCACGAGGAGCCGGGCAAAGGGGCTCCATTCGCGTGCAGTTTCATAGCGGATAAGAGCTTCTCCATTGTAGCGGTCGTAGTCGCCGTCTTTTCGAATGACGGGCGTTCCAAGGGATGTAACGCCATCGTCAAAGCGCGATTCATTGTAGCCCCCATAGAGCCCAAGGAGGAGGCGGTTGGGCTGGTATTCCAGGCCGGTTTCTGCTTTTAGGCTGTGGAATTTGGTTGGTTTGTCCGCCCTGCTCGTCGATGCTGTGCGTTCCTGAAGGCGTTGTTTGTGGCCGATGTCATAGCGGATGCCGAGGGGGATTTTGAGTGTGCTGTGGGCGACGATACGTGAATCGAAATCGATTTGATAATTCTCAACGTCCTCTGATGAATGGCTCCAGTAGCGATAGGCTGCTCCTTTTAGATTGAGGTTGAATTGATGATCGCGAATTGATTTTTTGATATTGAGTGATGGTTCGAGGATCGTGACGTTGTCAGATTCTACGCTGCTTTCTGTGGCGCAGATGTTTGTATCATATTGTTGCTCCAGTTTGAGGCTTGGGGTCAGCATAAAGGAGCCAGCATGAATCGGGTAATCACCAAAATCGTCTAGCGCATTGCCCGGCATCGGCACCCTCGCCGGTTTGCTGATGCTCATGTCCTGCGCGTAGATGTGCGTGGATGTCATGAGACTCAGAAAACCCCATGCAAATACGGCCAGTTTTGGTAAAATAATGCAGAAACGCATGATCCTTGCATACAATCATAACGCGTTTTGTTGGGGAATCGAACTGATGTTGCCGAATTTTGCACGGAAAGTTTTTTATACGCTGCATGACAGTCCTGGCGCGGGGCGCGGCATGGCGGATGCGCTGTGTCACGGGTTTATGGCGGGCGTTAAGGGTTTTGGCGTTAAACCGCCCTATGATCGCACCCCCCTCACTCTGATTTCCCACAAGTACAAATTTATCTATATCGGCATCCCGAAGACCGCGACGCGGAGTTTTCGCTCGTATTTTTATGATGAGCACAAAGCAGATTATAAAGCCGAGATGCATGAGACGCGCGGCGGGTTTGAAAAGGCGCTTCGCAAATACAAAGACTATTACAAGTTTTCGTTCGTGCGGCATCCTGTCTACCGGACATTGTCGTGTTACCAGAGCAAGATTGCGCATGGTGATTTGTCTTTGCTCAAACGCGCGCGAATTTTGAGTTTTTATCCGGGTCTTGAGCCCGGCATGTCTTTCCACGATTTCGTGCGGTGGCTCAATTCAGCTGAAGGATCGGATACGCAGGCGGATCGTCATTGGATGTCTCAATATAAATTTTTATACGACGAAAATGGCGCGAAGCTCTGTGATTTTGTTGGGCGGTATGAGCATCTTGAAAGCGATCTCGAATTGGTTCGGCGGACGTTGGGCTTGCCGGATTTCATGCTCCCGCGCGTTGGCTGGATCTCGCATTCCGAAGATCAGGTCAATCCCGATACGCGTAATCTTATCGAGCAGCGCTACGCAAAAGATTATCATCTGTTCGGGTTTGATGCATGATGAACTCCATGATATTCCGCGCGCGAATATCCCATAGATATTTGGTTTTTAAATCCTCATAGGCGTTTTGTGCGAGTGTTTCGGCGAGAGCTTTGTCTTCATAAATTGCTTTTAAGGCCCTGCTCCACGCCTCGATATCTTCGGGCGGTACAAGCAAAGCGTTTTTTCCATTTTCTAAAACTTCACGAATGACTGGAAGGTTAGAACAAATAATAGGTTTCCTGGTGCTCATATACTCAAAAATTTTCATCGGCGAAATCCAGCGGGCAATATTTTGCCCTGTTTTGATTGTTGCCTTTCCTTTGTATGGGGCAATGAGCACATCACAGGCCTTAAGACAACCCGCAATCTCTTTATGCGGAACATAGCCGTAACTTTGTATGTTCGGCGCGGAAAGATGACCGCCAAAAATGTGAAAGGTGAAATTTGGAACTGCGCGCGCAAGCTCTAAAATCGTCGATGTGCCCTTCCCGTCCTGTACTGATCCTGCATAACCAATATTAAATTTTCCAGGACTTTTTAGAGGAATGGGCAATGCATGACTTAAATTTGCGCCACCATGTGCAACAAAAATTTCCTTATCGAGGTACTCGGTGAGCATATCCTTTTTCAATGCCTCAGAAATCACAACGATGCGGTTGAGTTTTTTAAGCGCCCATTTATGCGCCAAAAGATATGGCATTTGATGTGCTTCAAAAATGACCTGCCCTGCTTGAAATGCCAAAGCGACGGGATCGCGACCATAAATGATCTCGGCTTTCCCGCCTTTGCTTGCGGCATATAAATTATGCGCGATGCGGACAAGGCCTGATAAAAACGGAAGGCGTATATTCGGCGCGCAGGAGATTTTAAAACAGTTTTCAACGCCATAAAAATCATAGGCATCGTCGCGGCCTTTGGCGAACAAGGTCACATCAAAACCCATCTTGCCCCAGGCCTCGCACATTTTCATGATATGCACTGATTTGGCGGCTTTGGAGGGAAGTGTGGCACCAGAAAAATAATGGATTTTCATGCGGCTATCCTCTGGCGCTGTTCCATGAGTTGTAAATTAACCTCGAGTGACACGAGCATTTTCAACGCATCGCCTTGCGGATTTTCAATGTTGAAAATATTGCGCCGTCTAAATTGATTGAGTTTATTTTGAACAAGCGTATTAAACGATTTTCTTTGTAATGCGCGATCAAAATCAAAAAAGTTGGTCATGAGATGCGTGTGGGAGTGATTGTGTATTTTATTTACGGCGCGTTTGACGAGCCTGATCGGCGTAGGTGCATTGAGGGTTAACCCATAAGCATTTTTGCAAGGAAGCGAGAATAATTCAGGCCAGGTTTGCAAAACCATTTTCTTGAAGAGGTTTTGTTTGTAACGATAGCGATTTGAGATGCTCATAAAGAAATCAAAGAACGGCGAATTAATAAGCGGTGTGCGGTATTCAAATCCATCCATTAAAACATGCGGCGCAGCGAAGGAGCCAATTTCTGCGAAGAGAATTTGTTCATCTTTGCTCATCATCGGCCCGGCATGGCGAAGGTAAGGCGTGAATGTTTCAAACGAAGCAATATCGATTGAGCGCAATTCACGCCGCCTTACGCAATAGCAATTTTTTGCCTCATTCAATGTTTTTGCGGGGTTTTGTTTTAAATGCCCCCCGCTGACGGCGTCGCCGATATACCCGCTCCATGTTATGCCGTCCGCGAATTGACCTAATATTGAAATGGGCGCTTGATGGAAAAGCAGAGTTTGCGCATCAAACCGTTTTGCGGATTCAAATAATTCCTCTTCGCCCCACTCAAATTGGTTGAGCGGGATGGCCGTATGTTTTGTTCCAGCATGTTGAGCGATCATGCAGCCGATATCAAAGTCGAGTGTGCCGGGTGTGCCGAAGGTATAGGTTTCTATGGAGGCCGCATTCGTATGTTCCAAAAGTGCGGCGAGGATGGCACGGCTATCGAGGCCGCCGCTTAGCGGTACAATGTGACGGCCAGATTTAAAATTTTGTGAGACTGAATTTTTAAGCGCTTGCGCCGCGAGCTGGATCAGTTGCGGTTCATCGACGTCATTATATTTGTTTCGGTCAATGTTGGAATAATCGAGTTTCACCTTTTCGGCGTAGTTAGGGAAGTAGCCAAAATGGAGGAAAAATTTTATTTCATCTTCCGTCTTCATGCGCGCACGTCCGTGATGTTGAGTTGTTCCTGCGTACTCGCAAGCACGAAACCGAACCAGTCGATCCATTGGCTTTGCGGGTCGGGGTAATTGAGGAGATTGCGTTTATAGCCGCTGTGGGCGCGTGCCTTTTTAAACCCTTCGGCGAAGAAACTATTGTCGTTTTGCGCGTGGTAGGAATCTTGCATCCAGTTTTGGATCGGCAATGGGAAGCCGACTTTTTTGCGGTAGGCGAACTCATGTCCGAAAATCGAAGCGGCTTTTTGCTTCAGGATTTTTTTGGTTTGGCGGCGGTCGAAGAGGTATTCATCGGGGATATTGATTGCCCATCTTATAAGGTTTCTATCAACGAACGGCACGCGGGATTCAATCGATGCTCCCATGGAGCCTCTGTCTTGTCTTTCGAGCACGGCGTGAAGATAAGTTTTATGATCGAGGACGAGCATTTGTTTCGCGAAAGAGAGGCTTTCAAATTTCCTGCGATTTTTTTCGCCAACAACTTCTGAAGTAATATCGTTGTTGTTGACGCCTGTAATGATATTTGCGGCCGGAAGGTAAGAATTGAGATCGTTGAAAATAGCCTGCGGGTTGCCGCCATACATTTTGTTTAAATAGCCAGCCCTGCCCCACGGCCTTATAAACTGTCGCTTTGAGAGGCCGAGCATGCGGGAGAATTTGTTGTAACCGCCGAAGAGTTCGTCAGCGCCCTCGCCGGTTAATTGTACCGTGACAAACTCCTTGGAAAATTTGGCCAGCAAATAAATCGCAATCGTGTTGGGAAAATCAAGAAGCCCGTCGCACAACCATAAGACGTGGGCGAAATTATTGGTGATGTCTTTTTGAGTGATGTTGATTTGGTGATGGGTTAGACCCAGTTGTCCCGCGACCTGGCGCGCGTAAGGCTCTTCGGAAAGGTGTTTTTCGGCCGGATCGGCGAATCCTATGCTGAAGGAATGGATCGGCGATTTGATATGTTCGCGCATTGTGTGAGCGATGAGGGAGGAATCAATGCCGCCGGATAGCTGCAGGCCGAGCGGAACATTGCTCATGAGATGACTTCGCACGCTTTGGCTCAGAATATCTTCAAGATCTGCGGGCTCTGAAGGTTCGGCGATGTCATCTAGTAGGTCGTAATATTGGATGATTTTATAGCTTCCGGTTTTGACATCAATTTCAATGCGGTAGCCAGGCAGGAGCTTCATGACGCCAGCATAGGGGGTTTTACCGCTCCAGGAGCCGCGGCGGTGGAGCCAATCCCCTACTCCGGCCATGGAAAAGCGCCGTAAGTCAGGGTTGTGATGGAATAAGGCCTTGATTTCGGAGGCGAAGGCGAAGCCGTTTTGTGTGCTGTAATAAAGTGGTTTGATGCCGTAATGGTCACGGGCGATGTGGAGTTTTTGTGATTGCTCATCATAAATCGCGAGGGCGAACATGCCTTCGAGCTTGTCGATGAGTTTTTCAATACCCCATTCCTTGTACGCGTACAGTAAAACTTCGGAGTCGGAAGTGGTTTTGAAATGATGTTTCATATGAAACGAATTGGCTAAGTCTTTGTAATTATATATTTCTCCGTTAACGGCGATAGTAATATGTCGATCAGTGATCGGTTGTTTGGCGTTTTCAGAAGTGTCGAGGACGGCAAGGCGGCGGTGACCTATGTAAATATGATCGTTGGTGTATTCGCCCCATTGATCAGGGCCACGATGCGTCAGGCTTTGGAGAGCGGCCCGCGAATGAGCCAGGTCAGGTTTTCTATGGGTATGGCCAAAAATCCCGCACATCAGAGGTTAACCTTAAAACGTTCAATACGACTGTTGCTGCGGTCTACGTAGTAGAGGATTTGAGATTGCGGGTCGTAGGCGATGCCGTGGGTTTCGCCGAATTCGTTGGTTTCGTAGAGGGTTTGGTTTGTGGCGAGATCACGGATTTCAAAACCGTAGCTGCGCGCGATGGCGAGAATATGCGGCGCTATAAAGACACAGGAAAATGGGCCACGCGGAAGGTCATTCCGCGGCATCATTTTAATTTCATCAATCATATTTAGGTCTTCGTTGAGAACGGCGATCCGCCAGTTGTCCTGATCACAAACATAGATTTTTCCCTCGTGAACGATGAGGTTGCCGAGACGGCCGAATTGAAAATTATTTATGTTTAATTTCAATTTTTTATATGATTTTTCTAATGCCTTGTATAAGGAAACGCATTTGTTGGCTTTTTGTGAAATAATTATTTCATCCTGTAAAAAGCCTATACCGTTGATTTTTCTGACACTAAAATGGCGATCGGTGAAGAGTTTTTTTATTTCATTTATATTCTTAGAATAATATTTTAATCCACTGATTAAATTTGACAAACTATACTTTGATTTTCCATGATTTCCATTGAAATAGCTTTCCACCCCTACTTCATCAGTCAAGAGATGCCTGAGGAAGAGTTCTAGTGTCTGAAGCGCGCTTTTCCCGCCGAGATGAAAGAGCGTATGCGAGAATTTAAGATCGGGCCTATAGACCTGCACACGGTGGTTATGCCAATCGGAAACGAATAAATATTGATCGGGCGAGACGGCAACAAAAATCGGTTCACGCAGATTTTCAGGGTCGAAGCCTTTGCCCCCCGCTTCCCATATTAACTTTCCTTTATCATCAAAAATCACAACGCGATGATTGCCGCCGTCAGCGACTGCAATGCGGCCATCAGCAAAAACTGCTGCCGAGTTAGGCAGCTTTAGCTTTAGCTTTAGCTTTAGCTTTAGCTTTAGCTTCCCCTCGCCAATAGGCGTCAGCCGTTCAAGCGGCGCGCTTGATATCTGTTTGACTGCGGTCGGCATAGGGCTTGAGTTCCTTTTTGATGGTGGCGGGCACGCCGGTGACGAGCATGTTGGGCGGAATGTCTTTTGTGACGACTGCCCCTGCCCCGATTACAGCGCCTTCGCCGATAGTTATGCCGGGTAAAATGGTTGAGCACGCGCCGATCCATACATTGTCGCCAATATTGACCGGCGCACTTTTTCGGGCGTATGGCGGTGAGGAATGCTCATAATCCATGGAAGCGGATAAGATTGTAGAGCCCGGAGATATGACAACGCGCTTTCCAAAACGGACAATTTCACAACCTATAATTAGGATGTTCTCATTTAATGAGCAATTGTCGCCGATATAAACTTTTTCGGGACGATCAATGCGAACACGGCCAAAAACCAATACGTCTTTTCCAAATTCCGCGCAGAGCTGTGACAGCACAAAGGTGCGGATATATCTTATAATTTTGCGGTAGATGTGAAGCAGGTTTCTCATGTGGCTCTCCATGCGGGTAGTGGCCGTCCGAGCCAGTTTTCAACATAGACAATGTCTTGCTCGAATATGGGCGCGAGGTTTTTCAAGGTTTGCGGGTTCAGGGGTTTGTAGCCTGGCTTGGACAAGACATTTCGCGTGAGCTTGCGCATGAACCTGGTTTTTGGGGCGATCCGCGTTAGTGGTTTAAAAAATGGGTTGTAAAGGCTGCGACCTTCATTGGTTTGTTCAATATCGCAGTCTTGCAAGTTGCTATGCGGTGCACCGATAAAATCTTCAATACGGCGAATGGTTTTGGCGGACTCGCGCGTCCACTCCTCCATCACCAGCAATAAGATATGGTCTTTGTCGAAGTGATTGAGCCAATGCGCGAGATGTGTTTTGTATTGGCTTAGAAACAAGGGACAAAGTGGTGTGTGCTCTGGCTTTCGTTTGCCGCTCAACTCCTCCTCTACGGCTTGTTCAAAGCTTTCCGCGGTATCATGCCCCTGCCAGACGGTGCGCCAGAAGAAGGAATGGGCGCGGGTTGCGGGATTGCGGAGCGTGATGATGATTTTGGTATCGGGCAGTGTTTGGTGAAGGCGAACGGCGCTGTCGTTGGCGGGCTGGAATCTATAGTTGAGCTTATCGTCCTGGGTGAAGCCATGTGTTAAATAGGTTGGAGAAATATCGCCGCAGAGCGCAGCTTTTGGAGCAGATTTAAAATAGCTGGCGTAAAAATTTTGACCACGTCCATAATCAGCATCGCGGCAAAAGAAGTGGAGCTCTTTTTGTTTGGGGAGAAACAGATTATCATTACGGCTTAGAGCTTCGAACAACGTTGAGGTTCCGCTGCGTGTTGCGCCGGCAATGATGAAATCTGGAAGTTTCAAGTGTCTTTGCCTCTTATAAGTTGCAATCTCTCAAGTATCATAACTATAAATGATTTTAGAAGGCACATGAACGGTAAAATTCTCAAAAGATATATGCAGATGGGATTTGTCTCGGTATTTTCCAAAATATCGGGCGGGGTGGCGGCCTTGGCTGTGCTTTATTTATCCAACCGGATTCTTGGTAAAGAGGGGTTTGGTGAATTTATGCTGGCACTTTCTGTGTGCATGCTCATCGGGGTTACGGTTTCGAGTTTTTTCAGCAGTTTGATTGTTTATCACGTCTCGCGCGGGAATTTGGAGAAGCGAGTGACAGAGCTGTCTTTGTTCTGGGGCGGCATTGCTGGTCTGTTATGCGCTCTGATCTTGTTTGAAGGATCGGACTTGATTGCTGATTGGATGGACAAACATCCTATTGCGTCATGGTTGAGGTTATTATCCTTGATGATCCCCGCCTATATTATGAATTTTAATCTAACGAGTTTTTACCGCGCGAGGCAAAGCGTTGAGATTATGCTGATGTTTCAGGAAATTTTGCCAGCGGTACTAAAGGCGCTGACTTTGGTTCTGATCTGGTGGTTTGGGTGGCCGCAAAGCTGGATGGCGCATGGGTATACGCTCTCCCTGCTGTTGCCGTTTGTGGGACTGTATTTTTATGCGCCGATCAAGCCGAAGATTGATTTTCGGGGGCATATTGATCTGTGGGATTTGAAATATAGCAGCATGATTTTGCTTTCGCAGATCGTGAATAAATCGACACGCAATCTGGTGACGGTGATTATCGGTTTTTATGCGACGGCGGCGATGGTGGCGGAATTTGTGATTGCGATGCGGATTACGCAGGTGTTGCTGCTGCCGAAATTGATGCTGGCGCAATTGCATGTACCGCGGATTGGCGAGAAACTTGGCAAGAAGATGCATGCGGAGTTGATAGAGGAATATGATGCTATACGCGGGACGTCTTTGGCACTGACGGTTTTTGCCTGTGTCGGGCTTGTTATTCTGGGGCCGTTTGTGCTGAATCTTTTTGGACCTTATGAAGCGGCTTATCCGGTTTTGTTGTTGCTCTGCGCGGCGAGCGTGGTGCGGGCGGGATTTGGCGATGTTGGCGGGTTTATATCGATGACCGGGCATTCGGTGGCGGGTCTGATTTCAAACCTAGTGCCGATTTTGGTATTGATTGCTGGGTTTACGTTGTGGGTGCCGCTTGATGCGTTTGGTGCGGGGCTTGTGTTTTTTGTTTCGGTGCTTGTGAATATGGGGATGATGGCGGCAATGCTTTATTATTATGCGCGGTTTAATGTGATGAGCGTTTTGAGCAGTGCTGTGATGATGGTGAGTTGTGCGGCGCTGATTGCTTTGGCGATGGAGAGGTTTTATGCCTGATTTTCTCCATATCGGTGCGCCGCGCGCGGCCTCGACCTGGCTGCATCATAACTTAAGTGAGCATCCGGAAATATGGGTGCCGCCGTGCAAAGGCATTTTGTATTTCCATCCGCGGTTTGCGATTTACCGGTTGAAAATGGTGAAGCGTTACGGGCGGCAGGTTTTGAACAGTGATTGGTATCGGCGGTTTTTATTGACGCCATTTGTAACACGGCAATGGTATGAGGGGCTGTTTCCTTTGGGTAAAATCACAGGCGAAATAGCCGAGGCGTATTGCTCATTGGAAAACAAAGATGTGGAGAGGATTCACGAGACTAATCCAAAAATGAAAATTATTTTTGTGATGAGAAATCCTTATGAGCGGGCATTATCACATGCGCGGTTGGCCTGTAAGCGCAAGGGATTGAGAGGCATTGAGGCAGAAAAAGAGATGAAAAAGCATCTTGATCATCCTTCTTCGAAAATGCGGAGTTCATATATGCGGTGTTTGGAGATTTGGGAGAAATATTTTCCGGCTGGGCAGTTTTTTATCTGGTTTTATGAAGACGTTCAGCAGGAACCGATGATATTTTTAAAGGAGATTTGCGCGTTTCTCGGGGCTGAATTTAAAGAGCAATATTTCGAGAAAACGGTGTTTCAAAATATAAATAAGTCGGGCGGCGAGGATGTTTCTCCTGCTCTGCGCGATTATGCGGCGCGAAAATACTATGCGGAAACCAAAGCGCTCTCGGAGCGGTTTGGCGGCAGGGCTTCGGAGTGGCTGCGTGATCTTGATGGGATGATGAAGGTCGCATAAGCAATCGCGAAGAAGACCCAGGTATGGGTAAATCTGATGGTCTGCGAGGTCAGGCTGAAGAGCATGATCGAGAAGAGAATCGCGAGGCAGTACCAGGGCTGACGGTGGAAAATTAAAAATAAGAACGCCATAAAAAAGCCGAAGCCGAAAATACCGTAGGAGAAGAGCAAAGTTGCAAGACCTGAGTGCAGTTCATTCGAGCTGGCCCATGTGCGGAAGCGGCTGTAAGCTCCCTCGCCTGCACCGATAATGAGATATTCGGGGTTGTTGACGATGCGGTTATAGCCGCGCCCCTCGGGGGAGTCATCATTTTCGGTGCCGACAGTTTCCAGGCGTGCCGAGACCCTTTCGAATGCTTCAATGCGGTGTTCGATGTTTGCGATCATTGTAGGCGCAAATGCGGTGTATAGGGCAATGACGCAGGCGATAAAAATAAAAATGTACCGCATGAAACGGTGGGTCTGAGGGCTAAAGCATAAAACAACATAAAATGTCATAGTTGCGAATAGTCCAGCTTTAGATAGAGCCAAGGTCTGGATAAAACCCATCAGAAAGAAAGTGACGTAATCTAGGGGGGTAAATTTTTGGTCTCGGCGTAGAAAAAACAGCATACCGCCTGATAGAAGTGCCCAGTATGAAAGTTGATTTGGATTGGCAAATCCTGCTGTCATGCGTCTTAACCCAATATCGGGGAAAAAATGTGCCCAAAAGGCCTGAATGATGATTGAGGCAGCAATAGCGATGGCACTTAGTTTGACGACACGCTCGTAATCACGGCGGAAAAGTACAACGATGAAAATAAAAAGTGCGATATTGTACGGATAATAAAGGCTGCTGAGGACAAAGCGTCCATTTGGATAAAAGGAAAAGTTTATCCAGTTGATCGCAAAAGTGAGTGCGGCAAACAAACTTCCCACAAGGTAGACGGAAGGAATGCGTGCGCGCGCATTAAGTAACGCAAATGCAAGCCCGGGAAGCAGTCCGCAAATCAAGAGGATGTCTGAAGGCTGAGGCAGGCCTTTGGGGAAAATGTAGAGCGGTTTGAGCAGTAAGTATAAAAACCAAACGGCGATTAGAAACCCTCTTATGTGGCTTTGTGTTGTGACGGGATTGTATGGCAGTGGAGCCGTGATCTGCATGGAACAAATATCCCATGGATTTGGGCGGCGGCGTAATACTTTAAGCTACAGGGATGTTATGGACTGTGGGAAGTTTTTGGGGCTTCAGGCTCATTTACAGCTTCTTGTTGTTCGGCTTCAGTTTTTTTCTTGCGGCTGCTGCGCTTGTAATTTTGACTAAACAGCAGGGTCTTTCGCTCGATATCGTCGTAAATTTCCACACTTTCTAATACAGCGAGCATTTTGGCAAAATGGATGTTTTCCTTTTCTGAAAAATGTTCACCTGCATTCGCAAAAAAGCGCACTTTCATCACAAGATAGATATCACGGAAATTATAGACACTAAGCTTTTCGCGCTTATCGACGGGCAATTTTTTATATTCAATCGTTTTTTCAGCGATGTAATTGTTTGCACTTTCAGTATCCATCGGCAAAACTTCGAAAAGAATTGGGCGGTTAAGCTCGACAAACACGCCTTTAGGATAGCCTATGATATTTCGTACGCTGTCGTAGCCGCAAGTTCGTTCTTTCGCATCTGTCGCCAGGATTTCAAAGCGGCGAATTCCGTCTATCGAGAAATTAGGTGTGACCTCAAATCCTTGCTTTTCAAAATTATACTTGTTGAGCTGGAGTTCCTGAACAAATTCGAAACGAGTAGGCAGCTCCTTATTTGCCTTTTTTTCGGTGAGCTGTTTTTTAGCAAATTCTCGTATTTTGAGCCATTCGAACTCATTATAGACATAGTCTTTATATATGTCGCATTCATTAATCAGTAGATAGTTGTCGATGTGGTCATTGCTGGCGAGATCGAGGCGCCCCATGGCCCAATACAGCAAAGAAAAATTCTGTAAAGTTCCTGGAACATATGTTTGTTTTTCCTTCTCTTTCTTCATAACGAATGAGTCCTGCGCGAAGCCAGGGACCGCAAGACATATGAGGAAAACAGCCAGAAACAGGCTTCTGAATGGTTTTTTGTTCATTATCCCTATTTTACCTGTTCCTTGAGCATTATTCAAAAAAACAAATTCAAGGCCTTACGAAACAAAGTGGGGAAGCTGCTTTGCGAGATTTCGGTGCGGGGATGCCAGTAATGATTGGCTGGAAGTGCAGCGTTTTTATTATAAGATACTGTTTTTAAATGAAGTTTTAGGTCGAAATGGGTAAAACTATGGGTAATAAAGGCCTTATAGTCACGGGCGTTATAGGGGTCAGGGGGTAAGGTTTCCGCCCATTCTGAGGTTGGGAGTCCTATCATGCCTGCGAGCATGCCTTTTTCCGGGCGCTTATGGAGAAGGATTTCGTTTTTGTTGTTTTCAATCCAGTAAACGTAACCTTGCTTTTGTGGTTTTATTGTGGCTTTGAGCTTGGTTGGCAGTGTTGCGGCGATCCCTTTTGCTCTGCCCTTGCAATCCTTTTCGATTGGACAAAGCGCGCATTTTGGAGATTTTGGTGTGCAGATGGTTGCGCCGATGTCCATCATCGCCTGGGCGAGGTCGCCAGGACGATCTGAATAGTTTTCAAAGAAAGCGGCGGCGAGATTCTTCAAAAGAGGTTTTGATTGGGGTAGAGGTTCGCTGATGGCGTAAAAACGGGCCATTATGCGTTCAATATTTCCGTCCACAACAACAGCGGGCTTGTTATAGGCGATGGCTGTGATAGCGGCGCTGGTATAGTCCCCTATTCCCGGTAGTTTTTTAAGATCGCTCTGATTTTGAGGAAATTTTCCTTTGTGATCGTTGACGATGATGAGGGCGCAAGAATGGAGATTGCGGGCGCGAGAGTAATAGCCAAGCCCGGCCCATTCGGCCATGATTTCCTCGCGATCAGCGGCGGCAAGAGCATTGACGTTTGGCCATTTCTCAAGAAATTTGGTATAGTAAGGCTTGACCGCTTGGACTGTGGTTTGCTGGAGCATGATTTCAGAAAGCCATACTTTATAAGGGTCAGGTTTATCGCCTTTTGCGTATCTCCACGGCAATACTCTTTGATGTTTGTCGTACCAATCTAAAATTTGTCCACGATATTCTTGGACATTTTTATCAATCGTCTTGTTCTTGGTTTTTGAGCGAGGCATCTTGAGTTCTTGTTTCAATTTTAGGATTTTTCATGCGGCCGCTTTCTGAAGCTACGTCACGCGTTGCGAAAACCAATTTCTCCCGCAAATATATAGCGCTGGGGAAAATCGTCAATTGCTGGGAAGAGATTGTCGGAGCTGACCTGGCCGATAAGGCGCAGCCGGTCAAGATCGGCTACCGGGCGCAGCGCACGCGCAAAGATAAACCGTCTGCTGTGCTTGAAATTGCTTGTGCTTCTGCGAATGCAACGATGCTGCATTATCAGAAGGACCTGATTTTGGAGCGTATGAATACCATTTTTGGAGAGCGTTGGATTACCGATCTGAAGTTTGTTCCGGTTGAAAAGGCGATTATAAATAATGTCAGGCGCAAGCGTGTTAAGAGAGAGTTGAATGATCAAGATGAGGGGTTTTTAAAAGAAATCCTTGCGCAGATCCCCGATCCCGATATAAAACAACGGCTTGAAAGCCTCGGGCAAAATATTTTGATGGATGAACAAGAATGAAAGTCAATGCGAATACTCTCCGTAAAGGAAATGTGATTGAACATAACGGCAAGCTGTGGCTTGTGATTAAGAATGAGCTTTTGAGCCCTGGAAAAGGCGCGGCCGTGGCGCAGGTTGAGATGCGCGATGTGCGTTCGGGCAACAAAGACAATGTGCGTTTTCGTACGCAAGAATCTGTCGAGCGTGTACGCCTTGATCAGGCGGAATATCAGTTTTTGTACGCGGACGGTGATGAGTTTCACTTCATGAATCAGGAAAGCTATGAGCAGATCACGGTTCAGCGTGACATTATTGGTGAGCCTGCTGCGTACTTGCAGGAAGGTATGATTTGCGAGATCGAGAGCTTTGAGACGGAGCATCTCAGTGTTACTTTGCCTGATACCGCCATTTTTGAAATTGTTGAGGCCGAGCCTGTTGTAAAAGGCCAAACCGCGACGACGTCTTATAAGCCTGCTGTACTGGATAACGGCGCGAGAACTATGGTTCCCCCTTTTGTGGATGTTGGTACGAAGATTATTATCCGTACTGAAGATGGATCATACGTCGAACGGGCGAAGGGTTAGTTTCTGTTATAATCTAGAAAAGGAAACTGGATAGGGTAAGGTTGTGCCTATTACGGTTTTGGGTTTCTTTTTCGGTATTGTTATTTCAGGCATCTTTTCATTGTATTGGTCGTAAGCTGCCTTAAGCCCTTTTAACATGATGGAATTTGGAACAAACGTCGGCAAAGGATTGCTGCCTTTAAGATGATCAATCATGGAATCTGTTGCCCAACTTTCATCTTCTTTGGTTCTTTTGTTGAAAAATTGAACGAGAACTCTTTTTTGGTGAAACTCATTGCCCCCTTTGGGTCTTTCTGATGCTTTTTCGAAATCGGGGATTACGAAAATTTCTATTTTCCATCTCATAGGTTTTACTTTCTAAAGATAATACAGAAGCTGAGTTATTACGAAAAATACCCTTTGTCTGTCAAGCAATAATTAATGTTGCTTTTCTGCCGTAAAAATTCAATAACATACGCCATGTCGAGCACAACCTCACCAGATTTGAATGTAATGATCAAAGCCGCCGAGAAGGCTGCGCGGTCGCTGAACCGCGATTTTGGCGAGGTTGAGCGTCTGCAGGTTTCCAAAAAAGGCCCTGGTGATTTTGTTTCAGCCGCAGACAAGCGGGCAGAAGAAATCATTTATGAGGAGCTTTTGAAGGCACGGCCGGATTATTCCTTTTTGATGGAGGAAAGTGGCGCTAAGGCAGGAAAAGATAAGGAAAACCGTTGGATTGTTGACCCTTTGGACGGCACAACCAACTTTTTGCATGGTATCCCCCACTGGGCGATTTCGATTGCTTTGGAGCGTAAAGGCGAGATTGTGGCCGGTATTGTTTATGATCCAGTCAAAGACGAGATGTTTCGGGGAGAAAAGAATGAAGGAGCTTATGTTGGACGCAAACGCCTTCGGGTTTCCGCACGTATGGATCCTATGATGGCGATGGTAGCTGTAGGGGCACCCCGCAGGGACACTGATCGCGATGTATTTCTAAAGGAATATAAAGCAGTAATGGATCAGGGTGTAAGTTTAAGGCGCTTTGGTGCGGCGGCTTTGGACATGGTTTACGTTGCGGCCGGCCGCTGTGAAGCGTTTTGGGAGCGTAATCTCAGCTCATGGGACATTGCAGCGGGCGTTTTGATTGTACGCGAGTCTGGCGGATTTGTTTCTGATATCGACAAGGACAATCTTAATCCGGTTGAGACAGGCAATGTATTGGCGTCCAACGAGGCCTTTTATGCCCCGCTGAAGAAGATTTTGCGCTCGTGTGGATGAAACGCGGCACTGAACCTTAAAAACATTGACAAACCGCGCCATTCCGTGGAATTTTGAGCAATATTATCTGAAAGGTCTGGTTAAAAAATGAGAAAAACGAACAATTTCTTTGTGTGTTTGCTGGTTGCTGTATTGCTGTCCCTTACGCTTTTGACGACGGCTTGTGATGCGGAAGATACAGAAAATACTGGACCTGCTCCTGAGCAAGCAACGGCCGAAGAGACACAAGCTGAAGAGCCTGTTGCCGATGCAGCCGTATCAATTGAGATTGATTTGGAAAGCGCTCTTAAAGAGCGCGTATTAGGCAATCCCTCTGCCCCGATTAAGATTACCGAGTTCAGCTCGTTCACCTGCAGTCACTGCGGTGAGTTTCATCAAAATACCTTCGAAGCCTTTAAAACCAATTATCTCGATACTGGAAAGGCCTATTTGATTTCCAAAGAATTTATTCGCAATAAGGTTGATATGCATGCGGCGGCAACTGCGCGTTGCGTGTCGCAGATGCGTTATTTTGATTTTATACAAATGCTGTTCAAGCGCCAGGAAGAATGGGCCTATAGCCCTAATTACCTCGACTTTCTTAAAGAGCGCGCTGCTGAATATGGTGTGAGCGAAGAAATGTTTAATGCTTGCGTGAACAGTGAAGCGTTGCAGACCGGTGTTCTTGATGCCATGCGCGCAAGCCAAACGAAGTTCAACATCGATTCAACTCCTACCTTTATTGTGAATGATGATCAGCAGATTACTGGCGCGTTGCCTTACGAAGCTTTTGATAAAGCGATTCAAACGATCGTGACCGGCAAGGGTACGGAAGAAAACAAATAATATGACTGAGTATACATTTTTATGATCCAATTTACCCATTTACGACTGAGCGGGTTTAAGTCCTTCGTGGAAAAAACGGAGCTTGAAATTGCCACAGGATTGAACGGGATTGTCGGGCCTAATGGCTGCGGCAAGTCTAACCTTGTTGAGGCGTTGCGTTGGGTCATGGGTGAGGCATCGGCCAAGCGTATGCGCGGCGACGGGATGGAAGATGTTATCTTCAATGGCACGGAGGGACGTACAGCCCGCAATATTGCTGAAGTTTCTTTGCTTTTGGATAATACGAAGCGTACAGCCCCTGCGGCCTACAACGAAAGTGATGAGATAGAAATTACACGCCGGATTGAGCGTGATCGCGGATCGAACTACAAAATCAATGGAAAGAATGTCCGGGCGCGCGATGTCCAGATGCTTTTTGCAGATACTGTGACGGGTGCGAACTCCCCTGCTCTGGTTTCTCAGGGGCAGGTTGCGAAGATTATTAGCGCCAAGCCTTTGGAGCGCCGTTTGATTTTGGAAGAGTCGGCGGGGATTTCCGGTTTGTATGCACGCAGGCATGAGGCTGAGTTACGCCTTAAGGGTGCGGACGCCAATCTTGTGCGCATTGAGGATATTTTGGGCGGGATGGAATCTCGGTTAAATGCCCTCAAGCGGCAAGCGCGTATGGCTGGACGATACAGAAATTTGAACGCGCAAATCCGTCAATTGGAGATTGTGATCCATTATCTTGAATATCTTGGGTTTGAAGAGCGGATTGCCGAGACGCGCAAATCGTTTGAAGAGGCTGAGAAACTGGTTGCTGAAAAGATGATTGCAGTCACACAGCTTTCCAAGACGCAAGAAACTTTGCAGAAAGACTTGCCAGATTTACGTAAGGCTGAAGTTGAAGCGGCGGCTGCCATTCAGGCTCAGAAAATTGAGCTGCAGCGGATTGATGACGCAGAGGCGCAGCGTGAACAAAAGATCCGTGAAACCAAAGAGCAATCTGAACAAGCAAAGGTTGATCAGGCGCATGAATTGCAAAATGCCGCAGAGTGCACGCAGCTTTTGGCAAAGCTGGATGAAGAGCGTCAGGGCATTGTTGATGAGCAAAATAATGGCGCTGAGTTAATTGCCAAGAAGCAGAAAATCCGTGATGAGCTGGAACAGAAAGTTCTAAAACTTGAAGATCAATATACCGCGTTGATGCAAAAGACAGCAGAGACACAAGCCCGCATGGACGGGTTGGAGCAGAATATTAAACAAAATACGGATCGCATTTCAGCGCTTCAGGAACGTAAATCTGCGGCGGAAGCCGAGCTGGCGATTTTCAAAGCGAAGCTGGAAGCGCCGGATCAGGGTGAAAAAGAGCGTGCGGATAAAATTGCCGCCCTTATAAAGCGTGTTGAAACTCTTGCGAATGAGGAAGAAGAAACAGCGCGTATTTTGGAGAAATCTGAATCTGTGGTGGCCACTGCGCGCATAACGACACAGAAGGCTGAAACGAAGCAAGCTGAAATTCGGGCTGAGATTCAGATGTTGCAATCTTTCATCGACAAACAGCAGAGCGGTGATTTTGCGAGCGTTCAGGACAAGGTCAAAGTAGATAGCGGCTTTGAAAAAGCGATCTCTCGAGCGCTGGGGGATTCCCTTTTGGCGTCGATTGATGAAAAAGCTCCGTTTCGGTGGATAGCGCTTCCTGATAAGTCATTGCCTGATTTGCCGAAGGGGGTTCAGCCTTTGGCCCCTTATATCAAAGTGCCGAAAGAATTAAAGTTGGCGGTAAGCCAGATCGGATTGGTGGAGAACGAGCAGCAAGGTCATCGTTATGCGGCCGATCTTATGCCGGGGCAATCGTTGGTTTCTCTGGATGGAACATTCTGGCGCTGGGACGGGTATTTCATTCGCTCAGAAGCGCCTGACCGGAATGCGGCTAATCTTGAACACAAGAATAAGCTTGAAGAACTGAAAGCACAGGAACCACAATTTACAAAGCAGTCGGTTGATGCTCAAAAAATCCTGAGCGAAGCCATGGCCAAGTTTGATGCCTTAAAAGAAAAGAAGGCCAGTCTTCAGAAAGAGCTTAGCGAGACGCAAAAAAGCTTGTCTGATCTTCGCCTTGAGCAGGCCAAGGTTATGGAAGACAGAGCACGCTCGGACAGCGAGCAGCGACGCCTTGAGGATATTATCAAGACCTCCGAGGAAGATATCGCAACCTTAAGCGAAGTTACAAAATGGGAAAGAGAGAGGCTTGAAAATCTTGTTTCGGTTTCCAAAGACCACAAGGAAGAAGATACGGCGAAGTTGCACGTCAATCTTGTTGAAACCCGTAAAGCGTATCAGGAAGCGGTGGCCGCCTTTAACAGCTTTATTCAGAAACAGAATACTCAGAAGGCAAGATTGCACGCGATTGCGGATGAGCATATTAACTTGAATAACCGCCTGATCCGCGCACGTGAACGTGAGAAGTCCTTGACCGAGCGCATTCAGGCGCTTGCCACGCGGCTGAATGATCTTGAAAGAAGCCCGAAGGATGACAACGCGAAGCGGCAGGCCATTCTTGATAAAATGAGTGCGCTTGAGGTTAAGCGTAATGAAGCGGCTGAAAAGCTTACGGTGCGTGAGCATGAAGTGGCCGCTAATATGAAGGCCTTGCGTGAGGCTGAACATACAATGAGTGCTGAGCGTGAAAAACGTGCGGCGGCGCAAGCGACCTTAGCGGGTATCGAAGAACAACGTGAGGCCCTTGAGAAAACAATTGCCGAAAAGTTTGAAATGAAAGCGCATGTTCTTAAAGACCATATCACCATGCAGGTCGATCTTGAAAATCCAGAACTTGATAGCTTGCGCGCCCAAAGAGAAAAATTGACACGGGAACGTCAGGATATGGGGCCGGTTAACTTGCGGGCGGACGATGAAGCGCAGGAACTGGAGAAGGATGTTACAAAGCTCTTGAATGAACGCAATGATTTGATGGAGGCCGTTTCCGAGCTTCGTGCGGGCATTGCAAAAATCAACAAAGAAGCACGGGAAAGATTGCTCACTGCGTTTGATCATGTGAACGCACATTTCCA
Organism: uncultured Micavibrio sp.; assembly: GCA_964478225.1. Lineage (GTDB taxonomy): Bacteria > Pseudomonadota > Alphaproteobacteria > Micavibrionales > Micavibrionaceae > CAYZHM01. The sequence continues at coordinate 55,943 of CAYZHM010000001.1, forward strand.
AAAGCTCTTTACGCAATTATTCGGCGGTGGCAAAGCTTACCTGGCGTTGGTGGACACGCCTGAGAATTCGAATGATCCTTTGGGTGCTGGGCTTGAAATCTATGCGCAGCCTCCTGGAAAGACTTTGCAAAGCTTGTCACTGCTTTCAGGCGGTGAGCAAACATTGGCATCCATTTCGCTTATTTTTGCAATGTTCCTGACCAACCCGTCGCCAATTTGCGTTTTGGACGAGATTGATGCGCCGCTTGATGATGCGAACGTTGAGCGTGTCTGTGATTTGCTTGATGAAATCGCCGCGCAGGGTAAAACACGCTTCCTTATTATTACCCACCACCGCTTGACGATGGCGCGCATGGATAGGCTTTATGGCGTGACCATGAGTGAAAAAGGCGTTTCGCAGCTTGTTTCCGTCGACCTTCAGCAATCGTTTTCTTTCCTTGAGGCAGCTTGATGTCCGGCGACCTTGACGATCTTGGCAATCAGATCAAAAAGGCCCGTGATGAGAGCGAGGATGCCCTTGAAATTGAAGTCGGGGAAGGCCGCAATGAAGGCATGGCCGCTGGCGGCGCGTTTTTGTCCTATGTGATCTCTGGGGGGCTCTTTGGATATGTGCTGGACCGCTATTTTGACACGCTACCCTGGATCATGATGGGTATGCTTGTTATTGGCTTTGGGCTTGGTGTTTTTCATGCTAATAAGGCTATGAATAAAAAATGACGTGAGAAGCGCGCAATCCGCACGTTTTGCGGGTTGAAATGACAAAAGAAATAGGTTAAATATTTTGCGAAATTTGAAAGAGGAGTTTAGAACTTGGCCAGCCCTACCCATCAGTTTGTGATTCAGCAAAAAATCCCTTTTGAAATCGCAGGTGTTGACCTGTCTATTACCAACTCAACAGTGTGGATGGCAATTGGCGTTGTTATCGCGATTACCTTCATGTGGTTGGCCAGCAAGCCGAAATCTCTGATTCCTGGGCGCATGCAGATGGCCGGGGAGTATATGTACGAGTTTATTGCCAAGATGGTGCGCGATAATATTGGAAGCAAGGGACGTGTTTATTTTCCTTTTGTTTTCACTCTTTTTGTTTTTGTTCTCATGGGTAATTTGTTGGGGCTTACCCCCTATTCTTTCACCTATACAAGCCATTTGGCTGTAACGGGCGCGCTTGCTCTCATTGTCTTTTTCATGATCTTTATTTTTGGCTTCATGTATCACGGGCCAAAGTTCTTGGGACTTTTTGTACCGGCTGGAGCCCCTTTGTGGCTTATTCCCATGATTATGCCGATTGAGATTATTTCGTTTTTTGTAAGACCGATTACCCTGTCAGTCCGTCTATTTGCCAATATGATGGCGGGACACATTGTTCTTAAGATTGTGGCCAGTTTTGCTGTGGCGGCGGCCACAATGGGCGGGGTTGGCTATGCTTTGGGGGCATTGCCGGTGCTGGTTAATGTGGTTTTAATGGCTTTTGAGTTCCTGGTGGCGCTTATTCAGGCTTATGTTTTTGCTATTTTAACCTGCGTTTATTTGAAAGATACGGTTGATCTTCACCATTAATTCTGTATTATCCGAAACAAATTTTAACATTTTAACTTTTAACTGATGTAAACAAACGAAGAAGGAAAAAAGACTATGGATCCAGTAACAGCAAAACTTATAGCCGGCGCGCTTGTCATTATGCTTCCAGCTTTTGGTGCAGCGATCGGCCTTGGTATGTACTTTTCATCATACAGCAACGGCGTTTCACGCAATCCTCAGTCTAAAGATTTGCTCGACAAGAACTTCTTCTTGATCTTGGCGCTTATTGAAGCTCTTGGGATTATTCCTATCGGTATCGGCGCAGCCCTGTTGTTCGGATAAAAGCGGATGATTTCGGCAAATTGCCTTACATATTGCACAAAAGCCCTGCGTGTCGGGGTTTTTGTTGTTGTATTGGGGATGATTTGTCCGGCACCGGTTTATTCCGAGACTTTTTCTCCTGAAGAAGAGTTTGTCGCTGAAGCTTCAGAGCATTCGGACGGCGTGGCAGAACATGGAGAAGCCCATGGATCAGAAGATGGCGGGCATGAATCCAAGGGCGGACTGCCTCAGCTTGATTTTACAAGCTACCCCAGCCAAATTTTTTGGTGTCTTGTGACCTTCGGTCTATTGTTCCTCGTTTTCTCTCGTAAAATGCTGCCAGACATTTCAAGTACGATTGAAAACCGTCGTGAGCATGTGCAAAGCGATTTGGACACAGCGCAGGACCTTAAAGATAGCGCAGAGCTAGCCAGGAAGACTTACGAAGAGCTTTTGAAGGATGCCAATCAGAAGGCTTTGGCTTTGATGCATAAGACAGATGGCGCTCTTAAAGAGAAAATTGCTGATGCCATGAAGACTTTTGGTGAAAAGTCTGTAGACATGGTGCAAACGACAGAAAAGGACCTCGATCAGGCAAAAAAGAAGGCCATGCTTGAGATGCACGATGTGGCGGCGGAGGTTGCAAGCTTGGCGGCAAACAAGATTATTGGTGTCCCTGCTGATCTGCAGTATGCGAAGACAATCGTCAATAACATTTATAAGAAGGCGGCGTAAGTTATGGCTGACCCACACCACGAGACAGGATTGTTGATGGATGCGAGCTTTTGGGTTGCGCTGTCCTTTGTGCTGTTTGCTATCATTTTGTGGAAGTTTGGAAAACAGGCTGTGTTGTCTGCTCTTGATGCGCGTATTGAGAACATCAAGGATGATATCAAGACAGCAGAGAATCTAAGAATTGAAGCTCAAGAGCTTTTGGCACAGTATCAGCGCAAGCAACGCGATGCCGAGAAAGAGGCGGCGCGTATTCTTGATGAAGCCAAGAAAGGCGCATCAGAAATTAAAAAGGAAGCTGAAAAAGAGCTAAAAGAGACGATTAAAAGAAAAGAACAGCAGCTTGAGGAGCGCGTTGCTCGTTTGAAGCAAAACGCTGTTGAGGAAATTCAAGCTTATGCCGCTGATCTCGCAATCAAGGCAACGACAGAAATTGTCATGGAAAGTCTTGATAAGAAGTCAAATGAGCGTCTAGTTGATGAAGCCATCGACGATATGAAAAACATCCATTAATTTACTGGATTGCCCTCTCACTCCCATTGCATAATAGGCTCATGTCGGTTTTTACCCCGCCTCACCTGAATGACAGACAACGCTGGAATGGCTTGCGTGTGGGATTGCTTGGTGGATCGTTTAACCCCCCGCATGAAGGGCATGTTCATATTTCTCTCGCGGCGCTGAACGGGTTAAAGCTTGATTGGGTGTGGTGGCTTGTTACGCCTCAAAATCCGCTGAAAGAAACCTCCCCTCCTCCGACAGCGGACCGTATGAAACTGGCACGCGATCTTATTCGCCACCCGCGTATTCTTGTAACCGACATCGAAGAAAGCCTTGGGACGAACATCACCTATGAAACAGTCAAGCGTTTGAAGGCACAGTATTCCCAAACCAATTTTATCTGGATCAGCGGCATGGATAACGCCCTGAACTTGCATAAGTGGCAACATTGGAAGGATTTGCTTGCTGAAATCCCTATGGTCCATTTCAGCCGGAATCCGGCCAACACCATGATTAAATCAAGCCCCTTAAGACTTTACGAAAAACAAAAGCATGTTTTTATGAATAAAGGGGCGAAAGTGCCGCTTGATTCGGGCACAACCTACTGGATTATGCAGAAAAAGATCGTACATACGTCTTCAAGCGAGATTAGAAAAAGAAATGGCGGATCATAGGTTTAATATCCAGTCTATTGCTCTGCAGCTTGTTTATGCTGTTTTCACTTTGCGCGATTTGGCAAAAAGGGATATAATGGGGTTATGGGATGGCGCTTTCATAGCCCCTGTTATACGGGGAGTGTGTCGAAAAGATGATAGAGAGTTTTACTCGAAATTATCGCGTTCGTTTCTATATTAGTGATGTTGCAAGGGCTGGTCTTGTTTGACCCAGCCTTTTTTATTTTAACAACTTGGTGACTTAATAAAAGGAGATAACGACCATTTCAAAAATCGACCCAAGCGTGCTTTTAAGCCCGCAAGAATTGAAGAAGTTTGTTGAGCAGTCTTTAGACGCAGACAAGGCTTTTGATATCACGACAATCGATCTGGATGAGCAATGCGGCATCGCCGACACTATGATCATCGCATCGGGTTCATCTTCCAGGCATGTGGCCGCGATGGCTGAGAAACTGAAAGACAGACTTTCGATGGTTCAGATTAAAGGGGTTAGAATTGAAGGTCTAGGCACCGCTGACTGGGTTGTTATTGATGCGGGCGATATTGTCGTCCATTTGTTCCGTCCGGAAGTGCGTGAGTTTTATAACATAGAGCGCATGTGGGGCATGGGACAAAACCTGCAGGTTGTTTCTCAGCACCACGCGATGGTCTAGTTTCCCTCCGCTTAAATTTCCTGTACAACTTTCCGTATGTTGAAAGTTGATGTTATTGCTGTTGGACAGCTTAAATCTGGTCCTCTTTATGATCTTTGTGAACGTTATCGCTCGATGGTCCAGATGCCGCTCAGTGTGATCGAACTTAAAGACAATCAGAAAATTGCAGATAAAATTAATCCGCGTGCCATTATCTGGGCGCTGGACGAGCGTGGCAGCAGCATTAGCAGTCCTAGCTTCGCTCAGGAGATTCAAGATCTAATTGATAACGGGGAGAAGCATTTACAATTTATCATTGGTGGGGCGGATGGATTGCCGGAAGATGTTCGGAATTCTGCACATAAATTAATCAGTTTCGGGAAACAGACTTGGCCGCACATGCTGGCGCGGGTTATGCTTTTGGAACAAATATACCGTGCACAGCAAATTATTAAAGGGCACCCTTATCATCGTGATTAGATTCTTTTTGCTTTTTTTAAGCGTTTTTTGTTTTTGTTCGCAAGCTTATGCGTCGCCGCCTGTGCCCGGGCGAAAAAAGACACCTGAGATTATTAAGCAAGACCTTCAAGCGCAAAAACAACAGCAAGCAGAACTTGAGAAGAAATCCAAAGCAATTGAATCGGAGCTTGAGGATTTACGAGGTGACCTTGTCAGTACCGCTAAAGACGTGCAGGACAATGAAAAAACCTTATTAGAGCTGGAAGACGGTATGCGTGCCCTCGAGGCAGAAAAATCTCAAATTCAGGGTAGGCTTGAAAATGACCGCAAATCTATCTCTCATTTAATTCTCGCTTTGCAAAGGATAAGCCGCGTACCGCCACAGGCTCTGATTGCTCAGCCCGATGCGCCACTTAAGACAGCACAGAGTCATATGTTGATGCGTGATATTATCCCCGCTCTGCATAAGCAGGCTCAAGAGCTGCAAACCAATATTGAGCGATTGGATCGTATCAGTGAGGAGATGGCGCTAAAAAAGGAAAGAACCATAGAGGCATCCAAAATCTTGCATAAAGAGCAAAAGCGGCTTGAGACCCTTGCAAGTAAAAAGGAAAGTTTATACCGCGAGGCCAATAAGGATTTGCGGGCTCAAGAGATTATGGTGGAGCGGATCTCTTTGCAGGCAAAAAATCTTCAGGATCTTGTCTATAGGTTGGAACGCAACAATGAGGAGGAACGTTCACGCAATCTAACGGGACAAGCCATAAAAAGACCTAAAGGATCTATTCCTAGCGCTGGGACAGGACGGCTTCCAGTTCCAGGGGCCATTACAATCGCCTTTAACGAGCCGGATAATTTTGGAGCGCCCAGTCAGGGTTTGACTATCAAAGGACGCTCAGGATCATTGGTTACAGCGCCGATGGGGGGGGTGGTACGTTTTGTGGGTCCGTTTAAAAATTATGGGAACATGGTTATTATTGAACACCAAAACAAATATCATAGCCTTATTGCAGGATTTGAAAAAATTGATACATTGGTAGGACAGAAAGTTACCGCGGGTGAGCCGCTGGGAAAAATGTTTTCAGAAAAAAGCGGCAAAACTCCTAAAATTTACTATGAGCTCCGTCATGACGGGACACCTGTTAATCCGGCGGAAAAAATTTCGGGTATGGGATGACCGCATCGCAATCAGGTCTATATTTGTTTAATTGTAAAATTTGTAAGGAATATTTTAGAGATGCGCACATTTAAATTCGGATTGGTTACAGTTTTTGCCGTTGTTTTGAGCTTTGGTTCTTATCAGCAGTGTGTAGCGCAGGAAGAGGACAGAACAGCCGGAACTCAAATTGAAGTAGAAAAAGATTTTAGCGAAACCTATCGTTTATTGAATTTGTTTGGCGATGTTTTCGAGCGCACCCGTGCTCAATATGTTGAGCCTGTTGAGGACAAAGAGCTTATTGAAAATGCACTGAACGGAATGCTTTCAAGTCTTGACCCTCATTCCTCTTATCTCAATGAAAAGAACTTTGAAGAGATGAACGTCAGCGTTAGCGGTAATTTTGGCGGGCTTGGTATTGAAGTGACGATGGAAAACGGCCTGGTCAAGGTTGTTTCCCCGATTGATGATACCCCCGCGTTCCGTGCGGGCATTAAAGCCGGTGATTTTATCAGCGCCATTGACGATGAGCCTGTGATGGGCATGAGCTTGAATGATGCGGTTGAAAAAATGCGTGGAAAGGTCGGCAGCGATATTAAAATCACAATTTTGCGCGAGGAAGAGCCAGAGCCTATTGAATATACGATTACGCGCGATGTAATCAAAATCCGTTCTGTACGCTCGCATTTGGAAGGCAATGCTGGATATGTTCGCATTACGACCTTTAATCGCAACACAGAAGATGCGCTGAAAGAAGCTATTGCTGATATTAAGAAGCAGCTTGGCAATAAGTTGATCGGGATTGTTCTTGATTTGCGGAATAACCCCGGTGGCTTGCTCAATCAAGCGATTGCAGTATCTGATGCCTTTTTGGATAAAGGGGAAATCGTATCAACACGCGGCCGCAATGAAAGCGATACGAAGCGTGATAATGCAACGCCCGGCGATATGATTGATGGGTTGCCGATGGTTGTTCTTATTAATGGCGGGTCGGCTTCTGCCTCAGAAATCGTTGCTGGTGCCCTTCAAGATCACAAACGTGCAATTCTTCTTGGGACAAAGTCTTTCGGTAAAGGCTCTGTGCAGACGGTTATTCCGTTGCCGGGTCATGGGGCAATGCGTTTGACGACAGCGCGTTATTATACCCCTTCCGGACGCTCCATTCAGGCTAAGGGGATTGATCCCGACATCATGGTTGAGCCAGCAAAAGTTGAAGTGCTTCATATCAAGCGTTACAGAGAAGAAGACAACAAAGATGCGTTGGTAAACGAGCAGATTGTCATCGAAAAGAAGAAGGTTGATGAGAAGGATTCCAAGCCAGCGGCTAATGATAACGCTGAAAAAATTGATGTTGATGGAGACGGAAAACCGGATGAGGAAGCGCAGGACTATCAGTTGACGCGCGCTCTTGATCTGCTGAACGGGTTGTCTCTTTACAAGGAAGGCGCCGCAGCGAGCCAGCAATAAATGAGCATGAATATCACCACCTATATTCAGCCAAAGGCTTTTTTGCAGGGATTGGCCGTGGTGTTTGGGGTGTATGTCTTTGTCCTGCTTTTCATCATTGCAAACGGCGCAGAAACCTTAAAGTTGCTTGAAGACAAGCTCCCAATCGAAGTCATTCCTTTGGTTACAGAGGGAGACGTGATTGTAGATGAGCCTATTCAATCCGAGGCGGCATCTGTCACGCATGAGCCAGAAGCAAAATCAGACACAGGATCCTCCCCTTCTCACCCTCCCGCGGTTGTTCAGCATGCATCTGGAGAATCATTATCGTTGGCTCCTATAAAAGGATTGGAGGAGCCGGCTGATGAAATTGACGGCAAGAAAATGATGATTCCCAAAATATCGCCAGAGGGAGTTACACCTTTTACGGCTTACAAACGTCCTTTTGCAGCAACAGATAAACCTTACATAGCGCTTGTGCTTAAAGGAATTGGTCTTTCAGAAAACCTAACGCAAGAGGCCATAAATTCATTGCCGGCTGATGTCAGCTTTGTGCTTTCGCCTTATGCGCAAGACGTTAAGAAATGGCAGAATTTAGCTCGGTCAAACGGACATGAAACATGGATGTTCGTGCCCAGTGAGACTGAAGACTACCTTACGAATGACCCAGGCCCTCAAGCTTTGCTCAAGGATTTTGGACTTAAGTATAATGCTCAACGTCTTCAATGGACTTTGGCGCAAGCAACTGGATATGCCGGGGTTGCGATGTATCTTGATAAAACCTTTGAGCGTGTGGAGCCAATGATCCGGCCAGTTTTGGGGCAGGTTTTTGACCGCGGTCTTGGGCTTATGCAGATTAATGCGTCCGGATCTGATTTTTTTGCAGAAATGGCAAATAGCAAAAAGGCGCCTTTTGTTCAGAATGGTTTTGCAGGGGCAGAGAACCTGTTTCAGAATCTTGAAAACCTGGCAAAGTCGCAGGGCCATGCTGTGGCGATAGTCTCTCTTGATGATATTGGTCTTGCTGAACTGAATGAGTGGATTGCGAGTTTAGAGGCCAAAGGAATTGTTATGGCTCCGGCCTCGGCAACAGCCATACTTCCTGCGGAGACGAGCGATGAAGGCAAAGAAGCAGCGGTGGGGGCAGATGAACACCCCACCGAGCATGAACAGGCGCCCTCTACGCATTATGAGGGGCATGCAGAGTGAGTGAGGGGAAGTATAGGCCTTGCGTTGGCATTACGCTTTTTAATTCAGAAGGCAAAGTTTTTGTCGGCGAACGGCTGGATTCCCCTGGAGCGTGGCAGATGCCGCAGGGCGGTATTGATGCGGGGGAAGACATCAAATTGGCCGCCTTTCGAGAGCTTGCCGAAGAGACAGGTGTTTCGAATGCTGAGATTCTTGAAGTTGCTTCAAAAAAAATACGTTATGAAGTCCCCTCGCCTTTGGTTGAGAACCTTTGGAAAGGTAATTTTGTCGGCCAGGAGCAAGTGTGGGTTGCCATGCGCTTTACCGGCGATGACTCGGAAATTAATCTCAATGCCCATGAGCCGGCAGAGTTTGGCCGTTGGCAGTGGGTTGACCTGAACGAAACCATTGACTTGATCGTTCCGTTTAAACGTCAAGTGTATGCTCAGGTTGTTCAGTTTTTCTCAAAACATTCTATCGATTAAGCGGTGACCAAGCTGGGTCTGAGCCGTCTTGCGGCGTTTGCAGCAAGCGCTCGTTATAACCTGTAATGTCCACTGTATAAAGATTAGCCTTGCGCTGTTCGCCGCGCGAGCCGACTGGGCGCTCTTTAAAGTATGTAAGAACACGACCGTTCGGAGACCAGCTTGGGCCTTCGACGTGGTAGGCATTTGTAATCAAACGTTCGCCAGAACCGTCTGGGCGAATGACCCCGATATAGAACTTGCTTTGATACATGCGGGTAAAGGCAATCAAGTCACCGCGCGGAGACCAGACAGGGTTGGCGTAACGGCCTTGCCCGAATGTAATGCGCTGTACGTTGCCGCCGCCAGCATCCATTGTATAAAGTTGCTGACTGCCGCCGCGGTCAGATTCAAACACAATGCGCTTGCCATCAGGAGAATAAGATGGAGCGGTATCAATTGCTGAATTGTCTGTCAGGCGTGTTTTAGATTTACTGGCCAGATCAAGCGTATAAATGTCCGTGTTGCCGTTCACGGCCAAGCTCATGATAACCTTGCGGCCATCCGGCGAGAATCTTGGGGCAAAGGTCATGCCCGGAAAGTTGCCGAGCACGTCACGGCGACCGGTGGCAAGGTCATAAATAAACACACGCGGGCCTACGTTGCTGTAGGACATGTATGTGATTTTTTGTTCCGTTGGAGAAAAGCGAGGCGTTAGAACCAATGTATTCCCATCGGTTAGATATTTATGGTTGGCGCCGTCTTGGTCCATGATGGCGAGGCGTTTGATACGCTTTTGTGGCGGACCATTTTCAGAGATATATACAACACGACTGTCGAAATAGCCGTCTTCTCCTGTGAGGCGCTTATAGACTTCGTCTGAGATGATATGGGCGATACGGCGCCAATTGTCATTGGTTGTGGTGTAAGCGACACCAATCAATTGCTTTTGAGAAAGTACGTCCCACAAACGGAATTCGATGCGGGCTTTGCCACTCGCATCGTTTGTTACCGTTCCAGTCACAAGAGCTTGCGTTCCTGTGGCGCGCCACTCAGGGAAACGAACGCCATCTTTATTGATTGAGCTTGGATCTTGAACATATGCGTTTGGATTAACGGGTTTGAATAAGCCAGATCCCTCAAGATTTACGGCAATGATTTGAGGAATTTGGCGTGCAAAATCGGTATTGGCGCCGGGCTCAGCGTAAAACGGGCTGATAGCAATAGGCATTGGCTCAATTTTTCCGCGTTTTAAATCCAGTTGTAGCTCAGCGTGTGCTGTCGCTGGGATAAGGAAAAGAAGACAGATAAAGAGCAGTTTTTTCATTGAAGCATCTCTCTAGGATCAAAGGTTATGACTGTTGTTTTCCATTCGTTGTATTTTTCCGGCGGCAGCTCGAGCGGCGTGCAGCGCGGATTTCTTAGCGCTCGGATGGCTGATTCAGCGGCCGCCCGAAATGCTGAGTCCCGATTATAGCGACCTTGATCAAGAATGGTAGCATCATTTACAGTGCGATCACGATTTATTGTAACTCTTACAGCAACAATCAAATCTTCCGCGTATTTGGCGCCCGCCATCACGACCCAGCATTGCCCAAGCTGATGCTTGATCGCATCAAGCTCGCTGACTGAAAGCTGCTCCCCGAGTGGTGCTGCTTGTGCGTCTTTTAGTATATCTTCCATGGTGGGGCTGTCGTTTGGTTTTGGTGTTTCTTCTAATTCTGGAGTTAGATTCTTGAGCAAACTTGAGAAGTCCTTTTTTGGTTCCGCTTTTTCCACTTTTGTTGCAGCAGGGTCTGGCTTTTTTTCTTCTTTTTTAAGGTCTTTTTTAGGCGGCTCAGGTTTTTTGGTGGGATCTGGTATGGCCTCCGGCGCGATGTCCTTTTTGTCTTCTTTGGGCTTTTCAGGTTCTGGCGCGGCCGTTAAGTCCGGTGGTTTTTCTTCGGTCATTGTTGCTGGCGCTGGAGGTTTTGGAGCGGCCGGGGCGGGTGTTGGAGTTTGCGTGACTTTGGCCTTTGTAATGATTTCAACCGAGATTGGCGTGCTGATCATCGGCGGCTCTTTGATAATAAAAGGGAGACCGACCGTCGCAAGAATAAAAATGATAAGATGAAACCCTGATGAGAAAATCAGGGGCATCTTCATCGAGCGGTCAAAGCCAAAAAAATCGTCGGCAGTTTGTGCGGGTCTCATGATTTCTCCGAAATCAGCGCCACTTTCGTAAATCCAGCCCCATTCACAAGGCCTATAAGTTCCATGATACTTCCGTACGACAATTTCTGATCGCCGCGAATATATATTCGGCGGTCAGACTGCCCTTCGGTCATTGCTGAGAGCAGCGGAATCAATCTTTTCTTTTCCACTTCGGTTTCGCCAATAAAAATCTTGTCATCTTTGGTCAAAGTGATTTCGATAGGCTTGTTTTCTTCTTCGGTAATGGGTTTTGCGTTCGAGTTTGGCAGATCGACTGGAACGCCCGCTGTCAAAAGAGGTGCGGAGACCATAAACACAATCAACAACACCAACATCACGTCTACGAGAGGGGTAACGTTAATCTCGGCCATTGGGCGATAAGAGCCCCCTGTTCTGCGGCCTCGTGATTGCGTTTTGTTACTAAGTGTTGCTCCCATTTCAGGCGACCTTTTTATTATCTTTTCCGTTGCTTACCCCTTGGCGATCCAAGTGACGGGATAAAATCGCAGAAAATTCATCAGCAAAGGCCTCAAGGCGGTCGGCGTAGCGATTCAGCGCTGTTGAAAATACGTTGTAAGCGATAACAGCAGGAATAGCCGCCACAAGCCCGAGTGCAGTTGCGAAAAGCGCTTCGGCGATACCAGGGGCAACGACGGCCAGAGACGTGTTGTTGGTTGCGGCGATGGACGAGAACGAGTTCATAATCCCCCAAACGGTTCCGAAGAGGCCGATAAATGGTGCAACTGAGCCGATTGATGCCAGAAAGGTCATGCCGGATTCGAGTTTGTTCATTTCGCGGCCAATCATGACGTTCATAGCACGTTCAACGCGCTGTCTTAGGCTCACTTGAATAGATTCCTTATCAGGCAAGCCCCCTGCTACGCCCGCTTGCCATTCTTCCATGCCTGCGGAGAACGTGGCGAGAAGTGGATCTGGTTTTGAATTTTTGACACGCTGATAAATCTTGTCCAAAGGTTCGCCTGACCAAAATGAGTCTTCGAACGTGTTTGCCCGTTTCTTTAGCTTGGAGATCGTCGAGCGTTTGGAATAAATAATTGCCCAACTCCACACCGAAGCCATAACCAAAAGCATCATAACGATTTTGACAATAGGGTCGGCCTGAATAAACAAACCCCACATGCTCATGTCATGAGCGTATTCTCCCAAATTAACGGCGTCGACTGTTGGTTCCATAGTTTTACTTTCCTAGCGTTGCATAGCGGCGCGCAGGTCTTCCGGCAGCCGCACTGGTTTTATATCATCGGTTCTGACGCAAACCAAGGTCACTTTTATCTTTGCGATCATTTCATCCCCGCGATGAAACTCATGAAGCAAGATAAAGCTGGTGTTCTTGATTTCAAGCGTTGTGGTTTGACAGCTTAGAAGATCATCGAGGAAGGCGGGTTTGAGATAATCGACCTCTAAGTGCCTGACAACAAAGTGAACATTAAGTTCGCGAGCGATATCGCTGCTTTGAAAGCCTATATCGCGGAGGTATTCAGCACGGGCACGCTCGCCAAAGTTGATATATTGCGCATGATACACCACACCGCCCGCGTCGGTGTTTTCGTAGTAAATGCGGATGGGGATGGTGTGGGTCATTCTGAGTTTTGTGAAGATTTGATAGATTCTTTTACCGGATAAGAAGAAAAACCGTAAAGCACTAACCAGCTTATAGCAGCTAAAATTAGAATAGTTGCTAATAGTTTTATGAACTTTCTAGTCATCCAGCATATCCATCTGTTTGGACTTTTTCGGTTTTAAACCCAGATATTCAAAGCCTTTGACCGAGAGGCAGCGGCCGCGAGGTGTCCTTTGCACAAGGCCTCTTTGCATTAGATAGGGCTCGATGACGTCCTCGATCATATCTCTGGCTTCGGACAGGACGGCGGCGAGGGTTTCAACGCCGACCGGCCCTCCTGCGTAATTCTCAGCGATGGTTTTGAGATAACGTCTGTCCATGGAATCGAGGCCGGAGCCGTCGACATCCAATTTCGTCAACGCGGCATCGACGAGCGTTTCATCAATTGTTTTGGCTTTACCGGCGTGAGCAAAGTCGCGCACGCGACGTGTGAGGCGGCCTGCGATCCTTGGCGTGCCTCTGGAACGTCTTGCGATTTCGAGTGCAGCCTTATCGTTGAGGCCCATATTCAGAAGTTTAGCGGCTCTGGCGACGATGCGGGTGAGTTCCTCAGGTTCGTAAAACTCTAGCCTTAAGGGTATACCGAAGCGATCGCGTAAGGGATTGGTCAGGAGGCCGGAGCGTGTAGTGGCGCCGACGAGTGTGAATGGAACAAGATCAATTTGCACAGAGCGCGCGGCGGGGCCTTCGCCGATAATCAGATCGAGTTTCCGGTCTTCCATGGCCGGGTAGAGAATTTCCTCGACCGCCGGATTGAGGCGGTGGATTTCGTCGATGAACAGCACGTCGTTTGGCTCAAGATTGGTGAGGATCGCCGCGAGGTCACCGGATTTTGCGATGACCGGGCCAGAGGTTGCACGGAAGCCAACGCCGAGCTCACGAGCGATAATTTGTGCCAATGTCGTTTTGCCGAGGCCAGGTGGGCCATGAAGCAGGACGTGATCCATTGCATCCTTGCGGGATTTCGCCGCGCCTATAAAGACGGACAAATTTTCCCGCAACGCTTGCTGGCCGATAAATTCGCCTAAAGACGTTGGGCGCAAAGGCCCCTCTTCGGTTTTCTCGAAGTCTTGTAGGTCACGCTCCAGATTGGGGTTCTTTGCGGCTTCCATTATCCAGCAAGCTCCTTCAACGAGACCTTAATGAGCTCTTGCAGGTTGTTGTTGTCATTTGTTTTCTCTTTGGCTTTGGCGACGGCCGTGAAGGCGTCTGAACGGGCGTAGCCTAAATTCACGAGCGCGGAGACGGCATCGTTATCAATGCCCCCATCTTCTGGTTGCGTGATTTGAATTGTCGGCATGCCGGCGGCAATTTCTATTTTTCCGGCTTTGTCTTTGAGTTCGGTCAGGATACGTACGCCGAGTTTTGGGCCAACGCCGTCCGCCTGTGTAATGGCGGCTTTATCCTGCGAAGCAATAATGAGCCCAAGTTTTTCAGCTGGGCAGGCGGAAAGAATAGAAAGGCCGACTTTGGCACCCACGCCCTGAACGCTTGTGAGCAAACGAAACCATTGCTGTTCTGCCTTATCGGCAAAACCGTAGAGATGAATATGATCTTCACGAACATGTGTATCGATCAACAGGCCTGCCGGATCACCCGCACGACCAATACGGCCTAAGGTGCGCGCGCTGGCATAAATTAAATAGCCAACGCCGCCGACATCTAAAATCAGGTGATTGTTTTGGATAGAATCAATGGTGCCACGCAGTTTACCGATCATTTAGCTATAATGCGCGTGTGTGATTGCAACTGCAAGAGCGTCAGCCTCGTCTTCAGTGATTTTTCCAGAGGTTGGGAGAAGCATTTTGACCATCATCTGGATCTGTTCTTTGGCAGCGTGACCTGTGCCGACCACTGATTTCTTGATTTTATTGGCAGAATATTCAGCCACTGACAGGCCTTTAATTGCCGGGACAGCAAGAACAACGCCCCGCGCCTGCCCTAACTTCAAGGCGCTGGCGGGGTTTTGATTGACAAAAGTCTCTTCAATTGCAGCCGTTTGAGGATTATAGGCTTCGATAATAGCACTCAATTCCATATGAAGCTTTGCCAAGCGCGCGCCAAGCGGGGTTTTGGCATCGGTTTTAATCAGGCCAGAAGCCTTGAAATGCAGCGAATTTCCTTTTTTTTCTATGATGCCCCAGCCTGTTTTTTGCAGGCCCGGGTCGATGCCGAGGATGATCATAAAGAGAGTTTACACGAGAGATTTAATGCGTGCAGTGTAAAATATTGCTTGTCGACACTTTTGTAATATGTTAATTAATTCTCCTATGAACACCATAAAGACAGAACCAGAGACATACAGATATTTGTTTGCGAATGCCGCGGTAAATCGGGCTAAAAACTTGGAGGGCGCACGCTTATTTCCTGCGAATTCTAAGGTTAAAAAGGAAGCTTCGAGAAGAGGCGATCTCAAAGAAAGTCTTGTTGTCTTGGAAGATCGCCGCAAAAAAGACGGAACTCTTCTTATTAGCTTTGCTGGAGTTGAATATTCAGATCAGGCAAAAAAATATTATTTGTTGGGCAGATATCCTTCTGACGTGCGTACAGAACAAATTTTATATAACGCCTATTATCTTTGTGATCGGTAATTTCAGGTAAATTTTTCAAACCGTTCTTGAATCCATGTGCATGACTATGGTAATTCAGAATAATGTACAATCGTTTTAACCATCAATGGTCAGATAAAAATATTGATAATTTTCCGACTTATGAAGAATGCCGAACCGCATTTCGAGAAGTTGAAGCTATTCCCAAAACTATAAACCTTACCGGCGCGCGTATTTTCCCGAATAGTGATAGAGCTGAGGAAGATATTGTTAGTAAGAACTCCTCTTATGCGCTCATGGATTTTCTTGTTGTTGCTGAAGATCGCCGTCATCATGACGGGACAGGCAGGATCATTGTTAGAACGAGAATTCATAGCGGCACGCAGAGATGGGAGCTTAAAGCTTCGGATTGCCTTCTTCTGGGCCAAGAAAGTCTTCAGACAGACAAACTGCCTTCTACTATAGTGATGTCTGATGCTTGTGACCCTTTACGCCTATCCTGCGAGTAGTTTTTCCATGATGTCGTCGCTGACTTGCATGTTGGTCGTAACGGTTTGAACGTCGTCGTTATCCTCGAGCACATCGATCAGTTTCAGAACCATCGTAGCCTGTTCTTCGTTGATTTCACTGGTGACGTTCGGGTTCCAGATTAGTCCGGCCTTTTCAGGTTCGCCGAGTTTTTTCTCCAGAGCGTCACGGACGGCCGCGAAATCATCGACGGAGCATGTGATGTAGTGACCGTCGTCATCACTTTCGACGTTATCGGCTCCCGCCTCGACGCCTGCTTCGAACATTGCGTCTGGACTTGCTTTTGCTACGGGGTAAATAATCTCCCCTACTCGGTCGAACATAAAGCCCACGGAGCCTGTTTCCCCTAAGTTTCCACCGTATTTTGTAAAAGATGAGCGCACTTCGCCTGCGGTGCGGTTGCGGTTATCTGTGAGAGCCTCAACAATAATGGCCACACCACCAGGACCATATCCTTCGTAGCGGATTTCCTCGTAATCGTCCCCCTCGCCGCCGCCAACGCCTTTTTGGATGGCTGCCTCAATGTTATTTTTGGGCATGGATTGGCCTCTTGCCGTGTAAACGGCGAGGCGCAAACGGGGGTTCATGTCCGGGTCGCCGCCGCCCATTTTGGCGGCTACCGTGATTTCCCGGCTTAGTTTTGCGAAGGCTTTTGAGCGTTGTGCGTCTTGTTTTCCCTTACGGTGCTTGATATTTGCCCATTTTGAATGTCCGGCCATTGGTATACTCTTGTTTTCTTGTTAATCTTGTCTTGCTAGTCTTGGGTTTGAATTTGATTCATAAAATAAGGGTTAGGCAGGGCAAAAGTAAAGTATGGCTTACGATTTTAAAGATCTTTCTGTTTTGATTGTCGAGGACAACACCCCTGTTCGAGACATAACTGTTTCCATATTCAAGACTTTTGGGGTCAAAAAAGTTTTCACAGCGAGAAATGGTGAAGAGGGTTTTGTTGAGTTTTGCATCCGTAACCCGGATCTGGTGATTACGGATTGGATGATGCATCCGATGGATGGGTTTGAGATGGTTCACCTTATGCGCACCCACAGCGAAAGCCCCAACCCTTATGTGCCGGTGATTTTGATGACGGCCTTTACTCAGCAAAATAAAATTGTCCGGGCACGCGATTGTGGCATTACGGAGATCATGGCCAAGCCGTTTAGCACACGTGATCTTTATAAGAGGCTTGTGCAGATCATTGAGCATCCAAGACGCTTTGTGAAGATTGATGAATTTTTTGGGCCAGACCGGCGCAGGTCTTTGAAAAATCAGTACTCAGGGCCATTTAAACGCGAGACGGATGTTCGCCCTGAAGACTATATGCGTAACAAAGCCAAGGATGAAATAAGATAGCCATGGCGGATAATTACGTACTGCGACACTACAATCAAAAACCGCGCAGGCGCGCAGAATTCATTACGCCGCCTAATCTTATCAAACAAAAAGTGGGGTCTGGTGGATTGAGTGAAGAAATTCTCGATCGGGCACAGGAATTGCTTGAGAAAAACACGATTGATTTTCTGCCGTTGGCGGAGATTTACTTAAAACGATTAAAAGATGGCGTTGTGCTTTCTGCAAATTTAGGCCCTGCGGACGATATTGAATACGTGATTTCAACGATGCTATATCCCGCCATTCAGCTTAAGGGAAATGGAACGATGTTCCATTATCCGTTGGTGACAACGATGGCGGACAAACTGATCCAGTTTTTAGAAGTAATAGAAAGGCCTGATTCCAAAATTGTTGAGATCGTAACCGCGTTTCATACGACGATTGAGATGGTCGTCAAAGGACGAATTCAGGGTGAAGGCGGCGCGCACGGCTATAGCTTGGTGAAGGCGCTTGATGGGGCGTGCCAACGATACTTTGAAAAATACCCTGACAATCTCAGTTAAGATCATCAGGGTATTTCTAGGAAGACGAATATCGCTTAGGCAGCTTTATTCATCTTTTCCCATTCTTTGACTTGCTTCTCGGCGGCGTCTTTAGCTACGCCATAGCTTTCCTGGATTGAGCCGATAAGCTTTTCACGATTTCCTGCAATCTGGTCGAACTGATCATCGGTTAGCTTGCCCCATTGCTTTTGGACTTCGCCCTTGAACTTTTTCCAGTTACCTCCAAAAATATCTTTATTCATGATATGTCTCCTTTTCGTTTGGGTTAGTTGTTTTCACTTTGTCTTTTCATGGTTTCAAACTCGGCCGTTTGATTGGCGCTTAGTTTGACATGAACTTCGTTGTCTTCTTTGACCAACTTCATATCCTTGAACGAGGCGACCGCTTTCTCGCCACCAAGGCCAAGAGTTTTGTCGTATCCGATGACAAAGTCGCTGGCCTTACCGTTTTTGAAATTGATGTTGTCAACCTCGCCGACAGTTTCACCTGTGCTATCGATCACATCTGCGTCCAATAATTCAGAGGCACTGTAGCCGTTGGTTGGGATTACTTTTGTACGGCTTCCAGCATCTTCCGGATCATAAGAGAAAGAAACGGCGTTCTTGATCATGTCCTCGGTTAGGGGTGCGACGACATTTCCGTCTGCGTTGCGGGTTGTTATCGCATTGTAATCAAAGGCGATCTCTTTGCCGAGGCCAGTGAAATCCCCGTCGCCGAGAACGGCCATCGTGGCGTTCCCGTCTTTGTCGAGAATAATGTCATTGATCTTTGCAACCCGGTCTCCCTTGATGTTGTAGACAGGCTGGCCGATTAGATCGGAAATCTTATTCGTGGCTTTTGTTGCAGCAGGCTTGGCTTTTGCAGCTTCTGCATTGTAAGAGCTTTTGGCCTCTGCATTGGCTTTTGTATGAGCATTTGTCTCAGCCAGAGCTGGGCCAGCCACTGTCATAGCAAATACTGATGCTGCGGTTAGAATTTGTTTTTTCATTGGAATATCTCCCTTTTTCTGGTTCATGCAACACGAACGCAGGGAGGATTAAGAATGTTCCCTATGAGCTTATAAAAGTTTTAGGAGTGGGTTTGTGAAAGCTTTCCGCCGATCCGGATCGGCTCAATGGAAACAGCCAAGCCGGTTTTATCGTCTGTTGTGACCAAAGCGCCGCAGAGTGTGGCCTCGCCATCAGCAGGCCTGAATTTTTCACCCGGCATTTTAGAAACAAACTTATCAACCGGCATTTCCTTTTGTACGCCGATGACGCTGTTGTAGTCGCCTGTCATGCCCGCATCGGCCATAAAGGCCGTTCCGTGTTCCATGACATGGTGGTCAGCGGTTGGGATATGGGTGTGCGTTCCGATAACGGCGCTGACTTGCCCATCAAGATAATGACCAAGGGACATTTTTTCCGACGTCGCCTCAGCATGGAAATCCACGAAGATCGCCGCGACGGTCTGCCCTAGCTTCTCCTTACTGACGATTTCTTTGAGCATACGAAACGGGTCATCAAGCGGCGGCATAAACAGGCTGCCCATAGCGTTAATAACCAAAACTTCACGGCCATCGGCAATTTTGAATTTCACAGATCCATTGCCGGGCGTTCCTGAGGGATAGTTTATGGGGCGTAAAAGATTTTTGTCTTTGGCGATGTAGGGAATAATTTCGCGCTGGTCCCAGACATGGTTTCCTGTCGTAATAACATCAACCCCTGCCGCGTAAAATTCTTTGCAGTTTTTTTCGGTGATGCCAATTCCATGCGCGGCGTTTTCACCATTGGCAATAACGATATCTGGGTTCAGCTTGTTTTTAAGACCTGGCAAATGCTTTTCAACGGCCTCGCGGCCGCTGCGGCCTGAAATGTCGCCGATAAATAATATTTTCATTTACTCTCCAAAATACTGGGCGCCTTGCGGTGTTATGACCCAATCCAGTTTTGCATCGTGGTCTTCCACGGGCAGGTTAAATAAACAGGATTGCTGGGCATAGGCAAGGCCTACGGCAGTGATTTTCTTGCGAGAGCGGAGATCGGTCAAAGTTGCATCATAGTATCCGCCGCCAAAACCCAACCGATATCCACGTCGGTCAAAGGCCAATAACGGGACAATTACAATGTCCGGTTCGACCCATTCCTTTGTGGCGGGTTCAAGAACATCATACGGGCCATTTTGCAGGTCAATACTCTCGTTCCACTTTGCAAATTCAAGGATTTTGGCGCCGGACTTCACAACCGGAAGGGCGCATTCTATCCCCTGCTCCATCAGGCGCTCCAAGATCGGATATGTATCAAATTCTTTATCTTTTGGCCAATAGGCCGCGACAATATGCGGTTTTTGAGGGTTTATTGCAGAAAAAAAGTGATCGCGGGCGTGGTCAATGTCTTCGATATCATAAAACATCCGGCCGCGATGGCGGAGGGCTTCGGCGCGCAATTCCTGTTTTTCTTGACGAAGAGTATCGTTCATGGTCAGCTATTATCATAAATAGGAACAGAGAGGATTGCTAGCGACAATGACAGATATTGATTGTGCAAGTGCAGGAGTAGCTATCGGGGCTTTTGAGATCACGAATGTTGGTGTTGGGACTCTTATGGGGGAACAATTTAGAAACTCATCCCTCGGCGGAGCGATCTTGACTACGGCAGTTTTTAGCGTGGCCGCTCTAACGTATTATTATTCAAGCAGATATCATGCGCGTGAGAAGAAATTAGCTCCGGCACAGGAAAAATCGTAGATTTAAAGAAACGCATGCAACACAAAGATCCAATTATGAAAGTTGCGATGCAGACCCTGGCTTATGGGCCCCCCGCGGCAGGTTTGACCAACGACTTCGTAAGTGCTGCATGGGCTGTACCTGTTGCAGCTATTGTGGCAGTAATTCCGCCAGCTATTTATTTGGGCCAACGTGCCCGGGCGTATTATCGTGAACATCATTTAGAAGATTTGCCGCGAGAGCCGTGACCCTAGAAATCCACGTGTGGCCCTGTTAACCAGGTGGGCGCCGCGATAAAAAAGGCCACGGCCTTAATCAGAGACAGCTCCCTAACGCGAATGCATCGGCCTCCGGGATATAATCATGGTGCACGCGCACCGCAGCAAATCAACAACTGTATATAGTATAATCCCCTCTCATTACAAACTTTTCCTGCAAAAACTTAACGTAATCCTTGACTAGAGGGTTTCCGGGGGTTAGCGTTGTTGACTTGAAAATAACTGCGTGAGGTTTCTTAAATGTCTGATCTTCATCATAATTTTAACCGCTGGGCGCCTGGGGATGAATATTCCCATTTGGCACAAAACTATGCGCCTTTGGATCTTAATATATCCTACGGTGAAGGGCCTCATCTTGTGTCACAGGATGGGGTTGTTTATGCCGATTTTATTGGCGGCTATGGCGCCGTTCAGTTCGGACATAGACATCCAAAAATCGTTGCAGCTATGCAGCAGCAAATTTCTAGCCAGCCTTATATTTCCGCAATATTAAAAGACGTAGGGCCAGGTGATACAATTAATCATCAAATTAAGCCGGGGGGGCTTGATCTTACAACGCGGCGTTTTACCACCCCTATTTTGGGAGAGTTCTCACGAAAGCTTGCAGAGTTCAGCCGCATCCCTGATGCGGTTGTGTTGCCCAAGAACGGCGGCGGCGAAATTTTTGAAACGGCCGTTAAAGCCTTGCGTGCGCATGGTGTACGCAATCGCGGCATTCCGAATAATGAAGGCGTGATTATTGTTTTTGAACATTGTTTTCATGGCCGTACAAGTTGCGCGGTGGCAGCGTCATCTGATCCCGGTGTTAAGCGTGATTTTGGACCATTTCCTCATGGCTTTGTAAGCGTTCCTTACAATGATATTCCTGCTCTTAAACGTGTTATGGAGCAGCACAAAGGGCGCATCTCTGGTGTGATGGTTGAGCCTGTGCAAGGGGAAGCCGGCGTTATTATTCCAAGTGATGACTTTTTGCCTGCAGTTCAACAACTTTGCCGTGATCACAATACGATTTTGTGTCTTGATGAAATCCAAAGTGGTTGGGGCCGAACAGGAAAAAGATGGGCGTGGGAGCATTTCCTTGAAACTCCTCCTGATATGATTCTTACGGCTAAGGCCATTGGTGCTGGTTTGGTCGCCTCGTCAGCATGTATAGGCCGCCGCGATATCATGGATATCTTTGATGCGGGAAGCGATGGTGCCACGATGAGCGGAAGCGCTTTGACTTGCGCTGTCGGTCTGGCCGCCATGGAAGTTTTAGAAGAAGAAAATCTTTGCGCACAAAGCGCTTTGATTGGCGAACGCATGTCTTCAGGCCTGAGCCTCGTACTGAACAGTCCGATTGTTCATGATGTACGTGTGTTAGGAGCCTGGGGCGCTGTCGAAGTGGAAAGTGAAGAGATGGCCGAGGCTATTTCCAATTACCTGGTAACAGAAAAGTATATTGTGTGCACGTCAGCTCACCAGGCGATCCGTTTGTCTCCTCCGCTGAATACGCCGTTAAAACACGTGAACTATGTTGTAGGCAGTATTATTGGGGCTATTGAAAAGTTTGAGAACAATCCTCAAATGGTACACAACTTTACGCTAGGATAAGAACTGCATTTCTGGTTCTTTGTATTCTAAAACTAGCTCCTCGTTGTCTTGATATTCGATAATGGTCATTTCGGTTGGCCATCGTGCAAGGCTGTGCGCCCCTTCGATCATTGCCCATGCTCCAAAAAATAGACCTTGTAATCCTTGTTCTTGCGAAAAAAAGCTGCCTGACAATCCCATCAGGCTTGAAAATGACACAATATCGCACGTCATCTGACAAAAGTGGCTACTCAGTTTCATTTTTTTACGGCGCTTCTAAGGAGAGCTAACTCTAAAGGGCATCACTTTTAGGGCGTCTTCAGCTGAAGGCCATGAGTTTGGCATAGCTACGTGCAAAGCATTAGCAAAAGCATAGTTCAGATGAGAGTTGCCATCGTTTTTTTGGAGAAAACACAGTGCTGGAGTGGATTGGAGTACTTTTGGCACTATTCCAGCGGGAACCGCTCCACAGACATTAAAGACAAACTCAAGAAATTCATTGGTTTCATCAGGATAGCAATCAATTATGCTTTGACCGACAACAGGCATTTTAAGCCCCCTGCATCCGCTCAGCGATAGCGTTGATACGTTCAGCCAGCTTGTCGATCGCGCCGGCGATGGCCGCATCTTCTTCAGGCGGCAAAGCAGAGACAGGTGTTCCGGCTCCTTGCTGGTCGCGCAATTCAAAAATCTCGTCGGCCAGAAGGATCGTGGTTAGGACTAAAAGTTGCGAATCATTTGGGGCTGCTCCGGCGCGTGCCATTTCACGCATGCGCTGATCAACATATGCGGCAAGGTCGCGAACACGGCGTTCCTGCCCGTCATCGCAGGAAATGTTGTAGTTGCGTCCGTTTATACTCAGCGTGACTTCGCCCATGTTTAGCCTTCTCCGAGCAAATTCTCGACGTTTTGAATGGCTTTGTCCAGTCTTTTAGCAACAATCTGGCCCGCGCCATTCGCGAACATGTCTTGTTGCTGGCCCGGGATGATTGCAAGCTTCGTTTCTTCCATGAGTTCAATGGCGGCTTCGAGGTTGCCTACGGACTCACCTAGTCTATTCAGAGATTTTTCGAGTTTTGACACGAATCTTGCCCTTTCAAACGCGATTTTGATGATAACAAGATGTTTGATTAGCAATTTATATAAGAAAGCGTCAAGCGTTCGTTTCACATTCCGGTGGTTTAAACACAATAAAATGTCGAGGGGCGCTTGACCAAACGCCTTTGGCGCGGCATGTTACGGGCACGCGTTCATTAACTTATTTACAGGATTTTTTTTACATGTCCTTTCCAGCCTCTTCCCCTGACACAGCAACAGACAAGAATTTGAGGGATATGGCGAACTGTATTCGTGCGTTAGCGATGGATGCGGTTGAGAAAGCCAACTCTGGCCACCCCGGGATGCCGATGGGCATGGCGGACGTTGCAACCGTTCTTTATTCCAAGTTTCTTAAGTTTGATCCCAAAAATCCTGAGTGGCCGGACAGAGACAGATTTATTCTTTCCGCCGGACATGGGTCGATGCTGCTTTATGCGTTGAATTACCTGACCGGGTATGAAGCGATTACACTCGAACAAATTAAAAACTTCCGTCAGCTCGGCGCTATCACCGCAGGACATCCTGAATATGAACCACATGCCGGGATTGAAACCACGACAGGGCCTTTGGGGCAAGGTATCGCGACTGCCGTCGGGATGGCTTTGGCAGAACGAATTTTAAATGCGCGCTTTGGCGATGATCTTGTCAGCCATCATACCTATGTCATTGCCGGCGATGGTTGTATGCAAGAAGGGGTTTCACATGAGGCGGCTTCGTTGGCAGGACATTTGGGTCTTGATCGCCTGATCGTCCTTTATGATGATAATGGGATTTCAATTGATGGCCCCACATCCCTCTCTTTCACAGACGATACGCCGAAGCGTTTTGAAGCGTACGGGTGGGACGTACAGAGCATAGACGGCCATAATTTTGATGCGATCGAAGCGGCGATTGGTAAAGCGCAGAGCAGCAATAAGCCTTCATTGATTTGTTGCAAAACGCATATTGGTTATGGCGCCCCCACGAAGCAAGATAGTGCAAACTCCCATGGTTCGCCTCTTGGGGCTGAGGAAATTAAAGGAGCACGGGCGTTTCACAACTGGCCGCATGAGCCCTTTGTTATTCCAGACGATCTTCTTAAAAGCTGGCGCGAAATCAGCGAGAATAGCGCACTGGAATTCGATAACTGGACGGACAGGCTCAGCGGCTCAAAAGACAAAGCGGCGTTTGAAAAGGCCTTGAACGGCGATGTGTCGAAAGATATTGCCCCGATTATTCAGAAGCTCAAAGAGAGCTTTGCATCTGAGAAACCCAAGATGGCAACACGGGCAACGTCCGGCAAAGTTTTGGATGCCCTGGTTCCGGCGTTGGCCGAACTTGTCGGAGGCTCCGCTGATTTAACTGGGTCGGTAAACACAAAATCCAGCAACAAAATTGTCAATAAAGACGACTATAACGGACAGTATATTTACTACGGAGTGCGCGAGCACGGTATGGCGGCTTGCATGAACGGGATGGCACAACACGGCGGAGTTATTCCCTATTCCGGGACATTCATGGTATTTACCGATTATTGCCGTCCGTCCATTCGTCTTTCTGCACTCATGCAACAGCGTGTGATTTATGTGATGACGCATGACTCGATTGGTCTTGGGGAAGACGGGCCGACGCACCAACCTGTGGAGCATCTCGCATCGCTTCGTGCCATGCCGAATTTGAATGTGTTCCGTCCGTGCGATGGGGTTGAGACGGCGGAAGCCTGGGAAGTTGCTTTAAACTCTCCAAAGACCCCTTCTATCCTTTCTTTGACAAGACAAGGAGTTCCGACTTTCTGTGAGGCGCGGAAAGAAAACATGGTCGCGCGCGGCGCTTATATTTTGAAAGATTGCGGCAATGAACCTGATGTGACGATTTATGCAACAGGTTCCGAAGTTGAAATCGCGATGAAGGCGGCAAGCATGATTGATGCGAAGGTGCGTGTTGTTTCCGTTCCTTGCCTTGATCTGTTCTGGCAGCAAGATGATAACTATATTTACAGCATCGCTTGCAACAAGAGTGTCAAAGTCGTGATTGAGGCGGGCGTACGCCAGGGGTGGGAGCGCCTGACGGGTGGTACGGACATATTCTTTGGCATGAATTCCTTCGGCGCCAGCGCCCCTGCTCCAGAACTCTACAAGCATTTCGGGATTACGGCCGAGGCTGTAGTCGAAGCGGTTAAGAAGAGATTGGAGAATAAATAAATGACATTACGCATTGGAATTAACGGATTTGGACGCATAGGCCGCTTGGTGACGCGGGCGATTTTTGAATCAAAACGCACGGATATTGAGCTGGCGGCGATCAATGATCCCGGTGGAAATTTCTTTCCTTTGCTTAAGTATGACTCCAATTATGGCCCTGCCAGTTTCGATGTGGTGCGCGAAAGTGATGATTGGCTGGTTATCGGCGGCAAGCGCGTTCACCGTTTCCGCAGCCGTGATGTTTCCGAGCTGCATTGGGACCGTGAAGGTGTCGATATTGTTTTGGAATGTACGGGCAAATTTAATGACCGCGAAGGCGCGATGCAGCACATTAGCCAGGGTGCGAAGAAAGTTTTGATTTCTGCGCCGGCGTCCGGCGAGGATTTAACCGTGGTGTACGGGGTGAATTCCGATCTTTTGAAGAGAGAGCACACAATCGTTTCCAATGGATCGTGCACAACAAACTGCCTTGCGCCGGTTGTCTATGCGATCAATAACGAGATTGGTATCGAAAAAGGTTTTATGACGACGGTTCATGCCTATACTGGCGATCAGAATATCGTGGACTCCTCCCATAAAGATCCTTACCGCGCACGCGCGGCTGCTTCTAATATTGTTCCTACTTCGACCGGTGCGGCGAAAGCCATCGGCAAAGTTTTGCCTGAGCTTGAAGGAAAACTGGATGGTGTATCTGTCCGCGTTCCCGTTCCTGTTGTTTCGATGATTGATTTGAAGTTTTTGGCCTCAAGATCAGTGACAGAGAAAGATGTGAATGATGCGGTTTCGAAATATGCGAATGGGCCTTTGAAGGGCATTCTTGGCGCTTATGACGAGCCTTTGGTTTCTGGTGATTTCCGTCACAACCCTCATTCTGCGATGTTCTCTCTGGCCGGAACGAAAGTCTTGCAGGATGATTTCGTGCGCGTCATGGCCTGGTATGACAATGAGTGGGCGTTTTCCTGCCGCATGATTGATACGGCGCTGAAGATGCATGCTGTGGGGTATTGATTAGGAAAGAGACAGCGTCAATAGCGCTTCTTTAACTTCTGCCCTGTTTTCCAATGGGATGCCCGTTGCAAATTCATATCGCATCTTTAGCGTAGCAGCAGCTTGATCAAATCCGCGATTAGCAAGGTCTTCAGAGCAAAAAGCCAAGCCTTCATAATAATTCGCCCGCGCAAAGCAAAGCGCAGGCTCCGTGACTTTCGATACATTATTCAAATCTATCATAATTTTGCTCCTATTCTTTCAATTTATATGTAGCTGCTAGAAAGACATAACGCAAGATTTTCCGCTTTTCCTTGTAAAAACAGCCCTGTTTTTGGTATGATGCGTTATGTCCAAAAATGTGGCAAAAATACGCGGTTCCGCGAACAAAGCGATGACGACTCCGGCGCAGAAGGGTTGTTCTGTGCTGGATCACGTTGTGGATGCGCTGGCTTACTATTCCTCTTCCTCAATCCGCCGGGCGATTGTTCTGGTGGACATTGACCAGCACGAAGGAACGACTCAATCGGAAATTATGGACCGTATGGAGATCGGGAAATCCGCTCTGAACCGTGATATTGACTGGATGTTCAATAATGGCTGTATCCGCCGCCATGAAGCCAGTAATGATGGCCGGAAAATCAAGCTGCGGGTGTCGGATTATTCGAAACAAGGGCTTTATGCGGCCCTCGATTACTTTGAAGGCAACCACGAAAGTTTGAAAAATTTTCTGGAAGGTTATATAACGATTATAGGAGACGACAAGGCGACTTTGCGCGAGGCCAAGATCCTCGCAACCTTGCATTTGAAAAAGGGTGCTACGCGCCAGGAAATTGTTCAAAACCTGTATAAAGGCTCGCCCGCAACGGAGAGTCGTGCTATATTAAAGCTTATTGAGGAAGGTTTGGTTACCGAAGATGAATCCGCGATTTAAGGCAGCAGCAGACATTGACAGCCAAATTGCACGGTTGAATGCCGGTATTGGCAATAATGTTATTGCCTTCCCTGCCTTGCGCGCCAATTTCGGGGCGGCCGCCGTTTCCTTTGCGCAGCCTGTTGAATTCAAGTTTGCCGAACATAATCACAACTAATTATCCCCTTGTCATCCGCTGAAACCTTGGCTATACAAGGCTGTAACCTTATCACTTAAGGAGATTCTCTATGGCCCTAGCAGCAGTAAAAAGCGGAACAGCACCTATGAACGATACAATCAAAAACATCTTGAAGAATTACGAGAATGAAAATGCCGGGGTTAAAGGCAATTTGTACCGCATTTTGAATACTGGAAAACTGGCCGGGACTGGCCGCATGGTCATTCTGCCGGTTGATCAGGGTTTTGAGCATGGCCCTGCCCGCTCGTTTAGTGTTAATCCTGACGCCTATGATCCGCATTACCATTATCAACTAGCGATTGATTCAGGTTGTAACGCCTATGCCGCGCCTTTGGGAGCCTTGCAGGCGGGCGCAGACACCTTCGCCGGGCAGGTTCCTACTATCCTGAAGTATAATTCCTCCAATTCTCTCGCGTCCGACAATGATGACCATGATCAGGCGATTACGGGTTCTATTCAGGATGCGCTGGAGCTTGGATGCAGCGCAGTTGGTTTTACGATTTATCCCGGCTCGGACAACCAGTTTGAGTTGATGGAAGAAGTCCGGGAAATGATCAGCGAGGCGAAATCTGTTGGGATTGCTTCGGTTGTGTGGTCCTACATCCGCGGTGCTGGTGTGTCCAAAGAAGGCGAAACGGCGATTGATACGATTGCTTACGGGGCGCATATGGCCGCCTTGCTTGGCGCGCATATTATCAAGGTGAAGCTTCCGACGGCCCATATCGAGCAAAAAGAAGCGAAAAAAGCCTTTGAAGAAAGCAAGATTCCCATCGCAACGCAGGCGGACCGCGTGCGTGAAGTGGTTCGCTCCTGCTTTAATGGACGCCGCCTTGTTGTTTTCTCTGGCGGGGCGACAAAAGGCGAAGATTCCGTTTATCAGGATGCGAAAGATATCCATGCCGGGGGCGGGAATGGTTCGATCATTGGCCGCAATTCTTTCCAACGTAACCGGAAAGATGCTTTGGCAATGCTTGATAAAATCATGGGCATATACACCGCTTAAATTCTTGACTGTTAACAAATTAACTTTTATGTTACGAAAAATTGTAACAAAGAGGGTTTGTTCATGCATAAATCAGGACGTGTTCTAGTAAGTTTGTTCTTGTCTGCTTCTGCTTTTGTTCAAAATGCTCGCGGCGAAGAGCCTGCAGTTGTCGATACAAACAACAGTAAAGTTGTATCATTTGAGGAATGGGCTGATTATTCCATTCATCAAGGCGACCCTAAAGAAAAGTATGAAAAAGTTACCTCTGAGCTCACACCGGAAGAGCTTGCGCGGAAAGCTCTTTTGATTGGGAAGGCTGATGCTAAAGACCCCGTCAAACTCTATTACGTTTTTGCGGAACGCCCGGGAACGGACACGCACGCCATTCTTGTGAAAGAGGACATTCCTGATGAAGCGATCGAAAAAAGCCCCTCCAAGCTTGTTTCGCCTTTTCTTGAAAAGGTCCTTAAAAGTGAAGCGCTGGCGAGCCTTAACGACAATACTGCCGGGATGATTTTCAACAAAGTTGCGTCTTCCGCCTATATTTTTGCTAAAAATCCGGAAGAAGCCATGGCGGCCCATCAATTGACGGTAGTTTCCGACACTTACAAAAAGATGGGACAGAAAAAAGCGCCAGACGGCCCGCAGCCGAATTGAGGCTTTAAAAAAATAAATTTCTTTTGACATATCGGTTTGATTGTATTAGAAATTCCGTCTTTTGACGGAGAACAATCATGAGCAACACAGAACAAGAACGAACATCGGCAACCTTTGCATTTAAAGGCGTTGTGGTGCCACTCCAAGGCTCAAATCGATTGAAAGTGCTGTTTGAAGGCTCCGTTCTGGATAGTGCATCATTAAACATCACCCCAGAAGAAATAAAAACGCTGGGCATTGATATTCAAGTTGGGGATGTGATTTCCGGGCATTGTAGTCTTAAGCCCATTGTTTTGGGTGAAAAACTGACTGTGGATGATGTCACAGAAATTGAACATCCTTCAGTGCAGCGCATCCCGTCGCTAGCATAACAAGGCGATCAACCCCCAAAGCAATTCCTGCGCTTTTCGGCATTCCAGCTTCGAGAGCAGCGAAAAACTCCTCGTCGGGAGGATAGGAAACGCCGTAGAGGCCT
This sequence comes from uncultured Micavibrio sp., assembly GCA_964478225.1. Lineage (GTDB taxonomy): Bacteria > Pseudomonadota > Alphaproteobacteria > Micavibrionales > Micavibrionaceae > CAYZHM01. The sequence goes on from CAYZHM010000001.1 coordinate 85,883, forward strand.
TTCTTTTTCTTCATATCTTCTTCAAAGCGCTTGCGTTGCTCAACCGGGTCGATCAACTCGGAAAAGCCGTTGGCCAACTCCACCCCGCAGACATACAGCTCAAAACGCTCGGCACAACCCGGATCGGCCGGCTTTCTTCGGGCGAGCGAGGCCATACAGACCGGGTAATCATAGACGATCGCCGGAGTATCAAAACCGAGATAAGGCTCAATTTTTTCCACCATAGCGGCATGGAAAAGATCATCCCAGTTGTCTGTCGGCGTGGTTCTGACTCCCCTCTCATTGAGGAGCGCCGCAAATTTTGAGGTATCATCCAGGACATCTGACAGATCGATGGAGCAATATTGCTCAAAGAGGTTGTTGATGGAGATGATTGTCCATTTGCCTTTTGGGTCACAGGATTTACCCCCGTGCATGTAGGACTCTGCGAGAGAGGCCAAAAGATCCTGACAATCCTGCATGAGAGTACGGTAATCAGCGCCGGTGCGGTACCATTCCAGCATTGTGAATTCCGGGTTATGGATGCGGGATTTTGGCTCGTCGCGAAAGACCGGGCCGATTTGGTATAGCTTTTCCACTCCCGCAACCATAAGTTTTTTCATGTCAAATTCCGGGCTGGTGCGTAAAAACCTGTCCTTGGCCGGAAAACCGTGAATATGGGTGTCGAAGGTAGGGCAATCCTGCAAGACGGGGGTCTCAACCTCCCAGAACCCCTGCCCGTCAAAAAACCGGCGAATATCCTTGATAATCTCCATGCGGCGCTGCAAGGCGGGACGCTTTTTTTCGAAGTTGTGGGGTAAAAACCAACTCATGTGTCTTTTTTCCAAAAAATTCTTGCTTTTGCCGCCTATTAAAGCTAAAACTGCGCGCAACGCAAGAGATGCGCTCAATATAAGGATTTTTATTATGAAGGCAGATATTCACCCGGATTACCACGAAATCACCGTTAAGATGACGGATGGCACCGAGTACAAAACACGTTCAACCTACGGCAAGCCTGGCGATGTGATCATGCTTGACGTTGATCCCCTGACCCACCCAGCATGGCAAGGCGGCACAGGTAAGGTTATTGAAAAAGGACAGCTTTCAAAGTTCGAAAAGCGCTTTGGAACATTTCTGTCTGGCGACGACAAGAAATAATTTTGTTGCTCTGTTATCAAGAGCCGCGGCTTACCCCGCGGCTTTTTGTTTTTTTGAATGTGCAGACTTGAAATATGGTTTCAGGATGGTAGCCTATACTTATTGAAAATAGGTATTGGATCCGTTTTATGGGTATAGAGAAGAGACATATAAGACGTATTGGAGAACCGCGCATGGGTGATCGCGTGAGCCCAAGTAAAGGAAACACAAAACACCATCAAGAAAGCCGTTCTCACGGGCCAGATTCTGAGTTCCAAAGAACTCGCGAGCGTAGACAGCGCTTTGATGATATGAAGGAAATTGAGGCCCTTGAAGAAATCCGTGAAATTATCGCGGAGTTTAATTTAAACAGCAAAGTTGCTGCCGCCCCTACGCCGCCTCAAGCTGCTTCAGAGCCGATTCAAGTTTCTGACGTGTCTGTTCCGCTATCAGACGCCGTGATTTCTGTTCCTCAATAATTTCTTCCGGCGCATTCTGGACAAAGCTTTCGTTGGAGAGCTTTTTATCAATACCATCGATATCAATACTCAGCTTTTCAATTTGTTTTTTTAGGCGGGCTTTTTCTGCCGCGAGGTCGATAATGTCCGCAATCGGCATGATGAGCGTTGCTTCGCCCAACACTGTTTGAATGGAGCCTCTGGGGGCAGAGTCAGTTAACTCAACACGCTCCAAGCGCGCCATGCGCCTTAAAATTTCGTCGTAGGATTTCAGACGTGCTTGCGTTGCGGGATTTGCGTCCTTCACAAGCAAATTAATTTTTGCGCCGGCCGGAACATTCATGTCCGAGCGTACCGAGCGAATTTCCGAGATGGTGGCGATGAGCCATTCCATTTCGGCGTTGGCTTCTGCGTTTTGGGCTATTGCTTTGTAGTCTGGCCATGCGCCGCTCATCAGAAGATCGTTCTTGCCGGTGAGTTTCTCGTGCAGTTCCTCTGTAATAAACGGCATCACGGGATTGAGCAATGTGAAAACCTGCGCCAGCACCCATCCTGTTGTGTCTTTGATCTCTTGCGTGTGTTCACTTTGGGTTTGCAACAGTGGTTTTGTGAATTCGAGGTACCAATCGCAGAAATTGTTCCAGACAAACTGATACATCGCGTTGGCGGCTTCGTTAAATTTATATTCTGTGATGGCTTGATCAAAGGCTGATTGCGCGTCCTTGAGCATCCCTATAATCCACTGGTTTGGGATATATTTCACACCGGCAGGATCAAAAGTTTTTGGCGGCAAACATTCATTCATCTCGCAATAGCGGCTTGCATTCCAAAGTTTGGTGCAGAAATTGCGGTAACCTTCAATGCGTTCTTCGGAAAGACGAATATCGCGCCCCTGTGCGGCCATGGATGTTAATGTAAAGCGCAACGCGTCTGCACCGTATTTATCGGTGAGGTCGAGCGGGTCCATGACGTTGCCCTTCGATTTGGACATCTTGGCGCCTTTCGCGTCACGCACGAGCGCATGAATATAAACTGTTTTGAATGGCACTTCTTTTTTGAAATACAAGGTCATCATCATCATGCGTGCGACCCAGAAGAAGATGATGTCAAAACCCGTGATCAGAACGTCTGTCGGGTGATACTTCTGCATCTTTTCCATGTCTGGCCAGCCGAGCGTTGAAAACGTCCAGAGAGCAGAAGAGAACCATGTGTCGAGAACGTCTTCATCGCGTTTTAATGTGACTGATTCCCCGTAATAAGCGTCTGCATCTTTGTGGGCTTCATCTTCGGTTTCGGCGACAAAGATGTAACCATCTGGACCATACCAGGCCGGAATTTGATGGCCCCACCATAATTGGCGGCTGATACACCATGGCTGAATATTCTCCATCCAGTGGAAGTATGTATTTTCCCAATTTTTTGGAACGAATTCTGTTTTGCCAGATTTCACAGCCTCAAGAGCCGGTATCGCAAGCTTGCCCGCGTCAACATACCATTGATCTGTGAGATAAGGTTCAATCACAACGCCGGAACGATCGCCGTAAGGGACGCTGTGCTGGATTTTGTCTTCCTTGACCAAGGCGTCCATATCGTCAAGTTCCTGAAGAATCTTTTTACGTGCTTCTTCTCTTGTGAGGCCCCGATACTGCTCTGGAGCATTTTCATTCAGTTTGGCTTGAGCATCAAAAATATTGATCATCGGCAAATTATGGCGTTTGCCGACTTCAAAGTCGTTGAAATCATGGGCTGGAGTGATTTTGACGGCGCCGCTGCCTTGTTCTGGGTCTGCGTACTCATCGGCAACAATTGGAATAAGGCGGCCAGAAATAGGCAAGGACACAAATTTACCGATTAGATGCTTATAGCGCTTGTCTTCCGGATGCACGGCAACAGCAGTATCACCCAGCATGGTCTCAGGCCTCGTTGTGGCGACGATAATTTCTTCTGCTTTGTCGCTTTCAACGGGATATCGGATATGCCACATCGAGCCTTTTTGATCTTTTTGTTCGACCTCAAGATCGGAAATGGAGGTTTGCAGCTTTGGATCCCAGTTAACGAGACGTTTATCCTTATAGATCAATCCGTCTTTATACATCGTCACAAATGCTTTAAGGACAGCTTTGGATAGCCCCTCGTCCATTGTGAAGCGCTCACGGCTCCAATCGGGGGTAGCGCCCAGGGCGCGCATCTGGCGGACGATTGTGCCGCCTGATTCTTCTTTCCATTGCCAAACGCGTTCAAGAAACTTTTTGCGGCCAAGTTTGTGGCGGTTTGTCCCCTCCTCGCCTAGCATGCGCTCAACGACCATTTGTGTCGCAATACCTGCATGGTCTGTTCCGGGCTGCCATAACGCATCAAAACCTTTCATGCGGTGATAACGGATCAGAATATCCTGCAAGGTTGTATTCAGAGCATGGCCCATATGAAGACTGCCGGTTACGTTGGGCGGCGGCATCATGATTGTATAAGGCGTTTTATCGCTATCCGGATGACAGGCAAACGCCCCGGACTTTTCCGCCCGGTCATAATGTTTTTTCTCTATCGCTTTGGGATCAAAGGTTTTATCTAACGCCATGCCGCGGCATGATACGGAAATCTGCAGAAAATTCAATAGTTTCTAAGATATATTGATTTCAGTCGTTTATCTCCTTAGAATTTACTTAAATCTTAGGGGAAGGAAGAGTAATTATGGGCAAAGATCAAAAGTTAGATCATATAAAAAGAGATTATAGAAATAATGACTTTGGGCTTTCACGTTTAAGTGAAGAAGCCAGAGCAGCCTTTTTTTCTAGAAGTGGCGATGTGACTGTTTACATCGGAGCGGTGCCAGATCCTCGGCCAGTTTTTCGCAAGGAAGCAACAAGGCAAGCGGCTCTGCGTGAGGCTGGTACGGTGGATTTTACTTCTTTTTCGAGATAACCATTCTTTTACATGATAACAGGAGACTACAATGGCTAATCCTAATAGCGATGATTTCAATGCAATCGCACATGACATGGCATTCGAACAAATGATGGAAGAAGCAGACAACTGGCTGGATGTTCAGAAACTAGGAACTGATGCAGCCCCGCCTAAGAAGGCTGCCTCATTTGATTACAGCCAACAAAATCTAAATTAATCATTCAAGAAGCGGCTTGAGATGCGCTCAAGTTCTTTTTGGAGCAGGCGCTCGACCATGGATGGTAGATTGGTATCCAGCCACTCTTTCAGCAATGGCCGAATTTCGTGACGGACCACGTCTTCTATGGTGACTTGTCCTGCGCGCTCAATCGCAGCAGTTTTTGCCAACTCCTTAAACGCTTCCATGGTTACTTGCTCTGCCTGATTGGCAATGAGTTTATCGGCGGGGGCAGAAGGCATAATCTCCTCCGGTGCGGCTGGGGCGGGTGGTTCGGGTTGTGGCGCAGGCGCGGGCGTAGGCTCGGGTGCCGCTGCGACTGGCTCTGTATCTTTAAGATCGACTTCGATAGCCTCAGGCTCTGGCTCAGGTTCCGGAGCAGCGGGCTCTTCTTCAACCTTATCTGTTAGATCAATAAAATCATCCACAGGAGCAGCAGGTGCTGGCGCGGGCTCAGGAGGAGGAGGAGGTGGTGGCGGAGCAGCAGCTTCCGGCGCAGCGCCAGAATTGGGCTCATCGTCGTCAGAAATAATCTGACGAATGGAATCGAGGATTTCCTCTATCGATGGTTCTTCCTGTTCTGCTTGTTCTTCGGCCATTTAAGAAATTGTTTTTGTTCAGAATGAATTAAGGGACACAACAGAATCAGTTTCCCTTATTGGAAGCGAGTTTCAAAGAGGGGCAAGCACGATTATTCCAGCCTATCCACATCTGTGTCAAATATTTTCCTCTGAATTTCATCGAGGTGTTTGTCGTAGTTTATTGTTTTTGTTTGTAAACCGAGCGTTTGAGGTGTGAGCGTGCCGATTGATTTTAAAAGTGAGAAACGGGCGACAGTTTCGTCTCTCTGCGCTGTCACCAACGCGACACGGGCATCAAGATGCTCTTGCTGTGCGTCCAACATATCTAAAATTGTGCGCGAACCAAATTCCGCCTCCTTTTTGGTCCCCTCTTCTGCCAAAGCTGCTGCTTCGGCTTGTGCTTCGCGGGCGACAATCGCGGCATGAGCGGTCTGTAAGTTTTCCCAGCTCTGGGTAATCTCTTGCCTGACCTGACGTTTGGTTTCTATGATTTCCATGTAGCGTTGATTGGTGACGTTCTTAGCTGCACGGATTCGCGAGCGTGTGCCGCCGGCCTCATAGAGTGGGACGCTGGCTGAAATCCCTACGGTTTGTGTTGTTTGTTCATCAAGAATGCCGGGCTGCGGATCATAGGTGCGATTCCAGCTTCCAAAAAAACCGACCTCCGGCAAAAGCTCTCCAAATATATTCTCGACATCGTTCTTTGCGGCTTGATGGGTGCTTTGTGCGGCTATCGTCCTTGGATTTGACGTGTCAGCAATCACAAAAGCTTCCTCTATTGTCTGAGGTATGGGTAATTCAAGTTCCGGGGGAATCAGTTTTGTGGGTTGCTGGCCGACAATATTCAAGAATGCAGCTTCGCTTACTTTCAAATTTCCTTTGGCCTGGATGATTGTTGATTCTGCGCGCGCGAGCCTTGCTTCTGCTTGCGCTACATCTGTCTTTGTCAATTCACCAAACTCAAAACGCGTGCGGGTTGCTTCAAGCTGCTGACGCAAAACATCCGCATCATTTTGAGCGAGATCCAGAACGGCTTGATCCCGCAAGATGTCCATGTACACCGTTACGGCGTTCAGGAGAACTTCCTGCTCTGTCGATTCAAGTAAAGCGCGTTGTGCCGTGATAATGTTTTTAGCCACCTTGATCCCGGCAAGTGTGCGGCCGCCCCGATATAAAGGCTGATCCAAAAGCAGCTGCCCGTCCTTGGCGGTTGAACCATAGCCGCCACCGAAATTGCTGCCTTCGATTTCTGCCTTTGAGACGCTTGCTTCCGCCCGGACTGTCGGTTTCCATCCTGCCAAGGCCTGAGGCAGGCGTTCCTGTGTCGCGAGGACTTCTGATCGTGCGGCCTTGAGCCGCGGGTTGTTGGTGAAAGTATAATCGACAGCATCCTGAAGGCTCAAAGCTGCTGGGGCAAAGTCAATTGCAGTTTCCTTTATCACAACGACCGGAACGCCAGGTTGCTCGGTTTCTTGCGGCACTATTGCGGCTGGCGGCGGGGCCAGGGATTCAGGTTCCGTTAAAAGCTGTGCCTGGGACGACATAGAAAAAGTCGTCAGCAACCCCATCAGAAGGGAAAGAAGTAAAGCGTTGGTACGCATTTGCAGTGTGTTCCGTTCAAAAATTAAAGGACGGTTCGGGTTCAAACCCTGTAAGATATGGAGCGCTGGCTTCGAACAGCGGGAGTGATGATGGTTGGCCGTTGCCTGCGTTCTGCACAAGCATAACCTGACCCATAACTTGCCCGGGAGAGCGGACAATCAGAACCATTTTTCCGCCCGGCTCTAGTTGAGAAACCAGATTGGCTGGAATTTCTGCCACGGCGCCATTAAGAATAATATAGTTATAAGGGGCATGCTCGGGGGCGCCTTTGCTTAAATTGCCTTTGAGGGCGACAATATTGCAAATCCCCTCTTCCAACCAGATTTTTTCGGCCGATGTGATGTATTTTTGCTTTTGCTCCATCGCAATCACTGTGGTGGCCAGAAATGATAAAATGGCGGAAGAATAGCCGCCTGCATGCCCCACATCCAAAACCGCACTTCCGGGCTCAATGCTCAAGGCCTGAATCATACGGGCGTGAGTTGTGGGATCGAGCATAAAACGGCCATCGTCGAAAACGATGTCATGATCTTTATACGCAATCGATGTCTGGGCGCCCGCGATATATTTCTCGCGTGGTACGCTCTCAAAAGCCTGTAAAATGCGCGGATCGATGATGCCGGAGGGGTGAATCTGGCAATCAACCATGTTTTTTCGTGCTTTTGAGAAATCCAACATTTTTATGGGCCTTTCAAGTGCCTAAGGTACAAAGATTTTAAGGCTTTGACCAGAGGGGTTTTTCATTTTACAAATCTTGACATCCCTTACTTGGCTGACATAATGTGCTGATTGCAGGGGTAATCGGCGAGCAAAGTGATTGTTTTGCCTCATACAGACAAGATGGAGGGCGCTATGTTGTTAGATATGGAAGAACTACGGCTAAGGCGTGAATACGAACTAGCTGAGAAATTTCTGGAAGTATCGCAAGGTCAGCTACCGCGAAGTGACGGTGGTTACGCTGTTGTGAAGGATACCCCTGCGGGCTTTTTGGTGTTTGATACCAGCGTGCAGTGGACGATGTTTTTCGATCTTGAATAGTGCCAGCTATTGGAATAAGTAGTCTGAATGCTTGGCTTGAAGGCGCGGTGGCAGAGTGGCTATGCAGCGGATTGCAAATCCGTGTACGTGGGTTCGATTCCCGCCCGTGCCTCCAATTGCGGTTAATTCGACGATTTCAGCTGAATTATTAAAAAAAACACTGGAATCCGGCCTGTTAATCATCTAATAATCCTATCCTAGTGTTCCCCGGTAGCTCAGTGGTAGAGCAGGTGACTGTTAATCACTTGGTCGCTGGTTCGAATCCGGCCCGGGGAGCCACTTTTCCTAGATCATTAAATTTCCCGAGATACAGGCAAGAAAAAAGGCCGTCCCTTTTAAGGTAACGGCCTTTAAACTTTTAGCAAAGCTGCAGATCTTAGTGAGCTGCGCCTTCTGTTGCTGCAGGTGCTGTGTCTTCTGCAGCTTCAGGAGCAACCACCATACCGTTCAGAACGGTGATTGTTGTGCCATCTTCCAATTTGTGTTCGCCGTCAGGTGCTACAGTTTTTGCATCCTTGATGCCTTTGATGTACACATGGCCATCGTGGATAACGCCGTGTGAACCATCAGCAAAAGTGATTTCGGTTACCATTTCTGCAGCTGCTTCAGCAGGTGCAGCATGTGTTGCTTCTTCAGCCTGAGCTGCCATTGGCAAAACCAGTGAAAGCCCGAGAACAGTTACGAGCATAAGTTTTTTCATTTCTTTCTCCTTAAGAAAAATTATTGAGACACCATTGCCTCTTTGGGCGCAATTTACTCTGAAGATTGAGTATACGATAGAAAAATATTTTTTTGTCCCCCACTTGATATTTTTATGATTGCGGCGCAGCCATGGCTTGATTTTGTGCCGAGTCGTGGGCCATACTTCGTGACATGATCAGTACCGATGTATGTGTTATCGAGCCGGAAGAGCTTTTTGCTTTGTTGGAAGATGATTCTCAGAACATAAAAATTCTTGATGCAACCTTTGTTTTGCCGGGCAATCCCGAGAACCCGCGTAACAATTTTTTAGCAGAGCGGATCGATCATGCGCAATTTTTTGATGTTGACGAGATAGCAGACCACAGCACGTCCCTGCCCCATATGTTGCCGCCGGAGGCGGATTTTGAGCGCGCTGTCTCAGCGCTTGGTATTTCAAGTGATGACCGGATTATTATTTATGCTCAGCATGGCATGGTTATGGGCCCGGCCAGGGCATGGTGGATGTTCCGCACGTTTTCTCATGACAATGTCTGGGTTTTGAATGGCGGTTTGCCGGCTTGGAAGGCCGCTGGGCTGCCTTTGAATAGGGATGCTCCGCTGCCCCCTCAACGCGCAATATTCAGAGCCGCCTTTAAAAAGGATCTTGTTCTCGATATTGACCAGATGAAAAGTGTAAGCTTTGCTCAAACACGGCAGATACTGGATGCGCGTCCTCGCGGGCGCTTTACAGGAGCCGAAGCTGAACCTCGGCCCGGACTGCGAAGCGGTCATATTCCCTTTAGCTTGAATGTTCCTGCCTCTTCTTTGGTTGATCCTGAGACGGGAAAAATTAAGCCGATGCGGGACATTGCTAAAATTTTTGGTGATTCGGGCTTCTCCCCCGAAGCGCCTGTTTGTACAACATGCGGCAGCGGCGTGACCGCCTGTATGCTTGCGCTTGCCTTATATCATCTCGGCTATAAAGATGTAGCTGTTTATGATGGATCATGGGCTGAATGGGGCGCTGAGAGCCAAGATACAGAAGTCGTATGCGCGATAGCATAAAAAATAACTTTCCTGCTATTAAAATAATCGTTTAAATGAAAATCAATAAAAATACTAATAAAAAGCAAATATGAAGTATATGAATTCTATTCTTTATTGAATTTACTTTGAAAATCCTTTCATAAATATTGAAATTCTTATTTTTATTACAGATTGGTTCGGTTTTGAAAAAATTTTAAGCGTTTTTTAGCTTTTTTTCTTGCAATCGTTCCGGCTTTGAAGGTATAACTGACTTAACACACCCTCTATTACCGCCGTTTGTCCGGAGCATCTTAATAGGTCTCCGGACCTTTTTTTGGGCAAATTCTCTTTATTGGTGAAGCGTAAAAGCGTGGCGATCCCGGCAGGAGTCGAACCTGCAACCTACTGCTTAGAAGGCAGTTGCTCTATCCGGTTGAGCTACGGGACCATATTTCAAGTTTTGAGGATAATAGAAGAGAGCGGCTTAATAAAGCAAGATTTTCCTTATTCTTCAGGCGGAATATAGCGAAAATTGTCGACATAGTTACGCGGGCGGATCTTGCGGGTACGCGGGGGCAACACGCTGACTTCCAACCCGTGCTCGCTGGCGTAGGCCTGAGCGCTTTCAAGGGTGGCGAATTTCATACGAACCTGACCTAAAGTATCGGTACTTTGCGTCCAACCCATTAGCGGGTCCGGGGTCTTGGCGGCGGGTGATTCAACCTCAAGCAGCCAGCCCGTGGTTTTTGCACGGCCGGACTGCATAGCGTTTTTTGATTGCTGATAGATTCGTGCTTTCATGGATTACGAGGTTACCACTTGTAAAAGCGGCGAGCAAGAAAGCCCGCGAGCGAGCCGATGACAATAAACGGCAGGACGTGCGTATAAAGAACATGTCCAACTTCTTCGCTGGCGCAGGTCAGACGTAGTGAGACATAGCCGATCGCGCCCAGCGCCAGGCCATTCATAATCGCCATAAGCACGGGATGGGTTGTATAGCCATGAAGACAGGCAAAAAACATCAAGGCCGCAGGCACAGCGGCAATAACGACCCCATCTTGCATGCAATGATGGAATTCCATCGTCGGCATGCTAATGCTGCCGGTTGTCATGCGGATGAGTGTCCATAAAGCAAATACGAACAAGAGGACGAATGGAATGGGCACCATCCACCCTGCCCCACGCATATCGGGTATCCGCAGCCAGAACGTATTGACCACAGAGGCCAGCCCCAAAAGCGTTATGAGCGCCATTTCAAAAAGGAAGAAAGGATCATTCATCACTTCCGGAAGGTCATGGCGCAGGCCCAAATACCAGATCATGCCGCCAATCAATGCTGCCGCTATGGCCAGCCACATCGAGAGGCAAATAAACGGGTGGCGCATTTTCTTGACCGCACACAGATCATCACACAATGAATTTATAAGCTTGTCTTGATCCATACTCATTACCCTAACTTCTTTTGTAATTTTTTCATTGTGCGGTGGGCTGACACCTTCACAGCGCTTTCCGTCATATTCATTTTGTCCGCGACTTCCTGGGTCGTAAAACCTTCGATTTTTATCATTTGAAATACTTTGCGCTGCTTCTCGGGGAGTTCATTCAAAGCTTCTTCTATATCTTTATATTCGCCTGCATGCTCGTTGTTGGTTACATAGAGGTCGTGAACCTCTGCAACATCCACAGACATTTGCTTTTGATCGCGCTGGCGGTAATGTTTGCGTAAATAGTCTGTTTTACGGAAACCAATAATCGCCGTCAACCAGGGACGGAACGGCATTCTGGGATCATAGGTTTTTAAGGATTTGTGAACAGAAAGCAAAACCTCCTGGGTGATGTCATCAATCCAATCGGGATTGGCCAGACGCCCTGCAATAACGCTTTTGGTAAAAGGAATGATATCATTCAAAAGCTGAGCGTAAGCCTGCTTATCGCCGGCCTGAGCCTTGGCGGCGAGGTTGCTCCATGTGTCTGCTAGTGTTTCGGGCTGTTTCGCTGTCATTTTGCCTGTAAAATACGCTTTGTTTTTAATGAATTTTAGGAAATAAAGCAAGAACAGCCGTGCGCTAAAAGACTTGCTGTTCTTTTAGACATCATGTAAAACCCTATTTCTTGGCTTGAACGGAGTGTAGCGCAGTCTGGTAGCGCATCTGCTTTGGGAGCAGAGGGCCGGGGGTTCGAATCCCTCCACTCCGACCACCCTTCTCTACTTATTTGCCTTTTACAAAGGCTGGATGAATAACCCGGCTTCCTTCCGTGATTCCGAGCTTCTCAGCAATACCGCCATTGATTTCGAGAACGGCCTTTGCCGGAGATGTTGACCTGACTGTCGTTAAATCCAAGGGCTTGGCCATTGGATGGATGTGGTTGATAAAACCATCTTCATCGATGAATAGCATATCCAGAGGGATCAGCGTGTTTTTCATCCAGAATCCTAAATTGGATTCCTGAGAAAAAATAAAGAGCATCCCTTTATCGCCCGCCATACTTTCGCGGTGCATAAGGCCGAGCTGTTGTTGCTCTGGCGTCTCGGCCAACTCGACTTCAAAGCGATGCACTTCTTTTTCAGGGGTTACAATTTCTATGTGGGCTTTTTCAAATGCCTTATTATCTTCTTCTTCGCTACAGCCGCTTTGCAGCGCGGCGGCACAAATGATCATCGTACAAAGAAAAAACTTTTTCATATTCAGCATAATTACTCCTTCAGGCCGCTGTCGACCATGGCCTTATAGGGCCCGTTGTTGAACATAAGCACATCGTGGGTGCCTTGTTCCACAATTTTTCCCTGATCCATCACAATAATATTGTCGGCGGATTGCACTGTGGAAAGACGGTGTGCGATCGCAATTGTTGTTTTCCCTTTTTCCAAGCGTTTGAGAGCTTCTTGCACCAGCTTTTCTGACTCATTATCCAGCGCTGATGTTGCCTCGTCGAGAAGCAGGATAGGCGCATCACGCAAAATGGCGCGCGCGATGGCGATGCGTTGCCTTTGCCCGCCGGAGAGCTTGACGCCCGCTTCCCCTACCCGGGTTTGATATCCTTCACTCATTGTAGTGATAAACTCATGGGCCGCAGCGGCCTTGGCGGCCTCAATGATTTCTGCTTCTGTCGCATCCAGTTTGCCGTACGCGATGTTGGCGGCGATGGTATCGTCAAAAATTGTAATGTCCTGCGACACAAGCGCTATGTTTGCGCGGAGACTTTCAAGCGTTACATCGCGTACGTCTTGTCCCTCGATCGCGATGCTGCCTTCAGTGACATCGTAGAAACGCGGGATAAGGTTCATGATTGTTGTTTTGCCGCTGCCTGATCTGCCGACAAGGGCGGTCATTTTTCCGGCCTGCGCCGTGAAGGTGATGCCGTCGAGCGCGTTGGGTTGTGTATCCGGATATTGAAAGACTACATCGCGGAACGTGATGTTGGGTTTTGTGATCTGGATAGGCGCAGCGCCCGGTTTGTTTTGAATTTGTGGACGCAGATCCAGCATTTCAATAATGCGCTCGGCGCTTCCCAGAGCGGTTTGGAGCGTATTGTTCAATTTGGCGAGTTTCTTCATCGGCTCATAAGCCATGATAAAGGCCGCAAGGAATGACCCGAGTTGCCCGATCGTCATATGACCGTCAGCGATTTGGAATCCGCCATAGCTGATCACGCCAAACAAAATCAGACCAACCAGAATTTCATTAACAGGCGTTGAAAGATTGCCTGTACGTACGGTCTTGATGTTGAGTTTCTTAACGATATCAATTGCGGCGCCGGCCCTTTCGACTTCGTAATTTTCCGTTCCGTACGCTTTGACTTGGCGAATGCCCTGAAAGATTTGAGACAGTCGATCAGACAATGCAGCCATCTCGTCTTGCGTTGAAACCGAAACTTTACGCAACTTGCGCCCCAGTGCCGCGACAAAAATTGAAATAAACGGAAATATGATGAAAGCGGCGATGGATAGCTTCCAATCTTGATAGAACATGACGCCAATCAAAAAGAAGAGTGTAAAGACGTTTTTTCCAACCCCAACCAGGCCATCCGCAATGGCGCCGCGAATGATTTGTACGTCGTTGATGACACGTGAAACCAACTGACCGCTTGGGTTTTGATGAAAGAAAACCAGATCGAGGGTCATAAACCGTTCAAACTGGCTTTTCTGAATATCGGCAACAATCGATTGTCCGGCTTTGGCCATGATGACCGTGTGGATGTAGGTAAAAACACCGTTCAGGCAGAAAATCCCTAAAAAGGTACCCGAGACCGGAAAAATCATATCTTTGCGCCCGGCACTAAAAACATCGTCCAAAACGATCTGCATCATATAGGCCGTTGCGCCGGTCATCGCAGCGGCGATCAGCATGCAAAAAATGGCCAAAACCAGCTGTCCGACGTAGGGACGTACAAATTCCGTAATCAGTCTTTTCATCAAAAAGACTGTCGATTTGTGCGGCGATGCAGCAGGTTTATCCATAGGTTGGGCGTTCATTTCTATGCTACAATTAATAAAGAAAACCAGACTGTTATAGGCTATTTATGACAGAAAATGAAGCGACAAAAAACACACGCGATGCGCCCCGCAATGGCTCCCATGGTATAGGGTTAGCGCTAGGGGGCGGAATGGCTCGGGGTTTTGCGCATATCGGCGTTCTCAACGTTCTCAAAAGACATAATATCGAGCCAAGTATCGTCGCCGGAACATCGATCGGGGCCGTGGTTGGCGGGTGTTATCTGACCAACCAGCTCAATGAATTTACCGATTGGGCGTTGTCTCTTAACCGCCTGACCATTTTGTCCTATCTCGATTTTCGTATCCGCAGTGCGGGAATGATCGGCGGAAATAAGCTGACCCGAATGCTGGAAGATCATTTTCGCGACATCAATATCGAAGATTTACCCCATCCCTTTATCACCATCGCGGCTGACCTTGTTACAGGTCACGAAGTTTGGATCCGTAAAGGGTCTGTGGTTGAAGCCATGCGGGCGTCGTTTGCTTTGCCCGGCGTTTTTCCGCCGGTTGAACGTAATCATCGCTTGCTGGTGGATGGCGCGTTGATTAATCCCCTGCCCATCTCGGCGTGTCAGGCGATGGGCGCACGGCTCACAATTGCGGTTGACCTGCATGCCGACATTATGGGGAAAGCTGTTAAACCCGGCCAAAATTATCAGACCGTCGCCGGCTTTGATATGTTTGATGAGGATGATGTGCCCAAGCGTGCGGTTGAGAAGCTTAACACCAGTATGGCGCGCCGTTTGTTCCGCCGTGAGGAAAACAGCCCGAGCTTGTTCGGGGTTATGGTTTCGGCGCTGGGGATTATGCAGGACCGCCTAACACGCTCGAAGCTTGCGGCTGATCCGCCAGACATTCACATCAAGCCCAAGATCGGGCATATCGGTATGCTCGAGTTTGAGCGGGCGCAGGAACTGATCGAGTTGGGTGAAGAAGCGGCGCTGGCTGTGATCGATGATATCCGCGATGCCGCGCGAGTACTGCTGCCGCCAGGGCCTTGATTGTAGCAGTCTTCAAGATTGACTTGGATTATTGATTTGTACATAATTACCCCATACATAGAGGAATTAAGAATGTCAGATCATAAACTTTCTGAAACGGGAAGCGTCTTTACGTCTTATCCGGATGATACTTTGTTGAGATCAAGTTTTCGTGGACATGCAGCAGATCTTGCTTATCTTTCTGGCAAGTACGAACAACTCAATCTTCTTGCGACATTTGAAAAATATCGTGAGAGCAAAGCGGCAGCACCTAGTTTTTTGGTTCGTGAACCAAATTAATTAGATTCAACCTGAGTTAAGCCATACGCTTTTTGTGCTTGCGGTCGGGCAATGGATTGCCCCATTTCAGGCTGCCGACAAGGTATTTCGGGCGTACGTTATTATACTGGCCCGCCAAAATCGTCAGCGCCTTATTCACATCAAGCGGCGTTTTGCAGGTGCGGAAAGCGCCTTCATGCAAGCCTGTCTTGACGAGACAGGTATCAATATCGACCATCGTTGCGCCCAAAATATCGTGCGTCATGGAATCGCCGATCATGATCGTATGGCCGGGGTAAATTTCCTTTGCCTGGAATTTGCGGATGCATTCCTGGAAAATCGGCTGGTGCGGTTTGCCAATATAATGCACAACGCCGCCGAAATCCTGATAACGGCGGGCAAGCGTTCCGGGGCCCATGATGTTGGAGCTGCCCATGACGCCGCGGCTGTCGGGGTTGGCGCAGAGTGCCGTCATGCGTTTGCGCACGGCGGTTTTGAGGATAGGCTCATAATCTTCGAGAGTTTTTTGCGGTGAATCCGCGCCGGCGATGATTAAAAATTCGGCGTCGTTAATATCATCGACAAGCTTGATATCGAGATCATCGACAATTGAGCGGTCACCGCCGCGGCTGATCACATAGCAGCTTTTGCCGAGGTCTTTGAAAAATCCGTAATTCTGGTCGTTCATACCCTGCCAGGCCATTTCGCCGGAGGTCAAAATTTCATCATAAAGGCTTGGGCCGATGCCCATCTTTTTGAGACGCTCTTTGTTCTGCTCGGCGCGCTTGCCAGAGTTTGTCAGGATAATAATATGCTTCTTACGTTTCTTGAGTTCTTTCAGGCAGTCTATAACGCCGTCATAAGGCTTTTCGCCGTCGTGGAGCACGCCCCACTGGTCGATAATAAAGCCCATATAGCTGTCGGAAATATCAGAGATCCCCTGACAGAATTTTGTTTTTATCACTTTGTTTGTATTCAGCATTTTACCCTACGCCCTTTGCAAATCAGAGCGATTACTATAGCCCGATTAAGCATAATCTCCAAGGGCAAATCGTCTTCAATAAATTAAGCCGCTCTCAATGCCGAGCTTTTCATGCAGTTTTCCTGGCCTGAAACCGCGCAGAGGAATTCATAGAGCTTGGCGATTTCGCTGGAGCCGATGGTGCTGGTTAGGAGTGAGCCGTGATCACTGCTGGCGGCCTGATCGTACATGTCCTCGAACTGGCGGATATAGCGCTGGACGTAGTTGCGGAATTCGGAATCGCCCGAGAATTTCGCGCGGGTCTTTTCAAGCGGCCACAGGCCACGGTTTTCGGAGAGGTAGCGTGTGAAGGCCGCGACGTCGCCTTTCTGGTACGACTTCCAGACCTTGGCGGAGATCTCCCCTTCCATCAAACGCGTCACATCGACCGAAAGCGAATACAGGCTTTCGATGATGAACTTGGCCGAGGTCATGAAGGCCTGGCGTTGCGTGCGGAATTCTTCCTTGCGGACTTCCTTGGCGTTATTCACGGCATCTTGCGAGGCCTTGAAGAGGATTTCAGCCTGTTTGGCGAAATTCTCCGCTGCATCCTGCGTGGCGTCGAGCGCGGCATTGGAGACATGCAACAAGCGTTCGGCTTCGGTCGAGAGCTGCTTTCTTGATGTTTCGATTTTGGCCGAAACATTCTTGGCGGTGTTGCCAATGTCTTGCATGCGTGCGGTCAATTCAGAGGTCGCTTTTGCCATCTCTTCGGCCGAGAAGTTTGAAACCTGAGCGATGGCCTTGGCCTGCCCCTTCAATTCTGCGCTATAAGATGCCGACGATTGAAGCGAGGCTTTCATATACGCCTCAAGCTCTTTCGTGCTCATGACAATATGATCACCTGCCTTGCGGAGGTCTGAGAGGTTGACCTTCGTGTTGTCCAGCAACACCTCGATCGAGGCCTGAACATATTCCATCGTCTCATTGGTGTTGCGAGAGGCTTGCTTTGCCGCTTCGCTGAGCTTCTGCGATTCCTCGCGTATTTCTGCGCTAGCTATGAGGATTGCATCTTTTGTTTCCATCGTCTCGCTGAGCAAGCTGCCTGACTGCAAGGTCATTGTTTCGCTGGCGTCATGCAACTGTTCAAGAGCTTCGCCGACAGAAATCGTCAGCTCCTGGAATTGCTGGCCAACGGCTTTTTGGATGGATTCAATTTTTAGAATCGCCTGGTCTGTCAGAAGATGAATGTCGTCTGACTGAGATTTCAAGGATTCAGAAACTTCACGAACTTTCTCGCCTGACGTACGGGATGCTGTGTCGAGATCACTCACGCGTTGACGCAGCTCGTTACCGGCCGAACGTAATATTTCGGTTGCGTCGCCTGCGCCCTCTTTCAAATCTCTCAAGCTTTCGTCAAAAGCGACGCCCGCTTGCTGAAGCCTCGAGATCCCGCCTTGCGCTGTTTCCTCGTAACCCTCTTTCAGGTTTTCAAGAAGCTCATATACGCTCTGGCTCGTGGAGATGATATCCTCGAATTGCGGCATAATATCGACAACAGAGCCTTCCAACCGCGCTTTGAGCACATCGAAAGATGTCATGGTGCTGCTGGTGTTCTCTTTAAGCTTTTGGACCTTCTCGGTCATCTCGGCATCGAGATCCTTTAGCTTGGCCACAGTTTCATCTGATGTTTTGGCAATTTGGGCGCCCTGCTCGCTTATGTCCTCTTTAACTTCGGCAATGTCTTCCACCGCCTTCTTGCTTATGTTTTCAAGGCTGATTGCCTTGTCCTCAAGCAACTTGGCAATTTTGTCCAGCGACTCCATCGATTCTAAAACTTCTGCCGAAAGCTTGCCCTTTTGCTCCTGCAAAGACGTGTTGACGATTTTGCTTTGGGTGGCAATGTCTGACGATAGTTTTGTTATTTCCTGAATTTGCTCTTTCAGCGTATCGCGGATTGTTTCCGCATTCTGCATGGCCTTTTCGCTGGAGCTGTTGAGCTCTTGAATGCGCCGACCCAGAAGCTCGCCCACCGCTTCGTGACGATTGTTGGCATCATTTACAGTGTCTTCAACGTCATTCAAGACAGAAGATAAGGTTTCACGAACTTTTTCGACGCGCTCCGCTAGTTGTTCTGTAGAAACATCAATCTCTGAGCTTTGCTGGCAGACTTCGTTCGTCATGTCTTTTATGCGAGAAGAGGTTTGTTTTACAAGGTTGTCGATTTGAGAGGTTGAGGCATCGAGTTGTTTGATAACGCCTTCCAACACAACAACGTTGTCCGCCTCTAATTTCTGGATCGTTTCAATTTTTTCTGAGGCATAGTTGACGGTAGCCTCGATTTTTTCTGATGTGCTATCGACTGTGTTCTCTATTTTTTTCTGGGTGGCGTTGATAACGTTTTCAATTTTTTCGGCAGTCTGCTTTGCAGTATCCTCTATTTTTATCGAGGTTCTGCTTACCAAATCTTCAATTTTTTCAGACGTGCGATTGACGATGTCCTCATTATCTTTGCGCACCGCACTTGCCGCTTTCTCCAGCGATAACGCTGCCTGACGCGCGCTGTCCGTGATGGTTTCAGAACCGGAAACCACGAGGGTCAAGGCGTCACTCATCTTCTCGGCTGCGGCCGCGCCGACCTTATCCATACCTTCTGTTTCCTCAACGATCGTCTGGATGAGTTTTTGTAGATTATCAATTTTTTGTTGAATTTGAGATTCCAATGCGTCGCTGCCTGCGGTTATCTCCCCTACGGATGATTTGAATTTCTTCAGACCCTCATTCATGACATCTTCGATGTTCTGCGCTTGCTCTTCTATTAATCCGGCGCCTTCCTCAAGTGAATTGCGGTGGTTAGCGATAACGGCCGTCGATTTGACGGTTGCGGCATTGATGCGATCGCTGGCTTCGTCCAGATTGTCGATCTGCGTTTGAATTACCCCGCCAAGCCGTAGAGCTTCGGATGAGGCGCTGAACGTGGCTTTGGTTAAACCATCCACATGGTTATCCAGAAGGCTTGCGGTTGCGGATAAACGCTCCTCTATGTCCTTTGCTTTGGCCTGTGCGTTATCAGCGGCATCAAAAATCTTCAGAACGCCGTCATTTAAAGCGCTGTGCATGTCGACGGACTTCTCCGTAATACGGATTGTTGCCTGATCCCAGGCTTTGATCCCTATTCTTGCTTTTTCATCAATGCCCGCAATACGGCGGTCGATTTCGTTGGTCATGTCCAAAAGCTTTGATGATTTTTCGCTGAGCGTCTGGGTCAAGCGATCAATGTGGAATTCCGCCTTTTTGGAAACGCCTGCAAAATCGCGAACTTCCATGCGCAATCCTTGACGGGCGCGTGACAATGCATTGAGAACAGATTTAGAAGCCGATGAAATTTCATAGGCCTGTTGAAAAAACTCTCCAAGGTCGTTGTTTATGATGATATTTCCATCGCCGGACGAATCGAACATCGCATAAAGCTCTTCTTTCAGAACTTGAGCCAGATTTTGCTGGAGCAACGACTTGCTCAGGCATGCGAAGGCCAGCCAGTACATTGCCGGACCAGTAAAAAGAACTGATAAAAATATACCAATCGCAACCGGCGTGATGTTGATCGGATTAAAAATGATATAGGCGATGCAAAAGCCGATCCAGACCAGGCTGCCGACCATGCCGAAGCCAATCGCTATTTTTTGGGCGAGGGAATACTCTTCTTCCTGCTGTGGTTTTGGATTTTTTGCTGGCGCCTCTTCTTGCTCTGCACGCTCTTCCATCATTGGTTCTGGTTCCGGCTCCAGAAAGGATGGCGCTGCCGGTTTGTAATAAGCAGGTCTTTCCACCGCGATTTCACTGAGAAAATCATTAATCTGATCTGCTGAAGAGCCTGACATTTTCAAGCCACCCAGCGAAACATTTCGTGTGCCTGGATATTTGGATGTGGCGCTTGATTGCGAAACCTTATCTTGCAGTTCTTTGACCTTTATTTCTCGCAGAGTGCTGGCAAAGCTTTTTTTATCCTGCCTTTTTTCTTCTGATTTTTTGGCTGTGCTTTTGTAGTCCGTCTTGTTGCGGATAGGCGCTCTGTCGGTCATAGAATGACACTCCCCCTTCTGGGCGAAAAATAAAAATGTTGTAAGAGAATTCATGAAGCCACGGGTTTGTTCACGATGCAAGCGTGGCTTTATAAAGTTATTCACATGCCCGTGGGTAAGATATGAAGAGGCCGGGAAACAGGCATCAAAGGGTGTGGATAAATTTATTTTTTCAATGTGGCCAGATAGGCTTTGAGGTCAGCCTTCACTTCCGGTGCTAACAAATATAAACCGATGATGTTTGGTATGCCCATGATGAAAACGCTGGCGTCGGTAAAGCCGATGACGTTATCAAGGTTGGCTGATCCGCCGACGACAATCATGATGCAAAATAAAATTTTGTAGAGATTTTCATTGAAAGTGTTGTTGCCGAATAAATACGTAAAAGCTTTGACGCCGTAATAAGACCATGTGATCAAGGTCGAGTAAGCGAAAAGAAAGACCACCATGAATAACACATAAGGGAACCATGATACTCCCATTTCAAAAGCACGGGAGGTCAGTGTTACGCCTTCCATGCCTTCACTTTGCGTATAAGCGCCAGTTACAACAATGACCAAAGCGGTCATTGTGCAAATGACCACAGTATCGATAAAAGGCTCCAGCATGCCTGAAAGCCCCTGCGTGATTGGCTTATTGGTTTTGACGGCAGAATGCGCGACGGCGGCCGTGCCGAGGCCGGCCTCATTTGAAAACGTCGCCCGTTGCACGCCCATCACCAGCGCCCCAAGAACGGCACCGATTCCAGCCTCTGGCGTGAGGGCCTCATGGAAGATTGTTACGATTGCATGGGGGATGTTTTGATAAAAAATTCCAAGAACAATGAGCCCTGCTGCCAGATAAAGCAAGCACATCACGGGCACAAGCTTGCTGGTCACCGCAGCGATTGATTTAATGCCTCCGATAATCACAAGCCCCACGAGAACAACCATAATCAAGCCAATCAGCCATCCTTTGTCTGCGAAAATGCTTGCCTCCATCCCGCCGGTGATATTGACCACCTGGCGGTAGACCTGATTGGTTTGGAACAGACTGGCTGCGCCAAATGCGCCCACCGTCATACAGGCTGCGTAAATCCCTGCCAAAACTTTTCCAATCGGGCCGTCAAATTTCTTTTCCAGGCCATAGCGCAAATAATACATCGGGCCACCCGATATTTTTTCGGGATGCTCTTTGTCAGGGTGCTGGCGGTATTTTACACCGAGCGTAACCTCGACAAACTTGGTTGACATTCCAAGGAACCCCATCAGGATCATCCAGAATGTTGCCCCAGGACCACCGACCGAAACAGCAACAGCAACACCCGCAATATTGCCCAGGCCTACTGTTCCTGAAACGGATGTTGTTAAGGCCTGAAAGCGGCTGATATAACCTTCTTCCCCCACTTTCACATCACTGCTGCTCAGCAGTTTGATGGCATGGCCGAAATAGCGAATATTCACAAAACCGAAATAAAGTGTGAAAATAACTGCCGCAGCAACGAGCCATACCAAAATAAGTTTGATTTCCATCCCATCGACGATAGGGACACTGTAAAAAACTAGGGTCAGGAGAGGTTCAGAGATTTTGGCGAAAAGGGCGTCTATTTGTTGGTCTATACTCATACGGCCCTCTTGGTTTTACTTTAGCCTTTACACAATGGATAGGACACCGGATGCGAGGCATGCATTGACGAGGCCCATTGCCTGATTTTCTCTGATGACATGTCCTTGGTCAACTCAATTCTTTCCGCGTACTTGGCGCAGAACACATCTGGGCGTAATTTCGAAACACTTTCGGAGATGTTATTGGCATAACGTGTGCGGATATCGTTCAGGCTTTCCTTTGGGGATTTTCCGTTCCGCTTATAAAAATCCATCAAGATATTTTCGTACTGAGAAAACAGCTTTGCATTTTTGGCTGTAAAGGAGCGGTAATCCCCGTAAAGGTTGAGACCATGGCGCTCGCCGATGCGCTGACAATTTAAGCCGATGACCATCAGCTCACTGTGAATGCGGATGCCCTGATCGGCTTCAGCTTCGGCTTTGGAATAACATTGCGCGCTAGCGTTTTTGACTGAGAGCACGCTTAAGGCACACACACCTAATATTACGAACAATTTTTTCATTATCTTCCTAGTATACATAAATCAAACGGGAGTTAAAAGCGACTTGCCGTCAAAATGCGCCAAAAGATTATCAAGAACAATCTGAACCATCTTCGTACGTGTTTCCATCGTGGCCGAGCCAATATGGGGGGTCAAGACGACATTGTCCATGGTCAAAAGTTCCTTGGGGACATTTGGTTCATTTTGATAAACATCAAGACCTGCGCCGGCAATTTCACGGTTCGCGAGCGCAATTACGAGATCCTGCTCCACCACAACTGTGCCGCGCGCAACATTGATGAAAAACCCCTGCGGGCCAAGGGCCTTGAGTATCTTGTGATTGACCAGCCCTTCTGTCTCTTTGTTGCCGGGGCAAATTGCGACGAGTACGTCAGAATCTTTGGCCATCTCCTCAAGATCTTTGTAGTAAGGGTACGGCTGATCAGCCTGCTTGTGGCGGCCGTGATATATTATTTTCATACCAAAGGCCTCAGAGCGGCGTGCGATAGCTTTACCAATACGACCCAATCCGATGATACCAACTGTTTTGCCTGCCAGGCATGTACCAAGTGCAAGAGGCCCCGACTGCCACATCCCTGCCCGTACGTACGCGTCGCCTTCGACTGCGCGGCGCATAACGTTCAGTATGAGAAGCAATGCCACGTCCGCGGTGTCGTCGGTCAGAACATCCGGAGTATTCGTGACGGCAATACCGCGCTCACGGCAGGCTGCGATATCGATGTTGTTGTAACCAACGGCACAATTCGTGATAATTTCGAGGTTGGGAAGCGCCTCAATCAGGTTGCGGCTGACGGGAAGCAAGGATGAAACGATGGCGGAAATATCATGAGAACGTTTTTGGATCGTGGCTTCGGGATCTTGTTCGCGCCACAGGCGAATGACCTCGAAATGCTCCTCCAGCATTGGCATTTGCTGGGCGATGATCTTATCGACGGAGAGGATTGTCTTTGTCATTTTCCTTGATTTGGGGTTTGAGTCTGTGGTTTATAACTCGCTTATAACCATGAAAACACAAGCGCACAAGAAACTCTATATCAAAACCTGGGGCTGTCAGATGAATGTCTATGACAGCAACCGTATGGCCGATATTTTATTCGGGCTTGGGTATAAGCCTGTGGATACGCCTGAGGGTGCTGACATGGTGATCCTCAACACCTGTCATATCCGCGAGAAAGCAACCGACAAGGTTTTTTCTGATCTTGGGCGTATTAAACCTTATCAAGATCAAAAGGCCGCCGAAGGCGGAAAAATGTTGATTGCTGTTGCCGGATGTGTGGCACAGGCAGAAGGAGACTTCATTCTTGAGCGGGCGCCCTACGTGGACATGGTTTTTGGCCCCCAGACCTACCATGAGTTGCCGGAAATGGTGTTGAAAGCGAACGGCAATGAGCGAGTTATCAACACGGAGTTTCCCGCAGACTCCAAGTTCGATAAATTACCAGAGGAAAGACCCTCTGAAGGGGTGTCCGCATTCCTGTCTATTCAGGAGGGGTGCGACAAGTTTTGTACCTTCTGTGTTGTGCCCTATACCAGAGGGGCTGAATACTCGCGTACAGTTGTTGAGATTATAGATGAGGCAAAGCGTCTAAGCAACTGTGGTACAAAGGAAATTACTCTTCTCGGCCAGAACGTGAACGCCTTCCATGGCGAAGGGCCCGATGGGAAGGTTTGGGGGCTTGGCAAGCTGATCGAAGCGGTCGCAAAAATCGATGGAATTGAACGCATACGCTACACCACGTCCCACCCCCGGGATATGGACGAGGAATTGTATGCAGCCCACAGAGATATCCACAAACTTATGCCCTTTTTGCACCTTCCTGTGCAGAGCGGATCGGACAATATCCTCAAAGCGATGAATCGGAAGCATAAATCTGACGATTATCGACGAATTATTGAGCGTTTACGCAAGGAAAGGCCCGATATTGAGTTCAATTCGGACTTTATTGTCGGTTTCCCGGGTGAAACTGACCAGGATTTTGAAGATACGATGCAATTGGTGCGCGATGTCGGCTTTATTTCCGCCTATTCTTTTAAGTTCTCAGCGCGTCCAGGCACGCCGGCGGCCAACATGCAAAACCTTGTACGCCCCGACATTGCCGATGAGAGACTGCAGCAGCTGCAAGCGCTTATTAATGAGCTAAGAATTAAGTTTAATAAAAGATGTGAAAACATTGTAATACCAGTTCTTTTTGATCGAAAAGGTAAGCGTTCCGGGCAGCTTTTGGGTAAAAGCCCGTACGGGCAATCCGTGTATGTTACCGGGAATGACCGCCTGATGAACCAGATTGTGGATGTACGCATTTCCGAGGGTTTTGAGAACTCGCTAACGGGCGATATCGTCCTCACAGAAGAGCGAGAGGTGGCTGTTAGCAAGTGTTAAGCCAAAGCATTACATCACTGCGTGCCCGCTTTATAAGTACCACCCGCGAATTGTTGGCTGGCCTTAGGCTAACCCCCTTGCCCGGCAACCATTATACTGACAAGCTTGACAGGCTTATGTGCAACATCCTCGATCGCGAGATGAAAAGAACGGGGGAAACCGACATTGACACTATCGTTGCTGAATTTCTTGCTTCTGATCAGGAGCACTTTTTTCAAACGTTCATCAATCTCTGTAAAGTTGCTCCAGAATTGGAGGAGCCAACAAAGAAAGCCCTCAAGATCAAAAAAGATTATTTGGAGCTTATAATGTTTCGCCTCAAGGGAAAAACGTCAGATCCTCAGGAACAAACCATCGCTTTAATCGTTTCTGACTTAGAGGAGTTTCTTGAAGAGCGGAAAGCAGCGGTAAAGGCTGATTTTCAGCCTTCCGATAGAAGTTTATAGATTTTTATGTTATAATAGAGATACATGCCGAAAGACGGAGATATTTTGACGCAAACCCTTGAATTCAAGGATTTTAAGCTGATCCCCCTGCTCTTTGGCGCGCATAACTCCCATATTTCCTATATTGAGAAGAAACTGGGCATTCAAATTGCTGATAAGGGCAATATTCTAACCCTTTCCGGTGATCCCCATGCCGTTCACCAGGCCGAAAAGGTTTTTAAGGATCTTGTGAAAAGGCTAGAAAAAGGGCAAGAGGTTGGCCCTGGAGAGATTGATGCGGCGCTGCGGTTCATGGATAATGGGGTCAGCAAAGCCGAAAACAAGGACATGAAGAAAATCGTTATTCATACCCGTAAAAAGGATATCTCGCCCCGTTCGCCCAATCAGGCCTATTACCTGCAGGCGATCATGGACAATGAAATGGTGTTCGGACTTGGCCCTGCGGGGACGGGTAAAACCTATCTCGCGGTTGCGATGGCCGTCTCGATGTATCTCGAGGGCAAGGTTGAGCGTTTGATTTTTGCGCGGCCCGCGGTTGAGGCTGGTGAGCGGCTTGGATTTTTGCCGGGCGACATGAAGGAAAAAGTCGATCCTTACCTCCGCCCGATTTACGACGCGCTGCATGACATGTTGCCGCTGGATGTGGTGGCGAAAAAGATTGAGCTGGGCGAGATCGAGATTGCGCCGCTGGCGTTCATGCGCGGGCGGACGCTGTCGAACGCGTTCGTCATTCTGGATGAAGCACAAAACACCACGCCCGTGCAGATGAAGATGATTTTAACGCGGATGGGCGAGGCTTCTCACATGGTCATCACTGGCGATTTGTCGCAAACAGACCTCCCCTCGCACATCAAATCCGGCTTAAGAGACGCCGTTGAAACCCTTGAAGGCATTGAAGGAATTTCTTTTATGCGTTTTGCCAAAGAAGACGTCATCCGCCACCCGCTGGTCAGCAAGATTGTTCATGCATATGACCAGAAGGATTAGCATTGAAACTCTGCAGCAATCTCCTGATTGGCCATCTTTTGATAAAGATGAAATATGTGAGGCCACATTAAGGGCGGCAGATTTTAAAAAGGATGCAGAAGTCACCGTCACTTTTACAAATGACGCAGAAATCCAAATCTTGAACAAACAGCACCGCGGCAAGGACAAGCCGACGAATGTTCTCTCCTTCCCGGCCTATGATCCTGATGAGCCGCATCCTCCCGGCGTGCCTGTTAATCTCGGCGACATCGTGCTGGCGTATGAAACAATCGAACGTGAAGCCACGGAACAGAACAAGACTTTCAACGATCATGTGATGCATTTGATCGTACACGGGGTTTTGCACCTGCTTGGTTATGATCACGAAGATGATGACGAAGCAGAAGAGATGGAATCTCTGGAAATCGCTGTTTTACGGCAATTCGGAATAAAAAACCCTTATGAAGAGATCTGATTTTGTGGCATAATTGGCGTCGTAACAACATGCTTAGACCCCATATCGTGCCTGAAAACACTGACCGTACTCCCCATTCTAACGGGCCTGAACCGAAGACAGAAACGCAAGATGCTTCGCCGCGTGGATTTTTGCACTGGTTGCGCGGTGGAAAATCGGAACCTCCCGCCGTTCCCAAACTTGAAGATTATATTGATATCACTGAAGATAATGGCTTGCGGGATGACATCATCACGGCGCACGAAAAGGTTTTGCTCTCCAATATTCTTAAGCTGCGCGATATCGCCGTTATTGACGAAATGGTGCCGCGAGCGGATATTATCGCAGTGGAAGTTGATATCTCCCGCGACGACCTTTTGCATGTCTTAAGCGAGAATCAGGTCAGCCGTTTGCCGGTATACGAAGACAATCTCGATAATGTGCTCGGCAGTATTCACATCAAAGACATTTTGGCCTCTTTTAAGGAGGGGGAAAGCTACAATCTGCGGGAGCAGCTTATCGATGTGCCTATTGTTTCCCCTGCCATGCCGATTTTGGATCTTATTGTTGAAATGCGCCTCAGTAGGCGGCATATGGCCTTAGTGGTTGATGAACATGGCGGCATCGATGGTTTGATTACGCTGGGTGATATCATCGAACGTATCGTCGGCGAAATCGAGGATGAGCACGATGATGAAGAGGCGATGATTATTAAAGGTGAAGATGGTTCTGTGATTGCAGATGCGCGGGTTGATATTAGTGAGTTTGAAGAAGAATATGGATCGCTGTTCACCATGGATGAACGCGAAGAGATTGAAACGCTTGGAGGCCTCCTCTTTACAATTGCGGGCCGCATTCCCAAACGAGGGGAAGTTTTGACCCATAAAGCCAGCGGAATGATGTTTGAGGTTTTAGAAGCAGATCCTCGGCGCGTTCAAAAAGTGCGCATTCGTAACATCCCCGGAATATCAGGATAGAGATGGTCGTTGACTCGCGCTGCTATACATAACATATATGTCGAGCCACATCGTGCCGGCTCTTTGCTTCGTCTTCTTACGGGTTTTGTTTTGGGTGCCGGCGCCTCTTTTGCTATGGCGCCATGGAACTTCTGGTGGGCGCTTGGGATCGCCCTGAGCGCACTTTATGGATTGCTCCTGAGCGCGCCCGGTAAAACGCAAAGCTTTGCGACCGGTTGGGGCTTTGGGTTTGGTTATTTTGTTTTTGGGCTGTCGTGGATCGGCAATGCCTTGTTGGTTGAGGGCAATGAATTTGCCTGGGCGTGGCCGCTTGCGGTGTGCGGATTGCCATTTATGCTGGCGTTTTATACCGGGGCGGCGACATTATTCAGCCATATGTTTTTTAATCTACGGCACTGGACAGGCTTTATTGGCTTCATCGCCCTTATGTGTCTCTTCGAATGGCTGCGCGGGAATTTGTTTACAGGATTTCCCTGGAATTTGTACGGCTACACTTGGTCGAAGACTTTGCCGGTTATACAAATTCTGAGTATTTCTAATGTTTATTATCTGACTTTCCTGACCATGCTGTGGCTGATGGCTCCGGTTTTTATTTATACGCAAGTCAAATCTGGTGCCTCCGTCCTGTCGACGGCAATTATTGGCCCACTGGCGCTCGGTTCGCTTTTGGGCTGCCTTGCTTTCGGGCTTTTGAGGTTAGAGACTTCAACCACTTTCATGGATAATTCTGTTGTTAAGATTGTTCAACCCAATATCGAGCAAGGCGAAAAATGGGACAGAGAGAAATTATATGCCCATTTTCAAGGACTCATCGAAACCAGTATGCAAAAACCGCAAGACGCCGTCGCGGATAAAAAATTTACTTATATAGTATGGCCGGAGACATCTCTGAATTACTGGGTAATGCAGGATAAGAATGCCCGCTATGAGCTTACTAATCTTATGAGGTCTTATAATGACGGCGCTGCCCTGCTCACAGGATACTTGCATCACAACCCCGTGGACCAAAGTTACAGCAATTCTCTCGTTATGTTTGACAGGGACGGTCAACCGCGCAATATGTATAATAAGAGTCATCTTGTTCCCTTTGGGGAATACATCCCTTTTCAAAAATGGATACCTCTTAAAACCGTTACAAAGTTCTCTGGCTTTAAAAAGGGAAATGGTCCAGACGTACAACCCGTGTCTACGGGGTACGCGTACATCCCTCTCATATGTTATGAAATTATATTTCCTGGAGTGGTTAAACCTGAGATGGGCGGCGATTTCATCGTCAATGTGACGAATGATGCGTGGTATGGGGAAAGCGCAGGCCCTTATCAGCACTACGAAATGGCTCAATTCCGCGCCTTAGAAACAGGTTTTCCTGTCATTCGGGCGGCAAATACTGGAATTTCGGGAATTTTTGACCCTTTTGGTAGAAATATCACTCAATCGAGCCTATATGAAAACAAGGTTCTCATCTCAAGTATCCCACAAAAGGAACCCCTTTATTTGCCTGCATGGACAAGGAAACCCTTTGTTTTTCCTTTCTTTTTGATGCTTGTACTGGGGCTTGCTTTGTGGAGGAGACGAACAGCCTAAAAGTTAAGGATTGAAATAATTTGCGGCATATACTTAAGATTTCTTGCATACGGGAGTAAACCGCGTTATAAGACACGCTATTAAATATGACAATAAGTACCTAATTTATACCCTGAGTTGAGTTTAGAGAAAAGGTTATACTATGAGTGGCAGTGCAAAAAAGACCAAAGGTAAGCCAGACATTGTTGATGTGCATGTCGGCAAAAGGTTGCGAGTAAGACGTTCGCTGTTGGGTCTAAGCCAGGAAAAATTGGCTGAGGCGATTGGCCTCACCTTTCAGCAGGTCCAAAAATATGAGCGTGGCGTGAACCGCATTAGTGCGGGTCGCCTGTATCAACTGAGCAAAATTCTGGAAGTTCCCATCAGCTATTTTTATGAGCGCGTTAACAACGACAATGGAGATCTTCCTAAAGCTGCTGGTCTTGCAGATAATAAGCAAGAGAAGTTTGGCGGTCCTGATCGTTTTGATAACAAAGAAACGATTGAGTTGATCAAGCTTTTTAATCAGGTTGACGACCCTGCTCACAGACAAGAAATTCTTCGCGCTGTAAAGTCTATGGTCGCTATGACCAAAAAGGACTAAGCTTCCTTTATCGCTTGCATGGCTTATAATATGCCGCTAGTGTTGCGCTTTAGCTTCAACTAAAGTGAGAGATACGAAGAATGCAATCACCTGTGAGCCATGCTTTGCAAGAAAAGAATCTGATTAATCCTGAAACCAGTCTTCGCGATTATATTTTTACCAGCGAGTCCGTTTCCGAAGGCCACCCCGATAAAATCTGTGACCAGATTTCTGATGCTGTCCTTGATTTGTTTTTGAAAAAGGATCCTCATTCCCGTTTGGGTTGTGAAACCTATGCCACCTCAAATTTTGTTCTTGTTGGCGGCGAAGGCCGCTGTGCTGAAGAAGTGTCCAAAGACGAGATTGAGAACACAGCACGTCAGGTCATTAAAAGGATCGGCTACGAGCAAGAAGAGTTTCATTGGAAGAATGTTGATGTTGATGTGAGATTGCATGCGCAGTCGGCCGATATCGCGCAAGGCGTTGATGCCGGTCACAACAAAGATGAAGGTGCGGGCGACCAAGGGATCATGTTCGGGTATGCGACTCGCGAAACCGAAGAATTGATGCCGGCCGCTCTTTATTATTCTCACCGCATTCTTGAAGTGTTGGCCGATGGCCGTCATAGCGGAAAGTTCAAAGGCTTGCAGCCAGATGCAAAATCTCAAGTGACGCTTGAGTTTGAAAATCATGTTCCTGTGCGTGCGCGTTCGGTTGTTGTTTCAACCCAGCACAATGAAGACATGAGCCAAAAACAAGTCCGCGATATCGTGATCCCTGTCATTCAAAGTGTTTTGCCCAAGGGCTGGATGCCGAATGAGGAGGAAATCTACATCAACCCGACAGGGCGTTTTGTGATTGGCGGGCCGGTTGGTGATGCGGGTTTGACAGGACGTAAAATCATCGTCGATACATATGGTGGCTCTGCCCCGCATGGCGGCGGCGCGTTCTCCGGCAAAGACCCCACCAAAGTTGACCGTTCGGCTGCGTATGCTGCGCGTTATCTGGCAAAGAACGTTTTGGCGGCGGGTTATGCGGATGGTTGCACGATTCAGCTTTCCTACGCGATCGGCGTGTCGAAGCCAATCTCGTTCTACCTTGATACGCATGGAACAGGCAAAGTTCCAGAAGCGGTTTTGATTGAGGCGCTGAACAAGCTCGTGGACCTTCGTCCACGCGGTATCCGTGAACACCTGAAGCTGAATAAGCCGATTTATTCGCCGACTGCTGCTTATGGTCACTTTGGCCGCAAGCCAGGTCCGAACGGTGAGTTTTCATGGGAAAAAACTGATCTCGTGAAGGACCTTCAGAAGATCATTGGCTAAGCTCCAAGACTATCCCGGCTTCTTCGGACGGCGCAAAGGCAAGGCCTTGAGCGCGGCGCGTCAGTCTTTGATGAGGGAGATGTTGCCGCTTCTTTCCCTCACGCAGCCGCTTTCCCCCGATGCCCGCACATGGATGGAGATTGGTTTTGGGGGCGGCGAGCATCTTGCGGCGTTAATGCGCGCCCATCCGGACATCGACTTTATCGGGGTCGAGCCTTTCATCAACGGTATGAGCAATTTTCTTTACCGCGTCAGCGATATTCAAAACCCGCGTGTGCGCGTACATATGGATGATGCGATTCCCCTACTCCGTGATTTTCCAGACCAGTGTCTTGAGCGTATGTACGTTCTCAATCCTGATCCATGGCCGAAAGTGCGCCATCATAAACGACGCATTATCAACCAAAGCAATCTTGATCTTTTTGCGCGAGCGATGAAACCTGACGGGCTTCTCATCATGGCAACCGATGTTGACGATCTCGCGGAATGGATGGTGACCGAGGCGTCCAAGCATCCTTCCTTTGAATGGACAGCAGAGAGCGCCGAGGATTGGCAAACGCAGCCGGAATGGTGGGCGGTCACGACACGTTATGCGCAAAAAGGCCTTGATGCCGGGCGGCGGCAGAGTTATCTGGTTTTTAAGAAGGTTGCGCCACAGGCGTAATAAGACCTAAGTTTACACGGTTTTGATAATCGGCCTCGCGGGCTTTGATTTCATTTTTAGCATGGGTTGCAATTTGTCCGTAATGTGCTGCCAGCATATCCCCTAATTTAGCAATCGCTCGCAGCATGTTTCTTTTTTGCGCAAGCTCCATAGGTGATGGAAGTTTTTCTGACCGGCTGCATCCTGAGTAATACACTCTTTTTTCTCCGCCTTCTTGTATATCAATACCAGGCTGATCTAGCAGAAATAAGGCTATCGGCTCCACTCCTTTTTCAAGGGCATAACACAACATTGGCACATCACGCGGCGAAGAATAGCCCACCGATCTAAAATTAAAATTTTTATTGGGGTCAAAATTTCCAAAATGTCTAAACAACGCAATAAACAAATTGGGTTTATTGATTTCAATTAGTCTTTGGAATATGTCCTTAATAAGCTCAGGATGATAACTTCCTTGTGACGTCAGTTGGGGAATGCCTGATAAAAATGCGGTTTCATCATCACGTTCTGCATCTGCAATTAAAGTATCGCACGCAGTTTTTCTTGCGTTATAAACCTGCTTCCACTCTGGCAAAGCGTTGTTGAATAATCGTTTGAGCATATTTTCTCCACCATTTAGGCTTAAAAGTTCTGTGGTTCCGGCTGAATTGCACTTAAATCTCCTGGCTCACATAAAAGCCAGACGGGTGAATAAACAACTCTGATTGTTATTTCTTTTGCGGGCGATGGTGCTGTACCCGGCTCCTTTTGAGCCTTGCACCAATCTTTTACAAGCTGCTTTAGTCCAAAAGTCATATCCATAAAAAACCCCCCTCTCCCCTTATAGCAAACATCCATAAGCGAAAAAAGAGGGATGATTTAAAGCGCTAGCCGGCTTTTTAGGCGGGAAGTATGCCCATGTTTATTAGGTCTACATTAGCGACTTTAGCTTTGTACCCTTGAATAACTGCTGCATCAGGATTTGTCGTTATTTCGATCTTAGATCCGAGCTCTCTAAATAGGTCTTTCAACGGAGAATGCACGCCAGATGTCGGGTTACCTCTTGGCCTTAAGCTTTTGGGTAGATCAGCTTGATGAGCATCGTTTCCGGCTGGAACCCATTCCAAATTCTTCATACTGTTATAAGTGACTACGCTTTTCGCGCTTAGATTGAATTCAGTAACTACTTGCATGTTTTCCCTCTATATATGAAATAAAATTACCGAGAATTGTATATTTTCTTTCTTTTTCTTTTTCAACAAAAAACTTGCACTTGTTGCAAAAAATCCCTATATAAAGGTCATCATCCTAAAAACGTAATATGTTTTATGGCTTGGGCTCGCAAGAACCCGGGCTTTTTGGATTGGCTAAAAAGGTTTTTAAATGACTGCTGTTGAGCAAAAAGTAACAGAAATTATCGAACCCGTTATCGCAGATCTCGGGTTTGCACTGGTGCAGGTGCGCATGGTTGATGGCGCGCTACAGATTTTTGCCGAGAATCCGCAGACCAATAATCTCGGGATTGAGGATTGCAAGACAATCAGCAAAGCAGTCTCCGTTATTTTGGACGTTGAAGATCCTATTTCCGGCGCCTACAGGCTTGAAGTGAGTTCGCCGGGCATCGACCGGCCGCTGGTTAAAGCAGAAGATTACACACGATACACAGGATTTGAAGCCAAAGTAGAATGCAAAGTGCCGACTGAAACCGGACAGAAAAAGTTTCGTGGCACTATAAAAGGATTGGATGGCGATGTGGTTGAATTGACGACGGATCAGGGCGAGGCCCGCATTCCGTTTTCTGACATTGCCAAAGCCAAGCTGGTGTTAACAGACGAATTGATTAAAGCGACAGCGCAAACCTAGAAGGAGAAACAAAATGGAATTGCTACAAGTTGCCGATGCGGTTGCCCGCGAAAAGAACATTGATAAGAAGATCGTGATCGAAGCGATGCAGGAGGCTATCCAAAAAGCCGGCCGCTCGAAATACGGTCATGATCAGGATATCCGCGCGGTTATCGACCCTAAGAATGGCGAGATCGAGCTGAAGCGTTACCGCGAAGTCGTGGAAGACGGCGCCGAAATTGAAAATGAAGTGGCGCAAATGCCTTTGTCTGCTGCAAAGCGCATTAAGCCGGATGCGAGCGTTGGGGAATTTTTGGTTGATGACCTCCCTCCTCTGGATTTCGGTCGTATCGCCGCTCAAACAGCCAAGCAAGTTATCATGCAAAAAGTGCGTGAGGCCGAGCGTGCACGTCAGTACGAAGAATTCAAAGACAAAGTTGGCGAGATCATGAACGGCCGCGTGAAGCGCGTGGAATACGGCAATGTGACCGTTGACCTGCAAGGCCGTGCGGAAGCCATTCTTCGCCGTGATGAAAGCATTCCTCGTGAAAATTACAAGGTTGGCGACAACATCCGTGCGATTATTTATGAAGTCCGTGAAGAAGTCCGCGGACCACAGATTTTCTTGTCACGCTCACACCCTGAATTCATGGCAAAATTGTTTACTCAGGAAGTGCCTGAAATTTACGAAGGCATTATCGAGATTAAAGCCGTTGCTCGCGATGCGGGTAGCCGTGCGAAAATCGCTGTGGCCTCGCGTGATGGATCGATTGATCCTGTCGGGGCTTGTGTGGGCATGCGCGGAAGCCGTGTTCAGGCCGTTGTGAATGAGCTTATGGGCGAAAAAATCGACATCGTTCCGTGGTCTTCTGACATTGCTGCTTTCACAGTAAACGCTTTGCAACCGGCTGATGTGGTCAAAGTTATTCTGGATGAAGACAAGAACCGTATGGATGTTGTTGTTCCGGAAGAGCAATTGTCAAAAGCAATCGGATCACGCGGTCAAAACGTGCGTCTGGCTTCCATCCTTTTGGGCTGGGACATTGACATCATGACCGAAGAAGAAGAATCCAACCGCCGTGCGGAAGAGTTTAAAGTTCGCTCCGGTCTGTTCATGGAAGCTTTGGATGTTGACGATGTTATCGCTCACTTGCTGGTGGCTGAAGGCTTTACACGCGTTGAAGAGATTGCGGAAACGCCAATCGATGAGCTCAACCAAATCGAAGGCTTTGAGGAAGAGATTTCAACCGAGCTGCAAAACCGTGCGAAGACATGGCTGGCGGCAAAAGCCAAGGAACTTGCCGATAAGCAGGCTCAACTTGGTTTGCAGGACGATTTGATCGCCTTTAAAGGTTTGGCACCGAAGCACATCCTTAAAATCGGTGAGCAAGGCATTAAAACCCTTGATGACCTTGCAGATCTTGCTGGTGATGAGCTGGTGGAGATGCTTGGTGAGGGCCAAATGACTGTCAAGGCAGCGAATGAGGTCATCATGGCAGCACGCGCACACTGGTTTGAAGGCGATAACGCCGCTGAGGACCAAAAGGCATCTGCACAAGCCTAATAAAACTTAACCTTTGAGATCAGGTGCCGGGTAGTGTACCCTCAAGCACCTGAAGGATATAGAGATAGCTAAAGACACATGAGTAAAACAAAAGACAATAAGGACGGCAAAGGCGATGAGCCCAGCAAGACCCTCGGTCTTGGCAAGGGAACTTTAAGCCTTAAGGGTGGAGCAGGCATTCGTTCAAATATTGGGGCGGGCCGCTCAGCCAACCCCAATACTGTTTCAGTTGAAGTCCGACGCAGCAAACGTGCGCCGACACCAAAAACTGAGACAACAAAGGCTGCCCCTACTCCTGCTGAAAGCTCTAATCTTAGTGACAGTGAAAAAGACGCTCGCGCTCGTGCGCTTGAGGCAGCGCAGGCTGAGGGACAAAATAAAAGCTCTTTGCCCAAGCGTGTGACAATCGATGATGCCAAGAGAAAGCGTGAACAAGTCGAGGCCGAACTTCGTGAAATTGAGAAACAAAAGCAGGCCGAGAGCGGAGAAGAGGCAGATCCCAAAGCCAATAAGTTTGCTGAGGATCCTAGCCTGCGAACATTCCGGGCAAAAGATGAGGATGATGACGCAGCACGCGACAAGCTGAAAAAGGGTGCGGCCAAACCTACGCGCCGTGTTATTGAGCGCCGGAATGCCCGCCTGACTGTTAACCAGGCGATTAACCGTGATTTCGAGCGTGATCGCGGGCCGTCAATGGCGGCGCAAAAGCGTGCACGCGAAAAAGCCCGTCTTGCTGCTCTTGGTCAGGATGATGCCCCGAAGATTGCAAGAAACGTTGTTGTCCCTGAATTCCTAACCGTTCAAGATCTGGCCAACCGTATGGCAGAGCCCGGTGGTGAAGTTGTTAAGGCCCTCATGAAAATGGGTGTTATGGCGACGATTACTCAGACTATCGATGCAGACACAGCAGAACTTATCATCGGTGAATTCGGCCACAAAATTCAGCGTGTTACGGATGCTGACGTTGAGATCGGTCTGGAAGGTGAAACGGATACAGATGAAAATCTGTTGCCGCGTGCGCCTGTTGTTACGATCATGGGTCACGTTGACCACGGAAAAACCTCCCTCCTCGATGCGCTGCGCTCTACGGATGTTGTCTCTGGTGAGGCCGGCGGCATTACGCAGCATATCGGTGCTTATCAGGTAACGATGGAATCTGGTGCAAAGATCACATTCCTTGATACGCCCGGTCACGAGGCCTTCACGGAAATGCGTGCGCGCGGTGCGAATGTCACCGATATCGTCGTCATCGTTGTTTCCGCAGAAGACAGCGTCATGCCACAAACTATTGAAGCGATCCATCATGCGAAAGCGGCGGGTGTGCCTATCATTATTGCGATCAACAAAATCGACCTTCCTGCGGCCGATCCAAACCGTGTTAAAACTCAGCTGCTTCAGCATGAGATTGTCGTGGAAGATATGGGCGGCGAGGTTCAGACCGTGGAAGTTTCTGCGCTGAAAAAGATCAATCTTGATAAACTCGAAGAAGCGATCTTGCTTCAAGCCGAAATCCTTGAGCTTAAAGCCAACCCCAACCGCGAAGCGCACGGATTTGTTGTTGAATCCAAACTCGAGCGTGGCCGTGGTTCTGTGGCGACCGTTCTTATTCAGAATGGAACGCTGCGTGTTGGCGATATCTTTGTTGCGGGTGCGCAATTTGGTAAAGTCCGTGCCTTGATCAATGATCATGGCGTACAGATTACTGAAGCCGGCCCAGGGCAACCTGTTGAGGTTCTTGGCCTTAACGCAACGCCTGATGCTGGCGATAGCTTCTCGGTTGTTCCGGACGAGGCAAAAGCCCGCGAGATCAGCGAATACCGTCAGCGCAAGATCCGCGACACAGCGGCAGCGAAAGCCATCAAAGGCCGTACCACGATTGATGACATTCTTCTGCAAAGAGAAATGGGCGAGCAAACTGTTCTGCCTGTTATTATCAAAGCCGATGTTCATGGTTCAGTCGAAGCTTTGATTGGCTCGATGGAAAAGCTTACGCAGGAAAACGAAAACATAGCTGTGCGCCCTATTCATACGGGTGTTGGCGGTATTACAGAGTCCGATGTCTCCCTGGCCAAAGCCTCTAAGTGCATTATTATCGGATTTAACGTCCGCGCGAATGCCCAGGCCCGCGATTTGGCGCAGCGTGAAGGTGTCGATATTCGTTATTACAACATCATTTATGACGTTATTGACGATGCAAAATTGATCCTGACAGGCATGCTAAGTCCTTCTAAACGTGAGGAATATTTGGGTCAGGCTGAGATCAAGGAAGTCTTTAACATAACAAAAGTTGGCAAAGTCGCCGGATGTATGGTAACTTTGGGCACCGTAAAGCGCGGCGCTAAGGTGAGATTGCTCCGGGATGACGTTGTTATCCATGAAGGGATGCTCAAAACACTCAAGCGTCACAAAGATGAAGTCAAAGAAGTTAAGGAAGGAACCGAATGCGGTATGGCCTTCGAAAACTACGATGACATCAAAGCAGGCGACATTATCGAGTGCTACGAAATCATCGAAGAAGCGCGTAAGGTTACGTAACTTTTTTGGAGAGAGTAAAATGAATTATGTGCGTTACAACTTGGATCAGAACAATGTTTATGGCAATGCTCTGGTTGAATATGATCACAATGGAAAATTGGTAGAATACGCCAAGACCTGGATCCGTGCTCGTGCGGCAAACGGCAATGAGCAGTTTGTTGTGATTGAGCTGGAAGACGAATAACACAAGATTTGCCATGAAACATCAACCCTCTATCGGCCCCTCACAGCGCCAGCTTCGCGTGGGCGAGCAAATCCGGCATATCGTCGCTGAAACCCTGCAACGCGGGCATTTCGATGATGAGATTTTGCTGGATGCGGGACGGATTACTGTTTCGGAAGTGCGCTGTTCGCCTGACCTAAAAAATGCGACGGCCTATGTGATGGCGCTGGGCGGTAAAGATATGGACAAGATCATCCCTGCCCTGAACAGCAGTTCTCACATTTTTCAAAGAGACATCAACAAAGGCTCGAACTTGAA
This sequence comes from uncultured Micavibrio sp., assembly GCA_964478225.1. Classification (GTDB taxonomy): domain Bacteria; phylum Pseudomonadota; class Alphaproteobacteria; order Micavibrionales; family Micavibrionaceae; genus CAYZHM01. The sequence goes on from CAYZHM010000001.1 coordinate 124,169, forward strand.
ATTCACGCCACGTATTACATTCAGGGCTGATAACAGCTTTGAAACTGCACAAAGCATTGAAAGTATCCTGCACAGCCTTAACATCCCTAAAGACGAGTAATGGCCAGAAATAAAAAAGGTCAAAAGATCGATGGGTGGATCAATCTCGACAAGCCGCTTGGCATGACTTCGACGCAGGCTGTTGGCAAAGTGCGCCGGTTGTTTAATGCGCAAAAAGTTGGCCATGCGGGAACGCTTGATCCGCTCGCTTCTGGTATTCTTCCGATTGCGCTGGGTGAAGCAACGAAAACCATTCCCTATATTCAAGATTCCTTGAAGACCTATGAGTTTACGGTTCAATGGGGGGCACAGACCAGCACCGATGACTCTGAGGGCGAAATTGTCGCCAAATCTGACATACGGCCAGACACCGACGCCATCCTTTCATCCCTGCCCTCTTTTACAGGCGAAATTACGCAGATTCCGCCTAAATTCTCGGCGATTAAAATTGATGGTGCCCGGGCCTATGACCTTGCCCGTGATGGCGAAGAGTTTGAAATCAAACCTCGGCAAGTTTACGTACAGTCTCTTGATTTGCTGTCCCAAACCCCGGATACGGCGCAGTTTATCATGACCTGTGGCAAAGGGACTTACGTACGGGCATTGGCAAGGGATTTGGCCTTAAAACTCGGGACTTACGGCCATGTTGCGGCGCTGCGCCGGACGCGGGTTGGCGGGTTTGACCTTGGCGATGCAATTTCTCTGGACAATCTGGAAAAATTGAGCAATAGTGCGGGCCTTGAGCAAGCTTTGCTGCCTTTGGAGAGTGCGCTGGACGACATCCTGGCCTTTCCGATACAACAAAAAGAAGCGGACTTGCTCAGAAACGGACAGGTTTTGAATTTGATCTCCCGGCCTGATTTTCAAAGGCTTGAGAAGGAAAATGTTCAGAACGGGTCGGAAGTTTTGGCAATCCTGAACGGTGTTCCCGTGGCGATAGTCAGAGTCAATGGCCCCCAGATTAAACCCGTCCGTGTTTTTAACATTTAAACTCAAGGAGAAAACGATGTCGATTACTGCAGAAAAAAAGCAAGAGCTGATTAAAAGCTACCAAAACGATGCCAAGGACACTGGTTCGCCGGAAGTTCAGATCGCTATTCTGACCGAGCGTATCAACAACATGTCCGAGCATATGCAAACTCATAAAAAAGATTTCCATTCCCGCCGCGGTCTTTTGGCCATGGTTGCTAAGCGCCGTAAGCTTCTGGATTACCTGAAGCGCGTTGAAGAAAGCCGCTATGCAAAGATCATCGAGGCGCTGAATATCCGCCGATAAGGCAAAGTTATGCGACTGCGTGATTTCTTTTTGAAGACAGTATCAGTCGGACTTTATAAGCCACGGACTTATTTTGAAGTCGCCAAAGTTGTGGAATACGACAGCGATTCCAAGCCCATGCACACGTTCCATCTGATGCAAAGCGCTGATGGCAAGAGGTATGTCAGGGTGACTTCGGGTGGCGGCCCATACGCTCTTTATTGTAACATGTACTTAACGAGTGTCTCGCCTTGGGCAAATGGGGGCGTGAAGCTTGCAGAAACTCCTTATGCGGATGGCAATCCGAGCGCTTTTGCCTCTCTTGGCTATAAAGTAGTTGGTAAAAAGCATTTCTTTCCTGAAGATGCCGATCCATGGTCGGCGGTGTTTTTTGAACACCCAGAAACCAGGGACCGGGATATTTGCGTTCAAACCTTTGGTGCCTATATTGATTTTCGAAATCATAATTTCTTTCTTGAGGTTGGGCAAAAGTTTGTTTGCAAAGAAATTTTCACCAATGACCTCGGTTTTTTTATTTCTGAGTACAACGACGATAGCTATAATGAATATGGCGATGAGGGTGAGGAGTGGAAGCCTGAAGGCTGGCGCCCTGGCTATGGTTCATAACACAAGCGGCTTTATGGCCGCTTTTTTGTTGGAACCAACTTCTCGGCCGCGCGTTTGAGCCCTTAGAACATTATGCAGAAAGGGTCAAACAATGGTTAATGATAATCCTACGAAGAATACACAGACAATTCTTTTGATTGTTGCCGGGGTTGTAATCGCGGTTGGAGCCGTATTCTTTTTAACAGCTCCTGATGAGCGCACATTAGGGGAGAAAGCTAATGATGCGGTTGAGCAGCTTGATAACGGCGTGGACAATGCCGCGCGCGAGTTTGAAGACCGCACGCCTGCCGAGCGTATCCGCGATGATGTCGAGGATGCGACGGATAGCAATGAATAGGCTTTCTTCCCCTGAGAAAACGGCTTGGTATAGGCCGTTTTTTTCTGCGGGAAAGCTTATGTTTAATAAACAACAGCAGATTGCTCATAAGCCTGTGTTTTTGCTGCTGGTTTTTGGGATTGTTTTTATTTTCAGTCTATTTGTTGCCCTGCTGGCGTTCAATGACATGACCGTTCCGGCCTATATCCAACCCGCGGCTGGCGGACTGGATGATGCATTGCCGGAGTATGCGAATGGTCCAGATCCGGGGGATTAATCGTTTAAAAAATACCGGCCTTTAATTGCGCCCTCTTTCATCTCAAACACCAACGGAACTCCGGTCGGGATTTCCGCGTCATTAATGGTGTCCGGGGTTTCGACGCCGAGGATAATCAGCATCGCGCGCAAAGAATTGCCGTGAGCAACGATGAGGACGTTTTTATCTGCATTCAAAAGAGGTTTTATGTGTTCTTCGTAATAAGGCCGTACGCGATTTTCGACAACATCCTTCAGACATTCGCCTCCTGGCGGGCGTACATCGTAGGAACGGCGCCAGATATGGACCTGGTCTTCGCCGTATTTCTGACGGGTTTCGTCTTTGTCTAATCCTGTCAGATCGCCGTAATCGCGTTCGCGAAGATCATCGTGCGAAATCATCGTGCCGATGAGATCTGTTTGGTGGGAAGCATCTAAAGCCAGTCTGGCTGTGCGGTTTGCGCGCTTGAGTGTGCTGGTGAAAACCTGATCAAAGGCGATTTGCTTGTCCAAAAGCTTTTTGCCTGCACTCAGGGCCTCAGCAACCCCTTGCTGACTAAGGTCTACGTCCTTGAATCCTGTGAATTTGTTGGCCAAATTCCATTCTGATTGGCCGTGGCGGAGTAATACCAGGTAATTCATACAAACCTCATTTTCCTTTGACTTACGGTCGCAAACATGGCATAAATCCTCACGAAAATAAAGATCGCTGTGGGGAGTTATCCGCGGTCGACTGTTAAGAGCATTTCCAGTGTTTTTTACTGTCCACCGTTAAACTCCTCCCCCGATTTGAAATTTATACATTTGCAGCGCGAAACAATCATGTTGTCGCGTCTGCGTTTACACATGAAAGGTAATATTTAATGTTTAAAGTCTACAGAAAAGAAATTGATTTTGCAGGTAAGACACTGGTTTTGGAGACAGGCAAGATCGCCCGTCAGGCCGATGGTTGCGTTGTAGCGACCATGGGTGAAACCACGGTTCTCTGCGCCGTGACAGGCTCCAAGAGCGTAGCGCCAGGGCAAGACTTCTTCCCCCTGTCCGTTCACTACCAGGAAAAAACTTATGCGGCCGGTAAGATCCCTGGCGGATTTTTCAAGCGCGAAGCGCGTCCTTCCGAAAAGGAAACTCTGACGTCCCGTCTTATTGACCGTCCGATCCGTCCACTTTTCCCGAAAAACTTTCTGAATGAGGTTCAGGTCGTGTTGACGGTTATATCTCACGATTTGGAAAATGATCCTGATATCGTTGCGATGGTCGGCGCTTCTGCTGCCCTTACAATCTCCGGCATTCCATTCATGGGGCCCATCGGCGGCGCACGTGTTTGCTACAAAGATGGTGAATTCCTGATCAATCCTCCTATGCATGATGTCAACGACATGGATCTCGATCTGGTCGTTGCTGGAACAAAAGAAGGCGTGTTGATGGTTGAATCCGAAGCCAAGGAACTGCCGGAAGATGTGATGTTGACCGCTGTTAAAAAAGGCCAGGACGCCTATAAAAGCGTTATCGACGGGATCATTGATCTTGCGGAAATGTGCGCTAAAGACATGTGGGACATTCCCGAAACACCAGCACATATTCAAAAGCTGGAAGACAACATCAAGAAGAAATATGCCGGCGAAGTTGAAAAGGCATACGCGATTACCGACAAGCTTGCGCGTCAGGATGCTGTCGGCAAGGTTAGAGATGCTGCGATTGAAGCTTTTACCGATGAAGAGAATGGTATCGACGACAAGGTCATCACTTCCAAATTCAAGTCTTTGGAAGCCGACGTTGTGCGCGGTGCGATCTTGAAAACAGGCAAGCGTATTGATGAGCGCGACACCAAAACTGTCCGTCCGATCGTGGCCGAAGTTGGTATTTTGCCACGTACACACGGCTCTGCCCTTTTCACACGCGGCGAAACTCAGGCGCTTGTTGTTGCAACGCTTGGTACAGGACAAGATGAACAAATCATCGATGCCCTCGAAGGTGAATACAAAGAGCGCTTCATGCTCCATTACAACTTCCCTCCTTACTCTGTGGGCGAAGCTGGCCGTATGGGTCCTCCGGGACGCCGTGAAATCGGTCATGGTAAGTTGGCCTGGCGTGCACTCCGTCCGTTGTTGCCGTCTGTTGAAGACTTTCCTTACACAATGCGTGTGGTTTCCGAGATTACTGAGTCCAACGGATCGTCTTCGATGGCCACTGTCTGCGGGACCTCGCTGGCGCTTATGGATGGCGGCGTGCCGCTGAAGCGTCCGGTTGCGGGTATCGCAATGGGCCTGATCAAAGAAGGTAAAGATTTTGCAGTTCTTTCCGACATTCTGGGTGATGAAGATCATCTCGGCGACATGGATTTCAAGGTTGCGGGAACATCGGAAGGCGTTACAGCGTTGCAGATGGACATTAAAATTACGTCCATCACATCCGAGATCATGCAGGTTGCTTTGAAGCAAGCGCAAGAAGGCCGTATGCACATTCTTGGCGAAATGGCCAAGGCCCTGGATACTGCACGTGAAGAGCTGAATGCCCATGCACCGCAAATTGTTTCGATCCAGATTCCGGTCGACAAGATCCGTGAAGTTATCGGGACCGGCGGCAAGGTTATTCGTGAAATTATCGAGCAAACCGAAACCAAAATCGATATCGATGATGATGGTACAGTTAAAGTGGCCGCATCAAACGCGGAAGCGATTGAGAAAGCTGTAAACTGGATCCGTGGCATTACGGATGAGCCGGAAGTTGGCAAAGTTTACGATGGTAAAGTTGTGAAATGCGTTGATTTCGGCGCGTTTGTGAACTTTATGCCTGGCAAAGATGGTTTGGTTCACATTTCCGAGCTGCAAGAAGGCCGTACTGCGCAAACAACCGATGTTGTTCAGGAAGGCGATGACGTTAAAGTTATCGTGCTTGGCATGGATGACCGCGGCAAAGTTAAGCTTTCGATGAAGCGCGTTGATCAGGAAACTGGTGAGCCGATCGAGCTTGAAGAAGCCCCACGCGAGCCTCGTGAAGACCGCGGCGATCGTGGTGATCGCGGTGGACGTGATCGCGGCGACCGCAAACGCCGCTCGAACGGTTAAGTTTTGACATAAATTAAAACCTTCTGTAAGTTGTCCGTTTGGGCGCCTACGGGAGGTTTTTTATGCGCTGGCATCTTAACGATCTGTTCAACAGACTTGTTGATCATCATTACAAAAAGAGTGCACAGAATGCATTCAAACTCTGTGACAGACTTGAGCTGCTCGCTTATGCGGATGAGTATGGTGATGGATGGTATGCCAGCACTTATCCTCAATGCTGGCTTGCAAACATTAATGACGTAGAACAAGGGATAGTTGAGGGGTGGATCCTTAATGGCAGAGGTCGAAGCCGCAACTCCAGCCTGGCAGACATGGGAAAAGATCTCAGCATGATGCGCGTGCATGACAAAGTTTTACTGATCCCAAGACCTTCACCAACAATGCCGCCCAAAGATTATGACGTCTTTGAAGTCGGCTACGGTAGAAAACTCATTGTTCGGCCTCTGGGATATGTCTTTGATGTAGAGAGAGGCCAAGGCACTTTTATTACGTTTGAGCCTCTGCGCTATAGTTTTAATACCCCTCTTCCTATGCTATACGGCAAGCAAATAGACCAGTTAGAACGCAAAGTTTTAGGCTTACCGCCCCCAGAGCGCTCCTGATTTTCCTTTATTTTTACGAGATTCGACCTATTTCTGGTATAATGGTTCCAGGACGGTAAATGATGGCGATATCCCGCGCACGGCGTAATTTTCGGCGATTTTTGTATGTTTTGCTGGTGTTCAGCATGCTTTTCATGGGCACGGCGGCCTATTACCGCACGAGCTTCCAACGCACAAAGGAAATCGCCCCCCTTCTCTTTAAAATTGATGTCGTGCAGTTTCAGGCCCGCGCTTTCTTTTCCAATGACGATGAAAAGTTCAAAATTGCCCTTAAATTGCATGATTACGGCATCTTTTCGCCAACCTACAGCAATGCCGGGATTGCCATGCTTGAGGACATGGTGCAGGACGGCTATGCGCCTGCTCAGATGATCAAGGCAAATTATCTGATAAACACCCCTTCTGAGAATGCGCGGACTGAAGCGATTGAACTTTATACCTTGGCGGCGGCGCAAAATCATGCCCCTGCAATTGAGGCCATAAGCCGATTGGGGCTTGCCCAGAGTGCCCCAAAGCCTTAATCTCCTTTCATGCTTAAACTGCCTAAAATCATTGGTCACCGCGGTTGTGCGGCCTATGCTCCCGAGAACACTCTAGAGGGGATTCATTCAGCTGCCGACATGGGTATTGAGTGGGTGGAGTTTGATGTGAAACTGACGAAAGACCAGGTTCCCATTCTCTTTCATGACGATACGCTTGAGCGTACAACGAATGGCAGCGGAAACGTGCGCGATCTGACACTTGCGCAAATCAAAGAACTGGATGCAGGATCTTGGTTCTCTGACAGTTTTTTTAGATCTTCTGTTCCCACATTGGAAGAAGCAGTTGATGTTTTGCTTGAGCGTAATCTTGGCTTAAATCTGGAAATCAAACCCTGTTCCGGACGCGAGCGTGAGACAGCGGAAGCTACTTTGGATGTTCTCTCACATATATGGGATGATCATGAGCGTTTGCTCGTTTCCAGTTTTTCCCATGTTGCACTAGAAACATCGCTTGAAATGGCACCTGATTGGTGCCGTGGTTTTTTGCTACCTTTTGAATGGCCTGAGAACTGGCAAGAGATGTTTGAATATCTGGAAGCTTCGACCATTCACTTCAACGGGAATGAATGTTCGCGTGAGCATGTGCAGCTCTTGTTAGAAAAGAAAGTGCCCCTGCTCGCCTATACAATTAACGATGCGCAGCGAGCGCGGCTATTACAAAGCTGGGGCGTTAGCGCGTTTTTTACGGACGTCCCGGATGTTTTGCTCGAGAGCGTTTTGACGGTGCATTAAGATAGTTAAGAGTGATGAGTTACGAGTTTCTTTAATCTTGCAACTCTTTACTTGTAACTAGCTTCCGTTTTTCATCATCTCATCAAGGCTTTCGTGGGCGGGCATGCCCATCGCGTTATAGCCGCAATCGACGTAATGCACTTCGCCGGTTACGGCGCTTGATAAATCCGACAGCAGATAAAGCCCTGCGCCGCCCAGCTCTTCCAGCTCGACCGAACGGCGCAGCGGTGATGTGACAACATTGTATTTGAATGTGCGGCGTGCGCCACCAATGACCGCTCCCGCGAGCGTTCTCATCGGCCCAGCAGAAATCGCATTCACGCGAATACCATCAGGGCCAAGATCCGAGGCCAGATAACGGACAGAAGCTTCGAGAGCCGCTTTCGCCACGCCCATCACATTATAATTCGGCATGACTTTTTCCGCGCCATAATATGTCAGCGTGACGGCACTGGCACCCGGCTTCATCAAATCTTTGGCACGGCGCATGACCGAGGTGAAGGAATAGCAGGAGATATGCATCGATGTCAGGAAATTGCCGAGGGTCGTATCGACGTAGCGGCCTTGCAGCTCATTCTTGTCCGAGAACGCGATGGCGTGAATGATAAAATCCAGTTCACCCCATTGTTTTGTGAGTTCGGCAAAAACAGCGTCAAGGCTTTCTTCGTTTGTTACATCACAATCCATCAGAATTTTTGATCCGACAGATTCCGCCAGAGGCTTGACGCGTTTTCCGAATGCTTCGCCCTGATAGGTGAACGCCATTTCCGCGCCATGTTCGTGCAACGTCTTTGCCATGCCCCAGGCGATGGAGTGGTCGTTCGCGACGCCCATCACCAATCCCCGTTTTCCCTTCATTAAATCACTCATTTTTTAACCCTCATACTTCGTCATGGCTAGTGTTGCGTTCGTGCCGCCGAAGCCGAAGCTGTTCGAGAGGACCGTTTGATGTTTGACGTTATCGACGCGCTGTGTGGCGATGTTCATGTCCTTGGCGCCTTCGTCCATCGTTTCGACGTTAATCGACGGCGCGACAAAATCGTTCTGCATCATGAGGAGGCAGTAAATGGCTTCCTGTACGCCAGCTCCGCCGAGGCTGTGCCCCGTCATGGATTTGGTGGCGCTGATGTATGGTTTCTTCTCACCAAAGACTTCTTTGATGGCGTTCAGTTCCGTAATATCGCCGACGGGAGTCGATGTGCCGTGCGTGTTGATGTAGGTGACAGGCGTCTTGACGGTACTAAGCGCTTGTTTCATGCAGCGCACCGCGCCCTCGCCGCTTGGGGCGACCATGTCCGCGCCGTCGGATGTCGCGCCATAGCCTGTAATTTCGGCGTAGATTTTTGCACCGCGTGCTTTGGCGTGTTCGAGTTCTTCCAGCACGAGAATGCCGCCGCCGCCCGCAATCACGAAACCGTCGCGATTGCCGTCATAGGCCCTTGCCGCGCGTTCCGGCGTGTCGTTGTATTTGGATGACATCGCGCCCATGGCGTCGAACAGTACCGATAATGTCCAATCAAGCTCCTCGCCGCCGCCTGCGAACATAATGTCCTGCTTGCCCATCTGGATTTGCTCTGCGGCGTTGCCGATGCAGTGCGCGGAGGTTGAACATGCGGATGAAATCGAATAGTTCACGCCTTTAATCTGGAAGTTGGTTGCGGCGGTTGCTGATGTTGTCGAGCACATGGCTTTCGGCACAGCAAACGGGCCGACGCGCTTGGGGCCTTTTTCGCGGGCGATGTCTGCTGCAGCGACTTGCGCGCGCGTGGATGGCCCGCCGGAGCCGACGATAATGCCTGTGCGCTCGTTGATAATATCTTTTTCCTCGAGGCCGGAATCCTTGATCGCCTGCTCCATCGAAAGGTGCACATATCCCGCTGCATCGCCCATAAAGCGCCAGAGGCGTTTGTCGATGCTCTCCTCGAGGTTAATATTCGGCTTACCGTGCACGTGGCTGCGGAAACCCATGGTGGCGTATTCCTCGGATTTGGAAATACCTGATTTGCCAGCCTTCAGGGATGCGAGAACCTCATCGGCGTTATTGCCGATGCAGGAGATAATTCCAAGACCTGTGATGACGACGCGTTTCATTCTGCTGTTGGTTCACATTCCGCGGGCTTCGTTTCCAAGGTTTGTTCCTCATAACTGCCCATGATTTTTGTAAACACTTCTCCCGCCCTCGCTCGGCCTTCCTGCGTCATGCTTGTAAAAATTGGGCCAATTGCCTCAGGGGCATTCTCTTCACTCATGTCATTCTCCTTTTCAGAATAATGTTATTAAGCCGGGGCATTCGAATTGGCGAAGAGGCCAACTTTTAATCCTGTGGCTTCATAAATCAACTGACCATCGGCGTACATTTTGCCGTCGCCAATACCCAGCACGAGCTTGCGGTTGATCACGCGCTTCAAATCCACGACATATTTAACAATCTTGGTCGTTGGCAGCACTTGTCCAGTCAGCTTCAATTCACCAAGACCAAGAGCGCGGCCTGAACCCGCCGCGCCGGTCCAACCGAGGTAAAATCCGAGCAATTGCCAAAGGGCGTCTAGACCTAGACAGCCCGGCATAACCGGATCTTCGAAAAAGTGGCATTTGAAAAACCAGTGATCGGGCTTAATTTCAAATTCGGCCTCGATCACGCCATGGCCGTGTTCGCCGCCTTCAGCGCTGACCTTGGTGATTTTGTCAAACATCAACATGGGCGGCAATGGCAGTTTTGCGTTGCCCGGGCCAAAAAGCTTGCCTTTGGCACATTCAATAATTTCATCGAAGGAATAGGAAGACTTCGGTTTAAACGTCATGACACTCTCTTGCTTTATTTTCAACATGTTGATCTGATTTATAGGCTGTTTGACTGAGACGATCAAGTCTGCTTGCGGTTTAATCCCTATAAAAGCTTTTTCTTGCCATAATGTATATAAACTGATAAAAAACGCCCATCTCTTAGGGAAGAAATGACATGATTAAAAGATTTATGAGACGAGGAGAAGGCATTCTCTTTGAAGGTTTGGCAAAATTCGAAGCTGAGAAAATTGACGGGAGAAGGCTTTTTGCCGTGTTTAAAATCACCGCTAAGCCCGAAGTTATTTCTTTAATAAACGTTCGGCAATCTGGGTACGAAAATGACTTGGTCCAGCTGCAAACAGATGAAAATGACCCAAAAGTTGTGTGGGCACAGGTTCGTGGTGCAGGTGAAATAAATATCACAGGGGCTGCAACTGTGATTGTTTGTAACATTCACTTTAGGAAAGCTATACTTGGTATTCCTGCCAAGAAAGAAATACGCGTTACAGGCTTTGATCGGGTTACGCCAGAACTTATGGCGCAGCAGCCGTGGGAAAACACAGCCAGTTAGACTTTCCTCAATTTAGCAAGTCATGATCTTCTGCTCTATGCACACCGATTTATAGCTTTCGGTGATGGCGGCCATGGCGAGAGGTTTGGCGATCACGGGTTCGATCTCCGGGCATTCGCCGCCTGCGGCAACCGCGAGCATCCTGCCCGCGGCCTTGGCGCAAGCCACTGACTGGTCGTAGGGACATGTCAGGTTAATCGTGGCAAAAAAGCCGTTACAGACAGGTTCCAAAGCGATTATGAGGTCGTACGGCGCGTTCACCGGCGCATCATTGGCCGGCAAACCAAAGCGCCAATCGCTTCCTGCAGGAACCCCCAGACGGACGGCTTCAGCAGTCATAACACAGGCAAGTTGGTCAAGGTGCAGCGGGATATCAGCCCCTACAAAAGTTGCACAATATTGTTGGTCCATGGAAAAGGCGAGACGGACACCGGCAACAGCACTCAAACCAGCAACGCATTCAGCGATGTCCCATTGGTCTTTTCCAATTTTAAGGTCAATCATCACATCGCAAAGTTCTTGGGCGGCGATTTCAAACGCCATACAGCGCAATGTGCACTCAATAAGCAAACGCAGGGACTCTTGCCGGCTTTGACCGAAATCTTCCCAACTCAGAATAATATCGTTGATAACGGCCAGGATCAGATCATGAAACTCAAATTCACAATCCATCCAGTCTTCGAGAATTTCACGGGCGACTTCACGCCCTCTTTCTGTTTCAGCGTCAATAATATGAGCTGGAGGCAAACTGTTTAACCCAAGGTCGCCAAGCAAGGGCTCGGCTCCGGCCATCGCGCATAATTTTGAGAACCCGGCATTCAACGCCTGGTCAGGATCTTCAAATAACAAATATGTTTCCACCAATACGCCAGACATGTACTGCGTCATGCGCATCAAATCGATTCCGCGTTCGGGATCGCTTGCAATCGCTATGAGTCCAGATGTAAGCCGAGCGCCAATGGCCGGCTTGTTTGTAAGGGCGAGCATAATGGTTGTGTGTGTAAGTCTGTGGATAAAGAGTTAGATAAAGTTACAGGAAGCGTACGCAGTTACGGTGTGAAAACCATATAGTGTTGATTCTAATCGAAGTTTTCGTTCTCGTAAACACCCCAAATAAACTTTCTTTCAATCCACCCCGAATAACCGGATGTTGATATTTTACACCAGCCGCCCTCACATTCCTTTATGAAAACAAGAAGTTGCGGCTCAACTTCAAGTAATTTTTTAGATGATGTATCAGGTTTAGAAAGAACGATAATATTTTGATTTGATTTAATAATTCCTGTTCTTGTTCCTGAGAGCAAATTAGAGTGCACCCACCCCTCATCTCCGTCTTTATCTTTAATCTTTCGCCAATTTTCGTACTCTAAAACCACCTCAACCGGAAGATTGAGCGCGGTATAAACCCATTTGATCGGATATTTTGGGCCGGGGCCGGTTCGGACATTAACCTCACCCGAACCCAGGGAGACAAAACGCGGAAGAGGATAAGGTGAAGAATGGAAAGGATCGGGTTCCTGCGCATAAGCGAAAGCTGAAACCGCAAAAAGGAGGACAAAAGCAATGATTCCGAAAAAGGATCTTTTCATACTCTTTTATACCGCAAGGGAAGCCTTTGACGCCATGGTTTTTTAACTTTAATTCTTAGGATTTTTGTCCTATAATCGTTCAATGCGTGTATGGACAGAAAAAGAGAAAAAGCTTCAAGCTTGTGCGATAAGACGCTGGAAACCCTGGAAAAAATCAACGGGGCCACGGACATCGAAAGGAAAAGATAAAAGCCGATACAATGCCCTAAAGCATGGCCATCGTTCCGCTGAGATCCGGGAGCTGTACCGTGTCCTTGGTTTGCAGCGGCGCTATGTACGCTCGATTTCCAAGAGTAATCCCACCCCTACCCCTCCAAAACGAGCAAACGAACTATTATATCCACGGCCACGGCATGCTCGCTTTGGGCCAAAAGCACGCAAAATTCCACCGCTACCGCCCGATGTTTGAGGCAAAAAACGTGACAAACACCAACGATTATGATTAATAAACGCCATGGAAAAGCTTCCTGAGATTTCTGTTGCGCCGATGATGGACTGGACGGACCGGCACTGCCGGTATTTTCACCGTCTCATCTCCCCCCACGCCCTGCTTTACACCGAAATGGTGACAACGGGCGCGTTGCTGCATGGCGATGCGGAGCGGTTTTTGAGGTTTAACGACGAAGAACATCCTGTGGCGTTGCAGCTTGGCGGATCGGATGCGAAAGGCCTCGCGACCTGCGCGAAGATGGGTGCGGAGTACGGGTACGACGAAATTAACCTTAATTGCGGATGCCCCTCCGACCGTGTGCAGAACGGACGTTTTGGCGCTTGCCTCATGAAAGAGCCGGATCATGTCGCTGGTTGCGTCGATGCAATGGCTCAGGCGGTCGATATTCCCGTCACCGTTAAATGCCGGATCGGGATTGATCATGAAGATAGTTTTGAATTTTTGGATGAGTTTATCGGGCGGATTGCCGAAAAGGGTTGCGGCAAATTCATTATTCATGCGCGCAAGGCGTGGCTGACCGGATTATCGCCGAAAGAGAACCGCGAAATTCCGCCGCTGAATTACGAGCGCGTGCGCGCCATTAAAACCAAATATCCGCATTTGAAAATCATCATCAATGGTGGTGTTGGCAGCATTGCGGACATCAAAACGCAGTTGGAAGATTTGGACGGCGTGATGATTGGGCGCAACGCGTATCAGGACCCCTACTTCCTCGCCGACATCGAACGCGAGTTTTTTGGTACGGAAACAATTTTGTGCCGCGAAAGCGTTGTGCGAAAGATGGCGCTTTATGCGCGCGAGCAAAATGAAAAATTTGAAACGCCGGTTAAATCCATCACGCGGCATATGCTGGGATTATTTCAGGGGCAACGCGGCGCGAAAGCGTGGAAGCGATATTTATCGGAGAATGCACACATGGACGGCGCGAATGCGGACGTTATTCTTGCGGCGCTTGAAGTTGCGTTAACTGCTGCGCATCAACATGAAAGCTCTCTCCACAGCCACAACGTCCAGACTCGTTCGGGTTCGTAAACGCGAACTTGGCGTTGCCGAGATCGTCAATTTCGTAATCCACCGTCATGCCGAACAACATCCAGCTGTGAATTTTGGGAATATATAATTTCGTACCTGCGCTTTCGAAAACATCGTCCTTCGAAAGATCGTCTACGGATTTAATATATTCCATCGCGTAGGAATTGCCTGAACAGCCTGTCGGCTTCACATTCAGGCGCAAACCTTGCGTGCCTTCGGGCGCTTGCGCGAGAAGGTGCTGAATGTGCTGTGCGGCTTTTTCGGTTATCGTGATTGGGCTGCTCATATCTCTATTCTATCACACGAACATATTGAGTTGCATCTTGGCGGTTTCGGCCATCATCGAAGGGTCCCAAATCGGGTCCCAAACGATTTCAACCTCGACATCGCCAACGCCTTCGAGGGGCAGGATCGCGCTTTGCACCCAAACAGGCATTTCCTGCGCAACGGGACAGCCTGGTGAAGTCAGCGTCATTTCGACATAGATATCGCTCTTGCCGTTTTTGGGCGCTTGAATATCGACTTTGTAAATCAGGCCAAGCTCGTAAATATTGACGGGGATTTCTGGGTCGTAAATTTCCTTGATGGCCTTTTTGATTATCGGCCAAAGCGGATTGTCGGTGCTCGCCTCGACATTCGGCGGCTCGGTTAAATGGTCATAGTTTTCGTCGCCGACGGCGTTTTTGACCATATCCTCGCTTGCGACCTGTTTCATTGGTTTCATGATAGCATGTCTTTAGCCTTCTTGAGGCCTTCTATCAACTGATTTATGTCATTCTTGTTGGAATACAAGCCGAGCGAGGCGCGGACGGTGCCTTCGATGCCAAATCTCTCCATCAGCGGCATACAGCAATGATGGCCTGTTCTGACCGCGACGCCGCATTGGTCCAAAATCATGGCGATATCAGCGGTGGCCATATTTTCCACGGTAAAGCTGACAATTCCGGCTTTTTGCGGCGCGGTGCCATAAATTTTAAGGCCTGGGATTTCTAACAACTCATGAGTGGCATAATCCAGCAAAACTTCCTCGCGCGCGGCGATATTGTCCATGCCGAAGCTGCGGAGATAGTCGATGGCTGCGCCGAGACCAATCGCCTCGATGATCGCGGGTGTTCCGGCTTCGAACCTGTAAGGCGCCTCTTTGAAGGTCGTGTCTTCGAATGATACTTTTTCAATCATGTCGCCGCCGCCTTGGTAAGGAGGCATGGATTCAAGAACATCATGCTTGCCGTATAAAACTCCGATGCCTGTGGGGCCGTATAGCTTATGGCCGGTGAAAACGTAGAAATCGGCGCCGATTTCAAGGACGTTGACGTGGGAATGGACAACGGCCTGCGAGCCGTCGATGAGGACCTTCATATCGGGGTAAAAGTCCTTGGCAATGGCGGTGATTTTTTGGACATCGTTGATTGTGCCGAGCGCGTTAGAGATATGCGTGACAGCGACGAGCTTGGTTTGCGGTGTGAGCATGCGTTCATATTCATGGAGATCAAGTGTGCCATCTTCGCGCACGGGAATGGTTTTGATTGTGAATCCGATTTGTTTTTGCAGGAGTTGCCAAGGGACAATATTGGCGTGGTGTTCCATGTCGGTGAGGATGATTTCATCGCCCTCTTCCAAAAATGTTTTGCCCCAGCTTTGGGCGACCAGGTTAATGGCTTCGGTCGCGTTGCGGGTGAAGACGATATTGTTTTCGGACTCCGCGCCAATAAAATCCGCGACCTTGGCGCGGGCGTTTTCGTATTTGGTTGTGGCGTCTTGCGAGAGGCGGTAGAGGCCGCGGTGGATGTTGGCGTATTCGCCACTCATAACCGAGGTCATCGCGTCAATCACGGGTTGCGGTTTTTGGGCACTCGCGGCGGAATCGAGATAGGCCAAAGGCTTGCCGTTCATGGTTTTGGCAAGGGCGGGGAAATCTTTTCTGACGTTTTCAAACTGTGTCATTTTATTTATATTTCTTAACGCGAAGTTGCGAAGATACCTAATTAATGATGCATTTCGAGAAGTATGATTTTTTCATTTTCGTTTGACCACTCAGAAGGGACATAGACATATTGCTCTGGGTAGTCTTCTAAAATAAAACCTTCTATATCTTTATCTTTGCATATATTTTGTTTTATCTTATTCCAGAAATCATAACACTCTTCTAATGGGATCCATTGAATAGGCTTATCTAAGTCGGCAATAACGAAATGCACTTTTTCTGTTCTAAGTATCGATTGAATTTTTTCTTTGCCTAAAAACCGGAGCCTTTTAGATTCTAGATCTCCCTTATCATCATGGATGTTTTCAAGTGGCAATTGAGCAATGTTCTTTTGTTTGCTCATTTCCCCAAAGCCTCCTTTAACCACATATGAGCGTGCCTTTCGATTTCAAAGCGGATGGTTTCATTGGTGATTTTAGCGGCGACCTCGTCGATGAAAGCGGTAGCGAGGAGGAAGCGGGCTTCGGCTTCGCTGAGGCCGCGTGATCTCAAATAAAAAAGCGGGCCTTCATCAAGCTGCCCTGTCGTTGCGCCGTGCGAGCACAGCACGTCGTCGGCGTAAATTTCGAGTTCAGGCTTGGTGTCCATTTCGGCGTGCGGCGAAAGCAGTAAGGCGTTCGACATCTGGAAACCGTCGGTTTTTTGCGCGGCCTTATGGACATGCACCTTACCCTGGAAAACGCCACGCGCTTGATCGTCTAGGATGGATCTATAGAACTGGTTGGAGTTGCAGTGCGGCGCGGTGTGTTCGACGAGGATGGTGGTGTCGCCGTGTTGTTTGCCGTTCAGGAGATTTACACCGTTGAAGTGGCATTCGATACCGCTGTCCTGCAGCACCGCGTGGATTTGATGGCGCGTCAGCTTGCCGCCGATATTGAGCGCAAACCCGTCATAATGCGCGTCGCGGGCGAGCGTGAGGTGAACCATGTCGGTGTTCACGGCTTCGGTGCTGTCCATTTGCAGGCGGATATGGTGGAGCCTTGCGTTTGGGCCGATTTCGATGTCGGTGGCCATGTTTTTCCAATACGCGCCTTGACCTTCGTGGCGCTCTATCAGGGTCAATTCCGCGCCCTCTTCTATAACTATTTTCAGGCGCGGGTTATGGAGGGTTTTATCCAAACCTGTGAACAGGATATCCTCGGCTTTTCCCCCATTCTGTCCCCTGCTCCTGTGGATAACAATGTCCTGCGGGTCTTCGGATTTAAGGTCGGCCGGGATCGCTTTGGGAAGATTGGTGAATTTCCAGTCTTCCTGTTTGGGCGTTGGAAGATTATTGATCTCCAGTGCCTTCATGCGGCCTCTCCGATCAGGGCGCCGTAGCCTTTGGCTTCGAGTTCTTTGGCGAGTTCGGGGCCGCCGGTTTTAACGATTTTGCCGTAAGCGAGGATATGGACGACGTCGGGGGTGATGTAATCCAGCAGGCGTTGATAGTGCGTGATGACGAGGAAGCTGCGGTCGGGCGCGCGGAGTTTATTCACGCCGTCCGCGACGATTTTCAGAGCGTCGATGTCCAAACCTGAATCTGTTTCATCGAGGACGCAGAATTTTGGCTCCAACATGGCCATTTGCAGGACTTCGTTGCGCTTTTTCTCGCCGCCGGAGAACCCAACATTGACCGCGCGTTTCATCATGTCATCGTCGATGCCGAGGTCTTTGCAGGTGGATTTGATGAGTTTGAGCATGCCGAGCGCGTCGAGCTCTGTCTGGCCGCGCTGTTTGCGGATCGAATTGACCGAGGTTTTGAGGAAGGTGGACATGTTCACGCCGGGGATTTCGACCGGATACTGAAAAGCGAGGAAAACACCCGCCGCGGCGCGCTCTTCGGGTTCCATGTCCAGCAGGTCTTCGCCGTTCATGGTCACCGAGCCTTTGGTCACCTCATAATCTTCGCGGCCAGCCAGCACATACGAGAGGGTGGATTTGCCTGAACCGTTCGGGCCCATAATCGCGTGGACTTCGCCTGGTTTAATCTCAAGGTTAATGCCCTTAAGGATTTCTTTCTGTCCATCATCCGTATTGATGGCTGCGTGAAGGTTGTTAATTGTGATCATTGTCTTCTATCATTTGTATAAGCGAAAATCGCGCAGAGCCAAGCTGCTGCGCCATTTTGTACCCTTTATGGCTTTTTATTTCAATGGTTTATTACAAAAGCAGAAGAATGAGGCCTACAACGACGGAGATTGCGCCATTGACCCAAAACGGTTTGATCGTCAATTTATCATGGACGAGCAATTTTTGCATGAAATCCGGCTTTGTTAGCAATACGATAGCCTTAATCAGAGCCATGATTCCTATGGCCATCAAAACTGTTTCCGCGAGGCCATTCCAATTATTATAAAACGTTACAATGAATAGGCCGATTGGCAAATTCATGACGCCGCCGACAAGCAGTAAAGCCTTGCTTTTTGAGAGTAAGGTTAAATATTCCTGCCAGGCGCGAGCGGAAGAAAATATCGAAATCCCCATCACAAGGAAAAAACAGCCAAAAAACAGGAGAAATGGGTCAGTGTTGATAGGAATGGTCATTTGAGAGAATCCCTTTTTGAATCAAGTCCGCTTATGATTGTACCTGATTGTGTGGGTTAGGGAAATGGGGGTTTTTTAACCGACAGAGCCTTCCAGAGATATGCCAACTAGTTTCTGCGCTTCGACGGCGAATTCCATGGGCAGGTTTTGCATGACCTCGCGGGCGAAGCCGTTGACGATGAGCGCGACGGCCTCTTCTTCGCTTAACCCTCGTTGTAAACAGTAGAAAAGCTGATCCTCGCCGATTTTGGAGGTGGTGGCTTCGTGTTCAAGCTGCGCCGTGTTGTTGCGACTTTCGATATAGGGAACGGTATGGGCGCCGCAATTGTTGCCGATGAGCAAACTATCGCACTGCGTGAAGTTTCTTGCGCCTTCTGCGCCGGGCAAGATTTTCACGAGGCCTCTGTATGTGTTGTCGCTTTTCCCGGCGGAAATCCCTTTGGAAATAATTTTGGAGCGCGTGTTCTTGCCCATATGGATCATTTTCGTGCCGGTGTCGGCTTGTTGGCGTGCGTTGGTGATGGCGACTGAGTAAAACTCGCCAATGGAGTTGTCGCCCTTCAGGATGCAAGAAGGGTACTTCCAGGTGATGGCGGAGCCGGTTTCGACCTGAGTCCATGAAATTTTTGAGTTGCGGCCTTCGCAGATGCCGCGCTTGGTCACGAAATTGTAGATGCCGCCTTTGCCGTCTTCGTCGCCGGGATACCAGTTTTGGACGGTGGAATATTTAATCTCGGCATCGTCATGGGCGATGAGCTCGACCACGGCGGCGTGGAGCTGGTTTTCATCGCGCATGGGAGCGGTACACCCCTCGAGGTATGACACGTACGCCCCTTTGTCCGCTATAATGAGTGTGCGTTCAAATTGGCCCGTGTTGAGTTCGTTGATGCGGAAATATGTTGAAAGCTCCATCGGGCAGCGGACACCGGGTGGAATATAGACGAATGACCCATCGGTGAAGACCGCCGAATTCAGGCAGGCGTGTTTGTTATCGCCGGGCGGGACAACTGAGCCGATATATTTTTTGACGAGGTCGGGATGATTTTGAATGGCTTCGGAGATCGGGCAGAAGATGACCCCTGCTTCGGCGAGTTTGGCTTTAAAGGTTGTTCCAACGGAGACGGAATCAAAAACCATATCAACGGCGACGCCTGCGAGAAGTTCTTGCTCGCGCACAGGAATGCCGAGCTTTTCATAGGTTTCGAGAAGTTTAGGATCGACTTCGTCGAGGGATTTTGGGCGATCTTCGAGTGATTTTGGTGCGGAGTAGTAGAAATAATCCTGATAATTGATCGGCGGAAATTTGACCTTGGCCCAATCGGGTTCAGGCATTTTGAGCCAGCGCTCATAGGCCTTCAGCCGCCATTCGAGCATCCATTCCGGCTCATTCTTTTTGGCAGAAATAAAACGTATGGTGTCTTCGCTGAGGCCTTTGGGTGCTTTGTCGGACTCAACATCCGTCACGAAACCGGCGGAATATTTGCCGGCCATGTCCTTGACGGTGTTAATGGTTTCCTGATCTATGCGGCTGCTCATGGTGGCATAGATATGTCATTAAATGCCGCAGTTTTCAAGGATATTAGGCATTTTAGGCATTTTTAAGCGGAGATTAAAACTTTTGGCGTAGTCTGGGGGCTGGAGAGGATCTTGAAAATGATTCATATAACACCAGAATTTAACACTGTAGCGCCAGGCCTTCCCGGCCCACAAGTCACAACCAGCCGCCTAGAGGTTGGTGCGCAAGCGCTTGGTATCCCTAAATTGGGACGCTAATTTCCGCTGACACTCAAACAATGCCCTACATATCAAGCTGAGGCAGATTCTGTGCTGCTGCAACGGCGTTGATGTGATCTTTCATACGTGATGTCATGACCTGCGCTGCTTTTTCTGCTTTATCTGCTAATTCTGACGTCGCATTTGGGTGAAGCAAACAAACGATCTCGGCCATTAGCTTTGGGGTATCGTCCGCCATCCAAAAAACGCCTGTCAGAGATTTTTCATGAATTTGGTCTGGAGCCGGATCGTGTATTGAAAAGAAACGCAGATCTCCCGCATCGCTGGTAACACTATATAAATCAGGAACGTACAAAATAGAGTCTGAATTTATCATTAAATTATAATTTTCTGTGCCCTCTTCAATCCTATAATATCCTTTAAAATGGTCGCTTTGTGGACATTGTGCAGGGTCAAACCCACTCAGTTTTCCTTTAAAATTGTCCAGAGATTGTGGACGCACAAGAAAATATGCGTCTGGAGACTCAAAACCGTATTTTCCCTCTAATTGCTTTGTAGCCTCATGAATTTCAGCGAAGGTTATAACAATAGACCTGATGCTAAGATCAATGGTTGGGCGGCTGAGGCGTGAAACCAGTTTGCATTCATCACTGATTTGTTCTTCGAAAGTGGAAGAAGATGCTACGGACATTGCCATTTACTCCAAAAGTTAATTACTCTGAAGAGCAGATTAGCGAAACATGATTGCTGGAACAACTGCTTATTTCACAGCCTTAAAGACAATATCGGGGAATTTGTCCTGCGCGTCGTTAAGATGCCAGGCGTTGCGGGCGAGGAAGACCGGATCGCCGTCGTGGTCGTTGGCGATTGAGGCATTGTTGGTATCTAGGAATTTTTTAAGAGCAACGTTGTCGGGGGCGCTGAGCCAGCGCGCGGTATAAAGCTCGGTTTGTTCCAATTTTACAGGGATTTCATATTCGGTGCGGATGCGGTCGGCGAGGACTTCGAATTGCAGCGCGCCGACGACGCCGACGATCCAATCAGAACCGAAATTGGGCTTGAAGACTCTGGCCGCGCCCTCTTCCGCCAGTTGCAGAAGCGCATTGCCGAGATGTTTGGCCTTGAGGGGATCTTCGGGGCGGACACGTTGCATAAGTTCGGGGGCGAATGAAGGGATTCCGGTGAAGGTTAGTTCTTCGCCTTCGGTGAAGGCGTCGCCTATTCTCATGCCGCCGTAATTGGGGATACCGATGATATCGCCGGGGAAAGCTTCCTCCGCCATTTCGCGGTCTTGGGCGAAAAAGATTTGCGGTGAGTGGATGACTTGGGTTTTACCGCTCCGGACGTGTTTGAGCTTCATGCCCTTTTTGAATTTGCCGGAGCAGATGCGGACGAAGGCCATGCGGTCGCGGTGCTTGGGGTCCATGTTGGCCTGGATTTTGAAAATGAAAGCGGCGACTTTGTTTTCCTCGGGTTTGACTTCGCGCTGTAGGGTTTTTTGCGGGCGCGGCGATGGGGCGAACTCCCCTATTCCGGCAAGCAACTCACGCACGCCGAAATTGTTCACGGCGGAGCCGAAGAAAACGGGCGTCATATGGCCTTCGAGATAGGCCTCGCGGTCGAAGGGTTTGCAGAGGCCGCGGATCATCGCAACATCTTCGCGCAGTTTGGCGACTTGATCGGCGGGCAAAAGCTCATCGAGTTTGGGGTCATCAAGGCCGGAGCAATTAATGGTTTCTTTCATCGTATCGCCTTTGGAGCGGTCGAAGAGAATGAGTTGGTCGTTCAACAGGTCATAACAGCCTTTGAAATCGCGACCCATGCCGATTGGCCAACTGGCCGGCGACACATCCATCGCGAGCTTGCTTTCGATTTCATCCATGAGAATAAACGGGTCGAGGCTTTCGCGGTCGAGTTTGTTGATGAAGGTTATGATGGGGATGTCGCGCAGGCGGCAAACTTCGAAGAGTTTAAGCGTTTGAGTTTCGATACCTTTGGCGCCATCGAGAACCATGACGGCGCTATCGACGGCCGTGAGGGTGCGGTAGGTGTCTTCCGAGAAATCTTCGTGGCCGGGTGTATCAAGGAGGTTGTAGGTGATGCCTTTGTTTTCGAAGGTCATGACGGACGAGGCAACGGAGATCCCCCGCTCTTGCTCAACCTTCATCCAGTCGGAGCGCGCGCGCCGGCGTTCGCCCTTCGCCTTAACCGCGCCGGCAAGCTCGATCGCGCCACCGAAAAGGAGAAGCTTTTCAGTCAGCGTTGTTTTACCAGCGTCCGGGTGAGCGATGATGGCGAAGGTACGGCGCTTTGCTATGATTGTTTCAAGTCCCATAACCGGTGACTTTTAGAGGATTATGTCGACGTTTGCAATCGTATCCGGAAGAAGAGCTGACACATCCATATGGCTTTGGACATCAGAATTTGTATTCTCAGCAGGTTCCGTGACTATCTGGGTGGCCGGATTGGCTTCGTTAACAAAAAGAGCTTCCAGCCCTTCGGCTTGAGGTGTGAGAACATCCATAATGTCTATAAGCTCTTGCGGTGACGTGACAGTTTCGTGGAGTGATTTTATGACGCTTGCGTTGAGTTCGGCCCAGTGTTCAATATCCCCTACTGTGTCTATAGGGTTGCCCCAAATAAGAGCACCGTCGGCATTCTTATGAACAAACTCAAGAATTTTTGTCCATAACGTGTCATCCATAATTTTCCAAGACAAGTTCTCTCCGGTTTTCGGGTGAATTCCGGCAGCCGGGTGATAGGTCGGCATAAGAACCGGTATGACGGGCTTGCCGTATTGAACGGCCTCATTCAATAGTTCCTGTGCATGGGCTTCCCATGTTTCGTATGTTGTATAGACATTCTTCACATACATATTCGGAAAAACAACATCGACTTTAGCAGCCAGGGGTTGAAGAAGTTCATTTAGATCACGCCACTTCTCTACCCCGATTGCATCGTTATGTGTGAAATTGCCGTAGTTCATTTCGGGAAAGAGCCGGAAAAATCCGATATCTGTATTGGGGAGTAATTCCTGGAATGTGTCGATGATGAACGTAAGTTTTTCGATGGTATCAAGGTTTTGTTCCGGGGTTTGCCAGATGTCGAGGGGAAATTTTTCTACATCGAGCTGAAGAATATCCGGTGCATCATTGATGTCAGGCCAATAGCGGGAGATTGTGTTCTCAATTACGGCCCTGGTTGGGCCGCTATCCCACGACACGTCATTCCCATAGAGTACCACTATCTCTCTATCCATGCCCAAGTCTGGTAGTTCTCCGTTATTTCTAAGGACGGCATCATAAAAAATGAAGGGGTCAGATATAGGAGCAGGTTTTTCGATTACAGGAGGAGGAGCGGCGACCTCGTGACCTGTGTCCGGGATCAGAGATGGTTTTTCTCTGGAATTGGTCATGACCATTTGCATGACTGTGTTGTTGTGAGAGTTTAATATATCTCTGTCGTCAAGAAAGGACGATAACTGATAGCCTGGGTTTTCGTTTTGGAGGGATTGGTGATCTGTTGTTGTCAGTAACGCCTGGTGAAAGTAGCTGTTGAGGAAGAGTCCTTCAAGCGTTTGTGCATTGAAATGGGTTTGATAACCGTTATGGAGTTCTTCTGTAGTGTTCTGGGTTTCCTGATCTTTTGTACCGGCCTGTGTTTCAATCTTGTTTAGTTCAGATGTTGAGATTACCTCTTCTGCCTCCAAGACAGTGTCAATATCTTGAGATTTTTTATCTTCCTCAGTGTTTGCATGGGTTTTTAGATTGATTTCAGAGTTTACCGCAAGGGCGCTTGCCTCTTGCTGCAAAATATATTTGAGGATTAGTGGTTTTTCTATTACCCGCATGGTTCACATAAAAAGTTATATATACATAAAATTTTATGTGTATTTTATTAATATTATGTTAAATTTTTAAATGAGTGCAGTCAAGCGCCTCTAAAATAATAGTTTTTTCAAAAAACTGGGAAAAATTGAGTCTTAAAAGGTCTTCTGGACTTTTTGACCGGCCTTTTCGATGTCTTTGCCTGCACCGTTGAGTGTGTTTGTGCACCCTGCGAGGCAGACAAAGCCCAAAAGCAATAAAACGATTTTTTTCATGACATTTTCCTTCTAAACAAATTCTTTAAACGGATTTTGCATCGCCGGATCTTCGATTTCAATAACCCAAAGATCAGGATCACGCTGTACCGAACGCTGAATATAATCGTCTGCTTGCGTTTCTTCAATAGTTTCCTGATTAAGAGCAGGGATCCAGCAAAGATCCCCTTCAAGGTTTCGTTGCTGCGTGAGGAGTTTAACACTGCCCTGGCGATTGGAAATTTTGAGCAGGATGGTTCCGGAGTTGCGTTCGCCGCGCTGGAGGATGTAGTAGAAAACCCCCTGCTCGTCCATTTGCTTGATTGCGGCGTCAATGGCGATGTGGACGGGCAGCATTAGTGAAGATGTTCGCTAGCTATCCAACTTTCGACAGTGAGATGAGCGTCGATTTTGGAATCTTCGGGATGGTGGAAACGGTAGACACGCTGCGCGGCCTCAAGAGCGACGCTGTGTGGTTCGTCACTGATCATAGATTTATAGGTGCGCATAACGGCACTGTAGCATTTGCAATCAGCGGCCTTTTTGACCCCTTTTTGAATTGGCAAATTACAGGACATGGTTATTTCTTTTTCTTTAGTTTCTTGCCATAAAGCTCGAGGCGGTGATCAACGAGATCATAACCAAGTTCATTGGCAATCTTTTCTTTAAGGGCTTCGAGCTCTTCGTTTTGAAACTCGATGACCTGTCCGGTTTCGAGATCGATGAGGTGATGGTGGTGATCCCAGTTCACTTCATAGCGGGAATAGCCCTCCTGAAACTCATGGCGGATGACGAGGTCAAGCTCATCGAGGAGACTTAGTGTGCGATAGACAGTGGCGATCGAGATTGAGTCATCGATTTTCTTTGCGCGTTCGTAAACATCTTCAACTGAGGGATGATCGGCGGAATCTCCTAAAACCTGCAGAATTACCTTGCGTTGGCCGGTCATTTTAAGACCTGCTTTGGCGCATTGTCGTTCGAGATCAGTCATCAGCTTTCTCCTTGCAGAAATATGAATATTCTTTAGCTGACGTATACTTTAGAGGGATTGGTCTTGTTTGGCAATGTTCTGAAGGATGGAAGGGTAATAATGGCGGAAGTGCCTTTGCCGAGGTCAGATTCAAGCTGGAGGATGCCATCGTGAAGTTCGATCATGGCCTTGGCAAGAGGTAAGCCAAGACCCGTTCCCTGATAGAACGCGTTTTCAGGACGATCAGAAATTTGACCGAATGGCTCCATGGCTTGTTGGATTTTTTCTTTGGGAATGCCGATGCCTTCGTCTTTGATAATGATTTGCGTACTGCCGTCACGCAGGCGTTCGGAAGTAACGAGAACATGGCCGCCTGGGTTTGAAAACTTTACCGCGTTCGCGATCAGGTTGATCAACACCTGGCGCAAGAGACGTTCATCGGCGTTAAGATGTGTTACAGAGTCTGAGAGATCCATTTCGAGTTTAATGTTATTGCCGAAAGCGCGCGACGCCATCATACGGGTGACAGAGCGGATCAGCTCATGAAGATCAATCTCTGTTTCATCGAGATCAATTCGTCCCGCTTCGATTTTAGACATGTCGAGGACTTCGTTGATGATTTCTAGCAGATGACGTGCGCTGGAATGAATGTCGTCGAGGTAACCTTTGTATTTTTGGTTGTTGAGTGCGCCGAACGTTTCTTTGATGATCATTTCTGAGAAACCGATGATCGCGTTTAGAGGTGTGCGCAATTCGTGAGACATGTTGGCAAGGAATGTCGATTTTGCCCGGTTGGCAGCATCAGCTTGTTCCTTCGCCATGCGTAAGGATTCTTCCATGCGCTTTCTTAAGGTGATGTCCATCACTGTTGTAACCTGATAGCGGCGCTTTTGACTGAGTTCGATGGTGGCGGTTGTCGAGAGGACGTTGGCGACAGTACCGTCCTTTCGGATGAGTTTGAGTTCGCCGGAATTGTGGCCACCGGTTTGGATGCATTCATTATGAATTTTTCTTACCATGTCACGCTCGTCAGGCGTGATGAGATCAATCATGTCGGAATTCATAAGATCATCGCGCGGCCAGCCGAATGTGCGAACAAAGCTTTCGTTTACGCGGACAATAATCCCTTTGGGATCAGTGACAACAATCCCGATTTCTCCGACCTCGAAAACAGAGGTTAAGAGAGAGATTGCATCATCGCGTTCACGCTGAAGAATCGATTGATCGGCAACATCGAGTTGACCGATGATATCGAGATATTCGATTTCGCCTTTTTTATTTTTTATGGGACTAATGTAGAAACCATAAACTCGAACTTCGCCGGGCACGCTTGGTAACGCCTGCACAGTTACTGATTTTTCACGAGCGCAACAGACTTCGAAACATTGCTGAAAATGCTGGGCGTTGGCATTGTCCATGAAAGCCGCAATTGGTTTGTCTATGACATTTTCACGGGACTTATCAAAGTACTTAAGAGCCATGGCATTGATGTTGGTGATGACGAAACTCTTCCCTTCACGCTTGACGATAAAGCGCGGGATGGTCATTTCCTGAAAATACTGTTCGTATGAGGGTGTATCGTCTGCCATTTGTTTGCTTTATGCGTTTTCGGGCTCTGCGGTTTGTCTGACGTATTTTGTGAGCTGTGTTTCTTCCTGGAAGCGGCCGATGTGACCGTCGTCAGTGGTCATGGATTGCAGTTGTTCTTGCAGATTTTTTAAGATGTCTTCTGCTGAATGAGCAACGTACGCCTGTATCACGCAGGAGGTGATTGCAATTTTTCGGCGATTGAGACTACCAGGGTATGTCATCTTTTTTTCATCTAGCTTGTATTGTATTCGTTCCATCACATTCAACGCACCAAGAATCTCAGTTTGTTTCAATATCATGATAAACGTGTCTTCATTGATTTTATAGATGTCATCGAAGGATCGTGTCGTTTGATGGATTATATCGACAAGAATCTGGATCATGCTGTCTGCAACGGTCTGATTTCCTTTGTCTTTGATGATCTCATAGTGCTCAAGACGTGAGATTACAGTGCAAAAAGTCTTGCCTTGGCGCTTTAAGCGGTCAAGTTCCAGGCCTATGTCTTTTAAGGCGGCTTCCTTGTCCTTAACCCCGGTTAGGGGGTCGCGGCCTGCAATATCCTGTGTTGCGGCCATAATTTTATCCCTGTCATAAAAAGTATCTCTTTTTATTAAAATACTATGAAAATTGTATGGAAATAGTTAATGAGACGAAGAAATCCTAAGAAATCCAAGTTTTTTCAAGGGCATCAAGGGTGTTTGTCTTGATGGATGCCCGGATTTCGCGCATCAGGCGATTGATTGTGGCGACGTTATGTTGGGCGATGATTTGGATGCCGAGGATTTCATCAGATTTTAAAAGATGGTGGATATAAGCCTTGGAAAAGTAATTTGAGCACGGCAAATCCATGCTTTCGTCCAAAGGTGTTGGGTCTTCGCGGTAGCGGGCGTTTTTGAGGTTGATGGTTTCGCTTGGCGCCCCTTTCACATACGCCGTGCCGTGGCGTGCGAGTCTTGTGGGGATGACGCAATCGAAAGTATCTATGCCCAAGCGGACAAATCGGAAAACATCCTTGATTTGACCAATCCCGAGGAAATGGACGGGACGCTCAGGGGCCGCATAAGGCAGGCTTGCACGAACAACCGTTTCCATTTCTTCATCTGTGCCACCCAAGCACCCTCCAACAGCCGTTCCGAAGAAGGGGCGATCTTTGGTGTAGGCGGCACTGATTTTGCGAAGGTCTTCGTGAACCCCGCCCTGAATGATTCCATAGAGCGCTTGAGCGCCGTTGTCATGGCGCTTGAATTCCGTGAGGCAGCGATCGCCCCAGCGCATCGACATTTCCATGGACTTGGCCGTATAATCTTTGGTGACGTGGTACGGCGTGCATTCATCGAATTGCATCAGAAGATCAGCGCCGAGCTTGCGCTGGATTTCCATGGCATATTCCGGCGTGAGGTTGATTTTGCGGCCATCAAGATAGGAGCGGAAAACGGCACCCTCCTCCGTGATTTCGAGCAAATTTTTATTGTCATGGCCTTTGTTCTTGCCCTTAATCTCGTTGGCCATGGTGCCCTCGCCCAGCGAGAAGACCTGAAACCCACCGCTGTCGGTTAAAAGCGGGCCGTTCCATCCCATCATTTTGTGCAGTCCGCCCATTTTCTCGACAATGTTTTCGCCGGGTTGGAGCATGAGATGATAGGTGTTCGCGAGGATGATATCGGTTTGCGCGTCCTTCATTTGCTGTGGTGAGAGGCCCTTTATGGCGGCTTTGGTCGCGCAGAAGATGTAGTTCGGGGTTTCGATTGTGCCGTGCGGGGTTTTGAGCAAGCCAAGGCGTGCACCAGATTTTTTGTCCTGGTGCGTGATTTCAAAACTGAAATTTGGATAGGTTGGCATTGTTGTTTCCCAAATAAAAAACCCGCTGTGGTTTTCAGCGGGTTTGTATCACATGTTTATGCGCGAATTAAGCAGCCTTTTTTTCCAGGGCTTTTTCCACCTGAGTCTTCAGGGCACGCAATTCAGGATCAAGTTTGGTTTTGGCTGTGCTGACTAAGTAAGCGTCCAAGCCCCCCTTGTGTTCAATCGTGCGCAGACCTGCTGCTGATACGCGAATCTTAACCAAACGTGCCAAAGCTTCGCTGTAGACACCTGTATCGCCAACATTCGGACGGAATATACGGCGTGTGTGGTTCATCGCGTGGGACACGTTATTCCCGCTCATCGGGGCTTTACCAGTAATTACACATTTGCGGCTCATGGAGCTCTCCTTATTCAGGTTTTTAAGTATTGGCGGGAAAATAAGCGATGTTAAGGGGGAAAGTCAAGTAATAGTTCACCCCAGACGTAAGCCCCGCCCAGCGCGGCGAGGAAGAGCAGTGTGGCGCCCATGTGGATAAGGATTGCGCGGCGAAGGTGGGTGTGGTCGATTTGGGCCGTGGCCTTTTCGGGGCCAACCCAGGCGAATTTAAGACTTTCGCCGCTTAAAGTCTTCGCGGGGCCGCCAAGAGCGACGTTAAGTGTCCAGGCCATGGCCGTGAGGGGGAATCCCCCTTGTTCATATTTGGCGACGCCCTTCTTTATTTTTCGTAACAATAGTCCAAAAGCAAGAGATATACTTTTTCCCATGGACGCCGAGGGAGTCGGCAATGAGGCGAGAAGAATGAAAACTCCCGCCAAAATGGAAGGAACGAAGCCAAGAAGCTTTTCAAAAGCCAGAGGGACAGCGCCAAAACCGCTTGTAAAGCCGCCTTTTCCGAAGCGCCAGGCCAACGCAGCGATAACCGTGTAAATAAAGGCGCCAGGAATTCCCAAAAGCAGGTACCAGAGAACAGGGGCGACAAGCCCTTTATCGAAGGATTTGGCTGCGCAGGCCATGCCTGCCCGGGTGATGGTGTAATTATCAGCCGAGGAGAAGTCAGTTCTGGCCGAGCGAGAGAGCATCAGATAGGCCCCTGCTCCGGCCTGGTTTTGTTCGATGGTACGGTAAAGCTTCATGAGCATGTGCCAGACAGCTCCGCAGGTCAGGCAAACGGCCAGCGCAATTGTTTCAAAGATTGGACTGTAAGCATTGGTTTGTACGTAATATGAAACAAGCTGCGCCGCAGCATAAGCAAGTAGAATAGCCAAAATGCTGACCAGGAATCCCCGAAAAATGAGATCGCCGGCTTTTCTGTCTTTGCGATCCAGGCGCAACCCCAGCGGAGAGAATAATTTGTCCGTTATTTTCCAAAGCAAAGGGTTCGCCGATGTCCATAGCCCCAGATTGCCTGTGACGATCCCCCAAATAGCCATAAGAATGATGGCGGCACCAGCAATGGGGAATCTTTCGGGGTCAGCAAGATGGCCGTGAAATGTCAACCAAAAATCATATATATATTTCAAAAAGCGGCGTTCCTTTCGTACCCAAAATGCGGTACAATTTAAGTATGGTTTATTGACAAAAAAAGGACAAGTCCTGTGCTCTATCTGCTTCACGATTTACAACATGTAATGGCCGCTCCGCTTAGAATTCAAGCAAAATTGATGCGGGAGGTCATTAACAATCCATGGAATCCGTTTGGTCAAACCTCCTTAGGGCGGACAATGGCGGCGAACATGGAAATGTTTGAGCGCGCCACTCAGCATTTCGGGCGTCCTGAATTTGGATTGAACAGCACGAAAATTGCCGGCGAAGAAGTCAAGATTGTTGAAAAGGTTTTGTTGAAGAAACCATTTGGGTCACTGCTAAACTTCCAACGCAAAACCAATCGCAATGATCCGAAAGTTTTGATTGTCGCGCCGATGTCGGGCCATTATGCGACGTTGCTGCGCGGAACGGTGGAAGCCCTTTTACCTCATCATGATGTTTATATTACGGACTGGCAGGATGTGCGTCAGGTTCCTTTGAAGGATGGACGGTTTAATCTTGATGATTACATCGCGTATTTGCGAGAGTTTTTGAGTCTGCTTGGGCCGGACACTCATTTGATTGCGGTTTGTCAGCCGGCTGTGCCAGTGCTCGCTGCGGTGTCGTTGATGGCGTCAGACAATGACCCTAATCAGCCGATGAGCATGACGTTGATGGGCGGGCCGATTGATACGCGCGTTTCAAAAACCGAAGTTACAGAATTGGCGGAGACACGTCCTATTGAGTGGTTTGAGAGTTCTGTGCTGCTGGATGTGCCGTTTTATTATCCAGGTGCGGGGAGAAAAGTGTATCCCGGGTTCCTGCAACTGACCGGATTTATGTCGATGAACCTTGATCGCCATGTGGATTCCCACATGCAGTTTTACCAGCATTTAATACAGGGAGATGGTGAATCCGCAGAGAAGCACCGCGTGTTTTATGACGAATATTTATCCGTCATGGATATTTCGGCTGAATTTTACATACAAACGGTTCAGACGGTATTTCAGCGTCATTCTTTGCCCCGTTTTCAAATGAAATGGACCGATCCGCAGACGCGTGAAATTAAAGATGTTAGACCGCAAGATATTGAAAAGACTGCGCTTTTGACAGTCGAGGGTGAGCTGGATGATATATCAGCACGCGGACAAACAACGGCGGCGCATGAACTTTGCTATTCCCTTTCGCAAAAAAAGCAGTATCATCACTTTCAACTCGAAACAGGTCATTACGGTATTTTTAACGGTGGCAAATGGCGAACGCAGATTATGCCCCGTATCCGTAGTTTTATCCGTTCGTTTGACGAGGGCAAAGATCCGGTTCCTGCACAGGACTTGAAGATAGCCCCCGATATAGCGCCGGAACGTTATAACCGTGAGTCACACGGAATTGTAGCGATTAGGCGTTGGCTGCGTGATCATAAACAAGAAAATTTTAAGGAGGTCGTTGATTAATATGCGTCGTTCACTTCGCGCTTTCACTGGAAAAAGACGTCAGACACTCGTGTTCGATGAGGATCCAAGCCTCTTGACACCTATTGGTTTGGATTTTGTGAAATGTAAGCGAAGTAACAGAGCCAAGAGAATTTCTCTTCGGCTGGATAATAAAGACCGCGCATTTATCTTGACCGTTCCCAAAGGATGCAGCGCACGCAAGGCGCATGAATTTGCTCTCGATCATGAAGATTGGATGAAGGAAAAGCTTGAAGAGCTTCCTGAACACATTCCTTTTGTTCATGGACAGGTTATTCCTGTGCTGGGTTATAACCGCGTTATTGAGATCTTTTATAATAAGGATTTGAAAGCAACAGACATTGTTTTGAAGCGCAACCGTTTGACGGTTTACACAAACCGTGAAGATCCCTCTTTACGTATTGAGCGGTTTTTAAAGAACTTGGCGAAAGAGACGATGGAGGAAATCGCGTACCGCAAGGCAGCGATCATCCGTAAGCGGATTAATAATCTTTATGTGCGTGATACCAAAACCCGTTGGGGCAGCTGTTCTTCCGAAGGTAATATTTCCTTGTCGTGGCGTTTGGTTTTTGCGCCTTATGAGGCACTGGATTACGTCGTATCTCACGAAGTTGCACATTTGCGCCACCTTGATCATGAATCAAAGTTCTGGGCACTGTGTCGTGATCTGTCAGACGATTATCTTAATGGCCATTTCTGGATGAAGAATTATGGCCATGAGCTGATGCGGTTTGGTTAAAACGCATTCTAAGAACTGGTGTCTCTAATACAAAAAAGGCCCTCACGGGCCTTTTAATTTGAGATATTAGAAACTTAAGACAGCCGGATCAAATTCGTCTGAATCATAGTGAATTTTTCCATCGTCGCCAATATATTCACCCGGCAAAAGAGCGCTGGCTTCGAACGGTAACTTTGGCGAAGTAATCAAATGGTCTTTTAATTTTTCACGATGCTGAGCCTTTAATTCTTCATAGGCTTGATGAGCCCCTGGGCTTTCCAAGTTAAAGATTCTGGTGAAGACGTGGTGATTGCCGTCTATTTCAATGCGCGTGTAGCCCATTTGATTTAGTTGATCGTTAGGACAAATAGCCAGTATATATCGCATGCTTAACCTCTTGGTTAACGTTGTTTCAAATATGAATCTTTAAAAGAAATGCATAATTACGTCAATAATTTTTTATGTATTGTAAAGCGCCTTGCAGAATTATTTGGGCAGCGAGCTTATCGATAAGACCGGAAGACTTTGAATTGGCTTTGGTTTTCCGCTTTTCTACAGATTTGTCCACAAGATCTTCCACCGAGGCTGTGGATAACCGTTCGTCCCAGAGGGCGATCCATGTGCCCTGCCCCAGGGTTTTAGCCATTTCCAGTGCAAAATCACGCACGGATTGCGCGCGCGGGCCTTCTGTGCCGTCCATATTGATCGGAAGACCTATCACGAAGCCCCCGACTTCGAATTCATTGATGATTTTAGTGAGTTCCGCCATATCAGCGGTGAATTTAGTGCGTTTGATGGTGGTCAGCGGTGTTGCAAGGTTTTGATCGGGCGTGGAGAGCGCCAGCCCTATTGTCTTTTTTCCTACATCAAGCCCAAGAAGAGCCACATTTTTAGGGCAATTGCCCGCGATATCTTTCAGTAAACCTACAGTCATTTGATTATTAACCGCAAAGAGCGGTTTGGGTGCAACGAATATTTTTTTATTTCCCGTTGCGTTGTTGGCGTGCGTTGCTGTAAAACCCTTTGCATGTCTGTGACTAAAGATGACGTTAGAAAGGTAGCGCGCCTCGCCCGTTTGAAGATGACGGATGAGGAGCTGGATCGTTATACGCCGCAATTGAACAACATTTTGGGGTTCGTTGAACAGCTTGCTGAGGTTAATACAGATAGCGTAGAGCCGCTAGCGAATGTGGTGAATATTGATTTGAAGCTGCGTGAAGATGCTGTGAATGACGGCGATTACCAGGACAAGGTTTTGAGCAATGCGCCTGAGACCGCCAGCGGGTTTTATGTGGTGCCGAAGGTGGTTGAATGAGCTTAGTGGATTTGACCATTACCGAAGCCCTTGCTGGACTTCAGGAGAAAAAATTTTCAGCCGTAGAGTTGGCGCAGGCGCATATCAACACCTCTGAAGCGCAGAAGGGTTTGAATGCCTTTGTGACTTTTACGCCTCAAAAAGCTTTGGAGATGGCGAAGGATTCAGATGCGCGTTATGCGTCGGGTGATGCGAAGCCTCTGGATGGTATTCCGCTTGCGATCAAAGATCTCTTCTGTACTAAAGGTGTGCAAACTACGGCTTCCAGTCATATTCTTGAAGGGTTTGTTCCTCCTTATGAATCCACAGTGACTTCGAAATTATTTGGCGATGGGGCGGTCATGGTTGGCAAAACGTCTTTGGATGAGTTTGCCATGGGTTCATCGAACACAACATCTTACTTTGGAAATGTGATTAATCCGTGGGGCAAAGATTTGGTACCGGGTGGATCGTCAGGCGGATCAGCGGCGGCAGTTGCTGGGCGCATGGCGATGGGCGCAACGGGAACCGATACGGGCGGATCAATCCGGCAGCCCGCGAGCTTTTGCGGGATTGCGGGGATTAAGCCAACTTACGGGCGTTGCTCCCGGTGGGGGGTGATTGCGTTTGCGTCCTCGCTCGATCAGCCGGGGCCGATGGCTCGCACGGTTGAAGATTGCGCATTATTGCTTCAATCCATGTCGGGGCATGATCCCAAGGACAGCACTTCAGCGCATAAAGATGTCCCTGATTTTAGGGCAATCGTTTCGGCGAGTGTTAAGGGCCTGAAGGTTGGTATTCCAAAAGAATACAGCATGGACGGGATGCCGGAAGAGATTTCAAAGCTTTGGGAGCGAGGAAAGGTATGGCTTAAAGACGCGGGAGCTGAAATTATTGAGGGAATATCTTTGCCTCATACAAAGTATGCGCTGGCGACTTATTATGTGATCGCACCAGCGGAAGCATCCTCGAATTTGGCACGATATGATGGTGTGCGTTATGGGTTGCGTGTGGATGGCGAAGATTTGACCCATCAATATGAGAACACACGTTCGGCCGGGTTTGGCGACGAGGTCAAGCGGCGGATTATGATCGGCACATATGTTTTGTCGGCCGGATATTATGATGCGTATTACATCAAAGCACAAAAAGTGCGCCGTTTGATCTCGGAAGACTTCATCAAGGCTTTTGAAAAGTGTGATGTGCTGTTGACACCGACTGCGCCGTCGGGCGCCTTTAAGATTGGCGAGAATGAAGATGATCCAATCAAAATGTATTTGAATGATGTGTTTACAGTCCCTGCCTCTTTGGCTGGGGTTCCCTCGATGTCTGTTCCTGCTGGGCTTAGTGCCGGTGGATTGCCTTTGGGATTACAAATTATCGGGCGTGCATGGGATGAAGAAACTGTGCTAAAATGCGGGTATGCGATTGAGAAAGCCGCGAATTTTACCGCTCGCCCTTAGTTTGATCTTGCTCTGTTGTGCGCTGCCTGCGGCGGCGGACGAATCCCCCGAATTTGCCCCTCTTGATTTACAGCTTTATGACCCTGCTGCGCTTCTTGGTGTTGGAGACGTCGAAAAAGACAAGAACGGCATGATCGAGGTCTATTACAACTATTGTTTACAATCTAATACTTCACCGAATTTTGAGAGTTACATGGAGACGCAATGCGCATGTACGGCGTCCGAAATGATGGCGACTATGAGTCCGCAGCAAGTTCGGACGATGTTTGAAAAGAGTCGCAACGGTGATTTTGAATACGCACGGATGTTGCTGTTGGCGTATGTTCCCTGCATGGCACAGACGACACGTCAAAATGTTTATGACACATGTCTGCAAACTAACGGAGAAAACTTCGAACAAGGCAAGCAGCTCAAACTTTGTTCCTGCACCGCTGATTCCATGCATGATTTTGTTATGAATAGTGGTCAGGGTTTAATTCCCGGGTTTGAGCGCGATAGTTTTAGAAAATCACAAAGTGTGGCAAACCCCTTGGGTTATATGATGATGCACGAACGGTATCAGGATAAGTATAACCATGAGTTGTATGTTTGCGGTCTGGATTTGTACGAATAACAGGCGCATAGACAAATTGGATTTCGCACGTTAAAAACTCTTCATGACATATACAATTCAAGGCGAAACAGGTGATTGGGAAGTTGTAATCGGCATGGAGGTCCATGCGCAGGTCATTGCCAAGTCCAAGCTCTTTTCCGGGGCTTCCACGGCATTTGGGGCTGAGCCAAACAGCCAGGTTTCCCTCGTAGATGCGGCGATGCCGGGTATGTTGCCGGTTTTGAATAAATATGTCGTTGAGCAGGCTGTGCGCACAGGTTTGGGCCTGAACTCCGCGATCAATATGACCTCCGTGTTTGAGCGGAAGAATTACTTTTACCCTGATTTGCCTCAGGGCTATCAAATTTCTCAATTTGAGCATCCGATTGTCGGCAAAGGCGAGATTGAGATTGACCTTCCCGGTGGCGAGACCAAAGTCATTGGGATTACACGCCTGCACCTTGAGCAGGATGCAGGAAAGTCGGTGCATGACCAACATCCAACGAAATCCTATGTGGATTTGAATAGATCCGGTTGTGCGTTGATGGAGATTGTTTCGGAGCCGGATATTCGAGGGCCGGATGAAGCGGCGGCTTATTTGTCCAAGCTGCGGATGATTTTGCAGTATCTTGAGACCTGCAACGGGAATATGGAAGAAGGTTCGATGCGGGCGGACGTGAATGTGTCCGTGCGTAAAATTGGCGGCGGGCTTGGAACGCGGTGCGAGATTAAGAACGTTAATTCCGTCAAAGCCGTGCAGGCCGCGATTTTGTATGAGGCCGGGCGGCAGATTGAGATCATTGAGGGCGGTGGCAAGGTCGATCAGGAAACCCGTTTATGGGATCCGGACAAGGCGGAAACCCGTTCGATGCGGTCAAAAGAAGAAGCTCATGATTACCGCTATTTCCCCGACCCGGATTTACTGCCGCTGCATCTGGAGCAAGGTTTTGTTGAGAAGATCAAGCAGACGTTACCAGAGCTGCCCGACCAGAAAAAGCACCGATTTATGAGTGATTTTGGATTGTCGGCGTATGATGCGAGCGTTTTGATTTCGGAGCGGGCACGGGCGGATTATTTTGAAGTCGTTGCCAAGGGCCGGGATGCGAAGATGGCGGCAAATTGGGTTTTGAATGAATTGCTTGGCGCGCTGAATAAAGAGAATAAGGAGATTACCGCCTCCCCTATCGCGGCGACGCAGCTCGGGGCGCTGATTGATCTGATTTCCGACAACACGATTTCAGGCAAAATTGCCAAGGACGTGTTTGCCGAGATGTATCAAAGCTCGAAAGATCCGGGCGCAATTGTTGAAGAAAAGGGATTGAAGCAGGTTACGGATACCGGCGCGATTGAGGCGATTGTTGATGAGGTGATTGCCGAGAACCCTGATAACGTCGCGGCGTATAAAGGCGGCAAGCAACAATTGTTTGGCTTCTTCGTGGGTCAGGTGATGAAAAAATCGCAGGGTAAGGCGAACCCGGGTGTTGTGAATGAGTTGTTGAAGAAGAAGTTGGGCTAGATATGCCGCGCATAAAACTTACAGAGCATTCTTCGGATAATCCTGAGACTCAGGCTGTTTTTGATGAAATTATTGAGCGTGCAGGACGTGTGCCTGCTGCATACCGCGCTTTTGCACGTTATCCGTATATTGTGCAAGCAAACTGGAACCGAACAAAAAACATTTTAGGCCAAGGCAATCTCTCACTGATTACCAAAGAAGCAATTGCTACGCGGGTTTCGCGTGTAAATGGCTGTCATTTTTGTGTCAATATTCATCGCGGTAATCTTGAAAATCTTGGCGTTGAGAAATCTGAAATCGACGCGATAGAGTCAGGAAGGGTTTCTGATAAAAAACTTTCTTTCGTATTAAAATTTGTTGGCACGGCTACAAAACAACCTGAAAAACTCAAAGATTCTGACTTTGAGAAATTAAAGGATTTTGACTATTCGGAAGAAGATATTCTTGAAATTCTCACTGTCATGGAGATGTATACGGGCTACAATAAAATTATTGTGGCTCTTGATTTACAGCCTGAGGACTAACGCTCGACAAAATCGAGGTTTTTATCGAACGTCTCGTGCAGGGTGAGGACGGAGACAAAGGCCAATAT
Source organism: uncultured Micavibrio sp. (assembly GCA_964478225.1). Taxonomy (GTDB): domain Bacteria; phylum Pseudomonadota; class Alphaproteobacteria; order Micavibrionales; family Micavibrionaceae; genus CAYZHM01. Next base: position 161,892 of record CAYZHM010000001.1, read on the forward strand.
GATCGTGACGGCGATCACGGCGACGCCGGCGCCGGTAACGCCCAAGGTTGGAATTAGGAAATGGAAACCTGCGGTCATCGGGATGGTCAGGCCGCGCACCATATTCGGGACGGTCGTGGCGGCGGTGGCACGGATGTTGGTGCCGAATTGCTCCGCCCCGATTTGAATAAACATCGCCCAGTAGCCGCAGCCGAGGCCCATGAGGAAGCAGAGCATGTAATAGACATGCAGCGTTTTACCGGGCAGCAGGATGTACAGCGCGATGGCGGCGACCATTACCCCCAGCATGATCATGACGGATTGGCGCCGGCTTTGCAGCAGTTGGCTTAAGGTGCCGCTGATAATATCGCCCACGAGAAGGCCGGAGTAACAAAACAGAACAGCAAGGCCTGCGGTGGGGATTTCGCTCATACCGAAATCTTTGGCGAATTCCGGGGTAAAGGTGATGAACAGGCCTACAACGCCCCAGATCGGAGCGCCGATGATGATGGTTTTGAGGTAACGCATGATGCGGTCGCGCGTCGAGAACAACATCAGGAAATTGCCGCGTTTGACCTTCTTTTTTGACTTTACCTCTTGATACAAACCGGATTCTTTAAGGCGCATGCGCATAATCAGCAAGGTTAAGCCCATCAGGCCGCCAACCATGTAGGCCGTGCGCCAGTCGGCATAATCGGCTATCAGGGCGGCGAGGACGGCGCCGATCATTCCTACGGAAGCGATAAAGGTTGTGCCCATACCGCGCCAGTTTTTTGGGAAGAGTTCGGAGGCCAGCGTCACCCCTGCCCCCAGTTCACCCGCGAGGCCGACGCCAGCAATAAGGCGCAGGACGGCGTATTGATTGACATCGGTGACGAAGCCATTGGCAATGTTCGCAACGGAATAGAGCAGAATTGAGCCGAAGAGAACCGAGACGCGTCCCATCTTATCGCCCCATACGCCCCACAAAATACCGCCGATCAACAAGCCCGCCATTTGCGCATTGATGAGAAGAATCCCCTTCGAGAGCAGTTCATCGCCCTCAAGGCCGAGATCTTTGAGGCTGGAAATACGAACAATGCTGAACAGGAGTAGATCGAAAATATCGACCATATAACCAAGCGCCGCGACGATGATGGTGAGCTTGGTGGCAGCATCAATTGTTGCCAAATCCTTTTTCAGCTTTTTAACGGGCATTATTTTTCTACGATTTGCTTAATATTTGTCAGGCCTTCGTTGAACTGATTTGTAATCATGCCCTCACAATTCATGACAATCCCCATGACTTTGCCCCAATATCCCGCTTTTCCTGTCATGCGCCAGGTTACAAGGGTTTTTCCGCCTTTGATGGATTCAAAGTTGAATTCAGAGATGCTTGTTCCGGCCATGGGTTTTATAAAATCAAGTTGATATTTTATAAGCTTGTGAGGGACGGCTTCGATAATTTTCATGCTGCCCTCGCCCACATTGCCGTTACCCTTCCAAGTCATTTCGGCCCCCAAACCGGCGCGCGGCCCTTTGAAGATGTTCTCGGCGTTTGGATCAAGCTTGGCCCACGGCGACCATTCTTGCCAGCGGTTCAGATTAATGACCTGGAGGTAGACCGCACGGCGCGAAGCGTTCATTTCCATGGAACTTTCATAGCTGAACTCATCAGACTTCATCGCAGCGGCAATGAGAATGACGAGTATGATGGCGGCAAGGCCGCCGGCTGCGTATTTCAGATATTTTTTTACTTGTACTTTTTTCATAGTTTTTCCTTAGTCCAGATATGCTGGTGGGGTTGGCATTGATTTGAAATCTTCGGGGTCGTGCTGGATTATGAAGCGCGCCTTTGTTTCATCAATTTTTTCTTTCATTTTTGCAAATGAAGCGAGGGTTTCTTCGCGGCTGGTGTTGAAATCAGGTAAGCGGCCGTTCTCCATGTTTTCGTGGAAGTGATAAAGATCGCCGGAAAGAATGATTGTGCCGCTGTTTTTCAAATTCACTTGAAGAGATGAATGGCCGGGCGTGTGGCCTGGCATTGAAAGCATAATCACCGATCCATCACCAAAGACATCATAGTCGCCGGATACTTTGGTTACGCTTGTGCCGGCTGCCCAGTTTTCGAGAGGCGCTTTATCAAAACCTTCCGCCGCTGTTTCGCCAGAAAACAAAAGATTATAATCTTTTTCCCCGATTAAGAGATTGGCACCTTTGAAATTAGCGGCCTGGCCGATGTGGTCAAAGTGGACATGGCTGATGCCTATCTTTTTGATGTTCTCGGGCTTTACATCTATGCCAGCAAGAAGTTCGACCAGAGGCGTTTGCAGCGATGGTAAAAAGGCTCCATTTTTACGTTCTTCTTCAGTTTTTCCGATTAAAGCCGTAGGCAAGCCAGTATCCCAAAGCATGTATTCATTGCGATGCTGGATTAAATAACAGGAATCGCTGAGGTCCTTGGTTTGGCCAGCGTAGGAATCAGTGTCGTCCATCACATTCAGGTCAAGAACCTTGATGTCCCCACAATTAAAGGTATAGAGACGTAAAGCGCTTTCTTCTGCTCTTGCGGGCAGAATAAAAATCAGTGACAGAAGTACACTCAAAGTCAGGTTATTGAGACGCATAGTATGCCTTTCCTTGTTTTTCTTGGATTTTAGGCAGGTTTTCGTTGAATCGCAAGGGATGCATCTTGCCTTTGACGTGGGGGTATTGTTCTGATAAAGCTAGTTTTTCTAAGGTGACGTGGCCGAGAGGCTGAAGGCAACGGTTTGCTAAATCGTCATACATGGCAACATGTATCGAGGGTTCGAATCCCTCCGTCACCGCCATTTCTATTACTCGAAAATGCCCAAAGTGATTTTACCCCCTCACAAATCCCCATGTGATGCATGGTTCAGGGGCGTTTTGTGTGTACCGCACCCTGCGGACGGATTTGCCGTTATTTTCGCGCGGATGCTCTGAATGGGCAGATATGCTCTTTTTGGTGTGTACTTGATAAACTCGGTAAGTACACAGCCACAAGCTGATTTGATTCATATTTTTCGCCGTACATTTTTAACCGCCGTCAGCGGTATCGTTTTTGAGCAGGCCGAACAGCGTTTGCGTGAATAAAAGGGTTTCTGCGTAATCAACGGCGATTGTGGCTCTCTGCGCCGGACCGTACCATGGACGTATAGATCGACATCCGCCCATAGAGCCGAAAATCCTTATAAATCTGCTCTTTTCGCGCTTATCAACTGGACTTCGCGCGGTACCGAAGCATTCATGTCGAACCTTAAGAAAGAGAGGCATTCGACATGAGCAATAAAATGACAGCTTCAAACATGATTGGGCGCATCGCGGGTCTGCCGGACATGACGGCCACGGAGCTGAAGGCGTTGTGGCAGAGCCTTTACGCCAAAGAGCCACCGCCCTTCAACAAGACGTATTTCGTCAAACGGCTGGCCTACCGGATTCAGGAGCTGGAATACGGCGTGGACAGCCGCCCGCTGGAACGCCAGCTCGAAGCCCATGCCCGTCAGCAGATGGATATGCAGGGAAAGCCCAAGCGTAAAAGCAAACGTCAAACCCGTGACGCCCCAATCTCTGGCACACGGCTGATGCGAGAATACCAGGGTGAAGAGCATGTCGTGACGGTGTTGCCGCATGGCTTCGATTATCGCGGCCAGCGGTTTAAAAGCCTTTCCCGTATCGCCCGTACCATTACAGGAAAACAATGGTCGGGGCCTGTGTTCTTCGGCCTGCGCAGCGCGGGAGGAAAACGATGAACTCGCCCGTCAAACAAAAAATCCGCTGCGCGGTTTATACCCGCAAATCCCATGAGGAAGGGCTGGAACAGGAATTCAATTCACTGGATGCGCAGCGCGAGGCAGCGGAAGCTTATATCACGGCGCAGCGTCATGAAGGCTGGATGCTCTATCCCGACCGTTTTGATGATGGCGGGTTCACGGGTGGGAATATCGAACGCCCCGCTCTCAAGCGCCTGATGGCGGATATTGAGGCAGGCAAGATCGATGTAGTTGTGGTTTACAAGATTGATCGTCTGACGCGATCACTTGCGGATTTTTCAAAGCTGATTGAGATTTTTGAAAAATACCATGTCAGTTTTGTATCCGTAACACAGCAGTTTAACACCACCACATCAATGGGACGGCTGGTGTTGAACGTCCTTCTTTCCTTCGCGCAGTTCGAGCGTGAGGTCACGGGCGAGCGCATCCGCGACAAGCTGGCTGCCAGCAAACGTAAGGGCATGTGGATGGGCGGTGTGCCGCCGATGGGGTATAATGTCGATAATCGCAAGCTCGTCATCGACCCACCGCAGGCGGAAATCATCCGTTTTATCTTCGCGCGGTTTCTGGCCACGCGCTCTGTGACCACCGTTGCGCTCGAAACCCGCGAACACGATTACCGCACCAAGACCCATACCAGCCGTCGGGGCAATACCCGCGAAGGTCACCTTCTGAACAAGGCTATCATCTATCGGATTATCACCAATCCCGTCTATACCGGGATCATCACGCACAAAGGTGCATGGCACCAGGGTCAGCACGAGCCGCTCATCAGCCGCGAGCTGTGGGATAAGGTGCAAGCCATTCTGAAAGAAAGCCCGCATATGCGCGGTGGCGAGCTGCGCCGGAAGAAGATGTCGGCCCCCCTACGCAATCTCTTGCGCTGCGGCGGCGGATGCGCATCCGGTATGACCATGACGGCCACGACCCGCAACGGGCGTGAATACCGCTATTACGTGCCGACGAATTATTTCAAGAAAGCCTGCCTTGACTGTCCTGTCCGCAGTCTTGGCGCGGGCGAGCTGGAGGAAGCTGTCATCCGGCAGTTGCAGGGTATTTTCACGGCACCAGAAGTAATCGGAGAAACCTGGAAACAGGCGCAGGAACAGCAGCCAGACATTACCCTACCAGAAGTGCGCGCACAGCTCGGCAATATCCTTGAGATCTGGCAGGAATTTTTTCCGGCAGAGCAGACGCGCCTGATCCGCCAGATTGTGCGTGAGATCGTCGTCAGCGAAGATGGCATGAAGATTTATCTACACAGCCGGGATTTAAGCGCGCTGGTTCAGCCTGCCTTGAGCAAAACTTTGGAGGCCGCAGAATGAACGACGATCTATGCATCCATGTGCCGCTGACAATCAAGCGTCGTGGCGGACGCAGACTGATCATCCTGCCTGAAGATGCCGCGAACGCGCCGCATATGCCGCAGCACCATTTTGACGATACGCTGATGAACGGTATTGCCAAGGCCTGGCGCTGGCAGGCGCTCTATGAGCGTGGGAAATATCCATCGCTCGATGCTTTCGCCGAAAAGAACAACCTCAATAAATCCTATGCCGCGCGCATCATGCGATTGAATTTACTTGCCCCGGATATTCGCATTGCCATTTTGACAGGAAAGCAGCCAAAAGGCCTAAAACTAGCCGATCTCATGAACCCCTTCCCACCGCTGTGGGAGGAGCAGCGTAAAATATTTGGCTTTACGCCCGACAGTTCCGCCGTCGCCCCGGTATATAAGCATTCGTGAGTAACAGAAGGAAGGTGACGGATGCCACTGCCAAAACGGGAGTATTACTTTCTTGACGAAATCATGGCCCGGCTCCCGCTGACCGCGCGGGATGTGCAATATTATATCTGCCATGGTCATCTGTTGGCCTCGGTCTGGGTACCGCTGACGGAATTTTTCGGTCAGCCACCGTACCGAGGCTATGTCCACCTCGACCCCGATACCGGATTTGACCTGTTTTGCCATGGCAAAACCGAAGCGCGCAGCTTTTATCATTTCTATCCGTTCACGAAGCTGCTTATCCCGGATGACAGTCCCAGCATTGCCCTGACAGAATCTAGCCTACTGGTTCACGCAAACGATTTTGAGGCGTTTGTGGCGATCTACGATGTTCCGCTGCCTGATCTGAAACGTGCCGCCGGACGTCCCAGCATCATGCCCGCAATCATCGATGAATACCGCAAGCGTCGCGGCGCGAACAAAGATCATAAAACCCTGTCCACCGAAAGCGAATTTCTGCATGCATGGGCGGCAGAGCATTTTTCTGCAAAATCTGTTCCGCAGCCGACCAGCATTCGCAACGCGCTGATCCAGGAAAAGACAGGCGCATAAAATAAAAATATTTCATGCAATTTAATGCGCCTGTTTCGTGCAGCGCATCGAAAGCATGATGTCCTTCAGAGAAATTCAGGCATGGAGGCCATAAGACATGACGGAAATCAGACATATGAATCAGGTTGAACTCTCGCGCAGGCTTGGCGTGTCCTGCCGGACGCTAGAGCGGTGGCGATGGATCGGCGTCGGGCCGCAATTCATCAAGGTGGGCGGGCGTGTCAAATATCGCCTTGCCGATGTGGAATCATTCGAGCAGAGCCGTTTGTGCCAGTCCACGGCGGATCGCCATTATTTTGATGAGCCGAAAAACACGGTGCGGTCATGATGATAGACCGCGCAACAAAAGAGCAGATCGCGGCGATCCTTGCTATGCCGCAAACGCCGCCTTATCTGAAGCCAGTCTTTGAGGTCGTGCGCGACTATGGCGTTGGCTATCTGACCCTGCTGCAAAATGGCGATGGCCTGGAATCGGATAAACTGAACAATCAGACCCCCGTGATTACGGTTGTTGGTGACGATACAAACGCCGCCCTTGGCCCTGCTGCGTTCGATGCTGCGACCTTAAAGGTCCTCACACTACGCGCTTCCTGTGTCGCCATTATTTCCAGTGAGCCAGTGTCAAATATCTACACGCTGTTCAGCCTGATGACGGGACTGCTGCGTGCCAACACGCTGATCATCGAAACGCGCCCCAAACAGGAACATGCCTGGGTTGATTATATACGCGCGCTTGTGCCGCACACGCCCATCATCCTCAGCACGTCACTCCCTGAAGCATGGAAGACGTAAATCAGCATGACAGATCGTATTTCTCTCCCCGATGTTGCCGCCGCGCTGAATGAGCGTATGGAAGATCTTGCCTTGCATCTGCTGGGCGAGCCAAACCGCACCTTAAGCACGCGCGAACAATTGCGTTACGGCAATAAGGGCAGCGTGGCTGTTGATATCGCAGGCGATAAAACTGGCAAATGGTACGACCATGAAAGCGGCATCGGTGGTGACGGGCTGGAGCTGATCTGCCACACCCTGAATCTGCGCAATGGCGCGGCCTACGACTGGGCCAGAAACTGGCTTGGATTGTCCGAAAACAATCATATAAAAATTGTCACGCCTTCATCAAAGCAACAACAGGACGAAAAGGCAGAAAAAGTCGCCGATATTCTCAAAGGCTGCGGCCCTATCAATGGCACCCCCGCCGAGCGTTATCTGAAGCGGCGGGGTATCACAGTAGAGCCGCCACCCTGTATTCAATTCCGGCCTTACGCCTATGCCGGATATGGCGCGTTGGTCGCGCAGGCCACGGATGCGGATGGTAATGTTCTCGCTATTCAGCAGATTTATCTGACCGACGCAGGCGAGAAAGCCCCTGTTCCGGTTGTCAAGCGCACGAATAAAGCCACCGAGAAATGGGCAGAAAAATCTGCCGTTCGGTTCCCTGGCAAGCAACCGCTGATCCTCGCCGAAGGCGTTGAAACCGCTCTCTCGCTCTGGCAGGCGACGGGACAGGAAACATGGGCCTGCCTGGGGATTACCAATATCGGCTCAGCCCCAGTGCCGGAGGGAGCCTCTGTCATCGTCGCCCGCGACGGCGATCTGCCGGGCAGCAAGGCGGATGGGCAGATTGGTCGGGCGATCGCGAAACTGCGGACGCACGGCTTTTCTGTTTCCGTCGCCACGCCGCCAGAAGGCAAAGATTTTAACGATCTTCTCCAATCGGGTGGAGAGGAAGCGGTGCGCGCCCCGGTCATGCAGTCCGACCCTGGTCATTCCGTCAGCCAGGAACGGGCGCGCACCGTCTTTATCGGCTCCGATGTCGAGATTGCAGGCCGCGTCCGTGAAGATCTAATCGAGCGGCATGGAAAAGTCGTCCATGCCGAGGGGCATTTCTGGCGATACGCGGCAACACACTGGGAAGCTATTCCCGACCATGAGCTGCGCCTCGCTACTCATATCTATGACGGCGCACATTATAATACACCCAAGGGCGATCCGACCCGTGTGAAACTTGGCAAGGGCCGCGTTGATTCCACTCTGAATGAACTGGCGGCGCTGTTGACGGAAGAAAGTTTCTTTGCCGATGCGCCTGTTGGCATCAACTGCAGAAACGGCTTTATCACATTCCTGCCCGATGGTACGGCACATATCGTTCCGCATGAGCGCGAGCATCGCTGTCGCCATACTTTGCCGGGACGCTGGCAGGCTGATGAGAGAGTTTCCGGCCATCTTCTGGAACGTCTGCTGCATGGCGTATTTCACGGCGATGATGATGCGGACCAGAAAACCAGCTTGCTGGCCGAGATGTGCGGTTCTGCTGCTTTAGGTTATGCTACAAAGCTGATCCAGCCGCGCGCGATCATATTGAAAGGTGAGCGTGCCGAGAATGGTAAAAGCCAGATTTTGGATCTAGCGCGTGGGCTGTTGCCAACTTCGGCCATATCGTCCGTCACCGCCGCCCGCATGGGTGATGAGCGGCACGTCATCGGCCTTGCCGGAAAGCTGCTGAATGCCAGCGACGAACTGTCATCATCATCCGCCATCGCCTCTGAAACCTTTAAAGCGATTATCACAGGCGAACCTGTGGACGGGCGTGATGTTTACAAATCGCGCGTAGAGTTTCGGCCCTTGGCGCAGCATATCTTCGCCACCAACACTCTGCCTCCGTTTCAGGGCGGGATGGATCGCGGGGTGCAACGCCGTCTGCTGGTCATTACCTTCAACCGCGTGATCCCGATTGAGGAACGGGTTGAGGCTATGGGGCGACGTATTGCCTCCGAAGAAGCTGATCATCTTCTGGCCTGGGCCGTTCAAGGTGCATCACGTCTGATCCGCCAGCGCAACTTCACCATTCCACCCAGCAGCAAGGTCGCGCTGACCGACTGGATATTGGGAGCAGATCCGGTGCTGGCATGGCTCGATGAATGCGTCGACGTCAAACTTTCTGTTACCAACACACCAATTACCACCCGCTCGGCCTATGAACAATTCCATACATGGGCGGTAGCGGAAGGATTCAACCGCGACAAGCTGCCTGCCATCAACGGGTTTGTGCAGCGTGTGTTGGCGAACGCGCAGGGCGTGGAATCCAAACGCACCAAAACGGGCCGCGTTTTTCTTGGACTTTCGCTGAAATCCTCCGCCCCTGCCAATTCTTACGCGCAATCGCGCTACGGGCGGTGACGCATGGATGACGCAAAAGTGACGCGATTTCAGGGTTATGTTGTTGATTGTGTTGAGATGATTCACCGATGCCCCAACCATCGCGATATAGGGAGAATATGTGATCAAAATATATCACATCATTACCCTGCATATATAAAGGTTGCCCCCCAGGTGCGTCATCCCAACACCGTCAATGGGTTAGATGGATTTTGCCGTCATTTCAGCGTCACCCATGCCTCACCTGCAACGCTACAATCCCCATCTCTCAAACCAGCTTTCTTCCCCGCGCTGACAGGTCGCGTTCCATCTGTCAGGTCACTGCCACCTTTCCGGCAGCACATCACCCCTGAAAGGAACCATCCATGAAACCCGAAACACAAAAACAGATCGCAGCCACGCTCAAGGCGTTCAAGCCCATCGAAACCTATATCGCGCAGAAGAAGAAAATCTCTGCCGCTTTCGAGGCGCTCGAAGAAAAAGTTGCCCGCACCGGGGCCGAGCATAAATCCTTCCTGCAAAAGGCCGGTGCGCTTGAAGCCAAGCGCCTGCTCGGCGAAGCCAGTGATGCCGATGCGCAGGTGCTGGATACAGACCTGATAGCCGTCCGCGACCAGCAGGATCGCCTCTCTGCCGCGCGGCAGGCACTGGAGTTGCAGCAGGCTGAGCTTGATCGTCAGGTCAAGCCGCTTTACGAGGCGGCTGGTCAAGCTATTGGCGATCTGCGTCGTGTGATAGAGGCTGATCTCGATCAGGAAATGCGGCAAGCGGCGTCCATGCTCACATCCATCGTCAACAGGCTGTATGCCTTTCGTCATGCAACGGGGATTGGTCTGCCCAGCCGTGAAATCATGGACATGAAGATTCCGTCCGTGGTCGATGGCACAAACCTGTTCCAGGAACCTGCCCGTTTTCATCCGCGCAATGACAGCGTGGTTGAAGCGGCGTGGGAGAAAGATGCGGATGCGAAAGCGCTGCATGACAGCCTGCAGGCGTTTGGCATCGCCTACAACATCCTGCACCGTGACGAGCGGCGCGTTGATAGCGTGGAACGGCAGACAGAGCGCGACACTGAGCAGCAGCGCGCTGCCCATGACGCCGCGTAAGAAAATCTTGGGTCCTTCCTGCCCGAAAACCAATGCGGGCGGGCAAGGCCCGGCGGTTTTCTAGCGACAGGCTCGCAAAACGGGTTACAGGGTCGGTTACAGGTTACATGTTTCCGGCCCTTAAATCTGTTAGGCGTAGTCAACTATTTACAGAGTGGCAGATTAGATGACTGGAAAACTAAACATCGGACACATGAGGGATAGCGACTTTCCTAACGTATTACTGGTATAGTTGGAAAGAGGTGAACATCATGTCGAGCGATAAACTTGATAAAGTAATCAAAGGGTTGGTCGAAGCGCAGCCTCGGTTTGATCGTCTTCAGACGATGGAAAGCCGCGTCTGGCAATCCATCAACAAACGGCGGGCGGATATGCCGCGCAACGTCATCGAAGGCTGGCTGGCCAGTCTTTTCGTGCCTGAATATCGCTTGGCGTCCCTTTCTTTCGCCCTGATGGTAGGGGTTTTTGCCGCCACCTTAAGCGTTTCCAACCCGCCGCCCGCCAATGCGGCGCAGGCGCTCAACCTGCAGGTCTTTTCTTCAAACTATGGTATAACGTCTACGGCTATTCTTGCCAAAAACGGGGGTAAAACCTGATGCGCTCCTATCAAAAGGAAATCCTTTATTTTATCGTCATCGCGCTTGTCGGTTTTGGCGCTTTTTATGCCTGCGGGAATTTATTCAAGACGTCCCACCATAGTCAGATCGACGCCCACGTTTGGCTGCACGAGCAAATCGGCATAACAGACGAACAGCACCAAAAACTCTCCGTAATCGAGAAGAATTTTGCTGAAAAACAAAAAGTGCTGCGGGAAAAAATTCATGTCGGCAATTTGGAGCTTGCCGCCGCCATGCTTGAAGACAAGGCGTTTTCCGAACGTGTCGCCGCCGCAGTCGAGCGCATCCACCATGCGCAAGGCGAGCTGCAAAAGCTGACGATTGAGCATATTTTCGACATGCAGACCGTATTAACGCCGCAACAGGCGGAAAAGCTCAATAAGTTAGCCGCAGATGCCCTTGTTCAGAACCCATAGGATCGGAAAAGAGAATACAGCCGATGAGGATCATGCGCTCGTCAAACGATTGCGCTCTGGGGATGATTTTGCGCTGAATGAGATCATGCAGCGCTACAAGGAGCGCATTTATCGTCTGGCGTGGCGCTATGTGGGTAACGAAGACGCCGCGCTTGATGTGACACAGGAAACTTTTACAAAGCTTTATTTCAACATCGACAAATACGACCCCGCCTATAAATTCAGCACCTGGCTTTTTCAGATCGCGGTCAATCTGTGCCGCGATCATCTGCGCAAAAATAAGAACCACGCCCGTAACCTATCTCTGGATGCTATGAACGAAAGCGGCCCTGGCGATTGGCAGCGGAGCGATGAAAATATCGAGGCAGGCTTCCTATCAAGGCAACAACTGGCAATGTTGCGGCGAGAAATCGACTTGCTGCCCGATACCCTAAAGGAAGCCTTTATCCTGTTTGCGGTCGAGGAGAGAACTCAAGCCGAATGCGCCGAAATCCTTAATGTTTCGGCAAAAACAGTGGAAACCCGCGTGTATCGGGCGCGGAAGATTTTATCCGAGAAATTACAGCTTTCCTTTGAGGGATAGCCCCGTTTAAGCCGTATTAGCTTCATGAGACCAGCAAAAAGGCGGGATTTTTTCATGAAGAAATCAATCATATGGCAATTAGCGATTGTGGCGATCTTATTCTCCGCCCCTTCTTATGCGGAACCTTCCGCTTTGACCCTCGATCAAGTCATTAAGGAAAGCCTGCAAAAGAACACCAGCCTGTTCCGCGCCCAGCGCGACTACGAAGACCGGATGGCGAACGTCACGGAAACCACCCTGCTAGACAATCCTGAGCTTCAAATCGATGCCGTGCGTGACAAAGGCGAAGGTGGCACAGGAACGGATCTGGAATTTTCTCAGCCCTTGAAATTTTCGCAAATCTCTGGCGCACGGGTTGGCTACGCGGATGCTTTGGCAAACGTGGCCAGCATGGAGCAGAAATACGAAATTCTGAAAGTCATCAACGAAACCACAGTGCTTTACACCCAGGTCTGGTTGCTGTCCGAGCGCAAAAAACTCTACGAGAATTACGCGGACGATGCCGACAAAATGAAAAAGCTGGTGAAGGAGTCGGCGGGGCAAGGCCAAACCAGCCCTGCGGCGTCCCATCTGTTTTCATCGGACGCCGCCAAGTTGCGCGCTGATGCCAACGCCGTTGACGCCGAATTGCGCCAGGTGCGCACGGAACTCGCGCGTTTGACGGGGCGTAGCTTCCAGCAGGCAAAGCTGGAGCGACCCGCTTTTGTGGCGGTGCCTGATAACACCGAACGGCTTTTGGCCTTTGCGCAGACACAATCAAACCTGAGAAACGTGATCAAAAACCGTATCCAGGCGGCGGAGCGTCGTTTGAATGTCGCCCAGCAGGACGCCGCGATGCCAGAATTCGGCCCGCGCGTGTTTTATTCCCGCTCGCCCAACGGCGATGATCAGTCCTATGGTATTGGTGTTGCGCTGCGTATCCCGCTATGGAACCAGAATGATGCCGAGCGTAAACGGGCCAACGCTGAATTACGTCAGGCGAGATCAGAAGCCGATCTTTATGCCGGTTTGCCCCAGCAGGAGGTGATTGGCGAATTGCAGCAGAGCGCATCGGCTCTTCAATCCCGCGCGGATAGCTATTTCGACAGCATTCTGCCTGGCTACCGAAAATCCTACGAGCTGACGCGCAGCATGTTTCGCCAGGGACAGGCGGACGCGCTTGAAGTCTGGCAGGTACGGGAAAAACTGCTCTCCAGCGAAAACGAGGCGCTTGACGCGCTGGCACAGGCCGTCAATGCACGCGGCGCTTTGGAAGTGGAGCTGGGCGGCAAAATAGAGGAAGTCAGATAATGAAAAAGTTTTTGATCACAACGGCCCTTGTGGCATTCATTGGTTTATCCACGCCCGCTTTCGCTCATGAAGGCGAAGATCACGCCGCCGCCCCAGGCACCGAAGAAACCACTCAGGTGACGAGTATTATAGAGTTATCCGAGACGGCGATTAATAATCTCGGCATTAAAACAGTGAAAGCGGCCATCGCTCCGCGCGCGACGACGATCGATGTGAACGGGATCGTCGAGTTCCTACCGGAACGCCAAGCCATCGCCAGCGCGCGGGCGGCGGGACGGGTGTCGGAAATCAATGTCAAGGTGGGCGAGAAAGTTACCAAAGCCCAGAGCCTTTTAACCATCCAGCCGATCTTTGTCGGCAGCTCTCCGGTCTCCATCCCGTCGCCTCTTGATGGCTACGTGACCAAGCAGAACGTCGTTCTGGGGCAGTCCGTCACACCGGAAGCCGGATTGATGGAAATCGGGGATTCTTCGGAAGTGTTGGTGCGCGGTGTCATGTACGAAACACCGGATGTCGCCAAGGTTCAGGTCGGCCAAAATGTCAGCGTCAATAGCAGTTTGATCGGCAATATGCCGCTGAAGGGTAAAGTACAGCGCATGGACGGTGCTTATGATCGCGGCAGCCGCACTTTGAACGTCTACGCCCTGGTTGAAAATCCTGACCGCAGATTGCTTGCCAATATGCAGGTTGTTCTGTCCGTCGAGGTGACCGAACCTGCCGATATTTTGACCGTCCCTGTCAAAGCTATCTTGGGCGAAAGCGGCGAACAATTTGTTTTTGTGAGAAGCGGCAACGCGTTCGAACGTCGTAGCGTAAAACTGGGCGCGAAGTTCGGAGCCGAGCGCGAAGTGCTGGAGGGCGTGTTTCCCGATGAGGAAGTGGTGACGGTTGGAAACTACCAGCTGCAATTCGCCAAATCGGCTGAAGCCAAAAAAGACGCTCCTGCGGCGGAAGGTAAAAAAGAAGATGACGGTCACGATCACGAGCATTAACCGGCGCGCGATCCGTGAATAAAGGATTATAAAATGTTGAATGCAATCATCCAATTTTCTTTGAAGAACAGACTGTTGGTCGTCGCGGCCTCGGCCTTGCTGATGGTTTACGGCGTATTTGTAATCAGCAAGCTCCCTGTTGACGTTTTTCCTGACCTCAACCGTCCGACGGTCACAATCTTTACCGAGGCCGAAGGGCTGGCACCGGAAGAAGTCGAGGCTCTGGTCACCTGGCCGCTTGAAACAGCGGTCAATGGGTCAACAGGTGTTGAGCGTGTGCGCTCGGCCTCCGCTATCGGCCTTTCCATCGTCTGGGTCGAGTTCGGCTGGGATACCAATATTTATACGGCCCGCCAGATCGTGGCCGAAAAGCTGCAGCAGGCGCAGGAAACCCTGCCGCAGGACGTTCGCCCCGTCATGGGGCCGATTTCATCCATCATGGGCGAGATCATGCTGGTGGGCTTGACCAGCGAGGATCCAAAGATCGGCGGCATGGATTTACGCACCATCGCCGAGTGGAATATTCGTAACCGCATTCTTTCCATTTCCGGTATCTCGCAAGTTTCGGTGATCGGCGGCGAACTAAAACAGTATCAGGTACTGGTCGACCCTTTGAAACTCAAAAACTACGGCGTCACGCTGCATGACGTCGAGGCCACGATTGAAGGTTCAAACATCAACGCCACAGGCGGATTCCTGCTCTCGGATTATCAGGAAAGCCTGATCCGTAACGTTGCTAGGGTTAAAACCATTGAGGATCTGGCGAAATCGCCGCTCCCCCAGGATAATGGCAGTCCGACGCCGCTGACCCTCGATCAGGTGGCCGATATCAAGCTGGGCGGGCCGCTCGCCAAGCGCGGGGATGCCAGCGTCAACGGCCAATCCGCCGTCATTCTTTCCATTCAAAAGCAGCCAGGCGCCGATACGATTAAGCTCACCGGGGCAGTCGAGGCGGAACTCGCCAGTATTCAAAAAACCTTGCCCGAAGGCGTAAAAATTCACGGCGAGATATTCAAACAAGGAACCTTTATCGAGCGCGCGATCAAGAACGTCGAGGAAGCATTGCGCGACGGGGCTATTCTGGTCGCCATCGTTCTATTCCTCTTTTTGCTGAATTTCCGCACGACCTTTATCACCCTGACCGCCATCCCGATGTCCTTCGTTTTGACGGCCATCGTTTTCCAATATTTCGGCTTGAGCATCAACACCATGACCCTGGGCGGTCTGGCTGTCGCCATCGGCGAGCTGGTCGATGACGCGATTGTCGATGTGGAAAACGTCTTCCGCCGTTTGCGTGAAAACCGCCAGGCCGAAAAGCCGCGCAATCCGCTGCAGGTTATTTATGAAGCTTCCAGCGAGGTACGGAACTCGATTGTCTTCGCAACCATCATCGTGGTGTTAGTCTTCATCCCGCTCTTTGCGATGGGCGGCATCGAGGGCAAAATATTCCTGCCGCTTGGAATTGCGTATATCACGTCTATCGTCGCATCTTTGTTCGTTTCGCTCACACTGACACCAGCGCTTTGTTCTTATCTGTTGCCTAAAATGAAGCGCATGAGCGACGAGCATGATGGATGGCTTATCCGCAAGGTTAAAGGAGCGCAAAAGCGCGTCCTGAACTTCGCCTTTCCGCATAGCCGATTGGTGCTGACCTTCGTCGCGTTGATTACGCTCGGTGTCATGGCGATGGTGCCGTTTTTTGGCAAGGAGTTTTTGCCGCAATTTAATGAAGGATCGGTAACGATCAACATCCTGACCCCGCCCGGCACCAGCCTTGCCGAGTCAAATCGTATTGGCACGATTGCTGAAAACCTGATCCGTCAGGTGCCGGAAGCATCCGAGACGGGCAGACGGACAGGCCGCGCCGAGCGCGACGACCACGCAGAAGGCGTACATTCGAGCGAGATCGAGGTTGAGTTGAAGGAATCCGAGCGTTCCCGCGCCGATATCTTGGCCGATATCCGCAACCGTCTGGATGAAATTCCAGGCATCGCCGTCAATATCGGGCAGCCGATCTCCCACCGCATCGACCACATGATGAGCGGCGTTCGCGCCCAGATGGCCATCAAGCTCTTCGGCACCGATCTTGACGTGCTGCGCGCCAAGGCAGAAGAAATCCGTCAGGCGATGAGCGAAGTCGAGGGCGTGGTCGACCTGTCCGTGGAAAAACAAGTTCTGATTCCGCAGGTGCATGTGCTGTTTGACCGCGAGAAAGCGGCGTCCTATGGCCTCTTGTCGGGTGAAGCCGCCGAATATGCCGAGCTTGCCATGCAGGGCAAGGCTGTCGGGCAGGTTCTGGACGGGCAGCGCACCTATGATATCGTCATGCGCCTGTCCGATGCCGCCCGTAACGATGTCGAGGCGATTAAGCAGATTCCTGTCGATACCAAAGACGGCAATGTCGTGCCGCTTCAGGCGATTGCCACCGTGCAGGATGCTAAGGGGCCGAATATCATCAACCGTGAGAATGCGCAGCGCCGGATCGTCATCCAGGCCAACGTGTCCGACCGCGACCTCGTGGGCGTGGTGCAGAAGGTGCAAGCCGCCATCGATAGCAAGGTAAAATTGCCGCAAGGATATTACGTCACCTATGGCGGTCAGTTTGAAAGTCAGGCCAGTGCCTCGCGCCTGATCGCGCTTTTGAGCCTGTTCTCCCTCGCGGGCATGTTCATGGTTCTCTATGTCCACTTCAAGAGCGCCAATCTTGCCCTGCAGGTCATGACGTCCATCCCGCTTGCCTTTATTGGCGCGGTGATCGGCGTTTGGCTGTCCGGCGGCGTGTTCTCGATTGCCACCATGGTCGGTTTTGTAACGCTGACAGGCATTGCCGCCCGCAACGGTATCATGATGATCGCTCACTATATCCACCTGATGGAGCATGAAGGCGAGAAGTTCGATCTGGCTATGGTGTATCGCGGCACGTCCGAGCGGATCATCCCCGTGTTGATGACCGCGCTGACCGCCTCTCTGGCTCTCATCCCTCTGGTGATCGCCGCCGACGAGCCAGGCCGCGAATTGTTGCATCCGGTCGCCGTGGTCATCTTCTGCGGTCTATTCTCCAGTACCTTGCTTGACCTTACGGTGCGTCCGCTTGTGTTCTGGAAGTTCGGCAAAAAGCCAATCTCAACCTTGTTACCCCAAGCCATAACCCCATAAAGGAGACCATCATGAAAAAACTACTACTGACCGCCGCTATCATTGCCTTGACAGGGTTACAGCCCGCTCTGGCTCATGAAGGCGAAGATCATTCAAAAACGGAACAACATGGCCAACACGAAACCTCGGCCATTCATGACGAGGCCACCCAGATAACGACCAAAGACGATGCCCTCAAAGTAATGCGTGACGGCGTGTCGTTTATGGATGAAGCCGTAAACAAACACAAAGCTGACTTATTTGCCGGTGGAAAAGTAATGGATCAACTCCATGATGTGACGGTTCATATTGAAGAAGCGGCCAAGTTTCTTGAAAGTGACACTGCAAATATAGATCCAGCAAAGAAGGCTCGTTTGTCCAGCGCAATCAAACAACTCGTAAAAACCACAACGGACTTCCATGTCGCTACGCACGATAAGAATATCGATAAAACCTTGGTTGAACTCAAAAAAACCCAAGGCGCGTTGAAACTGGTCGAATCTGCTTTGAAATAGGGAGGACGTTATGAAGGGAATATTACTCGCTTTAGCTGCAGGAACGCTGTTTCTTGCAGGTTGCACTACGGTTCCAGCACCTTCTCTTGAAGAGCAGATGCAGGGAAAAACACAGGCAGAACGCGCGGTTTTTCTTAAAGAAAAATGCCTTGAAGAAGCCTCGTATCGTTACATGGGCAAATACCGGAGCAACAGCTCAGGTCATGTGTCCCGCATGACGGATATCTGCAATGCCATGTCGGGCGAGATGGCAAAAACCAAATAATCGAGGAGAAAACTCATGAAACTACTTCACGCATTGCTCATTACTACGATCTTGACCACAGGGGCCGCGGCCTATGCCGCAGGCGATCATGCTGGCGGTCACACTTCCAACGCTCCCGCCGCCACAAGCATGTCTCATGATGCGATGGGGCATGGTGGCGAGAGAATGGAAGTCATGGCCGCACAAAATATGGTCAAGCTGGCGCTTGAGCCAGCCGCACCTTTGCAGGCGGGAAAGACCACGCAAGTGACCGTAAAGCTGAATGCTGTTGCCGACGGCAAACCTCTGACGCTGGATGATCTTAAGGAAGCGCATACCAAGAAACTGCACTTGCTGGTCGTCGATCCGACGCTGACTGATTACCATCACATTCATCCTGTGGCGGGTGAAAAGCCTGGCGAGTATGTATTCGATTTCACGCCGCTTAAAAACGATACTTATCGCGTTTGGGCGGATGTGATCCCCGTTGCCACGGACAAGCAGGAGTATGTGCAAACCGACATGGGAACGCCCGCCAAGGAAAAGGCCAGCATTGATAAGGCCACGAGCATGATGGCAACGGTGGACGGATACACCTTTACCCTGGCATTGGACGGAGAGCCGAAAGCGGGCAGCCCCGTGATGGGCAACGTCACCGTTACCAAGGACGGTCAGCCTTTTACCGGATTGGAGCCTGTGATGGGTGCTTTCGCGCATGTGGTCGGATTCACCGAAGATTATAATTCCGTCCTCCATGTCCATCCGATGGGCAAAGAGCCGACAAGCGATGCCGAGCGTGGCGGGCCGAAACTGGAGTTCCATATCGAGCCTGAGAAAGCGGGCTTTGTGAAATTGTTCGCTCAAGTGCGGATTGGCGGGAAGGATATCTTCGCGCCGTTCGGAATAACCGTGAAATAACCCCCGAAAAAGGAGAATACGATGAAGACGTTTTTACTGGCACTTATGATGGCCTTGACCACACTTACTCCCGCGATGGCCGAGGATACCAGCCATGCACATGACAGCGCTTGGCTTAAACCTACCGAGGCGCAGTATGTGTGTATGATGAACAATAAGGTTTTCGATAAACCGCAAATTGCGATCGAAGTTGAAGGCAAGACCTATTACGGCTGCTGCCCGATGTGCGCGGATAAGCTGAAGAATGACGTATCTTTGCGCACGGCAACCGATCCTTTTAGCGGGAAACCTGTCGATAAGGCCAGTGCCGTCATCGGTGCGGATACGCATGGCATGACATACTACTTCGAGAGCAAGGAAAACTTTGATAAATTCGCCAGCGGTCCGATGCCTTCCATGGACGGCGGCATGGAAATGAACGGCCACGGTGACCACAAACACTGATTGTTATAAAAATTACCGAAAAAAGCCTATCGATAGCGCCGATAGGCTTTTTTTTATGGCTTGATTATGCGGGGCTTAGTACTATATACCCCTATAGGGTATATAAATAAATGGAGAAAAACGATGGCAGCCCATAAACACCCGTCCCACGACGCTGAGATTAAACGTTTGAACCGGATCGCGGGGCAGATCGAAGGGGTAAAGAAAATGGTCGACGAAGGCCGCTATTGTCCTGAAATCCTCTCCCAGCTGCGAGCCGTGCGCTCGGCGGTCAAAGGCATCGAAACCGAGATCCTGCGCCGTCATTTGTCTTCATGCGTGACGAGCGCCATGCAAAGCGGCGACAAGGCCAGTCGCATGAAGTCTATCGAGGAAGTCACCCGTTTATTTTCAAAATTTGACGAATAAGGAGCATCAGCCATGACCGATCATTCGCATCATCATCATGATCATAAGAAGACCGAAGAAAAGCCTTCGCATGGTTCCTGCTGCGCAATGCACGGGCATGATCACCAAGCCAAAGCTCCGATTGCGGACGCGCCAGCGGGAACGATTTATATCTGCCCTATGCACCCACAAGTCCGTCAGGTCGGGCCTGGCAACTGCCCCATCTGCGGCATGGCCTTGGAACCTGAAATTATGACGGGCGAAGAAGGCCCGAACCACGAGCTGATCGATATGACGCGCCGTTTTTGGATCAGTCTTGTTTTGACGCTTCCGGTTTTCATGTTGGAAATGGGCGCGCATTTGACCAATCTTCACTTCGTGACGGGCGCGACCTCCAACTGGATCCAACTGGCGCTGGCAACGCCTGTCGTGCTGTGGGCGGGCTGGCCGTTTTTCACGCGCGGCTGGTCTTCCATCATCTCGCGCCATCTAAATATGTTCACGCTGATCGCCATCGGGACTGGCGTAGCCTGGCTTTACAGCATTGTCGCCACGCTGATGCCGGATGTGTTCCCCGACGGGTTTCGCCGCATGGACGGCTCTGTTCCCGTCTATTTCGAAGCTGCCGCCGTGATCACGGTGCTTGTGTTACTGGGACAGGTTCTGGAACTGCGCGCGCGGGAAAAAACGGGAAGCGCGATCAAGGCGCTTTTAAACCTATCGCCCAAAACAGCCCGCCGGATCAACGCGGACGGCACGGAAGAGGATATCCAGCTTGGTCACGTTCACGCAGGCGATCTTTTGCGCGTGCGTCCAGGCGAAGCGGTTCCCGTTGACGGCGTGGTCGTCGAAGGTAAAAGCGCGGTGGATGAATCCATGGTCACGGGCGAATCCATGCCCGTCATGAAGGAAAAAGACTCAAGCCTGATCGGCGGCACGATGAATCAGACGGGCGGCTTTATCATGAAGGCCGAGCGCGTGGGCGGCGACACTATGCTGTCCCGCATCGTGCAGATGGTCGCGGAAGCGCAGCGCAGCCGTGCGCCCATTCAAAGGCTGGCCGATCAAGTCGCGGCCTGGTTTGTGCCAGCCGTCATCCTTGTCGCCATCGTGGCCTTTATCGTGTGGTTTGCCTTCGGCCCATCGCCTGCTTTTAGTTACGGTCTGATCACGGCGGTCAGCGTTCTGATTATCGCTTGCCCATGCGCCCTTGGCCTGGCCACGCCGATGTCGATCATGGTCGGCGTCGGACGCGGCGCGCAGGCTGGCGTTTTGATCAAGAACGCCGAAACATTAGAGCGAATGGAAAGGGTCGATACACTTGTCGTCGATAAGACGGGAACGCTCACCGAAGGCAAACCAAAGGTGACCCGCGTTGTCGCTCAAGGAATGTCCGAAGACGATTTGTTGTCCCTGGCGGCGTCTTTGGAACAAAGCAGTGAACATCCGCTGGCGTATGCGGTTGTCGTAGCGGCAAATGAAAAAGGCCTCTCTATCGCCAAGGCGGATGAGTTTGACTCGCCCACCGGAAAAGGCGTGGTTGGCAAAGTTTCTGGCCGCACGGTGGCGCTTGGCAATATCAAGATGATGAACGATCTGGGTGTGGATGTTTCTGCTTTGGAAACCGAGGGCGATGCTTTGCGGAAAGATGGCGCGACGGTGATATTCGCGGCGGTTGACGGCAAAGCGGCAGGGCTTCTGGCGATTGCCGACCCGATCAAGGCCACCACGCCGCAAGCGGTCAAAGAACTGCGAAACGCCGGAATCCGCGTGGTGATGCTCACGGGCGATAATAAAACGACCGCGCAGGCCGTGGCGCGTCAGCTGGGCATTGACGAGGTCGAAGCCGAAGTCCTGCCCGAAGATAAGGGGCGCATCGTCAAGAAAATGCAAAACGAAGGACGTGTTGTGGCTATGGCGGGAGATGGCACGAATGACGCTCCAGCCCTAGCCGCCGCCGACATCGGTATCGCCATGGGGACTGGCACGGACGTGGCGATGGAAAGCGCGGGCGTGACACTATTAAGAGGCGATTTGATGGGCATTGCCAAGACGCGCATACTCTCAGAGGCTGTGATGAGCAATATTCGCCAGAATCTGTTCTTTGCCTTCATCTACAACATAGCTGGGGTTCCGGTGGCGGCAGGTATTCTCTATCCCGTCTTTGGTGTATTGCTCAGTCCAGTTATGGCGGCGGCAGCGATGGCGCTCAGCTCGGTGTCGGTGATTGCAAATGCCTTAAGATTAAAGATCGTGAAACTTTAAGATTCGCGCATGCTGTGGTGGTGGAGGCGGCAAACCGATAATGTATGTCTGCATAGAAACTAGCAATGAGAACTGACGGCCAAAAAAGCCGTCAGCTCTTTAATGGTCCCCTAGAAACCGACAATAATAACGCTGGATTTTGCTCTTCAGAGTATGTTTAATTATCAGCGTTATTCACACCGCCACTTTCCTGTGTTGTAAGCGCCCTTAATATAGGACTATTCTGGAAAAGTTGGATGCCCTGCCATGTTTAAATCTTTGCAAATTACTCTTGTTTCGTTCTTTTTGTGGCTTTTGACCTTTATAAATTTGGCTTTGATTGTATTTGCGGGAATCTTTTTTGTAACTTTTTATAAATCCCAGGCTCCCTCTTCTGTTGCTTCTGCTCCGCTCTCTGAGAACACAGCGAATTCTGAGCTTGATGTGGATGCGCTCAACGCATACGGGGTTGCCGTTGCCCGCGCTGGATTGATGGATTGCGCTGAACCTATGAATGATCTTACAGAACGGCTTTTAGCCGGGAAAAAGATTGGAATCTACCGATTCCCGGTGGTTGATAATAATTTTGTAAGTTTGTCGGCTGAGGTTGCTGTGGAAGGCGGCGCGACAATTTATATGACATTCAACGTGGCGCAAAATGATCATGGTTCCTGTCAAATTGCATACGAGTCTATATCAGATTGGGCAAATTCATGTGAGGAAGTTGCCACAACTGTGTTTCCTGATTTTATTCCAACCCGAAAACTTTTGAACCGTGTTGTGCTGTTACGCCACGCAGCCAACGACAACCGGAAGGTTTTTACCATGCCGGTTGAAAGCGGTTGCGTCGCTCTTGAGAAAGAAGTTGTCTATACTTCCAAGAGTTAAGCCTTTTAAGCCTTGTCATCCCTATGGTTGCATTTAAAATTAATGCAAAAAAGAGCGCGTCTCAACAATGAGAAAGACCTTATTACTCGCTGCAAGCTGGATGTTTTTGCTGCCTAACATTGCTTTGGCGCAGCAGCAAAATGACATTAGTCCGAACCCTATTGAGGGGGTGAGTATTACCTCAAATTCAGATAATAGCCCCGGTGAATTTATTCAGATGCAAGATAGTGGGCAGGTTGTCTTCTATGCTGATGGGGATGTACAGACGAATGTCGGGAATGACAATAATGTTACCCTTTTTTATGATGACGATAATGATGGATCTGGCACGTTTGCGATTACGACAGGTGGGACAAATGTTTTAACGGCCAACAATGCTGGGACTGTTACTATTCAGAATGCCATGATCACGAATGGTATTAACAACGGGACGGACGGCATTACAAATGCCGGGGCTATAAGCGGAGTGACGACTTTGGGGACTTCGGGGTTGGCGACTTTAAACTCGGCAAGTGTAACGAATAACGCAACTGTTGGCGGGACTTTAGGCGTTACCGGAAACACCACCTTATCTACTGTCAGTACTTCTGGTTTGGCAACGTTGAATTCTGCTAGTGTGACCAATAACGCGACAGTGGGAGGCACGTTCGGCGTTACTGGAAATACATCCTTATCTACCGTCAGTACTTCAGGCTTGGCGACATTGAATTCGGCAAGCGTGACGAACAACGCAACTGTTGGCGGGACATTGGGTGTGACGGGCAATACCACTCTATCTACTGTCAGTACTTCTGGTTTAGCCACCCTAAACTCAGCCAGCGTTACCAATAACGCAACTGTTGGAGGCACGTTGGGCGTTACTGGAAATACAACCCTGTCAACAGTTAGCACTTCAGGCTTGGCGACATTGAATTCGGCAAGCGTGACGAACAATGCGACAGTCGGAGGAACTCTGGGTGTCACAGGCAACACCACTTTATCTACCGTCAGCACCTCTGGTTTGGCCACCCTAAACTCAGCCAGCATTACCAACAATGCAACTGTGGGAGGCACATTGGGCGTTACGGGAGCGACCACGTTGAATGGCGCAACGGCGGTGAATAATACATTTTCTGTGGATACGAACGGGGCTGCGGCTGGCGGCACGCGGTTGACTGTAGACGCAACAGCAGCAACCGTGACCAGCACGAATGGAAACACATCAAGTACCGTTAACAATAACGGGCATATTCTGACCCATTTTGATGGGGTGAATACGAATTCTGTGGAGATTGGCGCAACCCAAACCGGTTCAATTGGTGCTAACACTTTTGATTATGGGACGACAGTTAACGGCGGGATGCTTGTTGAAGGTGATTTGGGTGTGAATGGCAGTATTTATGCCCTTAATCCTGCAGCCAATTCAGGGATTAATGTTGGAAATAATGGTCTTGATATTAATGGGGCCACGAATACCACGTCTTTGATTGCGGATGGTAATAATAATGCTGGTGATGGCCGTGGAGCCATTACTTTGAAGGAAACCCAAGCCAGTATTTATGTTTACAACCAGGCAACAGGAAATGCTCACGGTCTTATGATTGACCAGACAAAGGCTGTTTTGACTGGAGGGACAACCTCGACAAGTCTAACGCTCGATGATAATGGAGCAACCTTTCAGAATACGAGTACTGGGGGCGCTGCTACGGTTACGGGGGTGGCCGATGGTCGGAGTGATTTTGATGCGGTCAATTTTCGACAGTTACAGACAGCTCATGCAGGAATTGCCTCGGTGGCAGCGATGGCTAACGTACCGCAGATTGCTGATGGAAAGATTTTTTCTCTGGGTATGGGGTATGGACGCTTTGAAGATCAGAATGCGTTTGCTGTTGGCGGGCAAGCGCGGGTGAACAATTACATTAACCTTAAGGCCAGCGTTGGACAATCAAATGATAACAGCACTGTAGGAGCGGGTGTTGGCTTGAGTTGGTAGTGTGTTGTTGATCATTTCAGGTTTTATGATACACAAATAGGCAGAGCTTCATTAAGAGGACTGTGGCACATGGATCTTTTTATCACCGCGTTTATTGTTATGTTTGTGGTGGTTGACCCGCTGGGGACGGCGGGCGTTTATACTGCGTTGACAGCGAAAATGGAGAGAGATGCGGCAAAGGCTGCTGCTGTCACTGCCTGTACCATTGCCTCATGTATTCTTATAGCGTTTGGTTTTTTTGGTATCTGGATACTCAATTTGTTGTCAGTATCTATTCCGGCCTTCCGGATTGCTGGCGGTGTTTTGCTGTTTTATACCGCATTTCGAATGATCATGGGTTATCACGATCCTGATCAAATTGAATCTGAATCGGGAACCTATAAGGACAGATCTTCGATTGCTGTGTTTCCTCTCGCCATTCCTTTGTTAGCGGGCCCTGGATGTATGACAGCGGTTTTGCTTTTGATGACCGAACATCCGTCGGCTTTGAGTAAGATTGTTATTGTTTTCACTATTATTGCAGTTCACCTTTTTGCACTGGCAACGATGTTAATGTCACGAAAGATAGGCGATTATCTTGGATCAACTGGAAATTCCTTGCTTGCCCGGATTATGGGGGTTTTGCTGGCGGCGATGGCTGTGCAGTTTGTGATTGATGCGATAAAGCAGTTGTTGAGCGGGACATTTTAAATGAGGAAACTAATGAGCACGAGCCGGTTGGAAGCCTTTAGTGATGGAGTGCTTGCGATTATTATCACGATCATGGTGCTGGAGATGAAGATCCCGCATGGAGAGGATTTTACAACGCTTGTGCCGTTACTGCCGGTTTTTTTGAGTTATGTTCTGAGCTTTATTTACCTGGCCATTTATTGGAACAACCATCATCACATGATGCATGTCACCGAGCATGTTAATGGAGCGATTTTATGGGCCAATATGCATTTGCTTTTTTGGCTTTCTCTTATCCCTTTTACGACGGGGTGGATGGGCGAAAATCATTTTGCCGCTGCTCCTGTTGCGCTTTACGGTTTTGTTTTGCTTATGGTTGCGATCGCTTATTGGATTTTGCAATATGCGATTTTGCGAGAGCATGGAAAAGATTCGTTGTTGGGTAAGGCTTTGGGTCGTGACTTAAAAGGAAAAGTTTCGATTGTATTGTATGCGGCCGCGATTGCGGGCTCTTTTGTCTCGGCGTGGTTTGCCTGTAGTTTGTATATTTTTGTTGCCATTGCTTGGTTAATCCCCGATAGGCGGATTGAAAAAGTTTTGACCTAGAGGGTTAAAATTCCCAAATGCTCGAACAGTATTTTTGTGCCGATTAGGATAATGCATATCCCCCCGGTAGCTTCTGCTATGCGCCCGCCCCTTAAGCCAATGATATGACCGATCATGATCCCGCTTGTTGCCATTACGAACGTGGCCAGCCCCATGCTGAGCGCCATTGTTATAATACTTGCATCCAAAAAGGCGACCGTTATGCCGATGGCCATGGCGTCTATACTGGTTCCGATTGCGGTAAGAATTAGGGATAATTTGTGTTTTTTATTGTGATCCTGCGGCTTAACTTCGGGGTGTATGCTCTCATACAGCATTTTTCCGCCCACCATTAGCAGAAGTATGAACGCAACCCAGTGATCAATGGATGTTATGAAGCTGTTGGCTGCCTTGCCCACCAACCAACCGATGATTGGGGCTAATGTTTCAGTTAACCCAAACAATGAGCCGGTTTTTAGTGCTGCTATTATTGTTGGCCGTTTTATGGAGACTCCCTTGCTGACAGAGACGGCGAAGGCGTCTGCTGAGACGCTGAGAGCGAGAAGAGTTGTAGAAATCACAGTCATAAGAGTTGTATAGCTTATCTTGCGCAAAGATGGCTACAGATGAATAAAACTTTTCTCTCCCCCCTTAGCGCAGAGCATGAAATTTGCTATTCTTTACTTATGATGAAATTTACATTGCCGTTTATTACCAAAAAGAAAACCACCCATATTGTCGTTGAGATTCTCCGCGAAAAGGATTTTGAGGGATGGCTTAAGAAGCAAGACGCAAAGATCAAGGCCCTTGTTAAACAAACGGGTTTTGGGCCGAAAGGCGGAGCTTTTAGCTTGTTTCCGCGTGATGAAAAAGGGAATGTTTTGCGGATTTTTGCGGGCGTGAGTGATCGGCTCGGGATATACGATATTGCCGCCTGCGTCGAGTTAATCAAAAAGCATTTTTCCGAAGATTTTTTGAAACGATGTTCTTTTGAGTTGCAGGGGAAAGGTGATTTAAGCGCAGCCGTTATCGGATGGGGATTGGCGTGTTATGAGTTTGATCTTTATAAAAAGGTAAGAATCTCCCCCGCTCTGCTGTGGCCAAAAAATTGTGATAAGAAGCGTGTCGGTGCGCTGTTGGAGAGCATTTATTTGCTGAGAAACATGGTGAATACGCCAGCGAATGATATGAGCCCTGCGGACATTGAGAAAGTTGTTAAAGGCGTAGGCGAAGAATTTAAGGCCACAGTCGCTGTGACCAAAGGAAAGACTTTGGAGTCAGAGTTTCCGTTGGTGCATATGGTTGGCAAGGCGGGGGAACAGCCCCCTCGTTTGATTGATCTTAAATGGGGTAAAAAGTCAGATCCCAAGCTGACGATTGTTGGCAAAGGCGTTTCGTTTGATACGGGCGGGCTTAACATCAAGCCGACCTCATATATGGCGTTGATGAAAAAGGATATGGGTGGTTCCGCTCATGCGTTGGCTTTGGCGCGGCTTATTATGGCCCTTGGGGTTCCGGTTCAATTGAGGGTGATTATCCCTGCGGTGGAGAATGCGATTGCCGGGAATGCCTTTAGACCAGGAGACATTGTCAAAAGCCGTAAAGGTTTAACGGTTGAAAACACCAATACCGATGCTGAAGGGCGTTTGATTTTAGCGGATGCGCTGGCTTATGCGTGTGAAGGAAAGCCGGACTTTTTGATTGATTTTGCGACACTTACTGGGTCAGCCCGTGCGGCGCTTGGCCCCGATGTGCCAGCGATGTTTGCCACGAAGGATAAGACTGCTGAAAAATTACAAGCGTTATCGTTCAAAAATGATGATCCTTTGTGGAGGATGCCGCTGTGGAGTGATTACAGAAAACACAATAAGAGCCAGGTAGCCGACTTGCAAAACAGTGCTTCTATTCCCGGTGATCTGATCTATAGCGCTCTGTTTCTCAAAGAGTTTGTAACAGATGGCTTGGATTGGGTGCATATTGATTGTCATGCTTGGGAGCTATCGGGCAAACCTGGGCGGCAACGCGGTGCTGCTGACACAGGCCTCCTGGCAGCGTTCGCTTTGATCGAGGAGCGTTATGCTTAAAAAAGGCGATTGCGCGCGCGTCGTTAAAACAACGGCAGATATTCATGAACATACGAATGATCTGATTACTGTTAAAAAGCGAGACTCTCAGATGTTGTTTGGAGAGCGGTTTGAGATAGAACTTGTCGATGGTGGTTGGGCATTTGGGAAATCTGTGAATGATGGCTATGAGGGGTTTATTGAACTTGCGGCCCTTCAGCCTTTTCAAAAAGAACCAACACATTATGTTTCCAATATTCTGAGCCATATTTATAGCGTGTCAGATTACAGAACGCGGCCTTTGATGGCTGTCAGTTTTAAATCGGAATTGGTTTGTTCCACTCATCGAGAAAATGGTTTTGTTGAGGTGCCGGGATTTGGGTGGATACCTGAAGGGCATATTATTGCGGTTGAAGCTCAGAAGCCTTCAATTCGGGATGTTGCCCTCAATTTTCTTAGCACGCCTTATTTATTTGGTGGCAGGTCTTCGGCGGGTATTGATTGTTCTGGATTGGCGCAGGTTGTTTTGCAGTATTGTGGAATCCCCTGCCCGCGCGATAGCGATCAACAGCTTACGAAAGGCAGTGGTCAACGGCCAGATGCCTATCTGGCGGGTGATCTTGTGTTTTTTAAAGGACATGTTGGGATTATGGTCGATACCCAACATATTATTCATGCGACAGCGCGGACGATGGATACGCGAATGGACCGGCTTAGCGACCTTGAAGAACGTTACGAAGGTATTTTAGGCTATTGGCGGGTTTGATTCTTGCTTTGGTCCGATAAGATTATTATCCTTGGGGCATGGCTGAGTCTCGTGACTACTTGTTGATGAATTATACTGATATTTTCAGACGCATTGCTGGAAATGACCACGGCAATGTGGGAGTGCTCCCTACTTCGTTGACTTTAGATCGTGCATCTGTTGCCTATAGCAGTTTGCACCGGACTGCTGAAGCGATGTTGAGACGCCTTGTTGTTCTGGGAGATGATCTCTCTCCGCAAGATGGCGAAGAGATAGCAATGCGAATTAAATCTGTTAAAGAAGCCGCAAGAAAATGTGAAGAAGCGCTTTCTCTTAGAGAAACTCATCAATCTCTAGTTATGATGCATAGTAAGCTTGGGACTATAGAGGATATCGTTAAAGACTACTGCCCCGGATAGAGAGGTGCGGGTGCGTCCGTCGCAGGTTTTGAAGGCGGATTAGCAGGGTTCATGGCAGGCAGAGGTTTTGGGGCAGATTTTGTATCAGCTTGAGAACCCTCAGTTATATAACTACTCCCATAGCCTGTTTTCTCAGTTGTAGCTGCGCCACGTTCCTTTTTCATGAGTGGTGCACTTATGTTGCTCCCGTCACTATTTAGTCTTGGTTGGCCGGGCAAGAACTCTTCCAGATTATATTCTTCTGGCGCTGGGATGTCGGGGTTATTGTGTGCCGGCAATGGCATGGATGTCGCCGGGATTTCGCTGAAATCTATATAAATGGTTTCCGGATATTTAAACATCGATTCCGAGGCATAATCGAAGGCGGCACCCGGAATCATCCCATTTGCCAAATTCGCGGGGAATGTTTCTGCACCACCTGGGGGAACTATGAGCTGGCGACGGCGATTGCCAGGTGCAAGACAATCAATAACCAAGTCTTTCTTTGATTTTGAAATGGCTATGGTTTGGGGTGGATAGATTTTATAACGCACCCCATCGACATATGTATAACACATGGCATTTTGAGCGCCCGGCGTCTTCAGGGTGATTTCCTGAACTGTTCCTTCCAGCGTATAGGCGCAGGACGCTAAAACAAGGCAGGATGATAATAATAAAAGGCGTGAGGTCATGAAAATGGCAGGATTTGAGCGGAACCAAAGATCTTTACGATCCACAGTGTAGCCAGATTCAGCCTATTTGGCAATTGATGGGCGGTTTTTCTTTGTTTATAGCTGTTTATTGAAATTTACACCTCTGTGTCCATAAATTTCTCGATGTGTGCGCTACCGCTGCGGATGACGCAAAAACTGTTGTCAGGAATTTCTATCCATTGATCGCTTAGTTCACTAAGCGGCTCAGATACGACAATGACGGAGCCTTCAGGGATAGCAATGCATTTGTTATTAAAATCCTTTACGCAGCCGCTTTCTGTGGAGTAGTACTGACTTTTGGTTTTGTCGCCTAAAGCATAACGTATGGTTATAAGTTGCTTACCATCGGAAATCGCGCATGACAAATTAAGGCAAGTCTCTTTTTTATTGTCTTTGCAGGCTTTGTCGACGCGGCGCACCATATTTTTCATCGCTTCTTTAGGGTTTTCGGCCAAACCATAAGTAAGCGCGAGAAAAAAGAATGTCTCGCTATCGGTCGTCCCTTTCAGGTTTTTATATAACACGGGATCGATATCCATTTGCAGATCACGCCGGAGATCTTCAAAATCATTTACGTAACCATTGTGTTGGAAAAGCCAATTTCCCTCCTTAAAGGGATGAGAATTACTGCGTTGGACTGCGCCTGTGGTTGTTGCACGGATATGGGCCATAAAGAGACCTGATTGAACCTGGGAGCAGATTTCACGCAAGTTGATGTCGTTCCATGCCGGGCGAGCGTCTTTGAAGAGGCCGGGCTCTTTTTTTCCTCCGTACCAACCCACGCCGAAACCATCGCCGTTTGTTGTCCAAAGATTGCCGTCACGATGAAAATTCATTCTGGTATGCAAGCTTTGATCAAGGAGTGAGTATTTCGGTTGTGTAACCAATTCTTCTAGGAAAATTGGTTGACCGCTATAAGCAAGCCATCGGCACATGTGGTGAACCTCTTGTGGATTTCAGGTGTTGTCGTCATTGCAATTTAATATGAGTCTTTAACTAAAATAAACCAATCGTTTGACAGATATAGGCTATGTCCGTAGGTTGACCATTCACAGAGGAGAAATATTTTGCATATTGGTATTTTAAGCACTACACAACACCGCGAAGATGAACGTCTGAAGGATGCAGCTGAGGCGCGCGGTCACAGCGCTACAATCATTGATCTTATGAAATGCAGTATTAGTGCTGGGGCGGACAAGGCTCGCGTCTATCACAAAGGTCAAATTATAAATGATGAGTTTGACGCCATTATTCCGCGGATTAACGTTAATTACACGTATTTCGGGCTTGCTGTCTTACGGCAATTTCAAGCGCTTGGTGTTTATACGACGGATACGGCTTATTCTCTTGAGTTGGGGCGCGATAAACTTCGGTGCCTGCAATATCTCATGCGACACAGTGTTCCTTTTCCTCAAACAGGCTTTGCTTATTCCAAGGAAGATTTTGACACGATTATCCGCACGGTTGGCGGAACGCCTTTGGTTATCAAGCTGATTGAGGGGACGGAAGGAGCAGGTATTTTCTTAGCCGAGGAAGACAGAGATGCTAAAAATCTCTTGAAAACGTTTCAAAGCCTCGATGTTTCGATGATTGTTCAGGAATTCATTAAGGAATCAGCGGGTACGGATTTGCGCTGCTTTGTTGTTGGTGATGAGATTGTTGCGAGCATGAAGCGCTTTTCAACCGATGGTGATTTCCGCGCCAATATTTCTCTTGGGGGTCATTCTGAGGCAGTGGACATCACAGAACAGGAACGAGAAATAGTTTTTAAGGCCTGTAAGGCCATTGGAATTAATATTGCCGGAGTTGATGTTATCCGCTCAGATAAGGGGCCACTTGTTCTCGAGATTAATGTGTCGCCGGACTTTTCCGGGCGCTATGGGCTTGAGGAAGTTAGCGGGATTGATGTGGCGGACGCTATTATCGCTTATATCGAAAAAAACAAAAAATCCTTTGATAAAGGGGGTGAGGGTTGGCTCGATGATAAGATTGATCCGGTCTAGCTTTTGAATGTCAGTTCGCTGCCGGTTGAGTCGATCGTGACTTTTGAGTCCTCTTTGAGGTCGCCGCGCAAGATCATATCGGCCAGCTTGTTTTGAATATGTGTTTGAATGACACGCTTGAGTGGTCTTGCGCCGTAAATGGGATCATAGCCCTTGTCAGCAAGAAAAATCTTGGCTTTGTCGCTCACGTGCATAGAAATATCACGATCCGCCAGCAGCTTTTGTAGATAGCCGAGCTGAATGTCGACAATGCCCGTGATTTGGGATTTATCGAGACGCTTGAAGAGCAAAATATCATCGAGACGGTTGAGAAATTCGGGACGGAATGCGGCCCGAACATCTTTCATAACCTGATTACGGACTTCCTCGACATCGGCGCCTTCTTTTTGTTCAACAAGATATTGCGAGCCAAGATTGGAGGTCATGATGAGAACGGTGTTGGAGAAATCGACTGTTCTGCCCTGCCCGTCCGTCAAGCGGCCGTCGTCCAGAACCTGTAGAAGGATATTGAAGACATCCGGATGTGCTTTTTCGACTTCGTCGAACAGGATGACTTGATATGGTCTGCGGCGAACGGCTTCTGTTAAAGCGCCGCCCTCTTCATAACCGACATAGCCCGGCGGTGCGCCAATGAGACGTGCGACCGCGTGTTTTTCCATGTATTCGGACATATCGATGCGAACCATTGCAGAATCATCGTCGAAGAGAAATTCGGCCAAGGCTTTGGTGAGTTCGGTTTTTCCGACGCCGGTTGGACCGAGGAAAAGAAATGAGCCAATAGGTCTGCGGGGGTCCTGAAGCCCTGCACGGCTGCGGCGTATGGCTTCGGCGACGGCTTTGACAGCCTGATTCTGGCCAACAACGCGTTGTTCAAGCTTTTCTTCCATTTGCAGAAGCTTTGCGCGCTCACCTTCCAGCATTTTATCGACGGGAATTCCTGTCCAGCGACTGACGATTCCGGCTATGTCGTCTTCAGTGACTTCCTCGTGGATGAGGCTGGCATCTTTGGCGGCGCCTTCTTTTGGTAATTTGGCCAGCTGCTCTTCTAGCTGAGGAATGAGGCCATATTTAAGTTCACTGGCTCGTGCCCAATCGCCTTTACGCTCCGCTTGCTCCAGCTCTATACGCGCGCGGTCAAGAGTTTCTGTGGCTTTTTGACCGACGTGGAGTTTCTCTTTTTCAGTTTTCCATTGTGCTGTGAGATCGGCGGATTTTTTCTCGAGGTCGGTGAGCTCTTTTTCCAAAGATTCGAGCCGATCTTGCGAAGCTTTATCTTTTTCCTTTTTGAGGGCTTCGCGCTCGATTTTAAGCTGAACAATGCGGCGATCCAGTTCATCGACTTCTTCGGGCTTGGAATCGGCCTGCATGCGGATGCGAGAGGCGGCCTCATCGACGAGATCTATTGCCTTATCTGGTAGAAAACGGTCGGTGATGTAGCGATTGGAGAGCATTGCAGCGGCAACGATGGCATTGTCTGTAATCCGCACGCCATGATGCAGTTCGTATTTTTCCTTTAATCCCCGCAGGATAGAGATGGTATCTTCAACCGTTGGCTCAGAAACAAAGACCGGTTGAAAACGGCGTGCGAGCGCGGCGTCTTTTTCTATGTGCTGGCGGTATTCGTTGAGGGTTGTAGCGCCAACCATGTGGAGCTCGCCTCGCGCAAGGGCAGGCTTGAGCATATTGCCGGCATCCATAGCGCCTTCCGCCTTGCCTGCGCCAACGAGCGTGTGGAGTTCGTCTAGAAATAGAATAATTTCGCCGGCTGCACTTTTAATTTCGTCCAAAACAGCTTTGAGACGTTCTTCAAATTCGCCGCGATATTTCGCACCGGCGAGCATGGCGCCTAGATCTAGTGACATCAGGCGCTTATCACGCAAGCTTTCAGGTACGTCTCCATTCACGATGCGCTGTGCAAGACCTTCGATAATGGCGGTTTTACCAACGCCAGGTTCGCCAATGAGGACAGGGTTGTTTTTGGTACGGCGCGAAAGAACCTGAATAGTCCGGCGGATTTCCTCATCACGGCCGATAACAGGATCGCTTTTGCCCTCTCTGGCAGCTTGCGTCATGTCTTGGGCGTAGCGATTGAGAGCATCGAAATTATCTTCGGCGCCTGCGCTGTCGGCTGTGCGGCCTTTGCGGGTGTCGTTGATGGCGGCATTCAAGCTTTGGTCTGTGATGCCCGCGTCTTCGATGTAGCCGGCAACATCAAGTTTTTTGGCCATGACCATGGCTTGCAATATTCTTTCAACAGTGACGTATTTGTCGCCTGATTTTTCAGCGAGATTCAAAGCGTTATCGAGCATTTTTGCAAGATCGGTTGAAATACGAAGACCGCTGCCTCCACTTTCAATGACAGGGAATTTTGTTAAGACTGCCTCAGCTGATTTTTTAAGCTTTTCTGCGTCGCCGCCCGCCAACTTGATTAAGCGTTGGGCCGCGCCTGTTTCGTCTTCACACAAGACCTTAAGCACGTGTTCGGGCTCCAATGACTGATGGCCGCTACGGAGCGCAAGCGTCTGGGCTTGTTGGAACAAGCGTTTGGCTTTGTCGGTGAAGCGTTCGAAATCCATAGAGATGATATTATGTGTTTGGTTTGTGGCGTCAATTCATAAGCTAAAATAAAAAACACCCAATCGGTTTGACGAGGGTGTTTTCCTAAATAATTACAAAGCGAAAGACACGTACACTTAAGAAATACATGAAAAAGGCTTTATGCGCTTTCTGTTACGCTTTCTTTAGCATCAATCTCAGGCTTTGGCCCTAAGATACTGCGCGGCAAGCCTAAATCGTCATCATCTGATCTGTTGCTTTCTGTACGTGCTCTGGGAGCGTCGTTTTCCTGATGAGACCTGTCACTGGTAAGCTGCATGTCATTTTCCCAGCTGTTGATCAGTCTTTGATAATGCTCTGCGTGCTGC
Source organism: uncultured Micavibrio sp. (assembly GCA_964478225.1). Lineage (GTDB taxonomy): Bacteria > Pseudomonadota > Alphaproteobacteria > Micavibrionales > Micavibrionaceae > CAYZHM01. The sequence continues at coordinate 196,989 of CAYZHM010000001.1, forward strand.
AAATAGCTCTCTTCAAGGACTTTATCGCCAGCAGCGGCAGCATCTTTGGCCAAAGCCAAATATTTTTCAGTCACCTGAAAAGCTGTACCGCGAATACGGACATCAGGCCCATTGCTGTCAAATACCCTTGATTTACCTGGATTTGAAGCGCGCGCTGCACCACTTCTGTTTCTCTGTCTTCGGTTTGATCCGTGTCTCATTTTTTCTAGTTTTCTTTTTTGTTTTGTATGAATGTTAAACTTTAAAAATCACTCAAAAACATACACGTACACCATACATTAATTGTGTACGCCTGAACAGCCCCTAAACCCATAAAACACGACAAAAACACATTATGTTGTATCTTGGTCACGTTCGAGGTACTGAATGTTGCTGACCCGTTTTGCGTGAACACCCTAACGTTACATTTTTTTTAAATTTCTTCGCAAGCCGTGTGTCAAAAAAAATATTATTTATCCCCACAGGAGATATCCACAACCCGCGGAATTCCTGCGTAATCCGGGTAAACGCCTTCGATGCGAATCCTATATTCCTTGCTGAGTCGCTCGATCTCTTCTTGCTGGTCATAACCTATTTCAAAGAAGGCTCTGCCCTGCGTCTTTAATACACATAGAAGAAAAGAAAATATTTTTTTGTAGGCTTGCAGTCCATCCTCTCCTCCATCCAATGCTAAAAGCGGATCAAAATTTTTGACGTTGTCATCAAGATTCGAGATCTCTGCATTCCTTATGTATGGCGGATTTGAGACGATACAATCAAATTTTGTGTCCAGGGAATCAGCCCAGCTTGTGTTTACAAATTTGATTCTTGATTCCACACCAAGATTCTTGGCATTTGCGCGGGCGCAGTTAAGGGCGCCCAGCGAAAGATCAGTAACAACCGCTGTGGTTTGCGGCCATTCGGTTAGAAGCGCAATGGCGATGCAACCCGTACCCGTTCCTATATCAAGAAGGTTTTCAGGAGGATTATTCGCAAAATGCTTGAGAGCACGCCCGACCAAAACTTCGGTGTCAGGTCTTGGATCAAGCGTGTCGGCATTTAGAAAAAATTGCAGCCCCCAAAACTCCCGTTCGCCAAGGATTCTCGAGAGAGGTTCTCCGTCTTGGAGGCGGGTCATGTCCTGGGTCATTTGATCGGCTTGTTCTACTGGAACGGCCATATCCGGGTTAGCCATGAGGTCGGACCAATCTTTTCCGGTTCTATATTTTAATAAATACCTTGCGTCATGCTCTGGTAGAACCGCTTTGAGCTGGCTGTAGATTTCTGAAAGTGTCATTGCTCCAACGTCGCCAAGGCTGATGCCTGCTCATCGGCAATGAGGCTGTCGATGATTTCGTTGAGGGGGGCTTGCCCCCTCAGCACACCTTCAAGATCGTAGATTGTCAGATTGATGCGGTGATCCGTGACGCGCCCTTGCGGGAAATTGTAGGTACGAATTCGGTCAGAGCGATCACCAGTGCCAACTTGAGACTTGCGGTCGGCAGCCCGTTCTTCCGCTAGTTTTTGCCGTTGCATGTTGTAAAGGCGGGTTTTGAGAACGGTCATCGCTTTGGCGCGGTTTTTATGTTGTGAGCGTTCCTCCTGAACCTCTACGACGAGACCCGTTGGGATGTGCGTGATGCGGATAGCACTGTCCGTGGTGTTGACGTGCTGTCCGCCTGCCCCTTGAGATTTATAGGTGTCGATTTTCAGATCTTCCGTGCGGATCACGATGTCTACATCTTCGGCCTCGGGTAAGACGGCAACTGTGGCCGCTGAGGTGTGGATCCGTCCGCCAGATTCAGTCTTTGGTATGCGCTGAACGCGATGAGCACCAGATTCATATTTGAGTTTGGCAAACACATTCCGGCCCGTAATCTGGCAAATGACCTCTTTGTAGCCGCCTATATCATTTTCTGAGGCGCTCATGAGTTCCATGCTCCAGCCTTGTGTATCCGCAAACCCTTTGTACATGCTGAGCAAGTCTGAGGCAAATAACGCAGCTTCGTCGCCGCCTGTTCCCGCACGAATCTCAAGAATAGCATTACGGGCATCGGCTTCGTCCCTTGGAAGAAGTGCGAGTTTGATCTGCTTTTCCAGTTCAGGAATTTTTTTCTCCAGGGCAATCATTTCTTCAGCTGCCATGGTTTTCATGTCAGGATCTGAGAGCAGCTCTTTCAAGCTTTCCTTTTCGGCAAGGCAAGACTCATAGCTTTGGATTGCCTCAACCACGGGGGAAAGATCGGCATATTCCATTGAGATTTTTGTGTATTGTTCGCCAGACAAATTACCGCCTGCCATGAGGGCTGCGAGCTCTTCATGCCTTGAGGTGATCGAGGCCAGTTTTCCTTTTATATTCATGTTTTGCTAAAGGCTGTTTTCGCTCTTGTTTTCAATTCGAGCTTTTAAATAATCGAAATTGAGAGGAAAGTCACGCAAAGCTTCGCCTGACGGGCCAAGTTGGCCAAGATCTTGCTTGTTAATTTCCAAGCGTACGCCGGAGGCGTTCCCAAGGCTGAGAAGCAATCCTTCGCGTTTGGGAATAAAATATTGCTCTCCCTGGCGCAAAACCCTTGAAACGAGTGAGCGGCCATCTGCGCCTTTGATCTCGACCCAGCTGTTTTCAATCACTTTAAGAATGATCCCTTCCGGCTGAGGTGAAGCTTGAGGGGATTGCAGGGTGCCTTGTGCCGGGGATGCTGATGTTTCATCAACGCTTACGCTATTGTTGGTTGTGAAAAGCGAGGATTTATTTGTGGACTCTGCAATATGTTCGGGGACAGCAGGAATTGGCGGAGGACCGGCAGTGTTTTCGGTGTGCGTATAGGCATTCCAAAGGACCATGCCCAATGCGAGCCCAACGATTGACAAGCCAACAAGCCACATTGATGGCAGTTTGCTTTCTGACGCGCAGACCGGATATTGCAAAGCTGGGTCGTTCGATCGGCCTCGGATTTGATGCTTGTAAAGCTTGACCATCTTATTGCCGTCCAGACCAAGATATTCTGAATATGAACGGATAAAACCTATCGCATAGACGCGACCAGGTAGTCTTTCAAAATGGTCATTTTCCATTGCCTCAATTTGGGGAGGACGGATGTGCAGCTCGCGCTCAACATCGTATAGCGATAAATTGTAGTGTTTCCGCGAACGGCGTAAGATTTCACCGACGGACATATCCGTGGTGAATACCTCTTCGACATGCGCTTCGGGAGCGCGTGAGTATGCAAGTTGTGCCATGATTGACACCCAGTCTAACGTGATTCGTTAAGCGTCTTCCAGTCCGTAAGCACCATGAAGTGCACGAACTGCTAACTCGACATAGTCTTCTTCAACCAGAACGCTGATTTTGATTTCAGAAGTAGAGATGACCTGGATGTTGATTCCTTTGGAAGCCAGGGTTTCGAACATTGTGCTGGCGACGCCATGGTGCGAGATCATGCCGATCCCGACCACAGAAACCTTGGCAACATTGATGTCGGCTTTAATTTCTGTGTCCTGAAGCTCTTTGACTTTATTGAGCGTTTCAAGGGCAATGTTGAGGTCTTTGCGGCCGACTGTGAATGTGATGTCGGTTGTCTTGCCATCAGAAGCAACGTTCTGAACGATCATGTCCAGATTGATTGCCGCATCAGCAAGCGGTTTGAATATTTTGGCTGCAACACCGGGTTTGTCGTCTACGCGCACCAGCGTGATTTTTGCTTCATCGCGGCTATAGGCGATGCCGCTTACTACTGCTCTTTCCATGATGTCTTCCTCTTTGACAATTAATGTTCCGGGGATATCGCTGCCGATATGATCTTCAAAGCTTGATAGAACTTGTAGGTTCACGTTGTTATTCATCGCGATTTCTACTGAACGCGTTTGCAAAACTTTTGCTCCGAGTGAGGCCAATTCCATCATTTCTTCGTAAGTCAATTTTTTGAGCTTACGCGCTTTGGGAACGATGCGTGGATCTGTTGTGTAGACGCCGTCAACGTCAGTGTAGATGTCGCAGCGATCTGCGTTCAGAGCGGCGGCTAGCGCTACGGCTGATGTGTCGGAGCCCCCTCTTCCCAGGGTTGAAATACGCTCTGCATCAGTGACACCTTGGAAACCGGGGACAACAGCGACTTCGCCTTTTTTTAGACGTTCCTTGAGTTTATCGACGCTGATATCACGGATACGGGCTTTACCATGTGTATCGTCGGTTTTAAAAGGAATTTGCCAACCGAGCCATGAGCGCGCTTGAATGCCCTGCTTTTGCAATGCAAGTGCCATGAGACCCGCTGTGATTTGTTCGCCGCTTGAGACGACCACATCATATTCTCTTGTGTCGTACATGTTGCTGATTTCGTCGCAGTAGCCAACAAGTTCATTGGTGACGCCAGACATCGCCGAAACGACGACAACCAGCTTGTTACCCGCAGCAACCTCACGCGCAACTTTGGCCGCGGCCATTTGGATGCGGTTGGTATCGGCAACGGAGGTTCCACCAAATTTTGCTACGATGAGCGACACTGTTGTTAATCCTTTGTAATCCGTGCTAAATAACACCAAGGAAAGCGATATGTCTAGCTCTATTAACCGTAAAGAGATTGAAAATTTTGCCAAGGATTCACCACGCTGGTGGGATGAAGACGGGCCGTTTGCGATTTTGCACAGGCTGAATCCCGTTAGGATGGAATATATTTTAGGGCAGATTGGCGATGTTAAGAGGAAGGATATCCTTGATGTCGGCTGTGGTGGAGGTTTGGTTTGCGAACCTTTAGCCAGATTGGGAGCAAACGTTACGGGACTGGATGCGGATATCAATGCGATTGAGGCGGCGCGCACTCACGCAAAAGAAACTGGTTTAAAGGTTTCTTATAGATGCGAGACTGTTGAGGAACATAGCGGTCTTTATGATGTTGTATTGGTTCTGGAGATTTTGGAGCATGTGAATGATCCGGCGGCTTTTTTGAAAGATTGCGCGGCAAAACTTAAGCCAGGTGGAGTGTTGATTGCTTCCACGCTTAACCGGACCCCCCAATCTTTTGCATTAGGAATAGTCGCCGCCGAGTATGTTATGGGGTTTGTGCCCCGCGGCACTCATGACTGGAAGAAATTTATAAAGCCCTCAGAGTTGGCACGATATGCGGGTTTATGTGGGCTTCAGGCCAGGGACGTTACGGGGCTGATTTACAACCCTTTTTCAAAAGGGTTTAGCCTTTCCAGAGATCATATTTCTGTCAATTATTTCATGGTGTTATCGTAATTTAATTGACATAATTATTAGCTTTTTGATATGCTCCTTTTTATTGTTATGGGAGTTGAAAAAATGGCAGAAACGAAAACAGGATTTTGGAAGCGTACTGGGCAGCATGTTCATTCGAATATTGTCTCAAATCTGGTTTCGGCAGCTTTTGCGGCGTCAGCCACTGGAGTTTCCGCTTTTTGCCTGACCTATTTGCCAAAAGCAGACAATTCTGCGATTGCCGTTCATCAAGATTCTACATCGGTTGTGGTCGCTTCTCTTGATCCTAATAAAAACGGTAAAGAAGTTGGGGCCAAGGCTGTTGAGGATATTACTCCGCCCTACCCTAATACTGGTTATTCTGAAATTGACTTTTCACGTTTAAGTGCAAGTTTTTTACAGCCTAGTGTAAAAGTATTGCCTGAAATCACCGATACTTTGGGGCGCCCTGCGCGGGTTGCAGGCCAAATCATAATTAATCCTTATGTTGAGTATGTCCGCTAAAAACGGCTTTACCCTTACAGCATTCCGTTTATATTGTTCTTTATGAGCACGATTTTTATTGTTTTGATGGCTTTGGCGATGGTGGCGGTTCTGGCCGTTATGGGGCTTGGAATGTTTTCCATGGCGAAAGGCGGCGAGTTTAATAAAAAATACAGCAATAAACTAATGCAGGCGCGCGTTATGTTGCAAGGGTTTGCCTTGCTGATGTTTGCTCTTGCCATTGTTTCCTCACAAACCTAAACTTTCCTCTGTAAAGATTGATCCTGATTCAAGGAGTTAGCATTTCATGAAGATTCTTGTGCCTGTGAAACGGGCGGTAGATTACAATGTCAAAATTCGCGTTAAGGCCGACCAGAGCGGCGTTGAACTTGCGAACGTCAAAATGTCGGTTAACCCATTCGATGAGATTGCAGTTGAAGAAGCTGTAAGGCTTAAAGAAGCCGGCAAAGCAACCGAGGTCGTTGTAGTTTCTATTGGTCCGGATAAAGCGCAGGAGCAATTGAGAACGGCGATGGCGATTGGTGCAGACCGCGGGGTTTTGGTGAAGACGGATGTGCCGATTGATTTGGGCGGCGTTGAGCCGTTGGCCGTTGCAAAAACCTTGAAAGCGATTGTTGAGAAAGAAAAGCCTGATTTGATTATCATGGGCAAGCAATCGATTGATGACGACAGTAACCAGACCGGGCAAATGCTTGCCGCTCTTTTGGGATGGTCGCAGGGGACGTTTGCTTCGAAGGTTGCAATTGAGGGAGATCAGTTAACAGTTGTGCGTGAGGTCGATGGCGGGTTGGAAACCTTGAAGATTAAGATGCCTGCCATTGTGACGACGGATTTGCGGTTGAATGAGCCGCGCTATGCGAAACTGCCTGATATTATGAAGGCGAAAAAGAAAGACCTTGAGGTTATTGAGCCCTCTTCACTCGGAGTTGATTACTCCCCTCGTCTCACGATTGTAAAAGTGACCGAGCCGCCAGTTCGCAAAGGTGGGATTAAGGTTGCGAGCGTGGATGATCTGGTGGATAAATTAAAGAACGAAGCGAAGGTTATATAAAAAGGAGAGACAGGATGAAAAAATTTATAATTTTAGGAAGCTCTCTTCTGCTTTGTAACTGTGCTTCTATTGCATCGGGCACAACTCAAACACTTAACATCAACACCAATCCAGCTGGAGCAGACTGTGCTTTTACGCGGGATGGAAAACTTATTGGACGCGTTAATCCTACTCCAGGAGCCATTAAGGTTGATCGCACAAAATACGATATTATTGTCGAATGTTCTAAATCGGGCTATCAGACTGCCACCTATACCAACAAGAGTGGTGGCGAGGGAACTGTTGCTGGCAATATTCTTCTCGGTGGGGGTATAGGCTGGGCTATAGATAGCGCCACGGGCGCTGATAATGAGTATGAAGAAATTATGAATATTAATCTTACGCGATAAGTCAAAAGGAACAACAATGACTATTCTTGTTATAGCCCAGCATGATAATCAAACTTTGAAGCCTGCAACGCTCACGACGCTTGGGGCGGCGGCGAAGATTGGGGGCGAGATTCATGTTCTTGTAGCGGGATCGAATTGCGGCGGTGTTGCCGAGGCGGCAACGAAGTGCGCTGGTGTTTCGAAGGTTTTGAAGGCGGATGCGCCGGAGTTGGCAAACCGCTTGGCGGAAAACGTTGCGCCGATTATTGCGGATTTAGCGAAAAACTATACGCATGTTCTGGCGGCGGCTACGACATTTGGGAAAAATGTCATGCCGCGGGCGGCCGCGTTGCTTGATGTACAGCAAATATCAGACATTATTGGCGTTGTTGATGCGGACACGTTTGAGAGACCTGTTTATGCGGGGAATGCGATTGCGACCGTGAAATCCTCTGATGCTATTAAAGTTATTACTGTGCGAGGCACGACTTTTGATGCGGTTTCAGCCGAGGGCGGCAATGCGAGCATTGAAGATGTTGGCTCCAAAGGGGATTCTGGGCTTTCTGCGTTTATTGAACGAACAGCGGTGAAATCAGATAGACCTGAATTGACAGCGGCGCGGATTGTTATATCCGGTGGACGTGGCGTTGGATCGAAAGAGAATTTTGAGATTATTACAAAGTTGGCGGATAAGCTTGGGGCGGCTGTTGGGGCTTCCCGTGCGGCGGTTGATGCGGGCTATGTCCCGAACGATTATCAGGTTGGACAAACAGGAAAGGTTGTGGCCCCGGAATTGTATATGGCGATCGGAATTTCAGGCGCGATTCAGCATCTGGCGGGTATGAAAGATTCCAAAGTGATTGTTGCCATTAACAAAGATCCGGATGCGCCGATCTTTAACATCGCGGATTATGGATTGGTTGGGGATTTGTTTGAAATCCTGCCAGAGCTGACCGAGAAGATTTAATCGTCTGTTTTCATTTTAAAGACTTTTCCTTCGACTATGTCGAAAATAGCGTCTTCGGTTTGAGCGTCATCAAACTTGGCATTCGACGTGTCAGCGCCTGTGAAATCTGCTTCGCGGAGATCCGCTCCCGAAAAATCTGCATAAGATAGATTGGCGTTTTTGAAAACAGCTTTTTTGAGTTGTGCGCCCTGGAGATCGGCGTAGCTGAAGCGTGCGCCCGTGAAATTGCAAGGGCTGAAGCGCTTTGTCGTTCCACCAGAGCCAAACAAAAGAGCGCTTCCGTCCACGCCCTTAAGGTTGGCATGAGAGAAATTGCATGCTTTGAAGCTTGAGCCTCGTAAGTCCGCCCCTTCCATGTCGCAGTTACGAAAGTCAGACTCATCAAGGACAGCGCTTTGCAATTCGATTTTATACAAATTCATTCCAAAAAACTTTGCACCGATTGCTTTGATCGCCGTTAGCTTTGCTTGTTTCAGGCTCTTCAAAACCCGAACGTTAATACCGCTTAGATCTAGCTGTTTTCCTGTTTTTCCTCCGGTTTCAACCCAGCCTCTATGGGTTTCAATTAAGGTTGGAAGCGGGGCTTCGAGATCGGTTACGGATTTACCGATATTTTCGTCCGTTATGGCCGTGGAGAGATCAACGTCGGAGGCTTCAAAGTTTTTAGAATCAACGCCCGTAAGAATTGCGGACTTAAGGTTGGCACCATTGATTTGTACCCCTCGCATATCAGCATCAGACAGGTCTGCACCTTCAAATTGAGCTCCGCGAAGGTCTGCTTTGAAAATGTTGGCACCGGTTAAAATGGCGTCTGAGAAGTCCGCTTTAGAGGCCATGGAGCCAGCAAGCTTTACGCCGCTCATGTTCGCACCCCTGAAATTTACAGCCTGCGCCGAGCCATAAGTTGTTCCATCTGAGACCCCGCCTTCCCTCAAGTCGGCCTTTTCAAGATCGGCCCCTTCAAGGTTAGCGTTTTCGATTCTGGCCCCGCGCAGATCAGCTCGAACAAAGCTGGTTCTGAAGAGATTGGAGCTGCTAAGGTCGCAAGCATATAGAGAGGCGTTCTGAAAATCTGCCCCAGATAAGTCCATGTTGGTCATGAGGCAGCCCGTGAATTCGGCCTGTCTTAGGTCTTTCCCTCTGAGTGAAAGATAGGACATATCCACGTTTTTAAGCGTGGCGCGGCGGCCGCCAAGGCGCCCTTCCAGGAATCTTTTATGAAGACCAGCCATTGCTTCGAGCTGGTCTTGCGTCATTTCCTCAAGATTGTCTTTATTGGGTGTCTTCGAATTTTCCATTTGATTGTGCTATGGCAACCGATTACCTTGATTTCGAACTATTTTATGCGAATTACCGGAAAATACCATGGTTAAAAATGTTTTTTTATTGGGAAGTCTTTTGCTGATCGTTGCTGCTTGCGGGGTCAAGCCGTCATCTGTTGAGACACCTCCAGGTTCTGAAGGTTCTTCTTTCCCTCACACCTATCCAAGTGAGTGAGTATTGTGAGTTTTGAATATAAGAATAAAGAAGTTTTTTGCGAAAATGTTGCTTTGAGTGACATTGCTGAGCAATATGGCACACCCACGTACGTGTATTCAGCCGGACATATCCGTTCCCAGTATGACCGGTTAAGTGCCGCTATGCGGTCGAGTCTACCGGCCGACAGACAACCGATGATTTGCTATGCCTGCAAAGCGAATAGCAACATTGCGGTTTTGAGAGTTTTGAAGAATTGCGGTAGTGGTCTTGAAATTGTGTCCGAAGGCGAATTGAAGCGTGGCCTTGCCGCAGGTTTCGATCCAGCAAGAATTGTGGCGACTGGTGTGGGTAAAACCGAAAGCGAGATTGCAGCAGAGCTTAAAGCCGGGATCCACCAGTTTAACGTTGAAAGCCTTGAAGAGCTTGGCGTTATTCAAAAAGTGGCCAGCGGTATTGGTCTTCAGGCCACTGTTGTGTTTCGCAAGAATCCCGATATTGGCGGGGCCGGCGGACATGAGAAAATCTCGACCGGCGGGCGGCGTAACAAATTCGGGATTGGGCCGGATTCTATCCAACGCGGATTCGAAATGGCCAACGGGATGAGCCATGTTAAAGCTGTTGGTCTGTCGATGCATATTGGATCGCAAGTCTTTGATATTGCCAAGTTTAAGGAAGCCTTTGAAACCTTGCCAGGATTTGTCAAAGACCTACGGGCGGCTGGACATGAGGTTTCCCGGCTCGATATTGGCGGCGGTTTTCCTATCCAATACAAAGATGAAAAACTTCTGGATTTAAGCGCGTACGCGGAGTGGGTCAGAGATATTATTGTACCGCTGGACACAGAGATTGTTTTAGAACCTGGGCGTTATTTGGTTGGGAATGCAGGTGTTTTGTTGACACGTGTACAGCTTGTGAAAAAGACACAAGATAAAACTTTCTTGGTTATTGATGCGGCAATGAATGATTTGATCCGCCCCGCCCTTTATGATGCGTATCACGGGATTGAGCCTGTGAAAAATCAGGAGGCTCCAAAGGTTGTGTACGATGTTGTTGGCCCGATTTGCGAAAGCAGCGATGTGTTTTCTGCGGATCGTTCCTTGCCCGAAATGCAGCCTGGGGACTTGGCCATCATTCAATCGGCTGGCGCATATGGTGCTTGTATGGGGTCGAATTACAATACAAGGCCTTTGGTGCCAGAAATTCTGGTGGATGGAAATCAGGTGGCTGTTATACGCAAACGGCAGACTGTAGATGAGCTTATTGAAAAAGAATCTATTCCCGGATGGCTTGAAGGCTAGCCGCCATAGAGAAAAATGCCTTATAATGGCTTTATGAGTTCGTTTAAACTTCTCGGTTTTAAAATCCTTAGTGCTGTTTATGTGTTGGCAGAAACTTTTGTCAAAGCTTTCTGGCGATTGCTGTGCTGGATTTTCTTTTTTTTCGGACTTTGGCTGTTTCAGATCCCGCAATCTTTAGGGCATGTTTTTTCTGCAATCTGTACTTTGCTTTTTATTTTAGGCGTTGCCTGTTTTATTTATCGGGATGCAGGGGTTATCCGAAGCCTTAGTTTTTGGAAAATTTTACGCCGTATTGAACTGGATAGCAGGGTCAAACACCGCCCTCTGTCTGGAGCCAAAGATAAACTCATCCGGCATTCTTCTGGTGGGAGCGAGGTCCTATGGGCTAGGAGCCGTAAGGCACTTCATCATTCCCTTTTGTTGCTGAAAAAGCCTCTTTATAGCAAGAGTTCTGATATTGCGGATCCGCTGAGCTTTCGTTTGGCAACGTTTTTATTTTTTGGCTTTGGATTGCTGTTTGCCGGGCCGGAATGGAATAGTCGGTTGGCTGAGGGTTTGATGCCGGCTGCATTGCGCCTTCCTGTGAGCGTTCAAAATTTGCAAGCCAGTATTGAGCCGCCCTCCTATACCGGTCTAGCCCCTTTATATTTGGGAAAGGCTGAAAATGGCGCTCTGCTTAAAATTCCTCAAGGCAGTAAGTTTAAGGTCTTGGTACAAGGCGGTATTGGGAAACCTGTTATGCATATTGGCGATCGGGTTATACCTATGGGATCGCAGGATCAAAAAACTTACACAGTTGAAACAGATATTCCCAACCTTCCGCCTGGCAAGGATAATGTTGCGCCCCTATCGATTCGTCAGATGTTTATTCCACGCGCGCATTGGGTTTATCAAACGGTGCCGGACTTGCCTCCTCATATTGAGCAAAATGCGGATGTAGAAATTATTTCAGACAATATGATCCGAATTCCTCTGTTGGTTCAAGATGATTACAGCGTTGAAGGTCTGAAAATTGAAATGGACCTAGATCCGGTTGTCACGGAATCTCCGCTTGGAGAGAGAAAATCTGAAATTCGGTCTGTCATGTCTCCTCCCAACACTGCTTATGACACAGCACCCGTTTTGGATTATTCGTCGCATATATGGGCTGGATTGCCTGTGTTGCTTAAGATTACTGCGCTTGATCATCTAGGGCAAAACGCTGAATTACCGCCTATTGCAATTGTTTTGCCTGAAAAGGAATTTCAACACCCTATTGCAAAAAAGCTTATCGCTTTGCGCAAGAAATTGGCATGGAACCCAACAGAAGACACGGAGGCCATAGCCAGAGAGATTGAGGAGATTTTATTTCAGCCGTCGGCCTTTCATAATGATTTGACTGTTTTTCTTGCATTGCGTTCAGCTGCATCCAGGCTTTATTGGAATGAGCCTGCAGTGGGGACTTCAAAGACCGTTATTTCTTTGTTGTGGGATACGGCGCTGGCGATTGAAGATGGAAATTTGAGCATTGCCATGAGGGATCTGAGAGATGCGCAGAATGCTTTGGAGCGTGCTTTGCGTGACCCCAGCACTGAGCAGACTGATATTGCTCAGTTGATGAATGACTTGCGGCAGGCGATGGCCGACTATATGAACGAAATGCAGCGCGAATTGCAAAAGCGCATGCAGGATGGCAAAGATATTCCGATGGTACCGCCGGAGATGTTGGGTCAGGTTATAGACCCTGATGTCATGAATAGTTTCCTTGATCAACTTGAGCAGGAAATGCGCTCAGGGAATAAAGATAAAGTGCAAGAGATGCTGTCCCAGCTGCAAGAAATGATGGATGGGCTTAGCCCCCAAATGGCGGAAATGCCTGAAGATATGCAAATGATGCAGCAAGGAGCAAACGAGTTGCAACAGCTTATCGAGAGGCAGGAATCTTTGCTGGAGCAAACACAAAACCAAATTAGTCCTGCGGTTGATCAAGATTTTGGTGGTACTTTGACTTTGGATGACGATTTTTTAAAAGAGTTGGGCCTCGAAAATTTACCGCCTCCAGAAAATCCTCAGACCCCGCAAGTGAACACGGCTGCTAATAAAGCCGAGCAAGAAGCCCTGAGATTGATTCTAGGCCAATTGATGCTGGATGCGGCGGAAGTATTGAAAGACATACCGCCAAATATGGGGAAGGCTGAACAAGAGATGCGCGGTTCATCGTATGCGCTTGGTGAGAATAATCCTCAAGGATCGGTTCCGCATCAAGAAGAAGCCATTCGCCAGCTTAAAGAAGCCCAAAAGCAACTTAGCCAGCAATTTATGGCGCGCATGAAGCAATTGGGCGGCATGATGATGTCGCGCGGATCTGGCATGCGTTACGATCCGTTGGGGCGACCTTACGGCGGAGAGGATCAGGAAGGCGGTATGAATCCCGGGTCCTCAGTCAAGATTCCTAATGATGCGGAGGCGAAGCGTGCTCTGGAGATTCTTCGTGAGCTGCGTCGTCGTTCGTCTCAGCGTGATCGTCCGGAGAATGAGCTTGAATATTACCGGCGTCTTCTGAAGCAGTTTTAGCCTCAGTATCTGGCTCCAAGAGAACGAAACGCAGGGCAACATCGTGCGCCTCTTTGGTCTCGGGCTGATGTTTGTTCGTGAATGGAAGAGAGCCTTCCTTCTCGATGGATTTTTCAGGAAGCTTGAAAGACCATGATTCAAGAGCTTCTCCTGCCTCATTGCGTAGAGTTATGCTCATGGCAGGCAAAGCCTGTTTGGAGGATGTTAGATTGATGATATGCCCCTCAATAGTCAGCTCATTGCCTGAGGTATCAGCCTGTAGCCTATCAAAAATAAGCCCGTCCCCAGGGATGTGTGGCTTAAATCCAAAAATGCCGTAAAAAACCTGGCTTGCTGGCCATGCCTGAGTGATTGTGCTATGCATTCCCAGCAAAGCCCCGAGAATAATAAAGAATACGCCGGTGGCAGCGGCATACCCGCCGATTTGAGCTTTGCGTAGATTTGTTGCACCGGAATCCTGCTCCTCCGCTTTGGATGCAGAAACTTCTTGCCGTTCAGGAATGGGCTTGACCCCTTCGGGAATGTCTTCCATTGCGGGTTGTGACTGTAAAAAGTCTTCCACGCCGTCCTTTTCTTCTGATTCTTGTTGTTCAACGAGTTCGCGTGGGTCAGGCAATTCAAACCATATATTTTCACAAACACTGCAACGGACGTTATGCCCATCCGGCGCTAAAAGCTCGGCAGGGAGCCGAAATCGTGATTCACATTGTGGGCAGGTCAAAATCATAAACTGTGAGGCCTTCTCAATGCTGGGTTTATTTAGTATTTATAGAATCTCACAGCCCAACCGACAAGGCCACATGAAATACGCATTACTCATCGTTATTTTTTTGTTTTTCGTAACACCTGTATCGGCACAGAATTGCAAGGTCGATGACTTTGCTTGCGTTATGCAGAATTTAATACTGACTGCTGAGAGAATCGACAATTCGACCTGGCGTGATCAGACATACCGTGAAATTGCGAAGACGTTGGCAGCGCACAACGAGAATGATCAGGCTATGGCCTTGATTGCGCGTATTGAAAACCCTGACACCAAAGCGATGACGATCCGCGGGATTGGAATGGCGGCCGCAAAAAATAATCTAAGCAAAGAGGCTTTGGATGCGTTGTTTGCAGCCTTAAGAGCGCAGGCCAATTTGATCACTCATCCCCCCTCCTACGCTGTGGCGTTGACATACATTGCGATGGCTCAAGCTTTTGCCGGAGATGATGAGGGTGCATGGAAAACGGCCGCAGAAATGGAAAATGCGGCCTTGCGCCATAAAGCCTATGGAGAAACCGCAGAAATCCAAGCCGAGTTTGGAAAATACGACAAGGCGATGAAGAGCATTAGCTTGATTGATGCCGAATCCTATCGCAACAAAGCGTATAACGTTGTGTCAAAAATTTTGGCTGATGGGGAGCATCGGCAGGAAGCCTTGGATGCGGCGAATGCTATTACGAATTCTTATAAACGGGCGCAATCTATTCAGTATATTCTGGATACTCAAATGAAGAATAAGGGACTTGATGAGCCTGAGGTCGAAGAAGAAACGAGTGCACCGTGATTAAGTTTGAGCATGTTGGGCTGCGCTACGGAGTTGGGCCAGAAGTACTGAGTGATGTCACTTTTACACTAGAGCCCGGGTCCTTTCATTTTCTTACGGGACCAAGCGGCGCTGGGAAAACTTCCCTTTTGCGCTTGATGTATTTAGGAAAAAAGCCAACGCGTGGTTTGGTTACGATGTTTGGGCAAAACATCAATACAATGACAAGAGAGCAGCTTTCCGAAATCCGTAAGCGCATCGGTGTTGTTTTCCAGGAATTCAGGCTTTTACCTCATCTCTCCGTTTTTGATAACGTAGCGTTGCCATTGCGGATTATGGGCACGAGCAAAAAAGAAATCCAAAGTAACGTTGATGAATTGCTCGATTGGGTTGGTCTTGGTGATTACAAACGCGCTTTGCCTTTAACCCTCTCAGGCGGACAGCAACAGCGTGTGGCGATTGCGAGGGCCGTTATCGCCAGGCCTAAGTTATTGCTTGCAGACGAGCCGACGGGGAATCTGGATGATGATATTGGCTTTCGGTTGATGAATTTGTTTGATCAATTAAACCGTATGGGAACAACCGTTGTTATTGCCACCCACAGCAATGTAATCATGGATCAATTTGGGCATCCGCGCCTTGTTTTGGATGCGGGGAGCCTGCATGTACATTCGCCAAGAAATTGGATGAGCAACACCATGGAGAGTGCGCTTTGATTGAGGGCCTTATTAAAGATAAAAAGCTTGGCGTTGTTGAAGGCAAACATCGATATGATTTGCCTTTGAACAAGGATGCTGGCGCGGGATTTCTGATTGTCCTTATTGCTTTGATGACGCTTTTGGTCTGTGCGGCTTTGAGCGCTTTTTTGCTTTTGGGCAAAACAACGCATCATTGGGAATCTGCGCTTGAAAATAAGCTTAGCATTGAGATTCCTGCAGAAGACGAAAATGGAAAAATTTTGGAGAATGCGTTTGTTCGTGATTTAGCGTACCAAACGGAGAAAGCGCTTAATAGCTTATCTCAAGTTACGTCTGTTCATGTTTTAGAGCAAAAGGATGTTGTTGAGCTTGTACGGCCTTGGTTGGGTGAAGACATTGTTTTGGATGACTTTCCTTTGCCAGTTTTAATGACTGTAGAAGTTGACGATAGCAGCGAGGAAACCATTGCGATTGTTAAGCGCAGATTGTTGCAGATTTCACCGCAAATCCATGTTGATACGCATGAGACATGGTTGCAAAGCGTGATGAAGCTTACGGGGGGATTGCAGTTTTCAGCTTTGATTGTTGTTTTGCTTATTGGAGCCGTCACCGTTGTGGCGATTGCCGGGGCTATGCGGATGCGCATGGCTTTGCACGAGGATGATGTGGAGCTTCTACATCTTATGGGGGCGAATGATTCTTATATTACAGCCCAATTTCAAAGACATGCGCTTATTCTGGCTTTACAGGGGAGTGCATGTGGCCTGGGGTTTGCTTTTATCGGATTGATGGTTTTTGAGATTATAGCCTCGAGCAGTGAAAGCTTTACAGCGACTTTTCTTAGATTTTCCTTTTGGGATTTTGCATTTATTATTCTCTTGCCCTTGCTTATTTGCTGTATTTCGGCCTTGAGTGCGCGACATACGGTCTTGCGCGCATTGGGTCAAATGCCGTAAAACAAGGTATGCGATTTATTAAACCAATCTTTTTAGGACTGGCTGTGGTTTTATGCTTTTGGTTGGCAGGACTGGCTGTGTTTTGTTTTGTTGTCGCAAGTGAAGGAGAGATAGATCCTCCGAAGGCTGATGCGATTATCGTTCTAACGGGCGCTCCTGGGCGGATTGAGAAGGCGCTTGATTTATTTGCACTTGAGAAGTCGGGCGATGTTTTTATTAGCGGCGTTTATCCAAGTGTCAGTATGGAAGATATCCGGGCCAAGTCTCCGTCCATATTGCCCGATTGCTGCATCACGCTTGGGTACCAGGCAACATCCACAGAGGAAAATGGAGTCGAGGTTGAGAAGTGGTTGCACGGATCAGATTTCAGGTCTGTTATTCTTGTCACCTCCGCTTATCATATGCCTCGGGCACGCGTAGAGCTTGGATTCCTTAAGGAGATGGGTATAGAAGTGCATCCGGTAACTGTTTATGATGCTGCGGCGCCATCTCGAAAGGATTTCGCCAAACTTATCCTTTCCGAATATCATAAAACTTTGTATCGCTGGATCCAGATTCATGTTCTAGGACGTTAAATTATGAAACGCGCCTGGGTACGATCTGCGATTTTTAATACTCTTTTTTGGATATGGTCTTTTCTTCTGTGCCTTATTTATATCCCGGCAATTATTTTACCGCGCCGGCTGTTTATGGGGCTGGTTCATTTCTATCTTTATGGTGTTGAATTTCTTGAATTACATGTGTTTGGGTTGCGGCTTGAAGTTCGGGGAATGGAACATTTGCCCAAAGACGGATCATACATTGTGGCGGCCAAGCATCAATCGCCATATGAAACTCTGAAATTACATCTGATTTTTAAAGATCCAGCAGTCATTCTTAAAAAGGAACTTTTGCGTATTCCCTTGTGGGGAATGTATTTGGCAAAAGCAGATGTTATAGCGATTGATCGTTCAACTCCTGATACTGCTATTCAGTCTATTCAAACAGGTGCTTTGCGCATGAAGGAGCAAGGCCGACCGATTATTATTTTTCCGCAAGGAACGCGCGTATGGCCCAATCAAACCCCTCGTGAAAAACCTTACAAGGTTGGAGTTGCCCGTATTCAGGAAGCCACAGATTTGCCGATTATTCCGATGGCTATGAACGCTGGGATGTATTGGCCGCGTAGTGGATGGGGCAAGACGCCTGGAACTGTCGTATTCGAGTTTCTTGAACCTATCATGCCGGGGAAAAATCGTTCTGAATTGTTGGCTCATATTGAGAAGGTCGTAGAAGAAAAATCCAATGTGTTAATGGAGGAAGCGAGAACCATTCAGAAAAAGAAAAAGTCTGGTTTATTGGCATGCGTTGTAGTTTTTACAGTCTTTGCTGGGATTTATTCAGCCATCTGGTTTGAAATCAAATCCAAGATTTTGGATTTTTACCTTCATTTTCCAGCACATAATGATGAAGTTGTGAGAACAGTTGATTCAGCTGCTATGGACGGATATCCATTTTTTATGAGATTGAGGAGCGCTCAAGACAGCCTTTCCGATGCCCGCGGAAGAATAGACGTGAGCGCGCTTGAGGTTGTTACTCCCGCATTACCCCTGCCCTTTTTACCAATTGATTTTAAAGCGGATGATCTTGAGGTGAAAGATGTGGCATGGAGTGAGGCTTTAACATTTGAAAATGCAAAAGCAACGGCCACATATGATGGTCGTATGATTAAAATTACCGATGGCTTGCTGAAAGACGGTGATTTTGAGGGAGAATTTGAAGGGATTGTTGATCCCACACAAAACCCTCCAGAAATTGACATGGTATTGCGATTGAAAAATTATACGGCATTTGTCGAAACCCTTGTTCGCAAGAAAATTATCGCTGAAAAAATGCAGGTCTGGGCTATAGCAGGGCTTGGGGCCTTTGATAAAAATGGATATGCGGAAATCCCACTGAAACAAAAGCAAGGCATTTTATATGCGGGACCTTTTCCAGTTTACCAAATCGCCTCCAAACACAGAATTTCTGGGGAGCCTATTCGTCGGCAGCAGACTGTACCCGACCCTGTTCATCCCTGATTTTTTGTGGGGGGGCGTTCAGGCCTTCGTCACCAAGCTCAAGGATTTGTCTGCGAATTTCGCGGGTGTGTGAGAGGTTTTCCAAGATATATTCTGCATCGCCGCGGCGGATAGCTTTTTGCATCGCAGTCAGATCTTCCGAAAATCTTTGTAGAATTTCAAGAATGGCGTCCTTGTTGTTTAAAAAGACGTCGCGCCACATCACAGGGTCAGATGCCGCAATACGTGTGAAGCCACGAAAACCGCTTGCGGAATATTTGATGACTTCGGCTTTGGCTTCATCTTCGAGAGCGTTAGCGGTTCCTACGATTGTGTATGCGATCAGGTGAGGCAGGTGCGAAGTGATGCCCAGAACAAGGTCATGATGACGTGCATCCATTAACTCGATGCGGGCGCCGCAGGATTCCCAAAACAATGTCGCCTTTTCAACAGCTTTGATGTCGCAGTCTGGCTGCGGAGTTAAAATGCACCAACGACCTTGAAAGAGTTCTGCGAACCCTGCCCGGGGTCCGGAAAATTCTGTTCCTGCAATCGGGTGTCCGGGGACAAAATGAACACTTTCGGGCAAAAACGGCATAAGCTTGTCTATTGCCGAACGTTTAACAGACCCAACATCCATAACGATAGCGCCTGGCTTTAGAGCTGGGCCAATCAAAGCACCAATTTCTTCGTATCCCCCAACAGGAATGCAGAGAATGACCAGATCGCTGCCGATTACGCTTTGCTGGATGTTATCCGTCGCAAGATCTGCAATCTCGAGCTCTTTGACGATTCTGCAGACTTTGGGATCTTTGTCAGCGGCGATAATTTTTTGGGTGATGCCGCTTTTTCTTGCCGCCCGGGCCAGCGAGGAGCCGATTAATCCCATGCCGATGATTGTTATTTTTTTAAACATGAGTTTTTATGGGGCTAAGTTTTGGTGGGACAGGATAACCACCAAGGCATGTGCACCTGGTTTCATAATCCTCGAATATCTTTTCAATTTCAGCAATCTTTTTATTGTCAGGTGCAAAATATCCGGCAACGACAATCATGTGCAAACTAGGTTCGTTAGTGTTAGAGCTGCTTTTTGTGGAAAGAGACAAAGGCTCTAATCCTATTTTTTTCAATTCTTCATATATGCGGGCACGGCTGATGCTAGAATCGGTTTCCATGACAAAACATGTGTGGTCTTCTCCGGAATCGAGAAACTCAATCTTCGATAAAACCATGGCTTTGGGTTCAGTGCCCATGAAAGTCTCTGATCTTTCGTACCCATATGGGAGGGCGCAAACAATCCGCATATTCTTATCTTTGGCATTATAAACATGCACCCACCACGGTGTTTCGTCACTGGTATCCACACCTTCGTAAGGCCATGGCAAAACAGCGAAGGACGCATTATTGTCGCGCACGGACGCCACGGCCATAAGAGGTGTTGCGGTTTTTGAAATGGGTAAAACACTTCCAAAATAGTTCTTGGCCATATCCCAATATTCATGAAAATGTGCTGAGTCAGTTACAACAACACGTAAGCCTGTTTGCATCATACACACCGCGCCCACAAGCTCGCGCCAAATACTAAGGATCGCAGATTCAGGTAAAGGCCCTTGATGACGCTTGATGAGCCTACGGATCATTTTGGCTTCGCGTTCAGGATGGACAATCTGGATGTTATTTTTGCGTTTTTCGTCTGCGACGTCCATAATGAGATCTGCGCGTTCCATGAGCAAATCATGGATTTTATTATCCAGCGCATCAATTTTTTTACGGATTTCTGTCAGCTTTTTTGACATGATGAAAACGTTACAGACGAAAGCCCCTGAAATCAATCGTTTATGAAGTTCGGCCTAGGCCCTGCGGTACAGGACGGGGCATAAAGGCGCGCCCACGGACAACAACTTTGGAACCAGAATCAGGGCCGCTTCGGGCATAAAGTTGCTTGGTGGCTTCAACGATATGGAGGCCAGCTCCAAAAGGTAAAAACCGCTTTCCTAGCTCTTCTATGACTATTGCTGACTTCAAGACAGGGCCAAAACGTAAGGGAGGCATGTAAAGAGCGCCTTCTGTATTCTCGTGAACAAAGAGATTATCGTGGAGATAATTTGTAATCTGGGAAGCGCTGTAGGGCGTTCCCTGGCCAAAAGGTGACCAGTCGGCCCGCGCCCAAAAACCTCCGCGGTTAGGAACAATGACCAGCAGACGTCCATTCCCTTTCAGGACACGCCATATTTCTTGCATGCTTGGTTGCAGAAGTTCGGAATATTCCAGGGAATGAACAAGAATGATGCGGTCTATAGAGGCAGTTTCAAAGGGAAGTTCCCCCTCTTCCGCAAGGCAAACAAGATTTTTTTGATCCTGTGGCCAGTGGTGAGCGCCCTGAGCGGCAGGCATGACAGCAAATGTGCGCTCTGCTTCTTCCATGAAAATACGAAGATAAGGAACAGAATAGCCGCACCCCATGATGCGCAACCCATGAACATCTGGCCAGAATTCACGGAGACGGCTTTGTAGAACGCGGCGGATAATGCGGCCTGTTTTAGAGTTGTAGAAAGATTTGAGATCGTAAACCGAACGGTACATATCTTGAATTTACAGATGATCGTGTAATTGTGCAATCAGAGGAATGTCTGCGGCGGGCATTGGGTATTGATAAAGGTCGGCCGGCTTTACCCATTCGAGGGCTTGATGTTCAAGAGGTTTTGGGATGCCTTTCCACATGCGGCAGACAAAAAGCGGCATCAAAAGATGAAAATCTTCATAGCTATGTGAGGCAAAACCTATGGGAGTATAACATGTGGGCCGTGTTTCGATCCCAAGCTCTTCTTGAAGTTCGCGCATTAGGGCGAATTCGGGCGTTTCACCGTCTTTGAGTTTACCGCCCGGAAATTCCCACAAGCCAGCCATTGATTTATTTTCGGGACGTTGGGCTATAAGAACACGGCCGTCCTTGTCTACAAGGGCGGCCGCGGCAACCAGTACTGTTTTTAGGTGTTTTTCCTGTACAGGCTTTGGATTTTTCAGTGCTTCAATACAGCTCATTCGTCGCCAGCAGCTGGCTCAACTTTTTCGCCGTTGATGTTGAAACGCTCGATATCCATATCATCGCGCCAAGCCTGGAGAACTTCGTCGAGAATTTGACGACGAAGATCGGCTTCCAGGAATTGCTTAACCTGATCAAGCGGGGCTGGTTCACGTATGCGCTTATCCTCAACGCGGATAATATGGTAGCCGAACTGCGTTTTGACCGGGTCTTTTGTGTATGTGCCTGGTTCCATAGCGAATGCTGCTTCTGCGAACTCAGGAACAACGTCCCCTTTCAGAAAATACCCTAAATCGCCTCCGTTGGCGGCTGTTGCATCTTTAGAGTTCTCTTTGGCAAGAGTAGAAAAATCGCCGGTTTCAATTAGCTTTGCGATAATTTCTCTGGCCTTTGCTTCATCGTCGACAAGAATGTGAGAGGCTTTAACTTCTTCCTCTTTTTTAAACTTAGCGACATAGTCGTCGTAGGCCTTTTGAAGACGATCATCTGTCAGTTTCTCATTAATTTTATTTTGGATGAAGACTGTGCGAACGATTTGTTCTTTGGCCAATTCCATCTGCTTTTTGACTTCAGGATCTTGATCTAGGTTCACACTCTTAGCTTTTTCTTCAACAATCTTGGTGTTGATCACTTGCTCCATGGCAATTGGAAAAAGTTGTTCAATAGGCAGCTGTTGCATCTGTGACGGCATTTTTTGCATAAAGCCAACTACCTCCTGCCGCGTGATCTCTTCGGCTCCAAGTTTAGCTACAACCGGGTTTCCGGGCTTGATTTCAATCTGTTTGTCTTCTTCTGTAGCGACTTCACCTTCCATTGGAGCTTCTGTAGAAGCTGGAGATTCGGCGGACGCAACTTCAGCTGGGGGTGGTGTTTCTCCGCTTTTCTTTCCCATTGAAATATAAGCCAGCGCCCCTACGGCAGCGATGACCAAAACAACCAAAACAATGACTATAGCATTACCGGATTGCGTTCTTTTTGTAAGCATGGAGTTTCTTTCCCATTGTTGACATACGTTGACATGATTAGGGAGACAGATTAGGTTCACTTCAACTTCTTTTCAAGCGTTATTAGAGAATTATATTAGAAATATCATGCTGCTTCATCTTGCTACCAAAATTTTCGGATCTTCCAATGAACGTGTGCTTAAAGGCTATCGAAAGCAAATCGAAGCAATTAACTCGCTCGAGCCTTTGATAGAGGCACTAAGCGATGAACAGCTGCAGGCCAAGACATCGGAGTTTCGCACACGATTAGAAAAAGGCGAAAACTTAGAAGACATAAAATACGAAGCTTTTGCCGTTGTTCGTGAGGCCGCGAAACGGACTCTTGGCATGCGTCATTTTGATGTTCAGCTG
This sequence comes from uncultured Micavibrio sp., assembly GCA_964478225.1. GTDB lineage: Bacteria > Pseudomonadota > Alphaproteobacteria > Micavibrionales > Micavibrionaceae > CAYZHM01. The sequence continues at coordinate 220,023 of CAYZHM010000001.1, forward strand.
ATTGGCGGTCTGGTTTTACATGATGGCAATATTGCAGAGATGAAAACTGGCGAAGGTAAGACCTTGATGTCCACCCTGCCCGTTTACCTGAATGCTTTGCCTGGAAAAGGCGTCCATGTTGTGACTGTTAACGATTACCTTGCCAGCAGGGATGCTGAGTGGATGGGAGAAATTTACAGGTTTTTGGGACTAAGCGTTTCTTGCATTGTGAACGGTATGGAAGATCCTGAGCGTCAGCAAGCTTATGCGGCTGATGTCACTTATTGCACGAATAATGAACTGGGCTTTGATTATCTGCGTGACAATATGAAGATTCATCTCTCGCGTGCAGTTCAGCGCCCATTCCATTATGCGATTGTTGATGAGGTGGACTCTATTCTCATCGATGAAGCACGGACGCCTCTTATTATTTCCGGTCCTTCTGAATCTGCGACGGATTTATATGTTGCCGTTGATAAGATCATTCCTCAGCTTTCAGAAGATGATTATGAAATGGATGAAAAGCACAAAACTATTGTGCTGACTGAGGACGGAACGGAGCATGTTGAAGAGCTCCTAAGATCAGGTGTTCTGTTGAAAGAAGGCAGTATGTATGATCTGCAGAATATTAGCCTGGTTCATCACGTTAACCAGGCGCTGCGTGCGCATAAAATGTTCCATGAGAACACAGATTACATCATTAAAGATGGCAAAGTTGTTTTGATTGATGAATTTACCGGCCGAATGATGGATGGCCGCCGCCTCTCAGAAGGCTTACATCAAGCGATTGAAGCCAAAGAACGCGTTGATATTCAGACGGAAAACCAGACTTTGGCGTCTATCACGTTCCAGAACCTGTTTCGTCTTTACCCAAAAATGGGTGGTATGACAGGCACAGCGATGACAGAGGCCGGTGAGTTTGCAGAGATATATAATCTTGGGGTTGTTGCGATTCCGACGAATGTTCCTGTTTCCCGCTTGGACCATCAGGACAAGATTTATAAATCGCTTAAGGAAAAAGATGATGCGATTGTTGCTTTGATCAAAGAGTGTAATGAGCGTAATCAACCTGTTCTGGTCGGCACTGTATCCATTGAAAAATCAGAGACTTTATCCGAGCGTTTAAAAAAGGAAAAAATTAAACACAATGTTTTGAATGCGCGTTATCACGAGCAAGAAGCTCAAATTATTGCACAGGCTGGACGTCCCAGCGCTGTGACGATTGCAACGAACATGGCGGGCCGCGGAACGGATATTCAGCTTGGTGGCAATCCTGATATGGTTGAAGACGGCGTGAAGATTGATTTCAAGGCTGATAAGCAGCGTGTTCTTGAGGCTGGCGGGTTGTATGTTATCGGCACAGAGCGGCACGAATCTAGGCGGATTGATAATCAGCTGCGCGGCCGTTCGGGCCGTCAGGGTGATCCTGGGGCATCGATGTTTTTTTTATCCACGGAAGATGATTTGATGCGTGTTTTTGGCGGCGATCGCTTGGATGCTCTTTTGAATAATCCACGTCTTGGGCTTCAGGAAGGTGAAGCACTTGAAAATCCGTTGATTTCAAAACTGCTTGAACGTGCGCAAGCCAAAGTAGAATCCATGCATTTCGAAATTCGTAAGAATTTGCTGAAATATGACGATGTGATGAATGACCAGCGTAAAATTATTTATGAACAGCGCTGGGAAATTATGTCGTCAACAAACGTGGAAGATATCATTCTCGATATGCGTCATGATGTGATTGAAAGCATGGTGCATTCTTATATTCCTCCTGGATCATATTCAGAACAATGGGACACCGAAACATTGCAGAATGAAGTTTTGCGGTTGTTGGCCCTCCAATTGCCTATTCATCAATGGGCGCAGTCAGAAGGCGTGGCCAATGAAGAAATTTTAGAGCGGCTTATTGATGCTTCAGACAAAAGAATGGCTGAGAAGGCTGCGAATACGGGATTGGAGCTGTGGAGACGGATTGAGAAAAACGTCCTCTTGCAAATCCTTGATCAGCACTGGAAAGAACATTTACTTAACCTTGATCATTTGCGCCAAGGCATTAACTTGCGTGCGTTTGGACAAAAAGATCCTTTGAATGAATATAAGACTGAAGCTTTTATCCTGTTTGAGCAAATGCTTGATTTGATGCGCGAAAATGTCACGATGACCTTGTCTTTGGTCGAGGTTCATTTTGGAGAAGAGCGTACAACGCTTGCTATGCCTGGCTATGTTCCACCTGAAGAACAAAAGACACAGCAGACACGGCAAGATCCTGCAACGGCACCTCAGAAAAATGTTCAGCCTTTCATGCGTAAATCTCAGGATTTTGATAAAAACAATCCTGAGACCTGGGGCAAAGTTCAGCGCAATGCAGAGTGCCCTTGCGGATCAGGCAAGAAGTTCAAGCAATGTCATGGCAGTGTGACACAGCAGGCATGACCAGGAAAAATCCTGATATTCTCATCATCGGCGCGGGGATTGCGGGATTATGGCTGTTTTACACCCTGAAACGGCAAGGATATGATGTTCTCCTTCTCACAGACAAAGGCATTGGCGCAGGACAAAGTATTGCCTCGCAAGGGATTATTCATTCTGGTTTGAAATACACACTGGCAGGAAAGGTGAATGAGCTGGCGCGCTCAATCAGCAAAATGCCAGACCGATGGAGAGCATCTCTGCAAACCGATTTACAAGGAGCACAGATATTATCTCCGTCGCAGTATTTGTTTATTCCTCCGGGCATTGCAGGAAACCTTATTAAAATTGCTACGGAAAAGACTTTTGGTGACAGCGTAAAAGCGGCTTCCTCACCCTACTCTGCTTTTAAAGGCACAGTTTTGGACATGGGTGAAATGGTTTTGGACATTCCTTCTGTAATCTATGCCTTGGCAGAACCTTACAAAGATTGCATTCGCGTAGGGGTGGGTATTGATGGCGTTGATGCCAAGATGGTTATTTACACAGCGGCGAGTAGCAATCTGAAATTCGCGAAAAAAAATGATCACGATAAGGGGGTGGCTACGCAGCACAGGCCTCTTATGAACGTTATGGTCAAGAATGCCCCCTTTCCGCTTTATGCCCATTTTGTTGGGCCCAGTGATAGGCCAGTGGCCACTGTAACAACTCATAAGACAAAATATGGCGATCTTGTGTGGTATCTTGGCGGGCAGGTTGCTGAAAGGTCTTTGGATTCTAATCCGCTGGAAGCTTATGACTTTGCAATCAAGGCGTTTGAGAAATACCTGCCGGGTCTTGATACATCAGGTTTTGAGTGGGCGGCGTTGCCGATTGACAGGGTTGAAGGGCAATCAGGAACAAAAGGCTGGATGCCGGACACTCCGACCATTCATCAGGCCGGAAATCATTTGTATTGCTGGCCAACAAAGTTGACATTTGCGCCGTTGTTGACTGACATGGTTATGGAGAGGATTGATTTTAAGCCTAGCGGCGTGTGTGGAGATTACTCAGATTTGGAGCAAGCGGATTACGCGAAAGCGCCGTGGGATGTAGCGGAATGGACAAAGTTGAACTAGGGACCACAGGACTTCTTGTTTCCCGCCTTGGTTTGGGGACTGTAAAGTTTGGGCGCAATGAAGGTGTCAAATATCCGCATGGTTTTGAGATTCCAGATGAAGATGTTCTAGCCCGTTTGCTGGCGCTGGCGAAGGATTTAGGAATGAACTTGCTGGACACCGCCCCTGCTTATGGATCGAGCGAAGAGCGATTGGGCCACTTGCTCAAGGGACAACGACAAGATTGGGTGATCGTTGGCAAGGTTGGCGAAGAGTTTGAGAACGGCGTTTCTTCCTATAATTTTACGCCAGAGCATTTTGAAATGTCGCTTATGGGCTCCTTAGAGCGATTGCAGACAGATTATTTGGATGTCCTTTTGGTTCATTCGGATGGCAATGATTTGGAAAATTTAAATGATGAGATTATCCAAACCATGCTTGGCTTCAAAGAACGAGGCCTTGTGAGAGCGGTTGGAGCCTCCACAAAAACCGTAGAGGGCGGCATTAAGGCCCTTCAGACGATGGATGTTGTCATGGCGAGCTATAATCCAGACTACACGGATGAGCTGCCTGTTCTCGATTACGCGGCGGCGGAGAATAAAGGTGTCTTGCTGAAGAAAGTTTTATCGAGTGGGCATGCCACGTCTCCAGAGAAAGCCCTTCAGTTTGCCCTCTCGCATCCAGCGGTGAGCGCGGCGATTGTTGGGACGATTTCTGAAGACAATTTAAAATCAAATGCCGCTGCGGCTAAGGCAGGGCTTTGAGTTTTGATGGCGGCGTTAGACGGATCCGCAAAATTTGATTGCGGCTTTTTTTGATGATGTCGAAACGGAAATCCTGGAACATAAAGCTTTGTCCGGTTTCCGGAATGGACCGTGATTGATAAAGAATTAAACCGGCAAGCGTTGAATAATCTTCCCCTTCCGGTAAATCCCAGTTGAATTCACGGTTAAGGTCACGCAGCGGTACAGACCCCTCCACCATATAAGATCCGCTTTGAAGTTTGCGCACCCCGGCAACGCTGATGTCATGCTCATCATCAATTTCACCAACGATTTCTTCGAGAATATCTTCCAGCGTTACGATACCCATGAAAGAGCCGTATTCATCGACGACAACGGCAAAATGCTCTTTGCGGTTACGGAACGCCTGAAGCTGGTCATAGAGGGTTGTTGTCTCGGGTATAAACCATGGCTCCATCACCACATCATCAAGTTTTATTTTTGAAGTATCCCCCCTTACCTCATGAAAACCTTTTAACAAAAGCTTGGCATGGATAACCCCAACGATATTGTCCTGGTTGTCTTTCCAAAGCGGTAGGCGTGTATAAGGGCTCTCAAGAACCTGAGTTACAATATCTCTCAGGTTTTGGTCGGCTTCAATCATGGTCACGTTTTTGCGGTGGATCATGATTTCCTCGACCGCGACGTCGAACAAATCGAGGATCGAGCGCAGCATGGTGCGTTGCTGCTGAATTTTTTTGCCTGGGCCTTGGTGCATATCAATGGCGCCACGAAGAAGTTCGAGATGCGATCCTGCGCTCACTTTGGAGAGGTTTACGCCGAAGATTTTGAGAACAAGGCGGACAATTGCGCTGACCATTTCTGTGACAGGAGAAAAAACAAGCACCACAATTTTTATAATTGGCGCGATGCGCATCGACATGCGGTCTGCGTGATGCAAGGCGTAGGTTTTGGGCAGAACTTCAGCAAAAATCAAAAGCGCCAAAGTCATGACAAGCGTTGCGTAAACCACGCCAGTTTGTCCAAATATTTTGATCAAAACGCTTGTGGCCAGCGCCGAAGACAAAATGTTGACGAGGTTGTTGCCGAAAAGCAAAGCGCCGATCAGCTTGTCTTTCTTCTCGCGTATTTTATTAACCAAAATAGCTCGTTTGTTTCCCGCCTTGGCACGGGCGTGCATACGCGCACTAGAAGCAGCCGTCAATGCGGTTTCCGCACCAGAGAAAAAGGCTGACAACAGAACTAGTACGATAATGACTAGGACTGGGATGAGAATGCCGATCTCCATAGCCCTTTTATACCTTTGAGTTTAAATTCCTGACGTGTGCTGCCCTGGGCATCTCCGCCCAAGGACTCTTTTACGACCTCGCGAACAAGTTTTTGTGGTGCTTCGTCGCTAAGGAACGTTTGACCGATGCCGCCTGCGAGAATAAAGGTCATTTTATCGCTGGTGATTTTTTTGTCCTGGCGCATGATCTCCATAATTTTATCAACTGAGGCGGTTAACGGCGGGTTGATTGTCGAAGCCTTAATGGGCAACCCGACTTTGGTCAAATGTGCCTCAAGCCTTTCGACGTCTTCACGTTCACAAAGTTTCATTCGGCTGGATAGCTCAAGAGCCATGACCATGCCAATTGAGACGGCCTCGCCATGAAGAAGTGAACCGTTATATCCAGCGGCAGTTTCTAACGCGTGACCAAATGTATGGCCGAGATTGAGCAATGCGCGCTTGCCGTCTTCCTCTTTCTCATCCTTTTCGACGATAGAAGCTTTGGACTTAACGCTCGTTTCAATGGCCTCAACCAAAACATCGCTTTCAAGTTCACACACCCTGGTGCCGTTTTGCTCTAGCCAGGCAAAAAATGCGGAATTGTTGATTAAACCGTATTTAACGATTTCTGCATAACCTGCAAGAAGTTCTCTGGGGGGCAAGGTCTTAAGAAAATCAATATCGATGATGACGGCTGATGGTTGGTAAAAGCTTCCAATAAGATTTTTGCCTTTGGCTGTGTTGATGCCAGTCTTTCCGCCAACGGAGCTGTCGACTTGCGATAGTAAAGTTGTGGGAATTTGGATATATGGAATGCCGCGCAAAGTGATGGAGGCGCAGAACCCTGCGATATCGCCTGTGACCCCCCCTCCTAAAGCCAGAACCATGGATTTACGATTTACTCCATTGGCGAGCATCCAGTCGGTGATCTTCTCAATGCTTGAAAGTGATTTGGACGACTCGCCTGGCTTGAGAGCAAAAGAAGAGACCGATTTCACACTGCCATTTTTAAGAATATCTTCGATTGTCTTGGCATGTTCGGTGACGTTTTCGTCATGGATGATAAAGAGATTTTTACCGGTAATATCTTCTGGGATAAAATCGAGGATGCGATAAATCAGACCCGCGCCTATGTATATGTCATAGGATCTTGAACTGAGATTGATGGTAACTATGCGCGTTTCCATGTTTATTGTTTTATGTTCCCCGTTAGAAATTCATAAAGGCGTTGTATCAAATCTTGCGCCGCTGCATCAATCGAATTTTTGTCCATTGTAAAACTCAGATCAGCTTGTTCGTAGTAAGGTTGCCTTTGCTTAAGCAGGTCGCTTAGCGTTTTCTTGGGATCATCGGTTTGCAGCAACGGCCTGTCTTTATTCTTTGAGACACGGTCGAAGAGAACATCAACATCCCCTTGAAGCCATATTGAGACCGCGCTTTTTTTGATAGCATCTAAAGTGGACGGATTCATGACTGCGCCGCCGCCGGTGGCTATCACTTTTGTGCCTTGTCCTAAAAGTTCTAAAATTGTTCTGGATTCTGCTGAGCGGAATTTTTCTTCGCCGTACTGATCAAAGATTTCAGCGATTGTAAGATCTGCCTTCTCTTCAATGACTTTATCGCTGTCGACAAAATCCAGGTTGAGGTTTCCGGCAAGTGCTCGGCCCAAAGTGCTCTTCCCGGTTCCCATCATGCCGATCAGGACAAGAGGTTTACCGCGGGTTTTTAAAATGCCTGTGATTTCGCTATAATCGGGCTTGTCCATTTTTACGAGCTTGATATATATCTGTAACGGTTTAGGGTTGGACTTGTGAAAAAACATTATTTAGGAAGGTGGGACAACATGAAAATGGTTAAGATCGTGGCGGCGGTTTTGGTTGTCATTTTGGTACTCGGTTTTGTATGGGTTTCATTGTCGGATGTGAAGAGTATACAGGAAAATACGAGCGTGAATATACCTGCCGATGAGGCTATTCGGTAGTAAATTGGTCTTTTTTCCTGATCTTTTTTGAGCTCGCCCTCTGGTTTTTGCATATTTTATGCGCTTGTCGTAATATTTTAAAACATATTGATTTTATTTACAAAATCTTGTTAGAAAGTGTTGACAAACACCCCAAGTATTCTCATAATGCGCGAAATTTATGAAAAAGATGTGTTCAGCGCATAATTACAATCATAATTGTCTTGACATTATGAAAACAATGTGCAAATAGTTTTCATAACTAAAAAAAGTTGGCCGCATGCCGACACTGAGTAAGGATTCAAATCTCGGATAATTTTTATCTGCGATTTTTAAAAAGAATACTGCCGCGAATACGAATGTTTTCGATGTGTAGTGGGGTTAAAACAAAGAAAGAAGGAGAACGAATATGGCACGTCCAGGTCGTCCAGCAATGCCAAAACCAGATTTGCACCCAAGTGTGGATGCATTTTTGGATATGCTTACAACAGAGCGCGGGGCAGCGCTTAACACGAGACACGCTTACTGGCGTGATCTTGCTGATGTGAGTTTGTATCTGCGCAAGGAAAAAGGCGCTGAGATCAACTCGGCCACAACAGATCAATTGAAGGCCTATTTGAAAGATTTGGCTGATCGTAAAAATACAAAAGGCGAAAAGACATCGAAGATCGCTGTGCGCACAGTTGCACGCCGTCTTTCAGCGCTTCGTCAGTATTACCGCTTCATGATCTCTGAAAACAAGCGTCAAGATGATCCGACAAACGGTATTGAAAGCCCAAAACAAACACGCACCTTGCCAAAGACATTGTCTGAGGCAGAAGTTAGCAACCTGATCCGCACAGCTGCGGAATCTGGCACCTCGGAAAGCATCCGTTTGGTGTGTTTACTCGAGTTGCTCTATGCGACAGGTCTTCGCGTTTCTGAGCTTGTTGGCTTGCCGATGTCAGCGATTGCTGATGACCAGCAATTTATCATGATCGCAGGTAAAGGCGGTCGTGAACGTATGGTTCCATTGTCAGGACCAGCTCAAGAAGCTATGGCGAAATACATTGATGTGCGTAAGAAGTTTATTGGTGACGCAGATCAGTCTGCTCGTACATCAAAGTGGGTTTTCCCATCACGTACTTCAGACAGCGGTCACTTGACCCGTCAGCGTTTTGCACAGTTGTTGAAAGACTTGGCACGCGCGGCAGGTATGGCAGACGGACGCGTTAGCCCGCACGTTTTGAGACACGCTTTTGCGACCCATCTTTTGAGCCATGGCGCAGATTTGCGCTCAGTGCAGAAAATGTTGGGCCATGCTGACATTGCGACAACACAGATTTACACTCACATTGTTGGTGAAAATCTGAAAGAAACTGTGAAAGAAAAGCATCCTTTGTCAAAGAAGGCAGCAAACGCTTAAACTTTAGAGCTTAATTAAATTTAAAACAGGCAGAGATGTATTTGATCATCGCTGCCTGTTTTGCTATAAGGCTTAAGGAGATAAGACTATGATTTTTGAGTACGAGCTTCAAGAATGGGCTAAGAGACAGTGTGGAGAGAGAAAGCACGCTCGCCTGGCTAGAGAAAACTTTTCTAACCGTTTGCAAAATTGGCTAGATCAAGGCTTGCGAGGAGAATGGGTAGTCGTATTCCCTGATGATGATTTCGCTATTGGAGATTACGACACTTTGGAAAGAAAGTTTGGGGAAGAGCTCAAAAGTAAAAAGGCCATTATAGAAGTCATTGAACCTGTTGAAAAAACATACGTATTAGATTTTTAATGACATTGTATACTTTCCTCTGCTTTGCTATATAACGGCGAATATAAAACAAGGGTGTCCCTTTTATGAATCATCTGGAATTTGAAAAACCGATATTAGAGCTGGAAAGCAAAATTTCCGAATTGCGGCATGTCACCGGCGAAAACGAGATTAATGTAGCCGATGAGATTGCGCGCATGGAAGGCAAAGCTCAGCGTTTATTGCAACAGGCCTACTCCAAGCTGACTACTGCGCAGAAAGTTCAGATCTCACGTCATCCAGAGCGGCCGCATTTTTTTGATTATATTGAAGAGCTGATTGAGGATTTTACGCCTTTGGCTGGCGATCGTAATTTTGCGGAAGACCAAGCCCTGCCCGCCGGTCTGGGTCGCTTCAATGGACGGCCATGCATGATTATGGGGCATGAAAAAGGCCACGATACCGAGACACGTATCAAACACAATTTTGGGATGGCACGCCCGGAAGGTTACCGCAAGGCGCAGCGATTGATGCGCATGGCTGAGCAATTTGAATTGCCGATTATTACGCTTGTTGATACGGCAGGCGCCTACCCAGGGAAAGGTGCAGAAGAACGCGGTCAGTCGGAAGCGATTGCCAAATCGATTGAAACCTGTTTGTGCGTCAGAACGCCTATCGTATCCGTTGTCATCGGCGAAGGCGGCTCAGGCGGAGCCATTGCGATTGCTGTGGCCGACCGCATTTATATGCTGGAGCACGCGATTTATTCAGTCATATCGCCAGAAGGATGCGCATCGATTTTATGGCGCAGCGCAGCCAACGCCGAGGAAGCAGCCAATGCCCTCAAGCTTACAGCACAAGACCTTTACAAGCTTAAGCTTGTAGACGGAATTATCCCCGAGCCTGTCGGGGGCGCCCATCGCTATAAAAAAGAAACTATCAAAAATGTCGGCAAGCAGATCGAAGCTGCTTTAAAAGACATTGATCGGACTTCTGCCGCTGACCTTGTTGAAAAAAGAAGAAACAAGTTTCTCGCGTTCGGCAGAAATCTCTGAGGCTCTTTAGCCCATTGCTCCGGCATACATGCTTTGCCGTTTTTTGGAAAAGAACGGCTGAAGTGTGTCCGTAAGCCTTGCTCTTTTTTTCATGAACTCAAAATTTCCGTGTCCGGATTTTTGATGCCCTTCCTCCGTAGCGGCGGATCTGAAATAAAGCATGATAAACACCCTAATTGCAGCCGTCAGAGATGTGTCCGCATGTTTGCGATAGCTTACAAGCGTACAAATATCGTGAATGGAGCAATTTTCGCGGACTGAAATTTCTTTCAGGGCTTGCCACATCTCCGGTTCAAGACGAACAGACGTTCTATGTCCCATAACGGTGATATTACGACTTATTAGTGTTGTTTTTGGCCTCGATTCGTTATTTTCGTACCCAAGCTGTTGTACGCAGTTCTCAAGTGTAGCCATTGGTTTCATGGAGCTCCCCTTTCCAAAAAAGCAACTTTAGGTTGCATATTGATGTATTATACACACCAACTGAAAATAAAATGCAACCCTAAGTTTAAAAATTTAAAATTCTCGTGGGGAATAAGTTTTTATATTTAGGGCGTGCAAACCACTTTTGAAGGCATCTTTTATCGATTCAGTTACA
>CAYZHM010000001.1:230867-653313 GCA_964478225.1 uncultured Micavibrio sp.
AGCCTTTGCCTTTCAATTCGAGAAAGACCTTCGAAGATATCGGCAACGACTTCTACTCTAAAATGCGTTTGACCAGAGCCATCATCACCTGCATGCCCTTTATGCTGTCCGCTGTCGTTATAGACGTTTAAAATGGTCGGATGCAGGTCTTTTTGCAGTTTTTGCTTGATCCATTCTTCCATTCGCATAGTTTATATTCCCTTGCGCTTTGAGCGTTGCGTTTATAGAAATACATTACAGAAATACCGTATAATAAAAAGAGTATGCCTAAGATATATTTAAAACCCGGATCTCCTGAATATGCTGATGGCGCCCCTGCCCGTCAGGATCAGCGTTGTGATATGGCTGGTTGTCATGCGCATGGCGAGCACAAGGCCCCGAAACATCGTGGATTGAATGATTACTACTATTTCTGCCTAGAGCATGTGCGCGAATATAACAGCGCATGGAATTATTTTGAGGGCATGAGCGCGCAAGAGGTCGAGGACTATACAGTCAATTCTTTATACGGGGACAGACCGACCTGGCGTTATGGCGTTAACGGAAGTTTTTTTGATGCGCTATACACCAAAGCCTGGCAGTTTTACCACAACACAGATGAACAGCCGAAAAAGAATGGGCACTCGAATGGATTTGAAAAGCATAGCCCGGAATTTGAGGCTCTTGCGATTATGGGTCTGGAGCCGCCTATCACTCTTGATGGCATCAAAGCCAAATACAAGATTTTAGCTAAGAAGCATCACCCCGATCTTAATCAGGGTTGTAAAAAATCTGAAGATCTTCTCAAATCAATCAATATGGCCTATACCATCTTAAAGGTTGCTTATGAGCAATTTGAACAACTGCCGAGCCGGGATTGATAATGAAAGCTGATAATCTAGACGATCTAAATAAAGAAAAAGAAGCACGCGGGATGTCGTTCGACATTACGAGCGTCAAAGCCAAGGAAGGCAAATATACGTCCATTCCCGATACGAAGTATAATGTGCGCGAGACATTCGGACTGGATGTGGATTGGGAAGTTCCGGGGTTTGCTGAAGAAACAGACAACGTTCCTGATAAAGATAAAACTTATCAATTTGATCATGATACGACGATGGCCATTCTGGCGGGGTTTGTGCATAACCGCCGCGTTCTGATCCAGGGATATCACGGCACGGGGAAGTCTTCGCATATTGAGCAGGTTGCTTCGCGACTGAATTGGCCTTGCGTCCGCCTCAATCTGGACTCGCATGTCAGCAGAGTTGATTTGATTGGAAAGGACACAATTGTCCTGAAGGAAAACAAACAAATTACAGAATGGAAAGAAGGTTTGCTTCCCTGGTCCATTCAGCATCCCGTTGCGTTGGTGTTTGATGAATATGACGCGGGACGTCCGGATGTCATGTTCGTGATTCAACGTTTGCTGGAATCTGACGGGCGCTTGACTTTGCTTGATCAGAATCGCGTTATTCGCCCGCACCCTGCGTTTCGCTTGTTTGCAACGGCCAATACTGTTGGCCTTGGTGATACATCAGGGCTTTATCATGGAACACATGCCCTGAACCAAGCGCAAATGGACAGATGGAATATTGTTGTTACGCTAAACTACCTTCCTCATGATGATGAGATGGGAATTGTTTTGGCAAAGTTTCCTCAGATGGCAAATGATGCCGGCAAGACTATCGTGGATAAGATGGTGCGTCTTGCGGATATGACCCGCGAGGGATTTATGAATGGTGATCTTTCAACCTTGATGTCGCCGCGGACGGTTATCAACTGGGTTGAGAATATGGAGATTTTTGGCGGAAATCGCGATCTCGCGTTTCAACTGACTTTCCTCAACAAGTGTGATGAAACCGAGCGACCAATCATTGCCGAGTATTATCAGCGCTGTTTTGGTGTTGATTTGCCGGAAAGCGCTATTCGCGCCACCAAGCATTATTCCGAAATCTAGTTTGGACTTGGCGTCTGTTCCGAGGCCATCTCAGCAGCCTTATTATAAAGATATTGCGCTTGCTCATAGGTGTACAAGCTCACCTCTTTAATTCCGGTATGAAACTCTTGAGCGTTTCCCCATGCGATCTGCATTTTTGTATCGTTGGAGACGGGATTTTGTTGTGTAGAGACGTCGTCATAGGTCATTCCAGCGACCGTGCCCGCGTAAACGAGTGCCAATTTTCTAAAGATGCCCTGTGTTATCATTGTTTTGTCCCTTTTTTATAGCGTGAGGATTTATAGCACAGCTATATAAGTTATGTCAAATTTATGTTTTAGGCGTGGAATAGACACGAAATTCCGTTAAGCTGGCGAGAATGAGTTCTCAGCAAGAAAACAGCATTGAAACTTTCAAAAACGCGACGTTGGCAACGTTGCGGGCGATGGCGGGCAAGCGCGAAGTGGATGCGCAGTTCGCCGCAGGACATCCACCAGTGGGCCGCATCGGGCATAATTCAATGGCGCCGCGCCTTCCCCTTCCCGATCAGAATTTAAGCCGTGAAAGCAAAGCGTTGGTTCGTGGGAATGCGGATGTGCAGGCTTTGTATCTTGCTCATCATGATCCGAAAATTCATGGGCGCAACAAACCTTTGGATTATAAAACCGGAGAAATCTTCAATGCTCTGGAACTGGCGCGTTGTGAAGCGCTTGGGGCTTTGCACATGGATGGGGTTGCAAAGAACTTACAAGTCGTTTTAGAGGAAAAATGTGCACGGGCCGGATATCATCATGCCCAGGCCAAAGAACAAATTTCTCTTGCGGATGCGTTACATGTATTGGCCCGCGTGGCCTTTACTGGTGAGCCGCTTCCGTCTTCTGCCGATAAAATACAAGAGTTGTGGCAACCTTTTATTCATGACCATATCGGAGAAGGCCGTTTGGAAGATTTAAAAGGGCTGCTCACTGACCAAGGTCTTTTTGCCGCTGAAGTCCGTGAAATTTTGCAAAGCCTGGATCTCGATTTTGAGACAGTGAGCGATGAAGATATTGCATCAGATGGTGCTGATCCTGAACTCAGTGGAGAGGAGAAGGAGGAGAATCCTGAAGAAGAAAGTTCAGAAGAAAAATCGGGCGAAGAACAACACAGCGATGATGATGGCGAAAATGGCGAAGCCGGGTTGCCGATGGATCTCGATGAATTTCTTGAGCAGATGGATGATGGCCAGGAGGCGGAAGGGGCCGAACCACGGACAAGGATGCAACATCCTCATGATTTTGCCGAAGGGCAAGACGGGCAGTACACTGTCTACACAACACAATATGATGAAGAAATTGAGGCTTCGGAGCTTGCGGATTCATTTGAGCTTCAGCGGCTTCGCAATCAGCTTGATCAGCAGCTTATCAGTCACCAGACAATTATTACGAAGTTAGCAAACCGTTTGCAGCGCAAAGTCATGGCGAGGCAGTTGCGCTCCTGGGAATTTGATTTGGAAGAAGGCATTCTGGATTCCTCGAAGCTTGCGCGTGTCGTGGCCAATCCAAACGTACCGCTGACTTTTAAGCAAGAAAAGGATATGCCGTTCCGAGATACGGTGGTGACATTGTTGATCGATAACTCTGGATCGATGCGCGGACGGCCCATTGCCCTTGCGGCGATGAGTGCGGATATTATTTCGAGAACCTTGGAGCGTTGCGGTGTGAAGGCAGAAATTCTTGGCTTCACTACGCGGGCATGGAAAGGTGGTCAATCGAGAGATTTATGGATCAAAGACGGACGACCCGATATGCCCGGGCGCTTGAATGATGTGCGGCATATCATATACAAGTCCGCCGATTGCCCGATGCGGCGGACGCGCAAGAATATGGGCCTTATGCTGAAAGAAGGTGTTCTGAAGGAAAACATCGATGGCGAAGCGTTGGTCTGGGCCTATAATCGTTTGGCTCAGCGCCGGGAAGACCGGAAAATCCTTATGGTGATTTCAGACGGAGCGCCGGTTGATGATTCAACCTTGTCCGTAAACCCTTCTAATATTCTCGAACTTGATCTGAGACATGTTATTCACTGGATTGAGAGACGTTCGGATGTTGAATTGACTGCGATCGGGATAGGACATGATGTTACGCGCTATTATAAGCGGGCGATGACAATTAAGGATGCGGATGAACTGGCGAATGCACTGGTCAGTCAGTTGGCGGGGTTGTTTGAAGATGATGGCCCTCGCAAGAAGCGGGCTTGATTTTTAGGCAACCTGTCATAATTGGGTTTTAGATTTCAGAAAAGGAAACTTTAAATGTACAAACTTTATTACTCCCCCGGTGCCTGTTCGATGGCGGTTCATGTTTTGCTCAATGAGATTGGTGCGAAGGCAGAAACAGAAGCCGTTAATTTACGCGCACCCCGTTCCCCTGAATTTTTGAAAATTAATCCGCGCGGTTCTGTTCCGGCCTTGATTGTTGATGGCAAAGTGATGTTAGAGGGCGCGGCAATTCTTACGTATTTGGCCGACACGCATCAATCCCCTCTTCTCCCCTCCGAAGGTTGGGCACGGGCACAGGCCTTGCAGTGGCTGATGTTTGCAAACTCAACCTTGCATCCTGCTTATTCTCGCGCTTTATGGCTGGCGGCGAAATGCAAGATTGAAGACAAGGGCACGCGGGATGATCTTGCGGCTCAGGCTTGCGATATTGTTCAGTCGATTTGGGATCAGGTCGAGGAGCATTTGAGCCAGGCAGGCCCCTATTTGTGCGGCAAAGATTGCACGCTTGGAGATATTTTGGTGACTGTCATAGCTAACTGGAGCTTTTTGCCACGTCAGTTTAGTTTTGGCCCGAAAACCAAAGAATTGTTGAAAGCAGTCTCTTCCAAGCCTTCTTATCAGAAGGCGCTGAAGGCTGAGGGCATTGAATATAAGGCCGCCGCGTAATTTGTTGACATAACCTTTGCCTGCTGTTAGCTTCGCTTTTTTTGAGTGAGTTGTTATGAACCAAGAGCCTAAAAAGCCAGCCTCTTCTTTCTTGCAAGACTTTGAGAGCGCGGCGGAGCATAGAAAAATCATTTTTCGCGCAAGTGCCGCTTACGCCAGCGCCCTGTTTGCTTTGCTGGATCGGCATTTATCTCGTTTACCTGAAGGCAAGAAATCAACCGAAAAATTAATAGAAGACCTTGTTGACGTGATGAGTGACCGCATTCAAATAAACACTATCCTTTTTGATGAAAAGCTACTGAAGGTGGGTCTTTTGAACGACACGTCTATGGGCAACACGATTTTGCAACAAGGAATTAATAAAGCTATTGAAGCGCTTGCAAAACATCATGAGGCTCATGGATATCATCAGGATGAGCAGCCCTCCTATCAAACCTATGAGCAGGCTTTAGCATAAAATTCTTGCCTTGCGCGGGGTTTAGGCTAATGTTCATAGCGTTATGAGTGATAAAAAACAAATCTACAAACCTAAATCTGTCAGCGGCTTTCCGGAATGGCTACCGCAAGTGCGCCGCGTGGAGCAACAATGGCTTGACCATATCCGTGGCGTGTTTGAATCCTATGGCTATTGCGGGATCGAGACGCCAAGCGTTGAAGAGCTGGATGTGCTTAAAGCCAAGGGCGGCGATGGCGATGATGTTGATAAAGAAGTTTACGTGATTGAGCGCCTGCATAAAGAAGACGGCGACAAGGATGCGCGGCTGGCGCTGCATTTTGATTTGACGGTTCCCCTCGCCCGCTATGTGGCGCAGCATTTTAATGACCTGGTCTTTCCGTTTAAGCGTTATCAGATGCAAAAAGTCTGGCGCGGCGAGAGACCACAGGCCGGGCGTTTTCGTGAATTCGTTCAGTGTGACATTGATGTGATCAATGTTGATAATCTGCCACTGCATTTTGATGCGGAGATGCCAGCGATTATGTGGGAGATTTTGAGTTCACTTCCAGGGATGGAGAGCGAGAAATTTACGATCCATATTTCTAATCGCAAGATTTTGATGGGATTGCTGGAGGCGCTTAAAGTTGAGAATGTGACAGAAGTCACGCGCTGGATCGATAAGCTGGATAAGATTCATGCAGATGCTGTACGGAATGAATTGAAAAGTTGCGGCCTCAACAATGAACAGATTGATGCAATATTTGACTTACTCGGCAGTGCCGCGGATTTGAAATCTGTGAAAGCAGCCGGACCTGTTATGCAAGAAGGCCTTGATGAGTTGAAGTTTGTTATGGACCAGCTTGCTCACTTACCCAAAGGAGCCGTTGTTGCGGACTTGGGAATTGTGCGCGGGCTGGATTATTACACTGGCACGGTCTACGAGACGCGGTTTGCAGACGATGCAGATTACGGATCGATTTGTTCAGGCGGTCGTTATGACGATCTTGCCAGCAGTTATATTAACAAAAAGCTTCCCGGGGTTGGGATATCGATTGGTTTCTCGCGGTTGTTTGACCGTCTTCGACAAAAGGGAGCGTTTGATTTTGCCCGGATCTCTCCTGCTGATGTACTGATGATTTTGCCTGATGAAGACAAACGTTCTTTGGCAGCTGAAACAGCGCAGAACCTCAGACGCCGCGGTATTAAGGTTGAGATGTATCATGCGCCGCAGAAAATCGGCAAACAGATGGCCTATGCGGAAAAAAAGGGCATTCCCTATGTTTGGTTCCCGGAACTTGGGGAAGTCAAAAATATGGTGAACGGCGAGCAAACCAAGGCTGAGAGCGTCTCTTGGCTGCCTGCCTGATTGAAATTTGACATATTTTACATATTTCTTTATCTTGTTCGGGATAGGAGATAGTCCATGGACAACACTGAAAAAGACACCAAAAAGGCCGAAGAACTCTACAATTTTGCTAAACATTTGATGGATGAGCACGATGACATTACAGTTACCGAGATCCTGCCCATCATGAAGGCTTCGTTGTTCTTTGATCCTGATCACGCTCTTTCGAAAGCAGTGGCCAGAGCCTCAGGCGTGTCGTTAAAAAACCCAGAGCCGCCAAAAGATATAGCAAGAGGCTTGCGCAAACTTGCAGACAATCTCGATGAAACCAAACGCATTAGAGGCGAGGATCACAAAACCTTACTTCGGTATGCCATGGCCGTTAATCCGAATGATCATATGCCTTCCGTTCGCCTTCTTAAACAAGCTTGCGCTGATGGCGATATTCAAGAGGCTGAAAAAATTGTTGAGGATTTCATAAGAGAACATCCGGGGCCCGGCTCATATATATTGATGAGCTGCTTTTACCGTTATCAACGCAAAACCGATGCTGCCTTTGAGTGGATTGAAAAAGCGGTTGAGCAAGCCGTACGCACGAATAATCCTGAGCTTTTCAATGGGGCATTACAGTTTAAGGGGGCAATTTTTAGGGACATAACCCTTGGCAAATGCCCTCCTGCCGGCGATCGTTCTTCCGGACTCGAAGACCCTTCGCTTGGCTGATTTACATCTGCAGTATTTTCATTTAATCACTATAGCATGCGCTCCGTTGCTTTTTCTTTGGCTCTTGTTTTCCTGTTTTCTCAAATGTGCTTGGCTGAGGAAGCCACGCACCTTTACTCTCCAGATCCTTGTGAATTTTCGATTGAGTTCCCCAGCGAGCCGTATACGAGCAAACGCTGCGACGATGATAAAAAATGCTATGAACAAACGAGCTATACGCAGGTTTTTGAGAACTTGTCCTCGACTGTGAATTTTCGGGTGATGTGCAACCCCATCGATGAGAAAATCAGTAAATCCTACGACGAAACTGTTATGACGGCGACCTTGAAGGCCATGACCAAGCGCAGCGTTGTGGAGACATTTGATGTCTCCTATCGCGAAGAAGATGGTTACAGGCAGGCCGGTCTCGTTGGCGAAGGTAAATCCGGAAAACTTTCGACGCTTTATATTGCGCAGCTTTGGATTGGAAAAAAATCGGCCTTTTCTGTGGAAGCGGAATTGATCGGTTCAGCGGCTCCGGAGCCAGACAAGCTGTTTAGCGATATTTTGAAATCGGCAAAGTTTAAGGAAGTGAAAGGAGCCGAGAAGAAGCCTGAACCAGAAGAGAAGAAATAAGAGATCTCTTGATACTAGTTTAGAGGAAAGTTAAGCCCCTCTTCTTCAGCAGCCCTTCTCATTTTTTTTATAGCGTAATGCTTTGATCTTTTCAGAGAACTGCCTATCATTCCAAGTGCTGAGGCAGCATCGCCTTCATTCCTTCCTTGCTGTTGCATGAGCATGATACAGCGTAGTCTTCGCTCCTCTTCAGGTGATAGAAAACAAAATAAACGGTTCAGTATGTATTGACTCTCTTCTTCTTGTTCTCTTCTTGTGGAATCTTCAGTCGATGGATATGGAAAGTCAGCGCTCGCTGTGAAGAGATAATCAATCCTTCCAGATTTTCCTAAAACTATATTGTAATAGCAATTTACTAGCACTCTGCAGGAGTAGTGCTCTATTTTTTTGATTTTCTGCAAGTCGGTTGAGAGATAAGTGTTATGAAGTTTTTGTATCCCCTCTTGAACCAAATCGTCTGTGCCGCACACCCTATTTGAACGAGATTTCGCGATTTTCTCTGCGATTTTTTGAAAGGACAAAGCAAGTAACCAGCACAAATCATTGCAATCACCTTTGTCTTTCTTTCTTTCTATTATTTTTTTGACCAAGCCCTGCCTATAGCCTTCAGGGTCCTGAAAAAACTTGTTTTCTTGTTCAAAAGATGTAAAAGCCGCTGATAGCATTAAATTCTTCTGTAAATTGTTACTTTTTCAGAATTATCAAAATCTAATAGTTTTGACAACAAATATTCACGAGAAAGACTTTATCTTCTGTACCATCGCGAAAAAGCCATTACGGCGGTTGGGGGAAAGGTTTTGGTCGAGGCCGATTTGCTTAAAGGCAGCTTCTATATCCGTTTCACTAATCTCATCCAAGGTTTTGCCATTATAAACTTGATATAAAATAGCAATCAGCCCGCGGACGATGTGGGCGTCGCTGTCGGCGATAAAAGTCAATGTATTGTCGACGACCGTGGCCACCATCCAAACCCTTGAAGTACACCCTTTGACCAAATTTTCTTCGGTTTTTAAGTTTTCCTCCATAGGGGGGAGTTCGCGACCCAAATCAATCAGATAGCGGTAACGGTCTTCCCAATCGTCAAAAAAGGTAAAGTTTTCAGTTAATTCAGCTAAATTCTTGTTGTGCGACGCCATAATATTCACTGGTTATAAACACATATCGGTATATTTTATATATAGGGCTTGCACTGTATCTGTGCAATTGGCAGATTACTAGTAAGACCACCGATAAAGAGAAGGACTCTTGAATCAATGAGCAAAGCCTCCACCGACAGCAAAAACACCCTGTACTGCTCCTTTTGCGGCAAAAGCCAACATGAAGTTCGCAAGCTGATTGCGGGTCCGAATGTGTTCATTTGCAATGAATGCGTTGAGCTTTGCATGGACATTATCCGCGAAGAGGACAAGACGCAGATTGTTCGTGGAGAAGGTGAAGGAGTCCCTACTCCTAGCGATATCAAGAAAGTTTTGGATGATTATGTGATCGGCCAGGAACAGGCCAAACGCGTTCTATCTGTTGCTGTTCACAACCATTATAAGCGTTTGCAGCACAGTGATTCTTCCGATCTTGAGATATCGAAATCCAATATCCTGATCGTTGGGCCTACAGGCTGCGGTAAGACTCTCTTGGCGCAGACGATCGCCCGTATTCTCGATGTCCCTTTTACCATGGCCGATGCCACGACACTGACCGAAGCCGGTTATGTGGGCGAGGACGTAGAGAACATTGTTCTCAAACTGCTTCAGGCTTCTGATTACAATGTTGAACGCGCTCAAAAAGGTATTGTCTATATTGACGAGATCGACAAGATTTCGCGCAAGTCTGATAACCCTTCTATAACACGTGACGTATCCGGCGAAGGCGTTCAGCAAGCCCTTTTGAAATTGATGGAAGGCACAGTCGCCTCCGTTCCGCCGCAAGGGGGGCGCAAACATCCGCAGCAGGAATTTCTGCAAGTTGATACCAAAGATATTTTGTTCATCTGTGGCGGTGCGTTCTCGGGACTGGATAAAATTATCGCGGCTCGAGGGCGTGGTACGTCCATTGGATTTGGTGCGAATGTCAAAGATCTGGAAGAACGCAGAATTGGCGAACTCTTCAAGGAACTTGAGCCAGAGGATTTGTTGAAGTATGGACTTATTCCGGAATTTGTTGGTCGTTTGCCTGTGATTGCGACATTGGAAGACCTGGATGAAGCTGCACTTATAACCATCCTGACCGAGCCAAAGAATGCCCTCGTAAAGCAATACCAGAAACTCTTTGAGATGGAAGGTGCAGAGCTTAAATTTACGGATGAGGCCCTGAGCGCTGTTGCTAAAAAGGCCATTGAAAGAAAGACCGGAGCGCGTGGATTGCGTTCAATTCTAGAAAACCTGCTTCTGAACACTATGTACGAATTGCCTGATATTGAGGGCATTGAAGAAGTGCATGTGAATGAAGACACTGTCAATGAGAACAAAACGCCTGTTTATGTGATCTCAGATAAAAAGAAGAAGGCAGGAAAAGCTGCGAAAAAAGACAAAGAAGCGGCTGCAACCTAAAAAAATATGATATAATCCCTTTTGTGATCTAAACAGGAGGCAACTACGCCATGGCACAAGCACAAAAAATCATGCCTAAAGACGGACAGAAGTATCGTCTTATCACCCGCAGCGATATGGATGGTCTGGTCTGCGCTGTTTTATTGAAGGATTTGGATATTATCGATGATGTGACGTTCGCTCACCCTAAGGACATGCAAGATGGCCTTATTGAAGTTGGGCCTGGCGACATCACCACTAACCTTCCCTATGTTGAAGGGGTTTATATGGCTTTTGACCACCACGCCAGCGAAGTGCAACGTGTGGGTGATGGCATTGTTAATCATATTATTGATGCCGCTGCTCCTTCGGCAGCGCGCGTTGTCTATGATTATTTTGGTGGCGCTGAGGCTTTCCCCGCAGTGAGTGATGAGATGATGGATGCCGTTGATAAGGCTGACTCGGCTAGTTTTAATAAGGATGAAATTTTGAATCCAAAAGGCTGGGTATTGCTCAGTTTTCTGATGGATGCGCGTACGGGCCTTGGTCGCTTTCGTGACTTCAATATCTCTAACTATCAGTTGATGATGAAGCTGATTGAGCACTGCCGAAACCACGACACGATTGATGATATTTTGGCTTTGCCCGATGTGAAAGAGCGTGTCGATCTTTATCTTGAGCAGCAATCAAAATTCAAAGAGCAACTCGAACGTTGTGCCAGCATCAATAACAATCTTGTCGTTCTTGATTTGCGCAAGGAAGAAACGATATGGGCGGGCAACCGTTTTATGGTTTATGCTCTCTTCCCCCAGGTTAATATTTCCATGCATGTCATGTGGGGCAAGAACAAGCAAAATACAGTTTTTGCTATTGGTAAATCCATTTTGAACAAAACAAGCCGCACCCATGTTGGCGACCTTTGTTTATTTTACGGCGGCGGCGGACATGTGGCCGCAGGCACCTGCCAGGTTGAAAACCTCAAGGCCGAAGAAACCCTTAAGGAACTCGTCGAGGGGATTACCGCGGACGGCTGACCTCTTGGCTCTCTTAAGGTACACCAAGCGCCCATGAGTCTTATTCCTCCTCCTTTGCAAGCTGGCGATATGATCGGCGTGATGGCGCCGTCGAGTTATGTTGACGAAACGGATATTGAATCCTCGAAAGCATTTATCGAGAGCCTTGGGTATAAGGTTTTTATTCACCCTCAAACATATGAACGAGTCAATCAATCTGCAGGGACAGAATTACAGAAATCCCTTGCTCTGCAGGGATTGTGGCAGCGGGATGACATTAAAGCTATCTGGGCGGCTGGAGGAGGCAACCGGGCCATGCATTTTGTTGACGGGCTGAACTTTGAGCCTATGAAAAAAAAGCCGAAGATTTTGATTGGGTTTAGTGATGTCACGGTTGTACTGAATGCCATTTATGCCCATACAGGTATTGTTACTTACCACGGGCCAGTCTTTAAAACGTTACACACCCATAAGAATGTAGAGCAAACGCTCCGAGTGCTTGGCGGGATTGAAACAAGTTTCGATCTCGGGCGTGCGGAGGTTTTAAAAGATGGCATTGCGGAAGGCCATTTAATCGGCGGCAATCTCAGTTTGTTCCAATATCTGCCACAAACATTGCCAGGCGAATTTTGGAAGGATGGGATTTTATTTTTGGAGGATTGCGGAGATGAATACAGCCGTATTGATCGTATGCTTCTCCATCTTCGCCGCCTGGGTGTTCTTGCTAGCGTCAAAGGAATTATTTTTGGAGAGTTTAGCGATCTGAAGGATAGTGGAAAGCCATATGGGT
The DNA here is from genome assembly GCA_964478225.1 of uncultured Micavibrio sp. Lineage (GTDB taxonomy): Bacteria > Pseudomonadota > Alphaproteobacteria > Micavibrionales > Micavibrionaceae > CAYZHM01. The sequence continues at coordinate 243,153 of CAYZHM010000001.1, forward strand.
TTTCTTGGAGGGACATTGTTGAGCAGCACACGGCTGATCTCGATATTCCAATCCTGTTTAATGCTCCGTTTGGCCATGGTGCAAATCTCCCCTGCTTTCCGCTGGGAGCCAAGGTTTTGCTTGATACACAGGCGAAAACCATGAGGCTAAGTGATTGAATCGCATGAAATATTTCATTTCATGCATAAAAAAACATTTCTTCCCATAAAGTTTGACAAGCCCATACCTGAGTATGATATGGGTGGATTCAATAACAATAAAAACTAACAGAACAGGTGCTGCGTTGCGTATTATTGAGAGCGACGCCTTTGGCTCCTTTACTGCGTGGGGGATTGGGTTTTGCTATGAATATGATGGGACAGCGAACCGCTTAACAATTATTCACGCCAGGCGCTACAGGCCGTTGATTAATATTGATGTCAATCAGTCGGATACTGGCTTTGCTGCCGCGTTTGTGGAGATGTTTGAAAAGACAATACAAACGCAGGCGCTTATGCTTAGCAACCGAAGAACCATTGATGTGACCGAGATTTTTAGTGAAAAGCGGCTCAAGCCCTATTTGGGCGGAACATTGCAGGCGGTGGTGATGGCGCTCCACCTGCAGCAGGAACGTTTTCAATCTTTTAATCAGATCTTTTGCAAAGCATACGGGCTGGGCTCCTTGCAAATTGCAAAAAGTCAGCGGATTTCAACAATTCCTCCTTATTATGAGGCCCAGATTTTGACTGAAAAGCTCAATAAGGTGGAGGCCAAGGACAATCTTCTGCATGACTGCCTTGCTTCGTTGGCCCGCTCAATCATATCGGATCTCATTATTCAGGAGACCCAGCACAACTTTCAGAGCAAAGCCTATGAGTTGCTTTCAGCCTCATCCAATCTCTCAACTTTATCTATGGTGCTTGACCAGCAGTTTATGCCCCGGCGGAAAATGTTGAGGAGATCGCAGGACAACTATGCTCAATATGCGTGAAATCTCTTTTCAATCAATTGGTTAAGGTGATTCGTGTATTTATTTGTTGAAAAATATCCATTTTTTTGGTACCTTCCTTGTCACACATTGGTTAGGCAATGCAGAAAACCCGCGAAAAACGGTCCCCAGAAGTGCCCCTTGAAAGAGGCCAGGGACGAACAAATATTGTCAGCGGGCTCCGATAGCCGAAAACCCCTGGTGGGGCATTTAAAATGCTTATTTTGTAAGTAACGTAGATACAACACAAAAAAAAGAGAAGGACGGACGTTATTATGGCTAAAAAAACCGCTAAGGCGACTTCAAAAACACAAAAAGCCAAGACTACAGTAAAAGTGACAACTAAGACTGCAAAGGCGAAAGTGCCAGCAAAGACAAAAGCTAAAGCTACGGCAAAACTTCAAGCAAAGGTCAGCAAAACCCCGAAGAAAATTCAGGATCTCGCTAAAAAGGCCGCTGCCAAGAAAGCTCCAGTGAAGCAAACACCCGTTAAGGCAAGCGTTAAGAAGCCTGTTGTTTCTAAAAACGTGCCAATGGCTCCTGCTGCAAGCAAGCGCCCCGCCAATGATGTGGCTGTGAAGGTTCCGGGCTTGGATTTTTCCAGCGGTGACTACGTTGTTTACCCTGCCCATGGCGTTGGCCAGGTTGAGGGGATTGAAACCCAAACAATTGGCGGAATGGAAGTTAAACTCTATGCAGTTAGCTTCGAAAAAGACCGTATGCGCCTTAAAATTCCAGTCTTTAAAGCCAAGACATCGGGTCTGCGCAAAGTTTGTGGTGGCGAGCATTTGGATAACGCCCTCAAGACACTCAAAGGTCGTTCACGCATCAAACGCATGATGTGGAGCCGCCGTGCGCAGGAATATGAAATGAAGATCAATTCAGGCGACCCTGTTGCGATTGCAGAGGTCCTTCGCGATCTTAAGCGTAGCAACGATGATACAGAGCAGTCTTATTCTGAGCGTCAAATCTATCAATCTGCCCTTGAGCGTTTGGCTCGTGAGGTTGCGATTGTTGAAAAGATGAGCGAAGAAAAGGCTGCAGATCATATCGAAAAGTTAATGGGCAAGAAAAAGCCTGCAAACGATCGTAAAGCTGCTTAGTCGCTTTTTAGACAAGAAATCATGAAATCAGGCGCAAGGACTTTCTTTGCGCCTGATTTTTTTGTATACTGAATACGATTCTGGTAACTCCTCTTTTTCCACAACCTTGTACAACTCTTTTCAACATCTGGATGTGTAAAACCCACACGAGCAGCGCGATTAAGATTCTGGAATCCACTCATCATAATGACGGGAGGATATGGTCTGTTCCCGCCGTGCATGGGGACCTTGGGCGCCTTGTGCAGTTGCATGACCATATTTATGAGCATTTCAAATTAGGTGACCAGCTTGTTTATCATGGCAATTATATTGGCTATGGCGAGCGATCTGCGGAGTGTATCGACGAGATTTTGACCTTCCGGCGGATGATTCTGTCGATCCGCGGTGTTATTCCACGCGATATTACCTTTCTGCGCGGCACACAAGAAGAATTGTGGAAGCGCATGCTTCAGCTCTCTTTCGACCCCAAGCCGGCAGACACGCTTTTATGGATGCTTGGGCATGGTGTTGGTGCGTCTTTGAAAAGTTACGGTTTTTGCCCACATGATGCGCTGGAGGCCTGCCAATACGGTACTATCGGATTGACCCGCTGGACATCGCGCATTCGAGAGACTGTCCGCAATCGTCCAGGACATGAGATTTTCTTCACGAAGCTTAAGCGTGCGGCGCATAGCACTTTTGAGTCCGGAACCCCTCTTCTGTTCGTGCATGCCGGCTTGAACAGCTCTAAGCCACTTGAAGAACAAGGCGATGCGTTCTGGTGGGGTTCATCTGAGTTTGAAAGCATGGAGGCGGCGTATGGTCCGTTTCACAAAGTCGTGAGAGGCTTTGACCCTCTTCATAAGGGAGCAGACTTCAACGGCATCAAAGCTACCACAGATAATGGATGCGGCTTTGGTGGAAGCCTTATAAGCGCGGCCTTTATGGCCGATGGCAGTATTTTCGATATTATCGAAGCCTGATTTTCAGAAAAAAAATTAATAAATTTGTAACGTTTTTACATTTTTTCCGAATGTATGGGCAGTAACAGACGTATCAATTTTGTTACGAACTTTTAAGTCAGAAAGACGTTAGGTAAGAGACATGACATACATAGACGATCCACAAACACAAAAAGCCAATATGCATTACATCCGTGATGCGATGAATGAGCCTTTGCTCAAGAAAGATCATGAGCTTGATCTTGCGCGGCGCTGGCGTGACAAGAGGGATGAGAGGGCCTTACACGAGCTTACTCGTTCCTATACACGTCTTGTGATCGCGATTGCGGCCAAGTTTCGTAATTACGGGTTGCCTATGGGTGATTTAATTCAGGAAGGAAATGTGGGCCTGATGATGGCGGCGGAGAGATTTGATCCTGAGCGTGACCTTCGTTTTTCAACCTATGCCAATTGGTGGATAAAGTCATGTATTCAGGACTACGTTCTTCGGAACTGGTCGATTGTGCGGACTGGAACCACAGCGGCCCAGAAGTCTTTATTCTTTAACTTGAGACGCCTGCGGGCCAAAATTGAAGCCAAGGCCGAAAAGGAAGGTTTGAATGACAATGACCGCAAGGCCATTGCCAAAGATTTAAACGTCAGAGTTTCCGATGTTGAGGCAATGGAAAGCCGGATGAGCGGTGGTGATCAATCTTTGAACGCTCCAATTGGGGATGATAGCGAGGATGATCGGCAGAGCTTCTTGGCTGATGGTGCCCCTAACCCTGAGGATATCGTTATAATGAATAAGGATTCAAAGACACGATCACAGTGGTTGGAAAAGGCTTTGAGTACGTTGCCAGAGCGCGAGCAGCAGATCATTCGTGAGCGCCATTTGCAGCACGAGACAGTAACCCTTGAGGATCTCGGCAAATCACTTGGGATCAGCAAGGAACGTGTGCGTCAGCTTGAAGCAAGAGCGATGGATACGCTGAAGGTTTCTTTGATGAAAAATGTAGCGAGTGAACAGGAGCTCTTTATCGAGAGTTTATAAAATAATCAGACCTATTTACTTTACCCCGGGCCGCAGCTTCCTCCCCTTCCCCCATAGAAAGCGGCCCGGTTTTTTTATATAAATGTGGGTTTGAAAACTGGACTAAGTCCGATGTTTTTTGTGCAAATGGTGCCAAGCGATTGAGCCTATCCAGGGCAGGAAAATAAAAAATATAATAGTGATAGTACTTAAAAATATTCTTTGAGGACTAGTTTCCATAGAGATAACATTAAAAATCAATGTTATCAAAACTGTGCAATATACGACGTGCTTGCCCTCCTTAGGCGGGTTGGAAAAGAAAACATAAAAAAACGCTAGAGGCATTGTTAAAGAAAATGCCAGAGTTGTGACCTTTGTGATATTTTCCATGACTTTCTGGGGATCATCCGGCAACGGTTTATTTTCAAAAGTGGAAATATCCTCCATGCTTATGGACAAACTTTGTATCGCTAGAATCCCATACAAATATGAAAGCGCTGCCATAACAGAATTCAAAAGAAAAATGATAAGCACAACTTTTATTGTGTCCTTTGCTACCTTTGTTTTGAAAGGCGCAAAATAGCGCTCTAGTCCTTTGAATTTCTGCAAATTTCTAATTTCCCTTTTGTTTCGATAACTTCCTTTATAGCCCTTTCAAGTTCTAGTAAGACTAGCCTAAGTTCTTGCTCAAAATACTGTATTCTCATTCGTATTTGTGTGATTTTTATTGAATTCTTTCTTAGGTTTGCATCTGCAATTTTTTCAGTAACCTGATCCGTAAGAAAATCAAGAAAAGCTCCTGCTGTATTGTTGGGACTTAAAATTTCGATGACCGCTAGTTTTCCAAAAATTTCTTCCGCTTCCTCAATAGTACTTTTGTGTTCATCATACAGGTTTTGCAATTTTTCTTCTATATTGCCTTTTTTAGCATCCCATACTTGAAATTTTGTACTTGCTTCTTGGAAAGCAATTTCTTCAGCCTCACAGCTCAGGCTTTTCAATTTAACGCCAAGTGGCTCCGCCCAGCAGCGACAATTATAATCTTCGCCGGGGTGGCCGCCGTCGGGTGGTTGCGCCCAACTAAATGTCTGGCCTTCGCGGGCGGCATGGGCATCGCGGACATGAGTATCCCCAACTGTACGCCACTTGTAACGCTCAGATTGATCTTGTTGTGAGAGTGCTTTGTTAAGGCCATGGACGGTGTTGCTGAAAGGAAAAATATGTGAGGTGATTTCTATGCCTTTATCACGCTGAAACTGATTTATAGAACGAAATAATTCCAAGTCACGGCCTTCTTCAATGCCGATCCTAGGGGCTGGGGTATAATAACCCAAGCGATTGAGCACGACTTTAAGAGCGTGCACGTCTTCGGGATCGGCGACGCTGTAGGGGGCGACGACGTTGATGATTTTAAATCGCATGATGAAAATTCCATAAAAAAACCCGGACGGAGTCCGGGCGTTGTTAATGAATATATTCCTAAATATTTACAAACAAGTCAAGCTTTTACTGGGTGATGGTTTTGTACCTATTGCCGGGCTTAAGGGCTTCGCCGGGAACGAGGGCATTCAGGACGCGGAATTGGTCCTCGTTATATTTATCGAAAGGCATATGACGCGCCAGAGACTCTATGCTGTCGTTAGCGCCTGCTGTGATGATCCGCACCTGTTTGGGACGTAGAGAAGATTTTTCCTGCGCGGTAAGCCTGCGGAAACTATAGGATGCACGTTTGAGGTCTTCAACCGCTGCTGAGGATGCTCCTTGCGGGATAGCGATCTGGAAGCGCGCGACTTTTTCAGGCTCGAACTCAATTGCGATTAAACGGATCATTGCAGGCTTGCCGTTAACTCGGCCTGAAAAAGTGGCGGTGGCGGCATTCATCCCGTTGACCGTTATATTTTGCGGATTTTGGACTGCTTCCCCTTTTATCCAGATTTGATGGAGGTATGTGGCGGGATCGAGACGGCCTTTATTAGCGCCTATGTCAAAAACAATTGCGGAGCCGTTGGTGTGTGTGGCGACCACGGCTTCTGGCTGGTTTTCGATTTTGAAACCGGAGGGTGTATCGAAAGCAAATCCTATATCTGGATGATAAAAGGTCTGACCTTTGGTGAAGCCTTGTTTTGCGCTGTCGCCGAAAACCATTCCATCGATAACCCTCATGTGTGTGTCTTCACCTGTCGTACCGCTTTGAGGATAAGCGTTGGATGAAGCCAATGTGGCGCTCACGCGATCCGAGGTTGCCGGGTGCGTCGAAAGATAGCTAAAACCTTGCTGTTTACCATCGATGCGTGCTTCAAGACCGCTTTGGGCCTGTAGGGATGAAAGGAAGCGCGGCATAGCGGCGGGATTATATCCTGCTTTGGTCATATAACGTAGGCCGAGTGAGTCGGCTTCGGTTTCCTGAGACCTTGAGTATGAACTGAGATAAAGGTTGGTACCAAGGCCAATGGCCTGATTTGTGGCTGCTCCTCCATCCAGCGCGATGGAAAGAATATTAGCACCGAGCGAAGTGACTGCTGCTGTTGAATAACGTTCTGCGGAATGGCGGCCTGTGATGTGGCCAACTTCGTGCGAGAGGACAGCGGCGACCTCGGCCTCATTGTTGGCCAAAGCCAAAAGGCCGCGCGAGATATAGATATAACCGCCGGGTAGCGCAAAAGCATTCACGATCGGACTATCAATCACATAAAATTTATACTGAACATCGCCGCGCTCTGTGTGAGGTACAATTTTGCGGCCTATTTCGTTCACGTAGCCAACAACCTTTGGGTCATCGTAAAAACCAAATTGTTCGGCAACCTTCTGATGCTCGCTGGCGCCGATTTGATTTTCCTGCGAAGCGGGCATGAGCGCTGTGAATTGCTGTTTTCCTGTAGCGGGATTGGTTGAACAACCCAATAATCCCAGCGTGACAAACCCTAAAGCGGCGATTAGTATCTTTTGCATCATGCGATTGATCCTAGTGCTTTTTTTATTTTTTTCCAGTGTAAATACAGCAGTAGCGGCTGAGAAGTTCCCCATAGGAGATTTTTCAGAGTTGTTGGAAACAGGGACTGCGGATGTTGTTCAGGTTATTGCTCCGGATACTGTAGTTTTGAAAGACGGGCGGATTTTAAATCTTGCAGGGCTTGATTTTCCAGATATGAGAGGCGCTGAAGGAGCTGGGCCACTTGCCCAAGTGGCGATGCGCGTCTTGAATGATATGTTGCTCGGCCAAGAAGTGCGACTTTATCAAACCCCAGACCCAAAGAGCGGACGGGTTAATAGGATGCAGCATCATATCGCCCATCTTGAAAGGACTACGGACAAGACATGGGTGCAAGGCACTTTGATATCGCTCGGCCTGGCAAGGGTACGAACAAATGTAAGCAACCCTGAAATGGCGCCTCAGCTTTATATTCTTGAAATGGAGGCGAGACGCACGGCACAGGGAATATGGAATTCCTCTGATTATGACGTGTTGGATGCGAACGCTATTGGTGAGGATAAATTGAACCAGTATCAGATTGTTGAGGGGATTGTTAAAAATATCACGGACAATAAAAAACGGCTGTTTATTAATTTCGGTGATGACTGGCGAGATGATTTCACGGTCGTTATTTCGCCTGAAAACCGCCGTAGGTTTCAAGGTTCAGGCATTGACCCCCTATCATGGAAAGGTGCAAGAGTGCGCGTGCGGGGATGGTTGGAGTTTTATAATGGGCCAAATATTGAAATTGATCACCCAGAAAGGGTTGAGATTTTAAAAACTTCGCCGTAATCTCAGCATTAACTTCAGTCTCTTAACTTTTTAAGGTCTTATACCGTGCCAACGCAGGAACTCTCTCAAATCAAAAATATGCCTTTGCTGGACTTGTTTCCAGCGATAACCCCCTATTCCACCGGGTATCTTGCGGTTGGAGACGGTCATGAGCTGTATTGGGAGCAATCGGGAAATCCGGATGGCGTGCCAATCGTTGTTTTGCATGGAGGTCCAGGTTCTGGGGCGTCCGCCATTCACCGTCGTTTTTTCGACCCAGATCATTACCGCATTGTTATTTTCGATCAGCGCGGCGCAGGACGTTCTACGCCCCATGGCAGCCTGAAAGGGAATACAACGGCCAATCTTGTGGCTGATACGGAAAAACTTCGTGAGCATTTGCATATCGATCAATGGATTTTGTTCGGCGGATCTTGGGGTTCGACATTGGCGCTGAACTACGCGGTGGCTCATGCGGACAGATGTCTTGCGATGATTTTGCGTGGGATTTTTCTGTGTGAGCAAAGTGAAATCGATTGGTTTATGAGTGGTATTCAAACGATTTTCCCTGAGGCGTGGGAGCAATTTGCAGGGTTGTTTGATGAGGATGATCCGGCGAAGCTGCTTGATAAGTATTATGATGCTCTGACTTGCGGGGATCAAAAGCGTGAGATGCAGGCGGCTATACGCTGGAGCCTTTATGAAGGAGCTTGTTCCCTTCTTCAGCCAAACTATGAAACCATTACTACGGACGAACAAAAGGACCATGCGTTGACGCTGGCGCGCATAGAAGCTCATTATTTTAAGCATGAGGTTGTTTCGCCTGAGGAATCTTTGCTTCATAAAATTGATAGATTCCGCCACATACCAACGATTATTGTTCATGGACGCTATGATGTGATCTGCCCAATTAGAACGGCGTATAAGATGCACCAGCTTTGGCCTGAGGCTGATTATCTTGCTGTGCCGGATGCGGGGCATTCAGCATTTGACCCCCCTCTTCGTTCCCGGCTTATTCAGGCAACGGAGAGTTTTAAGACTTTATAAGTTCACGGAGTTTCTATGAGTTTTCAATCGATGAGGGATTTGGATTTGTCGGGGGCAAGGGTGCTGCTCCGGGTTGATCTTAATGTTCCGAAGCAAGATGGTAAGGTTACTGACAGCACACGTATCGACCGCTTAAAACCCACCATTGATTATTTGCGTCACGTTGGTGCGAAAACCCTTATTCTTTCTCATTTCGGCAGACCGGATGGAGAACGTAATAGCTCAATGTCTCTGGCTTTTTTGGTTCCTGCTCTGGAAAAATCATGGGGGGCTTCTGTTCAATTTGCGCAGGATTGTATTGGTGCTGCTGCTGAGAAGGCCGCTTCATCTTTAAAAGATGGTGATATTGCGCTGCTTGAGAATGTGCGTTTCCATGCCGGCGAAGAGAAGAACGACTCTGCCTTTATTCAAGAGTTGGCGAAATTGGGGGATGTATATATTAATGATGCGTTTTCGGCAGCCCACCGTGCGCATGCGTCGACAGAAGGGTTGGCGCGGATGATGCCGGCGGCCGCGGGGCTATTGATGGAGGCGGAGCTGAATGCACTCAATCAGGCCTTGGAAAAACCACAGAAACCGGTTGCAGCTATTGTCGGGGGCTCCAAGATTTCGACTAAATTGAGCGTGTTGCATAACCTTATTCATAAGGTCGATGTGCTTGTGCTTGGCGGGGCGATGGCCAACACGTTTCTTTACGCCCATGGTGCGGAGACTGGTGCATCGATGTGCGAGAAAGACATGAAGGATGAGGCCCTAAAGATTTTGAACGAAGCCAAGACAGCTGGGTGTGAGATTGTGTTGCCTGTTGACTCCGTGTGCGTGGAGGAAATTAAGTCGAGTGCAACCGTCCGCGTTGTTCCATCGCACGAAATTCCAGAAGGATTTATGGCGATCGATGCTGGGCCGGAAAGCATTCAAAATGTGAAAGACAAGCTAGAGCATTGTAAGACCGTTTTGTGGAACGGGCCGATGGGTGTGTTTGAGATCAAGCCGTTTGATACGGGGACCAATGCGGTGGCGCAATTTGTTGCAGAAAAGACCAAAGGTGGCGCTATGGTTAGTGTGGCTGGCGGCGGGGATACAGTTTCAGCCCTTGAAAATGCGGGCGTTGTTGATGATTTCACTTATATCTCGACAGCAGGCGGTGCTTTTCTGGAATGGTTGGAAGGCAAAAACCTTCCGGGCGTTGCCGCTTTAATGCGCGCTTAGAGAGTTTTTGAAGAATTCCTTGGCCATGTCTGGTGTAATACGATCGTAGTATTCCCCTGCCTTTTCGATGTCTTTGGAATTTAATGGATTGCCTTTGTTGTGCAAAGCCACGCTCAACAAAAACAGCGATAAGAAATCTGCTCTCATAACGTTTTTGACTCGGCAAATTACAGCCAGATTGCGTCCACTTGGTTCGCTTAAGATTTCCAGCATGCGATCGCTGTCTATTCCTGCATAGACAGAGAACAATGAGACGAAAAGCCTGTATTGGCTGCGCTTAAGCGTACCGATCATGAGTTCAGGATCGACAAGTTTTTTGCGATGAAGGTGTGCAGCAGCTAGAAGCATTTTTGAAGTTGGTTTAAATCCTGCCTCTTCATGCTCTACGAAATCTATGATGATGTCATCCAGGGTTTCTTCGACTTTGTTGTCCTGGATGTTGTATTTTTCTTTCAGATGCTGTTTCAGAGCATCCCCAACAAAGCGATAAAGGCTTTGTACGATATCAGGTGTAACCTCACTGCGGCGAACCAGTGGTGTTGCAAGACGCTCTTGGCCTTGTGCGACATCAGAAAGAACGCTCATGGCGTGAGGTGTTAAAGTGATGTTTTGATTTTCAGCCAATTGAATGGCTGTACCCAGATCCTTGGTGTCGGCCAGCATGTTGATCAATTGCTCGCTCATTGTTTTACGCTCAGCGATCGCGCGCCAATATTCTGCTGTTTTGGACTTGATAATGTAGATCAGGTCCATATCGCCAAGAATGTTGCTTTTTTTCAGGATTGGAGATGCCACAACAATATCGTCATTCGCCATTTCAAGAATAAGGCGTAAAGGAACGTTTTGAAGAACAGATAGCCTTTCGGACAATGCCTCGCGAAGGTCGCGTTCGGCCTGGCGCATTAAAGAAATCAAAATATCAGCAATAAGTTCTTGCTCACGGGGGGTTAAATCCATCACCAACAGATCGCTGACAACGGAGGTTAGTTCCACCCGCATGGATGGTTTTTCATGATGTGCTTGAGAATATGATTTATGCTTGTCATAGAGTTTGACCAGCATAGGAGTCACTTCCGGTGTCTTAAAATGACCGAGATCCATTTTGATTTGCCCCGCAGATGTAGATAGTCACACGTTACTTACTTTTTTATATTTTTTGTTCGCTGGAAAGCCGCTTGAAATATTGAGTTTCAAAGGATTTCCGCAACCCTTGCACTCATATATACCCCTTATTCCTTACAATATGGTTAATGAGGTGTTACAAAAATGTTAACAGCGTAAAAAGTCCTTATTCGCAACGTTTGCCCTGCCTGGGGTGTTTATGATAAAGTTTTTTTAAGTTTTCCTGAGTAGAATTATAGATGTGGGTTGGCGCTTGTGCGCCTTCTATAAGCGCGTTTTGAGCGCATAAAAGAGTTTTAGGAAACCGAATCATGGCAGGACCATTATCAGGCATTGGACAAGGACAACAGATTCCGCTTGCGACCTCCTTTCAGCCTGGCCAGAGCAATGTGACGCAAGTTCGTCCGCAAAATGAGGATGGACGCGACACCAAGGCCAATCAGGTTGAACCCCAGGGGACGCAGGCTGCAGGCGCGCAAAACAGCGAAACCGGGAATCAAGATGTTGTTCGTTCCCGCCGTGAGGATGTCTCTAGTTCTCGTAGTGGCGATACGTCAGGGGATGCGTCAGCGCGCCGCGGCTCGCTGGTCGATATTACTGTTTAAAAGGACGATTATGTGGGAAATAAAAGACGCTTTCGGGCGTCTTTTTTTGTTTACTGAAACGCGACTTCGTTGAAGCTGCGGAGTTTGCGGGAGTGGAGTTTTTCCGCGCCGGTGTCCTTGAGAAGCTGCATGGTCATCAAGCCGATTTGGAGGTGTTGCTCAACGCGTTCACGGTAGAAGCTATCGGCCATGCCGGGAAGTTTGAGTTGGCCGTGCAGAGGTTTGTCGGAAACGCAGAGGAGTGTGCCGTAAGGAACACGGAAGCGGAAGCCGTTGGCGGCGATTGTTCCGGATTCCATGTCCATGGCGATGGCACGGCTTTGTGAGAGGCGGCGGTTTTGTATAAGTGAGCTGGCAATTTCCCAGTTGCGGTCGTCTGTTGTGGCGACTGTACCGGTGCGCATGATTGTTTTAAGTTCGTAACCTTTGAAGCCGCTGACTTTTGCAACTGAATCTTCCAGGGCAAGCTGTATCTCCGAAAGGGCGGGGATAGGAATGCTGAGCGGTACGGCATCGTCGAGAATATGATCCATGCGGACATACCCATGAGCGAGCACATAATCACCAAGCTTTTGAGAATTGCGAAGACCCGCGCAGTGGCCAAGCATGAGCCAAGCATGGGGGCGTAGGACGGCAATATGGTCAGTGATCGTTTTGGCGTTGGACGGGCCAACCCCGATATTAACCATTGTAATGCCGCATCCATCGGCACGTTTGAGGTGGTAGGCCGGCATTTGTGGAACGCGGGCGCCCTGCTCCGGCGTTACAAAGCCTGCATATTCTTTCAGCTTTCCGAGCTTGGCACCGATTTTGACGAATTCATCGATGTAGAATTGATAGTTGGTGAAAATGACAAAATTCTGAAAATCTCTGGCAGGCGTTCCTGTGTAGTGCTTTAAGCGCTGCAAGCTCAAGTCAACGCGCGGAGCCGTAAACAAAGCGAGAGGCAATGGCTCGCCCGGTGATGGCACAAATGTTCCGTTGGCAATTTCATCATCCATGATATCCAGATTTGGAACATCGAACACATCCGGAAGATCGGCTATTTGATCTGAAGTTAAGTCGCCTTCCAGATGAAACTCCTCGCCAAGGGCGAAATGGATGGGTATAGGTGTTTTGCTGACCCCGACTTCCATTTTGACGTCATGGTTTTTTTGCAAAAGCCGTAATTGTTCGAGGTAATAATCACGAAAAATATCGGGACGGGTTACGGTTGTACAATAGGTTCCCGGGCGCGGTGTAAAACCATAAGAAAGCCTTGTATCGGCACGCCGGGCGTTTTTCGTTGTCAGCCTGATGAACGGGTAATTGGCTGAAATTCGCTTGCCTCGTTTCAGCTCGCCTTTGACGTATTTTTTGAACTCGGTCTGCAAATATTCGACATTGGAATTGTAGATTTCCTCGATGATGGCCAAGATTTGCTGAGGGTCTCTGGATTTATGCGTATTGGATGTTATTTTTGCCATGGCACCCATTATACCACTGAAATCGTTAATAAAATAGCCTAATTCAGCCCCATTAGTGATCGGGCATAATCCCGCGCGGAGAAGCGCTGCATGTCTTCAATTCCCTCGCCGACGCCAATTTTATGAACTGGAACAGCGAATTGGTCTGCCAAGGCGACCAGAATTCCGCCTTTGGCTGAGCCATCAAGTTTGGTGATCATGAGGCCGTTAATATCGACCATTTCCTTGAATGTTTGAACCTGGGAAACCGCATTTTGACCTGTTGTAGCATCCAGAACCAACAAAGTCGCATGCGGGAGGGTTTCGTCCTGTTTTTTGAGAACACGGATGATTTTTTGCAACTCTTCCATCAGGTTCTTTTTGTTTTGGAGGCGTCCAGCGGTGTCGATAAGGAGAACATCGATATTTGCAGCTTTGGCCTTTTCGTAAGCCTCATAAGCGACGGAGGCGGCATCGGAGCCGATATCTTTGGTATAACATTCGCAACCTACACGGCTTGCCCATTCTTGAAGTTGTTCTAATGCCGCGGCTCGGAATGTATCACCGGCGGCCATCATAACGGATAACTTCTGATTGTAATGCAATTGATAAGCAAGTTTTCCTATGGATGTCGTTTTGCCTGTTCCATTAACTCCACAAAATAAAATAACAAATGGGCCTGATGCTGGCTTCTTAATCTCGATTGGTTTGGCCACGGGCTCGAGCAGTTTTTCGATTTGGGATGCTAGCGCCTCACGGATTTCGTTTTCATCGATATCTTTACCGAAACGGCCTTCTGCAAATTGCGTGATAAGTTTTGCGGCGGTTTTGGGGCCGAGATCAGCTTCGATCAAAGATTCTTCCAGCATATCGAGGGCGTCCTGATCTAATTTTCTCTTCGTGATGAAATCACTGAGGCCTTGAGTAATCCTGTTTGAGGATTTGGTTAGCCCCGCCGTCAGCCTTGAGAGCCAGCCACCCTCAGAAGAATGATCGTCATCATCTGCTTGGGGAACAGTTATATCTTCATCAGGCAAAGGGATTTCATCAAGATCTTCGAGAATTTCAATTTCAGTTTCTTCAAGCGTATGCTTTGTGTCAGGGTCAATTTCAGCATTATCTTCTGTTGGCTCAAGATCTGGTTCATTGGCGCGGTGCATCAAGCGATCGTCGCGTGCTTCTTGATCCCCCTTTTTCTCATTATTTTTTTTTCGCCAAAAGACCATCTCTAAACAACATCCGCGAGCAGGACGTTTCCTTCCACTTTCTGTGTGATTGCATGAACGAGTGTACCAGCTTTTTGAGTTGAAGAAAGACGGATCGGAGCGAAGTTCTCGGACCTTGCAAAATTATCTTTTTCAACAATGGCTTGCATTTCTTTATTAAGATTTTGATTCAAGAATTTTTGCAGCTGTCTTTCGCCAAGATCGCGCAAACGTCCCGCCCGTTCTTTGCGAATTGCCGGATTAACTTGTGGCATTTTAGCTGCGGGAGTGCCTTCGCGCTCGGAATAAGGGAAAACATGGAGAAATGTCAGATCACATTGCTCCACGATATCCATAGTGTTTTGAAACATTTCTTCGGTTTCGGTCGGGAAACCAGCGATAATATCAGCACCAAATGAGATATCGGGGCGCATTTTTCGGGATTTTTGACACATTTCGATTAAATCTTCGCGATTATGGCGTCGCTTCATGCGCTTTAGGATCATATTATCTCCAGATTGCATTGAAATATGAAGATTTGGCATTAAGCGCGGTTCATTTTCGATCAGATTCCACAAATCATCGTCAATCTCTACCGGATCAAGGCTGGAAAGCCGCAATCTGGGCAATTCTGGCACTAGCGCCAGCACACGACGGATCATCTGTCCAAAAGTTGGCTGGCCGGGAAGGTCTGGACCATAAGAAGTCACGTCCACGCCCGTTAAAACGATTTCCTTATATCCTTCATCGACAAGCTTTCGTACTTGTTCGGCGATGACCCCAATCGGCACAGAGCGGGAATTGCCGCGTCCATAGGGTATGATGCAGAACGTGCAGCGGTGATCACATCCGTTTTGAACTTGTAAAAAAGCCCGGGAACGGTCTTCAAATCCTTCGATCAAATGAGAGGCTGTTTCCGTCACGGACATAATGTCGTTCACTCGGATTTTTTCTTCGGACGGCGCGCCCCAGGTTTCGGCTTTGAGTTTGAGGTCGTTACCGATGATCTGATCGACCTCAGCCATTTCTGAGTACATTTGGGGGTTAATCTGGGCGGAACAGCCGGTGACGATGATTTTTGCTTCCGGATTTTCGCGGCGGGCGCGGCGGATTGCTTGCCTTGCTTCGCGCTCGGCAGATTTGGTAACGGCGCAGGTGTTGAAGATGATGGCATCGTTCAGGCCAGCGTCTTTGGCATGGGTGCGCATGACCTCGGATTCATAGATATTGAGGCGGCAGCCGAAGGTCACGATTTGCGGGTCTTTGAGAGCCATGTGCTTATGTAGGAAATTCAAGCCAAAAAAGCAAAGCTTTTCTAGAACTCGGCTGGCGTTTCTTTGTTGGACTTCTCTGGTTTTCTGTCTTTGTAATGCCTCAGAAATCCAATGATATTAGAGCCGCCGGTTAGACATGTCAGCAATATGCCCGCATAAGCCATGATCCATATACTAAAGATCATCCAGCTTACATGGTGTAAAAATAGAAAAACTCTGAATCTTAAAAAATGCTCTCGGTTGAGCATCCCCAGCGTTGCCAATGTGGTCGCAAGAGGCGGTAGATATTCCATTGCATACTCGGCTTTTAAGAATGCCAAAACCCACACGGTTCCTATGTATATAATAAATACGGAGCGCATAACGGTCTTTGAGCCGTATATGCCTGCAATGTCGCGAAGAACTGCAGCCATCATGATCAAAAAGCTGCTGAATGATCCCAGGAAATAATATTGCAGCCCGTAGAAAAAATCCGACGGTGCAAAGAGCTTCAGTGAGTTTTTGGGTTCTTTCATCTGGTAGCCGATAACAGACAATACCAGAGTGACCAACCCGCAGAGATGACCCACGATTTCGTAAGTTGTCATGCCTGTAATTTTGAAAGATTCCCTTCAAACACATGTGCAACAGGGCCGGTCATGAGGACGTGGCTATCGGATTCGCGCCATTCGAGATGCAGTTCACCGCCGTCGACAATCACGTCGATTTTGCGTTCGGTGAGGCCTTTTTGGACACAGGCGACGACAGTGGCGCATGCGGCTGAACCACAAGCCAGCGTCAGCCCTGCTCCACGCTCCCATGTTCTGAGCCGTACGGACGTACGGGATTGAATTTCCACGAATTCTACGTTGGTGCGGTTTTTGAAGAATTTATGAGTTTCGATCTTTGGCCCAGTGGTTTCCACAGAGGTATCCACAAGGTTATCCACAACATACACGGCATGCGGATTGCCCATATCGACAAGTACGGGGTTCGCAAGACCATCGATAGTTTCTTTGAATGTTTCGGCGGGAAGTTTGGGCGCCCCCATATCCACTTCAATCAAGTGCCCCTCTCGACGAGCCTTCAATATGCCTGCCGTTGTTTCAATCGATTGTACATTTGCCAGATCGGCAACGCAGCGGGTGGCATTGCCGCAAGCCCCAGATTGTGAACCATCCGGATTATAAATGCGCATAAATAAATCAGCGTTTTCAGAGGGTTCTAGTAAAATAAGCTGGTCACACCCTACTCCACGGTGGCGGTCGCAGATATGTTTGATCAGCTCAGGCGTAAGCTGTTTGGACTCCTGGCGGTGGTCCAAAATCACAAAATCATTGCCGGCGCCGTGCATTTTAACGAATTTCATGGATCTCAATTCCTTGACAACACAAGCAAAATAGCATAGTTTTCGGCCAAATCCACTGAAAAAGCTTTGTTTTCAGTGCTTAGCGGTACACCGCAGTCGGCGAATTTACGCTCACTGCGGCCGTGTTTGTTTTGGAAATTTGAATGTTTGAAAGTTTAAGTACGAAATTAGGTAATGTTTTCGGCAAACTGCGCGGGAAAGGCACGCTCAGCGAAAATGATGTCATGGCGGTTTCGCGCGAAATCCGTATTGCGTTGCTGGAAGCTGACGTTGCGTTGCCTGTGGTTAAAGACTTCATAAGCGGGATCAAAGACAAAGCCACCGGCCAAAACGTTATCAAGGGTGTTAATCCCGGCCAGCAAGTTATCAAGATTGTTCACGACTCCCTTGTTGAGATGCTGGGCAGCGAGGCTCAGGAGCTTAAGTTTTCCTCTCCCCCTTCTGTTTATTTGATGGTTGGTCTGCAGGGTTCCGGTAAGACAACCTCCACTGCAAAGATCTCTAAGATGCTGGGAGAGAAGCATAAGAAGAAAGTGCTTATGGCTTCTTTGGATATATACCGCCCTGCGGCGCAGGAGCAACTCAAGCAGCTTGGTGAGCAGACCGGAGTTGCGACTTTAGAAATCATCAAAGACCAAAAGCCTTTGGACATTGCGAAGCGGGCTTTGGACGAGGCGCGTAAGGGCGGATTTGATGTTGTGATGCTGGATACGGCGGGGCGGCTTTCTATTGATGAAGAGATGATGGCAGAAATTGCGGCCATTCAAAAATTTGCCAAACCCGTTGAGACATTGCTCGTTGCCGATGCGATGACAGGACAAGACGCCGTACAAACTGCGACGGCGTTTGATGAAGCGGTTGGCCTGACAGGAATTATGCTGACTCGTGTGGATGGTGATGCGCGTGGTGGTGCTGCGCTGTCGATGAAGGCCGTGACGGGCAAGCCGATCAAGTTTGTCGGTATGGGCGAAAAATGGAGCGAGATCGAGATCTTCTACCCTGACCGCATTGCCGGCCGTATTTTGGGGATGGGTGATGTGGTGTCGCTGGTGGAGCGTGCGGTGGAAACCGTTGACCGCGAAGATGCCGAAAAAATGGCTGCCAAATTCAAGAAAGGCAATTTTGATTTCAATGATCTTCTCTCTCAAATGCAGCAGATGAAGAAAATGGGCGGTATGGGGGCGATGATGAAAATGCTTCCTGGGCTTGGGAATATGGCCGGCCAGATGGAAGCCGCAGGGATGGACGATAGTTTCATCAAAAAGCAGGAAGCGATTATTTATTCGATGACCCCCAAAGAGCGTGAAAACCCAGATGTTTTGAACGCCAAACGCAAGCAACGTATTGCGGCGGGTTCTGGGACATCGGTGCAGGAGATCAACAAGATGGTTAAGCAGCTCAAGCAGATGCAAACGATGATGAAGCGCATGAAGAAAATGGGTATGGGCGGGATGATGAAACAAATGAAGGGCCTGATGGGCGGCAAGATGGATGAGCTGGAGATGTTGGCTGGTGGCTTGCCGAACGATGGTGACGAGGACGATAGCGGGCCGCTGGGGCCGAACCCGTTCGCGCCGGGCGGGCCGCTTTATAAAGGATAGTTGCCAGTTACAAGTTACAAGTCTCTGGAATTCTTGTAACTCGCTACTTGCAATTTAAAACTACTACTAAAGGAGAAACTAAAAATGGCACTATCAATCAGACTATCAAGAGGCGGGCGTAAGGCTCGTCCATTCTATAGCATTGTTGTAGCGGACAAGCGCATGCCGCGTGATGGGCGTTACATCGAAAAGCTTGGAACATATAATCCATTATTGCAATCCGATGACGAAAACCGCGTCAGACTTGTTGAAGAGCGGATTAAGTACTGGCTTTCACAAGGTGCTAAGCCTTCTGAACGCGTTGCGATTTTTCTGGGTAAAGCAGGATTGGCAGAAATGCCAGCGCAGCCAAACCGCCCGAACAAGTCAGCTCAATCTGAAAAAACGAAGATGAAAATCTCGGAAAAAGCAGAGCGTCTTGAAAAAGCTAAAGAAGCAGCAAAGCAAGCTCAGGAAGACGCCAAGGCGGCGGCAGAAGCTGCAGCGGCTGCACCAGCAGAAGAAGCCCCTGCTCCGGAAGCTCCTGTCGAAGCTCCGGCCGAAGCACCTGCTGAAACTGCTGCGGACGCAGAGCCGAAGGCTGAATAACAGGCCGAATGAAAAAGGTCTGCTTAGGCAAAATCATTGCGGCACACGGAGTCAAAGGGCTGGTGAAAATCTTGCCCTTTGGCGAGGATCCTTGGCTTTTGGACGGAACGGTTTTGCTTGAAGATGGAAGAGCGATCGAGATCACTCTGAAAAACCCGATCGGCAAGTACATTTTGGCTGAGGTTGATGGCGTTGTTGAAAGAAATGCTGCTGAAGGGCTTCGAGGGCAAGAGCTGTTTATCGAGCGTGATGCCCTTCCCGAGACTGACGATGGCAGTTTTTATGTCGATGATCTTGTCGGGCTTGATGTGGTCGAGGACGGCGTTGTTATTGGCAAAGTGATTGCGGCGGACAATTTCGGCGCTGGGGACTTGCTTGAAATACGGCTGAAAAACGGGAAGAACTTTTATCTGCCGTTTAATGATGACACTGTTCCCGATGTGAATATCGAAGAAGGTTTTGTTACGACTGCGGATCATGAGAGGTTCATTCTTTCATGAACATCGTCAAATGGGTGATTTTTGATTTTGATGGCGTCGTGGCGGACACAGAGACCGTTTTTGCGCATTTTGATTGTGGTTTGTTGAATGATGTCTTAAGCGCGGCAAACGCAGAAGAACGCGTTACCTTTCAAGATTTGCGTGCGATGGCGGGTTATCGAGAGGAAGATAAACTGGCCTCGATTGCCCGGCGCTTTAATCTTGATTTATCGCCTTATGAACAGGAATTTCTTGATAAACGTAATGCGGCGCGAAAAACTTTGTTTCGAGATAATCCTGTACCGCTTGGGAAAAATTTAGAGCCTTTTCTTTCTACCCTGAACGGACGATATGCTCTCGGCACGAATAAACTTGCGAGCAAGCTTTTGCCGGATATGAAGATTATGAATATTTCCGATCTTTTTGCTGTTGTGGTCACATGCGAGCCGCCGCTGCGTAAAAAACCTGCGCCTGATGTCTTGCTGGAGGCTGCGTCGCGGCTTGGTGCAACACCAGAAGAATGCGCCTATGTCGGTGATAATATGATTGATTTAGAAGCAGCAAAAGCGGCCAATATGCAGGCAGTGGGCTTTGTTATCGAAGGAAAGAACACACAGCCGCAGCGGGTAAAAGATTTACAAGCGGGTGGCGCTGATATTGTGATCGATGATTTTATGGACCTGCGGCCTTATGTAGTGTGATTATGAGCATGAATTTTAACATTCTTACGCTTTTTCCGGAGATGTTTCCAGGGACATTAGGGCAGTCTTTAAGCGGACGTGCGCTCGAGAGTGGCGCGTGGTCGTACAAATGCGTTGATATTCGCGAATTTGGTGATGGGGTTCATAAAAACGTCGATGATACGCCCTATGGTGGCGGCGCGGGCATGGTGATGCGGGCGGACATTATTGAGAAGGCGCTGCTCTCGATCCCCTCGCCCGGGCGCAAAATTTATCTCTCTCCACGCGGGAAGCCATTAACGCAGGCTCTGGTACAGAAATTAAGCGAGGAGCCTCAAATTACTCTGCTTTGTGGGCGATATGAAGGTGTTGATCAGAGGGTGCTTGATGCCTGTGAGTTTGAAGAAGTTTCGATTGGCGATTATGTTTTGAGCGGCGGCGAGCCGGCGGCGATTATTCTGATGGATGCCTGTATTCGCCTGTTGCCGGGGGTGATGGGGAATGCGGAAACAGCCGGAGAAGAAAGTTTTTCCAATGGGTTGCTGGAATATCCGCATTATACGCGCCCGGCGGAATGGAAGGGTTTGAAAGTGCCGGAGGTTTTAACTTCGGGGGATCATGGGAAAATCAAAGACTGGCGCAGGCAAGAGGCTGAAAACCTTACGAAAAAGGTGCGCCCGGACCTATTGAAATAAAACTTGCGTCTTGGGCGGTTTTCCTATAGAAAGTGCTCAAATTTGGATCAATCCATAAAAAAGATAACGAGCCTGCCGGTTTAACAGCCGATTACGAGGCGCAGATTAAAGGATAAAACCATGAATATACTCCAAAAATTTGAAGCCAAGCAGCTTCAGCAAATTCAAGAATCCAAATCCATTCCTGACTTCGCGCCGGGAGACACTGTAAAAGTGAACGTGCGCGTTAAAGAAGGTACCCGTGAGCGTATCCAGGCGTATGAAGGCGTTTGTATTGCACGCAAGGGATCTGACATTAATGCGACCTTTACAGTCCGCAAGATCAGCTATGGCGAAGGTGTCGAGCGCGTGTTCCCACTGTGGAGCAGCCGTATTGAATCGATCGAGCTTGTACGCCGTGGCTCTGTGCGCCGTGCGAAGCTATACTACTTGCGCGATCTGCGTGGTAAGAAGGCGCGTATTTCCGAGCGTACGACCGGTGTTGGTATTGAGAATGCGGTTGATGAGGAAAAGGAAAACATTTCCAAAACCGAAAAAGTAAAAGCCAAGAAGGAAGCCAAGGCGGAAGCCAAAAAGGCAAACAGAGCCAAGCTCGAGGCCGAGAAGAAGGCGAAGGCGGAAGCCAAAGCAGCCGAAGAAGCGGCGGCAAAGGCAGCTGCAGAAGCTGAAGCAAAGGCTGCTGAGGCCGCTGCTGCTCCTGCGGAAGAGCCGAAGGCAGAATAATTTTTTTACAAATATATTGAAGGCAGAGCCGCTCAATGCGGCTCTTTTCTTTTTGGTAGCCTTCAAAAAACCATTGTCTTACAGGGGCGCGGTGTGCTTGATTAACGCCTATGAAACCCCGTACGTTATTCGAAAAAATCTGGGATGAGCACGTCGTTCACAAAGGCGAGGACGGGACGTGTTTGATATACATCGACCGTCATTTGGTGCATGAGGTCACCTCGCCGCAGGCATTTGAGGGGTTGCGCATGAATGGGCGCAAGGTGCGCGAACCCAGAAGGACTTTAGCGGTCATGGATCACAACGTTCCGACGACTGACCGCTCCAAAGGGATTGAAGAGCCTGAAAGCCGCATGCAAATCGAGACTTTGCGCAAGAATTGTGAGGAGTTCGGGGTGCAGCTGTTCGATATCCTCGACAAGCGCCAGGGGATTGTTCACATTATCGGGCCTGAGCAAGGCTTTACCCTGCCCGGCCTGACCATCGTTTGCGGCGACAGCCATACTTCTACGCACGGGGCGTTCGGGGCGCTGGCGTTCGGGATTGGTACGAGCGAAGTCGAACATGTGCTGGCCACGCAGACGCTTATTCAAAAGCCCGCCAAGACGATGAAGATTGAGGTGAATGGAACGCTGGCCCCCGGTGTTGGCGCGAAGGATATGATTTTGGCGATCATTGGGAAGATTGGCACCGCGGGCGGCAACGGCTATGTGATTGAATATGCGGGCAGCGCGGTTGAATCTCTTTCCATGGAGGGGCGCATGACGATCTGCAACATGTCGATCGAGGGAGGTGCCCGAGCCGGGATGGTTGCGCCGGATGAGATAACGTTCCAATATATTAAAGGCCGCCCGATGGCACCGAAGGGCGAGGATTTTGAGAAGGCTGTGACGTATTGGCGCACGCTGAAAAGCGACGACGGCGCTGTCTATGATAAAGTTGTAACACTCAAAGCCGAAGATATTCCGCCCATTGTCACCTGGGGCACGACGCCGGAGGATGTAGTGCCGATTACGGGTTATGTCCCCTCGCCCGCAGATTTTAAAGACAAGAATAAGAAGGATTCCGTGAAGCGGATGCTAGATTATATGGGCCTCAAGGCGGGAACGAAGATGACGGATATTGAGCTGGATAAAATTTTTATTGGCTCGTGCACCAATGCGCGGATTGAAGATTTGCGCGCGGTCGCGGGCATTGTGAAGGGCAAGAAGGTCGCGGCGAATATCAAGGAAGCCATGGTCGTGCCCGGCTCAGGCCTTGTGAAGATGATGGCGGAGGAAGAAGGTATTGCCGATATCTTGAAAGAGGCAGGATTTGACTGGCGCGAGCCGGGATGCTCGATGTGCCTTGGGATGAACCCCGATCAGCTTTCGCCCGGAGAGCGCTGCGCCTCGACCTCCAACCGTAATTTTGAGGGCCGTCAGGGCAAGGACGGTCGCACGCATCTTATGTCCCCTGTCATGGCGGCTGCGGCGGCGATTACGGGGAAATTGACCGATGTGCGAGAGATGTTAGACTGATAACATGAGTGACTGGCCCGATAATTTTAATTTTGAGACTGACGAGATTTGTCAGGACGTCTTTAAGCCTTTTATATTGGAACAGATTGAAAAGCTTGGCGCGTATGATGCGCGGCGGCCGAAAGGTCATGTTTATGAATTTCACCTGCACTCCGAGCGCGTGGCGCAGAATGTTAAGAAGACCATTCTTTATATGGGATTACAGAAACGTGTTGCCAACAATATGTATTGGGCAGTGTTGCCGCATGATATTGGAAAGATGGCGTTGCCGGTTGACATCTGGGATACAGAAGAAAAGCCCGACGATGCACTAAAACGTTATAGACGCACGCATACCACAACCGGGGCAGAGATTGTAGAGAGGGCTCTTGGACTTGAAACCCATCCATTTAAAGATCTGATGCTCGACATTATGATGAACCATCATGAAAAAATGGATGGGACGGGGCATCACGGCGTTGAAGGCAAGAAGCTATCCATGCCGGTGAGGCTGACCTGTATAGCGGACTCTTATGATGGATGGCGCACGAACCGCCCGCATTACGGTGACCGCGACACCTCCGCCGCCGGTGTGCTGAAACGGATCAAGAAGGAAAAGGGCAAGGCTTTTTTCGATATGAAGCTGGTGAAAGTGTTTGAGAAGATGAAGCTCGCGGAGTATAAAAGCTCCTCATGAAACCTTTTGTAAAACTCAATGCCAAAGCGGCTCCGCTGCCGATGATGAATGTTGATACCGACATTATCATCCCGAAGCAGTTTTTGAAAACCGTGAAGCGTACAGGTCTTGGAGTAAGTGCTTTTTATAATATTCGTTATGATGATAACGGCAGCCCTCTTCCCGATTTTCCTCTCAACAAGCCAGAGCATCAGGGGGCGGAGATTTTGATTACGGGCGAGAATTTCGGTTGTGGCTCCAGCCGCGAGCATGCGCCGTGGGCGATTGCGGATATGGGATTCCGCTGTATCATTGCCCCCTCTTTTGCCGATATTTTCTACAATAACAGCTTTAAGAACGGAATTTTGCCGATTGCCCTGCCGCAGGAGCAGGTTGATCAGCTTATGGCCGAAGCGCAGGAAAACCCGGATGCGCCACTTGAGATTGATCTTGAAAAACAAACGATCACCCGTGGAAACAAGCTTAGTTTTGAATTCGAGATTGATCCGTTCCGCAAGCAGTGTTTGCTGAATGGGCTGGATGATATTGGTTTGAGCCTGAAAAAAGAAAATTTCATCGGTGCGTATGAAGAAAAGTTAAAGGCAGATAAGCCATGGGTTTGATCAAATTTAAAAAACGTCTGGATGATGAAGCTAAAATTGCGATGACATTGGCCGCACATAATATTGACGTAGTGCTAGATATCGGAGCGAACCGCGGGCAGACGGCGGAACGATTGCGCCGCGATGGGTTTAAGGGGGAAATTATCTCCATTGAGCCCCTGCCCGCTCTACAGGAAGAATTGCAAGCCAAGGCGGCCAAAGATGCGAACTGGCGCGTGCTGCAACCACTGGCGATAGGCGAAAGCGTTGGCGAGACGGTGATTAATATGTCGGTGGCGCCGGATATGAGCTCCATTCTCGGGGCGAGCGGCGAACTGCTGCAGGCTTATCCGAAAACCGCGGTTTTGGATCAGATTACTGTGTCAATGACCACGCTGGATGCGCTTTATGCAGAGCTTAAGCCAGCCGGGAATGTGTTTGTGAAGATTGATACGCAAGGCTATGAGATGGCGATTTTAAAGGGCGCGGAAGAAACTTTGAAGACCGTGAAAGGCTTGCGTGTGGAGATGTCTCTGGAACCGCTGTATGACGGCGAAGCGACCTATCTGGAGATTATCGATTACTTGGCGCAACGCGGGTTTAAGCCGCATATGCTGGTGGATATCGGGTTTTCGAAGACGCTCAGTAAGCAATTGCAGTTAGACGGGGTTTTCTTCAGGGATGCGTAAAAAGCTGTTGTTACTGCCGGGCGATGGGATTGGGCCGGAGATTATGGCCGAGGTGAAGAAGGTTATTCAGTGGGTGAATGACGCGGGCGATTTGACCATTGAAACCGAGGAGGATCACATTGGCGGGGCAGCGTATGAGGCGTACGGCAAGCCGCTTTCCGATGAAACTTTGGCGCGGGCAAAGGCAGCAGATGCGATCCTGATGGGATGTGTCGGCGGGCCGCAATGGGACAAAGTGGGTTACGATAAACGTCCTGAGGCTGGGCTTTTAAGGCTGCGCAAAGAGCTGGATCTCTTTGCGAATTTACGCCCCGCGATTGTGTTTGATGCGCTGGTGGAGGCGTCGAGCCTAAAGCCCGAGATTGTAAAAGGTTTGGACATTTTGATCGTGCGCGAGCTGACCGGCGGGGTGTATTTCGGGGAGCCGCGCGGGATTGAGGATTTGGGCAACGGGGAGCGGCGCGGCGTGAATACGCAGGTTTATACGAGTTCAGAGATTAAGCGCATAGGACGCGTGGCGTTCGAGATTGCACGCAAGCGCAGCGGCAAGGTCACGAGCTGCGAAAAAGCCAATGTCATGGAAAGCGGAAAATTGTGGCGCGAGGAGATGACGGCCTTACATAGTGAATATAAGGACATAGCGCTGGAGCATATGTATGCGGATAATTGCGCGATGCAGCTCCTTCGAAATCCGCGGCAGTTTGATGTGATTGTGACGGATAATCTGTTTGGCGATATTTTATCGGACGAGGCGGCGATGCTGACCGGCTCGCTGGGCATGTTGCCGTCGGCCTCGCTGGGCGCTGCGGGCGTGCCGGGGCTGTATGAGCCGGTTCATGGGTCTGCGCCGGATATTGCGGGTAAAGGCGTGGCCAACCCGCTGGCGGCGATTTTGAGCCTGGCGATGTGTTTGAAATATAGCTTTGAGCGCGGGGATTTGGCGGAGCGGATTGAGGGCGCGGTTCAGGCGGTTTTGAATTCCGGCACCCGCACAGCAGACATTATGGCCGAGGGATGTAAAAAAGTTTCGACGGCGCAGATGGGCGATGCGATTGTCGCCGCACTTCGAGCATAAAAAAAGAGCCTGCGGGGCGCAGGCTCTTTTTGGGAAATATTTAGATTATTGCTGGATACGGACAGCGAGTGAACAGTTAGACTGGTCAGTTCCTTCGTTGTAAACGCCTGCAGCGGTGTTTACGTCAGCACATCCTGCTGCGCCTGCTCCAACTGGACCAATAGCACGAACAGTTCCACCGTTTGGCGCACCATCGTCCATTTTGCGGTCGATACGTGCAGCCGCCTGAGGACCAAACAAACCTTGTCCTGCTGTGCCAGAAGCTGGGGTGGCAACGCTAGATCTAATGACGACGTACATTCCGCCCCTTGCTGTTACTGCTGCACCGGCCGTTGCGTTTGTTATAGCGCCGTTTCCTGTTTGACCCATAACGAAACCGCCGCCAATATTCGCAGCCGGGAAGGCCTCTCCCCATGTTGGGGCGTTGGTGGCGTTAACACCATTGAGTAGATCAGCCGCCGCCAAATGTTTCCAGAAGTTGGCTGGCTCACCTGCCGCGTTTGCTGCTGCCACCGCTCCTGCTCCTGCGCCGTTTGGATCTATTGGTGCAACGGGAGTACCAATTGTTGAATCCCCAGTACCATTGAAACAAAAACCTCCATTGCCACAGTTTGGCAATCTGGTTTGAGCATTAGCCATGTCCCCGGCCAAAGACTGGTAGGAATCGCGGAATGTTGATACCGAAGCATCAATCCCTTTCAATTGTGCCACTGTTGACGCGATACGGGCGTTTTGGATCAATTCCTGCCCTTTCAAGATCCCGCCGATGAGCAGGCCGATAATGATCATCACGATCGCCAATTCCACGAGTGTGAAACCGCTTTCGCGTGATTGAATGTGTGGTGTGGTTTTCATTGTTGTAGTCTCCTTTAATAAAAAGTTAAAAAACGAACGTTTTTTTAGATGTCGTGTTAATCAGGCCCCTTCATTTGACCCGGACTTACTTTACACTGATTTATCAAAACGTCATAGCCCTAGCTTCCATTTTTGCCGTTATATGTTAAACAAAACCTTAAAAAATGATGTTGATTCAATCACTTTGACAAAATGAGGGGTCAATTTGACATATAGATCGGCCCGAATTGTGAAGAAATCCATTTTCTTAGAAAATGGCCTTTTTAGCCCCGTTCTGAACAGAAATATTTGTATTTTTACCACTGAATTTGGAGGGAAATCAGCCTTTTTTTCGGAATTCCGAGGGTGATTTACCGGTCATTTCTTTAAAAACCCGGTTAAAGGACGGCAACGCATTAAAGCCAACCTCATCACATATGGTCTTGACCGGGGCTGAGGTCTCCAAAAGGAGCCTTTTGGCGTCCTCAATACGGCGTTCGTTCATCAATTGGGGGAAAGATTTGCCAAAATAGGTGTTAATGATGCGGGATATGGTGGCCTCCGACGTGCCGCATTCCCTTGCGAGGTCAGCCCGGGAATAGGCCGGTTCGTGGTAAACCTTCTCTAAATCCAGCAGGCTTTCGGCTTTTTTGGCAATGGCCATTTCATCGTCTGTTAAACGCTCTGATGATCTGCGTTCGTTTACCTCAACGGCCTGGGGGTAGATGCGGAATAGACTGGTGTTGACGAGGTAGATAAAGGCCAAGCCAAGGATTGTCCGCGCCAGAGCGATTGTTTGATTGTCGAGATCTACGCTTACCGATGCCAGCATCAGGGAGAGGAAGGCAATATTGGCGATAACAATCGCCAGAATGAGCCAATAGCGCTCTTTTGCTGTTTTCTTCCCTGTGATGTCGCGGAATAGGCCTTTATAGAACCAGATTGTCAGCATTGAAATCCCGCCGACGATCAGGCCGGCAATCGTGAGAAAATCGAGGTAACTTTCTTCTTTGTCCTGGAATTGTTGGACAACCAGATAAGCTGCAGGCAGCAGTAACAAGACCCAGTAATGATAAAGGGCCGGGACGCGGCTGATTTGGGCGATTTGAATAATTAGGAGAATGCTGAGGGGTGGGCCTAAAAACCAGAGCGCCCACGAGATTTCTTCAAAATGAGGAGTGTTGGCCGCCCATCCCCTTTCAGCGGCATCGAACAGAAAAGCCAGCCCCATGACCAGAAAATAAAGCAGAGGCAGGATTGCACGGGCGATACGGCCTGAGCGAAACGCCATATAGACGATGATATGCAGGCAGAAAGCCACGCCGAGGAGGGAAAGAATTTCAGGAATGTTAAAACGCAAGGATTCCATATGACCTTAGTCTAATCACTGTACGTCATCACATAAAGGGTTTTTTTGCGCCTCTTCAGGCGTGAGGATTTGTTCGCAGATATAGGCTTTGGTGGCGTTGATCTCATTTGCGTTCATTTTATCGTGTCTGTCTTTTAATATGGAGAGGAGCATCTCGTAGGCGGCTTGTTTTTCGCCGCGCGCGTTTAGGACATTCGCGGGCATATTGCGGGCCCACATCGGGATGTCAGCATCGAGATTGGAAAGCTTTCTTGCCAATTCTAATGAGCGCCCCAGATCATTCATTTTAAAGCGGGCGATATAAGCCGCCTGAGCGAGCCAGCGCCATTTTTCGCCTTGCGTGGAGTTACCGGCGATTTCAAGATAATCAACAAGAGGTTTCAGCTTTTCGGTGTTGGTATCCAATCCCCCATAATAGAACGAAGCAACGTATGGGAGAAAATCGGACTTGGGGTCGAAGCTATGCAGGAGCATGAACCATCCGCCGAGATTATCGTAATTATAGTCGCGGAGGCTGGTGGTGCGGCCGCCGTAATCCCCCATGTTCTGCAGGATTATTCCGAAGCTGCGGTAAGCAAAAAGAGTATCTCCCAGCCCTGCCCCGGCGGCGCTGAGCTTTCCGGGTGGTGGCGGGACGTTGGTCCATTTGCTTTGAAGATGGCTTGTGGTCAGGAAAAGACCGATGCAGCCGGTTAGCGAGATCATCAGGACAATCCAGATGTTGCGCTCGGTCGATTTCATTGTCTAAAACTGCTTTCTCACAAGATCAATAAGAGCGGCGCAGAGGACAAGAGTGCAGAAGAGAACGCCTTGAATAATTAAGAACATATATCCTGCTCCCCCTTCTGTACCATAGAGAAGCCATGATGTTTGCCCCATGAGATCGAGGCGCGGCGTTAAGACAGAGACCATATTCATAGCCATTTGAAAGCCTTCGAAGAGAGACGTTTTGCCTGTTGTCTGTAAGATGCCAAGGATTTGCCCGATCATGCGGCCGAGGACATAAAATGCAATGACGGTCATAGAAGCACTGGCGGCGCTCGAGAAATACATGCCGAAGAACAGGGCGATATTGACCATGATGATATTTTCGATGATGAGGCTGAAGCCCCAGAGGATTGTGCCCTCGCCGAAATGATGCGGCCCCAAGATATAAATACAGAAGAGCTGAACAAGCGCCGTCAAGATTGCAAGAATTGAGAAAGCGGCGGAATAAGAGAGCAAAAATTGCACGCGGCCTACGGGGCGAGAGAGGATGAACTCAACATCGCGGGCCTCGAAGGAACGGCGCATAAAGAAAACAACAAAAAGGACGAGGCCAAATACTCCGGCAAGGCGTATGCCGCCGCTAGCGAAGACGAGTGTGAACTGATCCTTTTCGACGATAGCGGCGGAGCCCATGAAAACAGAGAGGCTGCAAGCGACCGCCATGATGACAAGTAGAGAGATAATAAGTTTATCCCTGACTGCTGCTGTCAAAGCGTACTTAATAAGAGAGAGTGACATACCCTGCTCTCCTGCATTCCGATCCTAAAGTTTAAACGGACGACGATCACCGGAGAACTGACGATAGAGGTCTTTGTCGGTGTTATGAACCGAGTCAGATGGATCATCGAGGATTGTCGCCTTCAGCAAGATTACGACTTCAGTTTTAGAAACGGAGTCCGAATGTTGCTTGAAGAGGTTTCCAAGAAGTGGCACTTCGCTGAGGCCAGGAACACCTGTGTCCGACACTGTCGCACGGTCTTGCAACAATCCGCCCATAACGACAGCCTGACCGGAGCGCATTTTAATCACGGAATCTATTTCTTGAACATTGACTTCCGGAATAACCGATTCAACTGTATCATCCAATTCAGCCAAGGCAGCTGCGAAAGCGACACCAGGATCAGCGATACCATCACCACTTTCATTGGTTATTGTTGGCCTTACCGCCATCGATATAGTTCCATCATCCAAATTGATTGATGGCTGTACGTTGACGAGAATGCCAATCGGAACGTTGCGGAGCTCGCTATCTATGTTCGTTGTAGACGATCCGCCATCACTGGTTGATTCAATATCAATCTCAAAGAATACTCTGTTGGTCGCTACGTTTAAGACTGCTGCTTGGTTATTAAGAACTGTCAATCTTGGGCTTGCAAGCGCCTTTACTGTACCAAAAGCTGAAACAGCATCCACCAAAGCCTGTACATCATTACCGGCATATCCCAAAAGCAGAGCCTGAGCTGTATTTCCATCGTTTAAGGTAGTGGAAGCCACAGAAGCTGGGCCCAAAGCATTTAGAGCCGCATTCCCAGCAGAAGTGGAATAGCTTAGGCCAAGCTCGCCAGAAAGAAGATTGATTGCTCTCCAATCAATTCCAGTTCTGTACTCGTCCGTTAGTGTTACTTCCAAAATCTTTGCTTCGATCAAGACTTGCGCCGTCGCAGAACGTTTTACCATTTTCAGGTATTCATCAACTTTGTCCTGTGTCTTTTGTGGAGCAAAAACCTGGATAATGCCGGCCTGCTTGTTAATGGCGTAGGAAAGCGCAGGTGCCTCATAAGCTTGTCCCGGACCGGTTGGCAAGGAGCTGACCGTCAAATTGACGTCTGGCGGGCTGACCTGAACCTTACCTGATTCATCAGGTGCGGCGACCGGAACGACCTGTGGCTGTTGCGGGGCCGCTGTGATCTCAGGATCAGAAGAAGTCCTCATGATACCGGAATTGGTGGCGGCGAGAATTTGCTTGATGTTGGCTTCAAGTTCTTTCCAGAAATCGCTTTCGTTCTCAAAGCTTGTTTCAAAGGACGACCCAGTGTCAGCCCCCTCGCCCGATACAACAGAAATATCATTGCTGATGCTGCTGGAGCTTTTCTTGATCAACGAGAGATAGTCGACTTTGTAAATTTTATTGATAGGAGTATCGAGTTCAACGCGCAGTGTCTCACCTTCGAATTTATAGCGCAGGCCGGCAATATCGGAAATACGATCAATCACCTCATCGAGAGGCTTGTTGCGGGCGCTAAAGATAATCCCCCCTGTAATGCGTGGATCGAGTTCAATATCGTATTCTGCCTGCTGGGCGACTTCGTAAAGCACGTCGCGCAAGGGAACGGTCTGGTTAACAGAAATTGAAACCAAGGGCATAGAACCCTGAACACCGTTTACACCGCCAACATAGGGTTGCAGCTCAGGGATCGATGAGTAATCATTTCCCTCTTTACCCTCATCAGCGTCAGGCAGGCGTGGCGCCAGTGCGTCCTTGTAATCCTGCATTTCCATTCCACCTGAGCGATCAGCGGCCAGCTGGTTTTTAGCAAAATCGCAAGCGCTTAAAGATAAAGTAAATGTTGCGGCGCAAAGAAGGCTGAGAAATTTTATTTTGTTCATGGTCATGACCCTAAGAATTAGAACGTAGATTCCCTGAGGAAGAAAAATCCGGACGTCGTTAAGAATATGCAGGTGATTCTTATGTCCTGCTTGTATAGTAGACCATAAGTCAGATGTGCTGACAACACCCCAAAAGGGTTTGTCCGCTATTTTCAAGGGGACAATTTACAGACAGTTTAATCGTAAAATGAGATGGCAGTTTCCGATGGCTTAAATTTCTTGCCTGCCACTTTAGGATCGGAAGAGAAAACCTTGTTTTGAAGTTTTACTTTCATGTCAGAAGGCTTATCGGCATTCGTAATCGCCGTTTCTTCAGTAATCAACTCTTGATCAAGAAGCTCAAGAAGAGACTGATCGAATGTGCGCATACCGCTGGAAATATTTTGTTCCATTACGTCTCTGATCTGACCGATTTTTCCTGAAAGAATAAGTTCTTTTACCAAACCCTGGTTGAGCATGACCTCCACGGCAGGAACCAGGCCGCCGCCGACCGACGTAACCAAGCGTTGTGATACGATAGCCTTGAGGTTCTGCGCAAGATTAAGGCGCACCTGCTTTTCATACTCTTCCGGAAAGAGGTTCACGATACGCTCAATGGCCTGGTAGGAGTTGTTTGTGTGAATTGTGGAAAGGCACAAATGCCCCGTTTCGGCGCTCATAAGCGCATGCTCCATGACCTTACGGTCGCGGATCTCGCCCACGAGGATGACATCAGGGCGCTGGCGCAGGGCATTCTTCATAGCTATCTCATAGCTTTCTGTATCAATGCCAACTTCGCGCTGTGTGATCACGCATTTTTTGTGATCGTGGAAATATTCAATGGGGTCTTCGATTGTGATGATGTGACCTGAAGTTTGCTCATTGCGGCTGTTGACCATGGCGGCAAGAGTTGTCGACTTACCAGATCCTGTCATACCGGTTAATAAAATAAGCCCTCTTTTTTCCAAGCTTAGCTTGGCCAATATGGCTGGAAGCTTCAGCTCTTCAAATGTAGGGATATCAGAAGTAATGCGGCGGATAACGAGCGCTGGGTGTTGTCTCTGCTTCAGGATATTCACACGAAAACGACCGTAACGCGCAATATCCAAAGACGTATTCAACTCGCTCATGGTGTCGAATTCGTGTTTTTGGCGTGTGGTTAAAATGGAGGAAATAATATCTTCGATGTCGTTCTCATTAAGAAGATTGGGCTGGGTGTGGACGAGTTCGTTCTCCACGCGCAATGTTGGAGGACATCCGACTGTGAGGTATAGATCGCTGGCCTTTTTTTCGTTCATAGCCTGCAAATAGGATAAAACAATAGGTGCTTCTAGGGTCAAAATGAATACCCCTCACTCGAGCCAGTAGGCGTTGGCGCAGGACGTCCTGGGCCACTTCCTCCTTGAGAATCCAGCGTTTCGCCGATTTTACCGCCGCCAAGAGCTGCGTTTGCATATTCCCCATCGCCCTCTTCATCAGCTTCTTCAGTTACCGTCATAAGGGCCTCACGCGCGGTTTCCTTGGAAATAATACCTGCCTCAAGAAGGTCTTGAATAGCATCTTGCATAGTAATCATCCCGTAACGTGATCCTGTTTGCATCATCGAGAACATTTGCGGGATCTGGTTTTCGCGGATTAGGTTACGTACAGCGTTGGTTCCGACAAGAATTTCGAATGCACCGATACGGCCGCCTCCCTCTTTACGGAGAAGAGTTTGAGCAATAACGCCTTGCAGCGAGCTTGAAAGCATCGCACGAACCATCTCTTTGTCCCCTGTTGGGAAAGAGTCGATGATACGGTCGATGGTTTTAGAGGCTGAGTTCGAGTGAAGTGTTCCGAAAACCAAGTGCCCGGTTTCTGCGGCGGTTAGAGCCAGGGAAATAGTTTCATAATCGCGCATCTCCCCCACGAGGATCACGTCGGGGTCTTCGCGCAATGCGCTTTTCAGTGCGCGCTTGAAAGACTGTGTGTCTGTTCCGACTTCGCGGTGGTTCACAAGGCTTTTGTTAGATTTGTGGAAGAATTCGACCGGATCTTCGATCGTCAAAATGTGCTTTTGTGAATTCAGGTTGATGTGGTTAATCATTGAGGCCAAGGTGGTCGATTTACCGGAACCTGTTGGGCCGGTGACCAAGATAATCCCTTTTTCAAGCTCGGCAAAGCGACGCATGATTGGCGGCAAGTCGAGTTGCTGCATCGTTGGGATTTCAGTTGGAATTGTACGGAACACTGCCGAAGTCCCGAGGCGGGTTGTGAAGGCGTTCACACGGAAACGGGCTTTTTCGCCCAGAGAAATCGCGAAGTCGAGTTCCATATCTCTTTCATATTCGGCGCGTTGATCGTCCTTCATAATCGAATAGAGCATGGTGCGGATGTCGTCGCTGGAGAGCGCATCGGCTTTAACGCGTTTAAGCAGGCCGCTGACGCGGATAATTGGCGGGCTTCCGGCACTGAGGTGCAAGTCGGAAGCGTCGTTTTGCATGGTAAATGCGAGAAGCTGGGTGAGGTCCAAAGATTATTCTCCTGTTTATTTTACGCCCTTTTATTTTTGCTGAATATGGTGAAGAGAAGGTAAAGAAATCAGAGATAAACGCACTTTATTTTAAGATAAAATCGAGGATATGAGAACCATCAACATGAAAAAGTATATAAAAAGTTAAAATTAGCGCTGGGCCGAATGGAAATACTGGGTTTTTTGCTGTTATTTTCCATACAACTGCGACAAATATACCCGCTATCCCCGACAGCATACAAAAGACCGGTAAATTTGAAAGGCCAAGCCAAAGCCCCGCAACGGCAAAAAATTTAACATCTCCGAAGCCCAAAGCTTCCTTTTTCAATATTTTGGTCATTATGGCGCCCAGCCCCCATGCAAAAAGAGCGAAAACTACTGCACCTAACGCATATTCTATTCCAAATTGTTCTAGAGTTAGATTGCCTTGCGTCAGTTGCAAAATATGAAAGAACAGGCCGATAAAGAAAAGGATCAACACAAGTTGGTTGGGTAACAGCATGCGTTCGATATCGATGGCCATAAGAGCCATCAAAAATGGAGAGGCAAGCACCATAATTAACAAAGGCAAAGTGAAATCAAAGACAGCGTAGGAGATAAGACACATCGCAAGAACGCCAATCTCCACTAGTGGATAAATAAAGCTAATGGGTGCTTTGCAATGTCTGCATTTTCCTGCCGAAAGCAGCCATGAGAGTACCGGTACGAGGTCTGAAACGGTCAGCCGGGTTTTGCATCGGGGGCAAGCGGAGTAATAAGCAGATTGCTGCTGCTTTGCAGTATTAAAAGCCCAAGGAATTTCACGAGGAACTCTGTAGGTCAGCGCTGTTGAGAAACTGCCTAAGATAAGGCCGACTATCGTGACTATAGAAAGCTCAAGATACACGGGAAGGTCTGCGAGCAAATGCCCCACAACGTTAGCGAATCTGCGCTAAGCGCGAGAAAATTGACTCTCTTGGTACAGATCGACTGCCACCGTGAATAGCGTCCACTTCCAAAGCCTGCTCATAATATTGAACGGCCATTTTTTTCTCCCCTGCCCGATCTGCTATAACAGCCAAGTTATAGAGGTGGCTGGCGTTGCGAGGCTCTAGGCCAGAGGCGATACCAAGATACTTGAGTGCTTCGTCATAGCGGCCTGTATTGGCTTCAATAATAGCAAGCTGCGCTAAAACAGATACATCGGAAGGGTTTTGACTCTTAATTTCAAGCAAACGGCGCAGAGCAACGGCAGGATAACGCTGCCCCATCATACCCAACATATTTACGCTGGCCTGTGTGTTGTTAGGATTAATATCCAATAATTCTTGATAGGATTGCACGGCGGCGTCTGTACGCCCCAACTTTTGCAAGGCCACAGCACGCCCCATCAGAACAGCCTGATCCTTTGGATTTTTGGCATACAACTCATTGTAAAGTTCGAGGGCCGAATCATACCTGCCGAGATTTAGAGCGCGCTGCGCGGAGACGAGCTTTGCATTTTGTGTTCCTGCAGCCTCTTTACGACTTACCACAACATATTTGGATGCTGGCTCTGTGCGCGGGCTTACGTTACGGATTGTGCCCTTGGTTGCGATTTGGCCGGTTGGAACCACTGACTCAGAGTCGAAGAAAAGACCTTCGTCCGGGTTTGGCACCTGCGGTACAGCTGGAACCTTTGGAACAGAAAAAGCAGAATCTTCAGCGGGGGGCTGCGCGTTGACAGCAACCGGCGCAGGCGATGGGTTTTCGCTTGGAGCTGGTGTTGGAGCTGGTGTTGGTTCTGGCGTTGGAGCGGCAACCATGCCACCGGTAATATCAGGATTTACGGCGGGCTGCTCTGCCACCATGGGGGGAGCTTCGCGCGGCGGAACTGGCACTAAAACATCTTGCGGAGGAGCTCCCTCCGGTGATGCTGCTTCAGCGCCCTCGACTGGGGCTGCTTCCTCAGCAGGCGGCGCGGGTTGAGCTGAAGAATCAGCTGGCTGTAAAAATTGCTCAATAAACTGCTCGGCATCGCCTGAATTCGCAGGTTGCTGAGCGGCAGCAGGAACACTTAACAGTGCCGCAAATGAAACGGAAACCAAGGCGGAGAGGAAAAGATCAATGTGTTTTTTTCGCGTTTTCTGAGCGGAGAATTTCATAGCAGAACTGTTGGTTGAAAATTGTGTTGGGTTAAGTTTACGGAATGATTCTATCATGCTGCGCGTTTTTTCTCAATAAGGTCTAGGAATGATTGTTCAAGGTTATTCGCATTTGTTTGCTTTTTCATTTCTGCAGGTGTGCCTGTGAATTTAATAATGGATTCGTCCAGAACACAGACACGATCACAGATTTCATCCATGTCACTCAGAATGTGAGAGCTAAGGAAAATGGTACGGTCCTTACCCGCATTGTTTTCCACCAGTAATTTTTTGACGAGCGTCCGCGCTTTGGGATCAAGTCCGCTCATCGGCTCATCCAAAATTAGTAAACTACAATTTGTCATGAGCGTTGCTATCAACCCAAGCTTTTGGCGCATGCCTTTTGAATAGCTTTGAACACGGCGCTTGAGAGCCCTTGTATCCAACGCAAGAGATTCGGCCATTTCATAGACCTTCTTTTCATTGAAGGGCTGTTTGTAGATTTTTTGTGAAAATTTGACAAATTCCAAGCCACTTAAAAACCAGGGAGGCTCAAAACGTTCAGGTAAAAATGCGAGATTAGCCCGCGCTGATTTCCCGGAAGAGCTTTGCCCCATAACCGTGATCTCGCCTTTATCCTGGTTACGAAGGCCGAGAATAGCCTTGATCATTGTGGTCTTGCCTGCCCCGTTGAGGCCTATGAGGCCAAAGGTCTCACCTTGATGAACATCCAGATTGATATCGGTAATTGCGGGTATCCCGCCGTAAGCGATACTGACGTTTTTAACAGAAAGAGCGGAGGGTTTAGTCTGCATTTTTCTCTCTTTCTGGCCGATTAGCCGGGAAGGAAAATGCGTTGGTCCATGTGGAAAGCCTGGTGTGGGCGCAATCTGATTGGCAGAATTTGTTTGGTGTAGTCATCGTACCACTTCATTTCGACATATTCTCTGAAGACCTTAAGGTCCAGGACCTCCTCAGGCAAGGCGTCTGGTGTGATGCGTTGCTTGTTAAGCCAGATTGTCCAGCTATCCGGAGAATTAAATGCAATTCCGCCGAGACGAATGTATCGCTTTTCCGGTGGTGGCGGTGGCGGCATATCTTCCGGCGCACACTCAACCACTTCGCAGTCAGGGCCTGTGAAATCCATATCCGTATTTCTCGCGTCCTGGATAGCCATTTGTTCGTTAAATGTGAATAAAATAGATGGAAGATTGAGGTAAGTCTTTTTATCCTCTTCGGCTTGCTGTTCGGGAGTCAGAGGAGTTTCTTGCGGCTGCATGATAACGTTGCCGTTTTCATCCAAGATTGGCTGCTGATCTACAGGTTGCCCTTCTTCTGCTGCCATTGGGGCTTGCGTTGGATCTACAGGATTCTCCAATATTTCTTCTGAAGGTGTCTGCTCGGAAGAAACAGGAGGTTCTGCTAGAACAGCATCTTGCGCGACGGCGTAAGGAGCAAAGGTCAAGACCGTCGCCACCGTCAAAGATAGGATATTGATTTTGGAAACAATTCGCATCCGTCTAGCCCTTATTGCCTTCCAATACTGAGTAGGTTGGTATCATTGTACGCCACGTCATTTCAATTTTTGCGCTCACCATAGCCGGCATTTTTTTGCTGGCTATGTTCTTCAGGATATCAGCCGAAAGATCGCGCTCGCGTTTAAGCGTAATTTTTTCAAGACTGATATGGCCCGGGAAATATTCCTGGACGTAATAAATGTATCTGAACACGTCCGAATCTTCTAAGGCATCAATGTCGACACTCATCGAACTTTCCAAGATGTAATGATTGGCCTTGGCGGCCTCTTCGTCCTCAACTGTTTTTCCTGGCGCGAGCGCGACCTTTGCGGCAATGACGCCGGATTTCTTTTGTATATCTTCGAAAACAGATTCTGCTTGCCGACGCCCCTGGAGATCAAAGAAGCCAGTTGCCTTTAATTCTTCAAATTTTTCTTGCTGGCTTTCAATTTGAGAAAATTCAACCTGCATTTGTTCGAGATCGCTGCTGGCGGCAGATATCTTCGAATTTAGAGACTGTAGCTCCATTTCCTTTTCAGCCTGTTGCGGAACGAGCAGCATGTAGTAGCTTCCGATAAAAAGGGCATTGAGAGCAACCAGGCTGACAAGAATAAGAAGTCTGACTTTTCCAAGAACTTCGATCATTATTTTTCTCGTCCTTTAACTTGAATTTCTGCGATGAAATCTTGTTGAACATCTTCTTTTTCAGTCGTGCCCGTACTGACCTCGATTTCATTTGCGTAACCATAATCGCCGAGAGACTTTACGATATCAACATCGTCTCCGGGCATATATTCAGCCAAACGATCATGAAGCCCCTGGATTTCAAGATTGCCCTGATCCAGATCCGCGGTTGTGGGGAAGCTCATCCGCATATTTGCTTGATAAACTACAGGCTTCTTTTCTTGTTCGCCCTCTATTGGAAAAACTTCAAAACCTGGTAAAGTTTGCTGAGGCTTGACTGTTGTTACTTCGATAAAGTCAATTCTTAAATCCTTGCCCAGCGCTTTACCAACTTGCTTGAAAAGGTTCAAAGCATTAATTCTTTTGCTTTCCAAAACATCGTGCACCTTGATAGAACTTTGCACTAATTTGATGTCTATGCCTAATTCGTTTTTGCGCTCGATTTCCTTGTCAAGCTGAAGCTGGACTTGAGAATACTTTGCTTTTTTATCTTCAAGGTCAGTGCTATCAGTGCTGATTTTTACCAACGATGAAAAAACCTGGAAGATGTAAAAGGCAAAACTGCAGAACAGCAGAAACGATGCAGCCATTGCAACTTTACGGGGTTGAGAAACCCTGTTGATAAGGGGTGCCTTAAGCGGAAGCGTGAATTTGGATTTGCGGCCAGCCCAAGCAATATGCAGGAAATTGCCCTGCCCTTCCGGATCTTGACGCCCGAGTGAAACCCCTAGCTTTTTTGCTGCTTCTTCAGGCGTTAAAGCGTAGCAGTCATAATTTTCTTCAATCAGACTCTGGAAACTTCGGCTGGCAAGTGCGTCGCCTACGATAATGACATTAATTCCGTCTTCGGGCTGATAGCCGAAACGAGAGACATAGCTCATTGTAGCGCTGAATTCTGTTTGAACTTCGCTGGCCCACTCTTCTGGCCTGTCCTGCATTGAGGCCATGGGTGTCATACGCGTTAGAGCAATCTCGCCGTCTTTTGTGACGATCTGGCGCAGTCCCCCGCTTTGGTGCTGAGAAACGAAAATCGCCCACTTGGACTTGATCGGCTTATCGGCCTCCAGCTTGTCGGACAGTGTCTTGACCAGGTCTGCCGATTCAACAGGTAACAAGCATACGGAAGATATTGAAACAAACGATTTGTTAACAGCGGCAAGCGTCTTTTTGAATTGCTCGGAATTGGGAATAGCTGCAAAAATATAGACATCCGCAGCTGCCACTGTTTCCGATTTTTTGATTTTCTCCTTGAGCGGCATGGCCGCACGAACAGGATAATTCGGGAAGGCAAATTGGAGTTTACGCTCAAGCATACTGGAGCGATCAAGAAGACCAACGCCCTTTTTAATGACGCGCTCTTTGCGGTAATGCTGCTCAACCATGTCATTAAGAATTAAGACAGGTCTCTTTTTACAATCCTTAACCAATATGCGGGCAACATCAGGCTCAAAATCGTCCGCACCCCAGGGAACAGACGAAATCAGGCGAACGCCCCCAGCGCCGCTTGTATAGATATACAAAGCGTCGTCTGAGACGAGAAGCACTGTTCTGTTGGGTGATAAGAAAGAGACACTCATATTCTTTATGATACCTTAAAAATCTATATTTTCGAAGCTGTTGTAAATCGGACCGAAAACCCCGGCGGCAATCCACAAAATCATCCCCCCCAGAAGTCCAGTCAAACCGGGTTCGATCATAGCGATCAAAGCCTCAACAGCCTCTTCAACGTCCTTGGTGTAAAACTCGGATACTTGCTCCAGAACGGATCCAAGGTTACCTGATTCTTCGCCGATCTTCACCATGCGAATGACCATACTTGGAAACTCTCCACTCGCATTTAAAGAATCAGACAACGGATTTCCCGCCTGCACATAACTTTCGACGCTCTCCAATGCATCTGCCAACGCAAGGTTACCAACAGTTTGGCGAGCAGAACGAAGACCGCCGATGATGTCGATACCAGCCACGAAAAGCGCACTGAATGTCTGTGCATAACGTGCAATGGTAATTTTGCGCATTAACTGACCGGCAATAGGAATCTTCAAAAGGAATGAGTCTGTATGAAACTTAAACTCGTTGGATACCCGCCTTAGCATTTTGTATATGATGAAGAGGAAAAAAGGAGCCAATATCACATATACGCCGTATTTTCGGAAGAATTCTGATGTTTCAATCAAAGCGACCGTATAGAAAGGAAGTTCCTGGTCCAGGTTCTCAATAAAGCCGACGATCTGAGGCACGACGTAGCCCATCATCACCACGATTGTGATGATTACAACAACGGTCACGATCATAGGATAACGTGTGGCCTTGCGAATCTTACTTTGCATCGCATCAACCCATTTTAGATATTTAACAAGTTGGCGATAGGATGTGGTCAAATCCCCGGTATCTTCCCCTGCCTTAATGAGGGAAATATACAGATTGGTAAATGTCTTGGGGTGCTTGGCAAGCGCTTCAGACAGTGATCCGCCGTCCGTTACGTCGCGGTAAACGTCCGTCATAAGGTCGCGCATTTTTTGATTCTCAGCCGCGTCACGAATATCAGCCAAAGAGTCGAGCATGGGAACGCCTGCGTCCTGCATCTGCTCCATGTGGATGAAGAACTGAATAAGGTCACGAATTTTAATCTTTTCGAAGGAGATGTTACCAAGCGATATTTTTCCTGACTGCGCACCAATGATGCTGCAATCGACAAGCTCTAGCCCAGCGGACTGAAGCTGGGCATACAAATCGTTTTCGTTCTTCGCAGAAATAACGCCGCGAAGAGGACGACCGTTTTGATTTATAGCTCTGTATTTATAGCGTTCTATGGCGTGACTCCTTACCAAACGAAGAAGCAATGAGGTGTCTGATGATTAGCGGTTGATATCGACCACTTTTGAGAGCGCTTGAAGGTCAGTAATACCCTCTAGCACCTTCAGGATGCCATCGTCCTTCATATTTTTAAAGCCTTTTTTTGCAGCCGTAGCTTTCAATTCAGCTTTATTTGCCCCTTTTGCCAAAATTTCGTCCATCTCTTCATCGAAAGAGAGAATCTCTGCCACTGCGATACGGCCTTTATAGCCCTGCCCTCCGCATGCGTTGCATCCGCCTTCGCGTGCACGGAAGATTTGTGGTGGTGTAGCTGGATCAACACCAAGAATATGGCATTCATGTTCGTCCGGCGTACATTCCTCACGACAGTTTTTGCAAAGTTTTCTTGTCAAACGCTGAGCGAAAACGGAAATAATTGCACCGGCAATCATCCCTGGCTTTAGCCCTAAATCCAGAAGACGCGGAATAGCGCCAAAAGAGTCGTTGGTATGGAGCGTTGTATAAACTTGGTGCCCAGTCATCGCCGCCTTCAATGCCATCTCAGCGGTGGTATGATCGCGGATCTCTCCGATAAAGATGATGTCTGGGTCTTGACGAAGCAATGCCTTGATACCATCAGCAAAGTCCAAAATTCCTTCACGGACATGTGTTTGACGAATCATCGGCAGCGCGTATTCGACCGGAT
Organism: uncultured Micavibrio sp.; assembly: GCA_964478225.1. Classification (GTDB taxonomy): domain Bacteria; phylum Pseudomonadota; class Alphaproteobacteria; order Micavibrionales; family Micavibrionaceae; genus CAYZHM01. Next base: position 285,354 of record CAYZHM010000001.1, read on the forward strand.
CTTCAAGGGTCTGAATGTTGACGTCTACTGTGTTGATTTCATTGATCATAGAATAGAGCGAGGTGGTCTTACCGCTACCGGTCGGGCCGGTGACGATGATAATCCCTTCAGGCTTGGATTGAGATTTGCGGATAAGCTGCATGTTGTGCTCGCTGAAGCCGAGGCCGGTCAGCGGCATGATACTCGCGCTTTTGTCCAAAATACGAAGAACGATATTTTCGCCGTGCACTGTAGGGAGCGACGATACGCGGAAGTCAACTTCCTTGCCGCCAACATTGATCCCAAATCGGCCGTCCTGAGCATTGATTTTGTCAGCAATGTTCATTTCACAGAGGATTTTTAAACGCTGGGATATACTGTTCCAGTGTTGTCTGTGAAGTGTTTGTGCTGTGTGGAGCACGCCGTCGATACGATAGCGCAGACGGATAAAATTTTCTTCCGGTTCGAAGTGAATGTCGGAGGCGCCCATTTTCACCGCATCAAATACGAGAGCATTTACAAGGCGAACAATCGGGTGTGAGAAGGCACGGGATTCATCTAAAGTTGCGAGATCGGCAACCTCAACCCCCTCTTCCAGTTCTTTCAAAATTGCGGAGATCGAGCTCGCGTATCCGTAGGAGGCATCGATCGCCTCACTAAGAACCTTGGACGAAACCACCATAGGCTGAATGCCCATCCCTTTTGGAAGATGGCGACGCAAGGTATCGAGAGCAACCACGTCGTAAGGGTCGGCCATTGCAATGACTATATCTTTGCCCCGAATACAAATAGGCAAAATGCTGTATCTCACAGCAAGAGGTTTTTCGAGCAACGCCAGAGCATCGCCGTCCACGATTGTGGTTTTGGGATCAAATAGCTCAAAACCCGAAGATTCAGAAAGGAATGCTATTAATGTTTCTTCTGTGATGAAGCCCAGCTCGACCAAAATTTCGCCGAGCATTTTTCCTGTAATTTTCTTTTCCTGAAGGGCAACGTTCAATTGGTCATTATTAATGACGCCCATCTCGACCATACGGTCGCCCATACGGCCTTTTTTACGGATGTCATTTTCAATGTCCGAGGCCTTCAGGTCTCCAAAAAATGTTCGCATAACGGCGTTGCCGTCATCTCCACGCCCCGCCGTCCCTGGTGCCACTGTCGAAGGTAAGCTGGGGCCTGGGTTTGATTGTGAAGAATTTTGCTTATCATCAGGCTGGCTGCTTGATCCGTCGTCCATACTGATTTCGAAAGAACCCTCATGAATGGCGAATTTATCGGACTGGCTTGAAAAAGAGGGCTTTGGAGATGATGTCGGTTCTGCAGTACCTTTAAAATCGTCTTCGATCGTTAAGTCCTGGAACATGTTTGCTTCATTGAAACTTTCGGCGCGTGGACGCAAGCCGTCGCCATGACTGCTGGAAGTCTTAGATTTCAGGCCTTCTGGGCTCTGGTTCTCGTTGGTGTTATCAATCATAAAATTTATCTTTTATTTTAGAAATTTCTTCTTCTACAGATATTTAACCCTATAAAGGTTAAGATTTTGATAGCATTGATTGCTATAATAAAATTATTATAGAGGCTTGATTCTTAAGCAAAAAAGGGTGTTTGGCTTTTGGTGAGGCTTTATGCCCTTTTCAGAGCATAAAAAAAGGCGTCCTTGTAAGGACGCCTTTTTGAAAGAAATTTAAATTTATTCAGCAGCGATTGCCATTTTGGCTTCAGCGCGTGGCCATGATGTGAATGTCATGACGCTTTCTGAAACACCGCAAACCGTTGCGCACAGACGTGCCGCGACCAGGTATGGGTCCGCGTTTGCGCCTGGACGGCGGTCTTCGAAGTAACCATAGCCTTTTTTCGCAACTAGCTGAGGGATACGGATTGAACATCCGCGGTCCGCTGTACCTGTTTTGAAGGTGTTGATGTCGCATGTCTCATGGTGACCCGTCAAACGGTCTGCCAATCCTGCGCCGTAGAGCATAATGTGCTCTTTATGCTTGGTTGAGAGAGCCTTACATGCATCTTCGATTGCTTTCTTGCCTTTGGCTTTGTCGCGGGTATCCTTCGTTGAGAAGTTTGTATGCATACCAGCACCGTTCCAGTCACCTTTTACAGGCTTGTTGTCGAAAGACACGGTCACGCCGTAGTCCTCAGCAACGCGGCATAGCAACCAGCGGCACAGCCAAACCTGGTCGGCCATTTCAAGCGCGCCTGAGTTTTCGCTGTCATCACCACGGTAGCCAATCTGGAATTCCCACTGACCTGGCATAACTTCTGCGTTGATTCCGTAGAAGAGCAATGGGGTTTTCATGCAGAGTTCCGCGTGCTTTTCTACAACATCACGGCCAAATACTTCGTCTGCGCCAACGCCACAGTAGTAAGGGCCCTGGGGTCTTGGGAAGCCGTGTTCAGGCCAGCCCATAGGCTGACGACCGTGGAAAAAAGTGTATTCCTGTTCGAAACCGCACCATGGGTCTTGCTTGGCAGCGCCAGCATCCATTACTGCGCGCAATTGAGCGCGTGAGTTGGATTCATGGGGGGTTTCATTGTCAGGATTGTACACTTCGCACATCACGAGGAAGTTGCCTTCGCCGCGGATGGGGTCGTTGATGTAGTACACAGGGCGCAAGAAGCAGTCTGAATCGCTGCCAGTGGCCTGATTGGTTGATGAACCGTCAAAGCTCCACTCTGGGAAATCTTCAACTTTTGGATTTTTGCCTACATTTACAACTTTAGTTTTAGAACGCAGGTAACGTGTAGGAACCGCACCGTCCAACCAAATGTATTCGGCAAGGGCAAATTTAGACATGTAAGTCTCCTTCAATTTGTGATTGTTGAATGTAATTTAGTGCAGAGAAGATAATTCTCTTTTTGCGATCTCACAAGTTCTTTAAAGCAAAAAATTAAAAAAAGTTTGCAATTTATATCTATATAATATATTTATTTTTTGAAATTATTATATATAGAGATATTTGGTATGTTGATCGCCTATTCAGCACAAAAAGAGCTGCTTTCATTGCCCAAAGAGGTCGCGAGCGAATTGCTTGCGGCACTTAGAAATTATATTGAAAAACAGCGGGGTCATATTAACTGGCTGGAGCAGAGACCAGGCTACAGCCTTAGAGCGAGAAACTTCAGTATTATTTTTGAAGTGCGCCGTGACACCATACATGTATTGCAGGTTCGCTCTGCAGTTGAAACTTAAGGGAGAGAAGAATGGATGTTGAATATGAGCTTCTTGGTAAGAATAAGGTGGTTATTAGCCTTAAAGATTTTGAGAACATGCTTGACATAATATCTTATGACAAAATAAAATTCTCAACTGAAGAATTTTTCCCAGCTACCTTTACAGAAAAGCTTATTCAAGGAGAGAGCCCCCTGCGCGCCTTTCGCAAACATCGAAACATGTCGCAAACATCCCTTGCCGAGATCTCAGGCGTAGCTCAAAGCATGATTTCAGATATTGAAAAAGGAAAGAAGACCGGATCTGTAGCCGCCCTCAAAGCTTTGGCCACAACCCTTAATATTGGCATTGATGATTTGATTGCGCTTTGAGAACGTAGTTCAAAATACCTTTGAAATGGCGCGCCCGGGAAGATTCGAACTCCCGACCTTATGATCCGTAGTCATACGCTCTATCCAGCTGAGCTACGGGCGCGCACAAGGTTTTTGAGCCTCACAGCTTAAGGCCGCCGCGACATTACGCCAAACTTCTGATAAATGCAAGTATCGGATTTACCACATTCCCATCGTTTTTATAAAATTTACAGGGTATGCGCTTGACAGGTTATGGCTTTTGGAGCGATCATGGCGGAGGTAATAAGATTCCCTGTTAATCACTCACGAATTGTCGACAAGGTTCATGATCATTAGAAACAAAAAAACGGCGCTCAAGACCCTGTTGCTTGCAGGTTGTGCCATGGTTATCGCGGGACAAGCTCAGGCACAAAGCGATATGTCTGAAGTTCAGGTTTCACGCCCTGCTTTGGTTATTACACAAGAACCATTGCCTCAAAAAGTCAGAGACGGCATATACTCAAAGCCAGAACAGACCAAGGATATTTTCTCCTCTGATGTGGCTGGTAGCGCCTATTATCAACCCACACAGACACTTGTAACTCGTAAAATAAGTGATATTGCCTCTGACCTTAACTTGCTGAGAAGCAATGTGACCAAGATTTCGGATTCTCTGGCTGATTTACAAAGGCAAAATGAGGCAACCGCTGCGGATTATTATGCTTCTGTGGCAACCGTGAATACCCAGCTTCAATCTGGCACAACGCCCGGCAACCCTAGGTTGGTGCAACGCCTTACTACAGCAGAAGGAAATCTTGAAGCTCTTAATGCTAATGTTGGTGAATTGAACCAGCTGGCCTTGAATGCTGCCGATATGGCCTCAAAAGCGTCTTTCCTTCTTGAAGCAACCCGCGCGGCTTTTAGCGTATCTGGGGCGGTTGAAGAAGACCATAAAGAGCTTGCTCGCCTACAGGATCAGATTACCAATACCGTCGTTATCGTCGAGCGTGTTTTGAACAATGTGAATGACGATATAACGCGGACGAATACATACCTCGCAACCGAGCGTCAAAACCTTAGAACCCTTGCTTTGGCTGTGTCCAAAGGGGATCTCTACGGTCGTAGCCTTGCGAATGTTTATTATAGTGATAGTGCGGCCCCTGCTCCGGCCATGGTTCAAAACGCCTCTTTTGGGTCAGCGCCTGTTCAGTCTTCATCGCCTGCACCTTCTCTTGCCGGCCCTATTCCTTTGATCAAAATTCGTTTTGACCGGAATGATATAGCCTATGAAGAGCCTTTATATGCAGCTGTGAATGAAGCTTTGCAGCGTTATCCAAACGCGACTTTCGATATGGTTGCCGTTCATCCTTCGCAAGGGAATGCTGCTGAGGTGGCTATTGAGAGCACACGCTCACGCCGCAATGCAGAAAAGGTTTTGCGCACGCTGTCCCAAATGGGCCTGGAGCCAGGACGGGTGAATTTGTCGTACGACCAGAGCCCGGAAGCCAGCACAAGCGAAGTTCATCTGTACATTCGTTAAAGCTTGTCACCAGCTCGCGATATTGCTAAAAATCCTTAGGAGAAGTTTTAATTATGAAATTCACTCAAAGTGATATCAGCAAGATTTCTGTCCGTGTGGCAACAAGTGATGCAGAGATTAAAGCTGCACAGCGGCTTCGTTATGAAGTGTTCTTCGAAGAATTTAATGCGAAGCCTACACCTGAGATGGCGGCTCTGCGACTGGACATAGACGAGTACGATTCGTTTGCTGATCACGTTATTGTTGTCGATAACTCAGGTCCCGAGGAAAAGATCATCGGCACCTATCGTTTGCTTAAGCGCGATAAGGCGGAAGAGCATGGCCAGTTTTATTCCAGCAGTGAATATAACCTCTCGCCCCTTCTGAATTCAGGAGCATCGTTGCTCGAGCTTGGGCGGTCATGCGTTTTGCTTGAATACAGGACGCGTCCTGTTCTTCAACTTCTATGGCAAGGAATTGCTGATTACATCAGTGATCATAACATTGGAATTCTTTTTGGCTGCGCGAGCCTGCCTGGTACAGATGTCAAAGCGCACGAAGTGGCTTTGTCTTATTTGCATCACTATCATCTGGCGCCGGAATCTTTGCGCCCGCGCACGCTGGAAAAGCATTACATTAATATGAACATCCTGCCGAAGGATGCTATTAACGCCCGCGAAGCTTTTAACAATCTGCCTCCTTTGCTTAAGGGGTATCTTCGTGCCGGCGCGTCTGTTGGTGATGGTGCTTTTATCGACCAGCAATTTGGAACGATTGATGTCTTTATTCTGGTTCAAACACACATGCTTTCAAAGAAATACCGTCAGCATTATGAGCGCAAAATTCAACGCGCCCTTCCTGGTTCCAGTGCTGACGAGGACACGGAAAGCCTTATTTCCGATGTGATTGAAGAATGAACCAACTTAGAGCTTCTCTTAAACTTCTTGCGTTTTTGTTGCTCTCCTTGCTTGTTATTATTCCTCAAATGCTTGTTATGGCCTTTCATAAAGGCAAAGGCGCTTACATTATTCCAAGGTTCTGGCATCAAACCGTATGTGTGATTTTTGGGATCAAATACAGCGTCGAAGGTGTGCCTGTGCATGGGCGGCAAGTCCTCTACATGTTCAATCATCTTTCTTATCTCGATATTCCTTTGATTGGAGCCATCCTGAAGGAGGCTTCGTTCGTGGCGAAAAGCGAAGTCGAGAAATGGCCGGTTTTTGGCTTTTTGGCAAAGTTGCAGCAAACCTCCTTTATCGAACGGCGACCCACAGCCATTAAAAGAGAGCGTGATAAAATCCAGAAGCGTGTCTCTCAAAAACAGAGTCTGATTTTGTTTCCCGAAGGCACATCAACGGATGGGCTTATTGTTCATGATTTTAAATCCAGCTTGTTTTCACTGGCTGATGGACAAATTAATCCTGAGTTGCTTGTGCAGCCTGCGACACTGGATCTTCTTGAGGTCAATGGGCGCAAGCCGCAGACCCTGGAAGAACGCAGATGTTATACCTGGCCGATAGAAGATACTATTGAGATGCCTGCACATCTATGGCGTTTTGCAAAAACCAGCGGTGTAAGAATTCGGGTGGTTTTCCATGATCCTCTTCGTGCCGGTGATTACGAAGATCGAAAAACACTTGCCAAGGACTGCCATATGCGCGTATCCAATGGATTGCAAAATAATTAAAAAAAGGAGTTCCTTCTATGGCCGTTATAAATCCGCTCGAAATCCCCCGCATTCAAGCCTATTTGCAAAGCAAGTTTGGTAATAACGGGTTTGCTCTGAAGATGCGCGAAAAGGCCACAGACTCTGTTGAAGTTATTTTAAACGGCGAATTTATTGGCGTGATCTATAAAGACGTCGATGAAGGTGAAACCTCGTATGATTTCAATATGGCGATTTTGGACATCGATCTGCCTAAGAGCGCCTAAACTCCTTATTTCCTGCGTTTTTGCCCTTTTCCGCCGCTCTTGGTAGAATTTATGAGGTGTATGCGCATGGTGAGAACTTTATTCTTTTGCCTTTCTTTTATTGCTTTTATGAGCGGGACGGCTATGAGTGTGGCCTATGCGCAAGAGAAGCTTGCTTATAATGATGGTCTTTCTGAAGTTCAAACTAGTATGCTGGATACCTATTTGCAGCCCTTGAGCGCTTATAAAATCGCTAAAATCGATCTGAATTATGACGGAATTTATGAGTTTGTAGCCAAGCCTTTGGGGTGTGGGGACATCAAGCAGATGTGTGATCATAAAATTCTGGCTGAGGACAGAGATGGTGAGAAACTCCTCAGTCTGGGAATAATAAACGCATTTGTAATTGCTGGCGGGAATGCCTCGGCTTATGGCGTTCGCGATTTATGGATTTATCAAGACCCGCTGAATGATTTCGCCTATATCATCTACCGTTGGAACAACCAAAAGGGTGAGTATGAGATGACAGAAAAAGGTAAATGAGATAGGATTAAAGGTGTGAAAAGGGCTTGTTTTTTAATTGTTTTATTTAGTTTGTGGGGAGTGATCCCTGCCCTCGCCCAGACCAATGGCGGCGGTAATGGACAAGATGATTGTATTCCCGGCCTGCCTTGTGTGGTTCCGCTTACGCCGAATAATCCGAATTTAAAGGGCGATGGCCCGAATGCGGACGGGGCGCCGAATGCCCCAAAACATTCCACCAGCGCCGCATGTGATGCTGATTTCATGAATCAGATCTATGCGAAAGCCTGGTTGGAATCCGAGAGACAAAATGTTATCGGCGAAGTTTTAATCCGAAAACCTGACAGCGTTTTGCAATATTCATGCTTTGATCAGATGGCCGGTTTGATTTCGACCAAGGCGGGCCCATTGTTCACGGAGTCCAAAGAATGGGACAATAAGAAAGTTAAAATTGACGGTGAGATCAACACAGAGGATATCGACACCCAGCACACCGTTTATATCAATACCTATATGGAAGATGATCGTATGGATAAGGCCATCGAGCATTTTGTGCTGGAGAGCCTTCAAAAATATCTTGGCGATAATTTCAATCACGCTTTCTTGGGTGGATCTTCGGCGGTGAATTCCAATTCAGGAGGCGGTCAGGGATCTTACCACTGTGACAAAATGAACCTGGTCTATTACGATGCCAAATGTGTCAACATGAATGAGGATGTTGGATTTTACACCTTTGATGAATTGGCCAATCTGGACCCACGTCTTTTGCCCAAATCTTGCAAAAATACAGATCTCGAGGAGTTTCCGAAAATTATTAAAGTTGCTGAGAATGAGGGGTTTCAATATGCCTATTTTGACCGTTTTGCTACGGCTGATGGGAAAGCGACCCTTCTGGATCGTATGATTGATTCCCGTAAATGTCAGGATGTAGCACCTGTTCCAACGGGGGCGAAGTTTAAAGTTGATAATTTTAATGTGGGTGGTGCTACCGGCGATGTGACCAGCGTTCCACAGGAATATGAAGACAAAGTTTGCCCGAAACCCGGCTGTACTTACATTCCCCAAAGTGGACAATGTCAGTAATGGGGCGAAACTATTTGCGCAAGGTGCTGTATGTGCAGTAAAATTATGAGATAGAAATGGCCAGAAAACCCGGAAAAGACAACATGCGTAGAATACCCAGATTTTTGATGATCTGTGGGACTGTGCTTATGGGCTTTATGAGCTATAGCGGTTCTGGATTTGCACAAAACAACAACCAGCCAGCAGAAACCCCTTGTGATCCCGAATACTTCAAATCGCTAAAGTCACGAGCATGGCTTGAGGCGCAGCGTGAAATCACCCAGAACCAGAATCTTATTTTCAAACCTGACAGCGTTTTTGAATATACCTGCTTTGACCTTTATGTGAACGAGCTTGCGGATCATGCCAAAGACATGTTCTCCGAAACAAAACGTTGGGGTGAAGTTCCTGGAATTGACGATAAAAGTATGGACCGCGCTCTTCAGGCCGTTGTTGGGGATGCTCTGAAAGATTATGTCGACACGAATTTTGACCGCATCGGCGGCAGCAACAATCAGAATGTCGGCGGTGAAGGATGGGACCATGATATTGGTAAGATTACCGGTGATGGGAGTGGTGGCGCCCCTCAAAAACAAGGTGAGACCTACGACTTGCTTGGAGGTCGCCTGAACAAGCCTGGACAACAGAACAATAGCGGCGGCGGCGGTATTGGCGGATCGAGCAGTAGCGGCAATAACAACAACCGCGACTTGAATCCGCGTAATGAATATAACTGCAATATTATGCAAGCCGTCTGGGAAGAGGCCAAATGTATGGATTTCATCCATAATAACCAAAATGACGGGTTTTATACGTTTGAAGAATATCGTGATTCAGACGATAAGCGCTTTTTGCCAAGACGCTGCGAGAAAGTTCCGCAGTGGGATCCTTCCATCAAGGCCGCAACTGTCAATGGCGAACCGCCTGATGGGACCCCCTGGAAAGAAGATGAGGCGGAAAGCTTGCTGGAGAAGCTTGATCCACAAAAATGCGCGCAATCCCAGCCTATTCCCACGGGGGTCAAGGTGCATCGTGCCGAACAAACCCCTAAAGACTATGACGAATATGTCTGCGTTATTCCGGGATGTTACTATAAGCCTGCCGGGGGGAGTGGCGCGGGCCAATGCTCGACTTCGCCCTGATTTATCTTCCTGCTTTCTTTCATCCCTCTTTTTTTCTATAAAGACCTATGCTCGGGCTGTATAAAACTGTTTTAAATCATAGCGAAACACGGCTGCAAGCTTTCCTGAATAAACGTCTTGAACGTGGGAAAGAAGATGCTGCTCGCATTGGTGAGCGCCAGGGCATTGCCACAAAACCAAGGCCTGAGGGGAGATTGTTATGGGTTCATGGCGCGAGTGTCGGCGAGGCGCAATCGGCCCTTATTCTTATCCGTAAGATTCTTGATCACGGGCGTGGTAAAAACCTGCATGTCATGATCACAACTGGAACCAAAAGCTCAGCCGGGTTTTTAGAAGGACGTTTACCAGAAGGATGCTTTCACCAGTTTTACCCCCTCGATCATCCGGCATGGGTTGCAAGATTTCTTGACCACTGGAAGCCCGACGGGGTGGTCTGGATGGAGTCAGAGTTATGGCCGAATATGCTGATGGACATGAAAGAACGCGGCATTCCTGCGGCCATGGTCAATGCACGATTATCAGATAAATCCTATAAACGCTGGCGCTGGATTAGAAGTGATGCCCGTAAGATTCTCGGATGCTTTGACCTGGTTTTAACGCAGAACGATGAGGCAGCGCAGCGCTATGAAGCCCTCGGGGCACGCAAAGTCGTTTGTACCGGGAATGTGAAATACAGCGCAAAATCATTGGACTGTGACAAGGGCGATCTGGAAGCAATGCGCGTAGCAACCAGTGGAAGACCTCTTTGGGTTTATGCCAGCACCCATAAAGGCGAAGAAGAGATAGCTTGCCAGGTGCATGGAATTTTAAAAAAATCGTTTGATGACCTTTTGACGATTATCATACCGCGTCATCCTGAACGGGGGGATGATATTGAAGCGGTTATTCAAAATTATAACCTAACCTATAGCAGGCGTTCGAAGGGACAAATCACCCCGCAGCAAGAAGATGATATTTATCTAGCGGACACGATGGGTGAGCTTGGGTTGTTTTACAGACTGGCCCCCGTTGCGTGTATTGGCCGCTCCTTGAGTGATGATGGCGGCGGCGGGCATAATCCTGTTGAAGCGGCGCAGCTTCATTGCGGTGTCTTGCATGGCCCTCGTGTTCAATATCAGCTTGATTTCTTTGCCGACATGGATGATGCGGGCGCAGCCATTCAGGTCAATGGGAGCCAACAACTTGCTCAGCAGCTACAACGACTTTTGAATGATAGCGATGCACTGCAGGATTTTCGGGACCGTGCTTATAAATTCACTCAAAATAAAGGCGGAATTGCCGAGGCAATTATGGAGAATTTATCTCCCCTCCTCACAAAGGTTTTACAACCATGATCAAAACGCCGTCCTTTTGGTATTCCCATCAGCCCACTTGGCAAGAGATTACCCTGTTACCGTTTTCGATGATTTATGCGGCGCTTGTGCGTTTGAATCGATCGATGAAGAAATCGGGAAATGCAGATATTCCCGTCATCTGTGTTGGCAATTTGAATGCAGGCGGATCAGGAAAGACCCCTCTTGCGCTGGTTTTAATGCAAATCGTGAAAGAACATGGCGGCTACAAAAACCCTTATTTTCTTTCTCGTGGATATGGTGGGCGCATCATGGGGCCAACTGTTTTTGATCCACGGCGGCATAGTTTTGAGGATGTTGGCGATGAAGTATTACTGCTGGGGAAATTTGCGCCTTGTATTGTCGCGAAAGACAGGTTGGCCGGAGCCCGCTTGGCCGCCTCTCGCGGGGCGGACATTCTTATTATGGATGATGGTTTGCAGAATTATGGTTTGAAACAGGATTTAAAAATCGTGGTCATTGACGGATCGATGGGCTTTGGAAACAAGCGGGTTATTCCCGCGGGACCGCTGCGTGAAAATTTACAAGATGGTTTAGCAAAGGCCGATATGTTTGTTGTCTTTGGGGAGGATAAACGAGGAATTGGTGCCCTTCTTCCAAAGAACATACCTATCTTGAAAGCTCAACTTCGAGCACGTGTCACGGAAGAAATCCTCGGCAAAGATTTTATTGCTTTTTCTGGCCTTGGATGGCCGCAAAAATTCTTTGCCTCGCTCCGTGCTCTTGGTTTGAATATCGTTGAATCTGTCCCGTTCCCTGATCATCACGTCTATACCGCGCAAGAGATGGATGATCTCTTCAAAAGGGCCATGAATAAAAACGCGCGGTTGATTACAACCCGTAAAGATATTGTCCGCGTCCCCTCTTTCTATGCCAAGGACAAAAAAATTGCGGTTGCAGGTGTCCATGTAGAGTGGAACGATCCTGAGAATGCCATCGGCATTATTCAAGGTTTTTTGAGCAGTTTGGGTAAACGTTCATGAAGACGGTACGTTATCTGATCGAAGCCGCTCTTCTGCATACTGTTTTCATTATTTTCAGCTTGATGCCAACATCTCTGGCCTCAAACTGCGGGGGTTTTATTGGTAGGACTCTTGGCCCTTTGCTGGGAGCCTCTAGAAAGGCACGGCGGAACATTGCGCGTGCTTTTCCTGATCTCGATCCAAAAGAACGTGAAACTATCTTAGTAGGAATGTGGGATAATCTAGGCCGTGTTGTGTGTGAGTATCCGCATCTTTCCAAACTTGCTCGAACACGGACCAAAATTATTGGCCAAGAAATCTTAGATGATCTCAAGGCCAAGAATGGACAAGCGATTTTTATCGGCGCGCACATGGCAAATTGGGAAATTAATTGCGCGGCGGCACTAAAGTTGGCGGACTTTCCGGTTGATATCACATACCGTGCGCCGAATAATCCATGGACTGGGAAGTTGCTACAAAAGGCACGGACTATGAATGGTTCTCTACCGGCCCATCCGAAGTCTAAGGAAGGCGGTATCAGTTTATTGCGCGCGCTAAAAGAAGGGCGTTCCGCCGGGATTTTGATTGATCAGAAATATAATCAGGGAATTGCTGTCCCCTTCTTTGGGCATGATGCTATGACCAACCCTGTGTTTGTGACGTTGGCCCAGAGAATAAAATGTCCGGTTATTCCGATAAGGTGCGTGCGAAAAAATGGGTGCGATTTCGAACTTCAGATTTTTGAGGCGATCCCTGTTTTTGATGAAAGCGGTGAACCTCTATCTGTAGAAAGCATTGTTATGGAAGCCAATACAATTGTCGAAGGCTGGATTAAAGATCATCCGGAGCAGTGGTTATGGTTGCACAGACGCTGGACTAATTGATTGTTTTTGGTGCGGCAGTTTTGCCGTCTTCGCCGTGCAGGAGCAAGAAGCTCGAGTATTGAGACTCAGGAAATGGCTCGTTGCCATTTTTAGTGTTTTTCTCGGCCAAGGCTAAAATACGAGCCATATTGCCTGAATATAGTTTTTGACCGGCGGAAGAAAGAACCTGACGCTGACAGATGGCATTAATAAAATCGATGATGTTGGAAGGCCGAGGATTTTCTTGGTTGATTTCTTGATAGAACAAGGACGTTTCAAAAGCCGTAACCTCATAAGTGAGGCCGGATGATGTGGCCATGTCAGCTTCATGCAAAAGCAGGGTCATAATGACCAACTTACGGTCTTTTTCCAATGCCTTTAGTTCAGGATCAAGATTGAGGCCTTCATATTTTGACGTTTGATTGAGAAAATGGCAGCGATAGGCTGTTTTCATCTGATTGACGAAGCTTGCGGGATCTCCCATTGGCGAGGTATCGGTACAGAGAAGCGCAATGCGGAGTTTTTCCATCATTTGGGTATAGGCTTCCTTGTCTTGGAAACCTATTGCGTTGAAATATTTCATTAAAATTGAATAAGATAAGCGTTCAAGGCGGGCTTGATGGTAAACACCCTGCAAAGTGTTGCCTTTGCCGTCATGGCCTAGATCATGAATACAGGCAGCCAGCATTAAAAAAGCTATATCGTCGCTGTCGCACTGGGTTTCTGTATCCTCATAAATGTCGTTGTGAATTGAGATAAGGCGGATCATCTGCAAAAGGACTTTTTTGTAATGCAAAGTGCTGTGGTACGGGAGCTCGTTCGGCACCTCGCCTAAAACCCCAGCGATTACAATGGCTTGCCTCTTGTCATGATTAATATCTATACCAAAATGGTGGGCGGCGAAAATGCAAAGAGACAACAAGGACGGAGCACGGTTCATTAAATACCATTGCCTGAGCAAGGAAGCCGTTTCGTCGGTTAGATCGTCTGTTTCATGTTTGCCCGAAAAGATAAATGAAGCGTTTTTTTCAAAAAAATCAATGTCTTGACTGAGATTCCCAACAACATCTTCATAGGTCTGCTTTACGGACTGCTTGGTCGTCCACTGTCCGTCAGGCTCCAGGGATAAGAGGATGTCTCTAACATCCTCTAGTGTGCCTTTCCAGACCTGTAAATCCTTATAATCCGCCAAATCCCGACCCAAAAACTCTACGGCTTAATATTCCATTCTAACGTCTTAAACCCTTCAAAACCATTAAAATCATGGAAAAAGGCTTCATTTTATGGTTTTTAATACTAGTAGCTTATAATCATCAGATCATTATCGGACTTTTGGAGTAAAGAATGACAAGGAACTGGACCCCCCAATCATGGCGCGAAAAACCGGCATTACAGATGCCGGTGTACCCGGATGCGGCAGCTTTAAAGTCAGCTGAGGACGTTTTGTCCCATTTGCCACCCTTGGTGTTTGCCGGGGAAGCCCGTAATTTGCGCAAGTCTCTGGCGGATGTTTGCCTGGGTCAGGCGTTTTTGTTGCAAGGCGGGGATTGTGCCGAAAGCTTTGCCGAGTTTAACGCCAATAAGATTCGTGACACTTTTCGGGTTATTCTTCAGATGGCCGTTGTCCTGACCTATGCCGGGTCGTTACCCGTTGTCAAAGTGGGGAGAATAGCCGGACAATTCGCGAAGCCACGTTCGAGCGATACTGAAACTCAGGACGGGGTATCTCTGCCTTCTTATCGCGGCGATAACATTAATGCACTGGAGTTTACTGAGAGCGCTCGCATCCCTGATCCCTACCGGATGGTCAGAGCTTATCATCAATCCGCTGCAACTTTGAACCTGCTGCGCGCTTTTGCGGAAGGTGGTTATGCTGATTTACAGCGCGTGCATAACTGGAATCTTGAGTTTGTTGATGACAGCGCCTTAAGCAAACGTTATGCGGAACTGGCGGCGCGTATTGATGAAGCCCTGAAGTTTATGCGTGCTTGCGGGATCACCAGCGATAATACACCCTCCTTGCAAAAAACATCCTTCTATACGTCGCATGAAGCCCTTTTGCTGAATTACGAAGAGTCTCTGACACGTCAGGACAGTATTACAGGCGATTGGTATGATTGTTCGGCTCATATGCTTTGGGTCGGTGCACGCACACATCAGGCAGAAAATGCACAAATTGAATATGTGCGTGGGATTAACAATCCTCTGGGCTTAAAATGTTCTCCATCGATGAGTCCAGACGAGCTTATGGGACTTATTGATATTCTCAATCCGATGAATACGGCTGGTCGTTTGACCCTTATTGCGCGGATGGGGTATCAAAATGTCGAAGAAAAACTTGCGCCCTTGGTTCGAAAAATTAAAGCGGAAGGGCGGAATGTGGTTTGGTCGTGTGATCCGATGCATGGCAATACGATTTCCTCGTCCTCCGGATATAAAACCCGGCGCTTTGAGCATGTTCTGAGTGAAGTGCGTGGGTTCTTTGCAGTACACAAAGCCGAGGGGACTCATCCTGGCGGCGTTCATTTTGAGATGACCGGACAGAATGTGACCGAGTGCGTCGGCGGATCGGAACAGATCACTGATGAAGATCTAGGCAGCCGTTATCACACGCATTGTGATCCAAGATTGAATGCAAATCAGGCTTTAGAACTGGCGTTTTTGATTGCGGACGAATTGAAAGCCGCACGCAATGCACGTCCTGTTCAAATTATGCCGGCGGCTGCGGCGGAATAAAAAGGGAGAACACTATGGAGATCACGGAAGGCAGTGTTTTTAGAAGTTTCATGAATCAGGCAGGAAAACTCCAGCATGATCTTGATAAGCAAAATCCTGCGTTGGCCTTAGTTTTCAAGCATAATGTTTTTGCCATTAAGAGTAAAATCACCAAAGAAGGATATAGTCTTGGTTCAGACGTTGTGACTAAAGCAGCCCAAACGCAAATCGAGGCAGGCGACGATGAGACTGCTGTACGCGTCGTCGAAGGCAAGTTACTTGCACTGGTGGACAAAGCTGTGACTGAATCCATACCGAGTTAAGATTGGGAGATAAGAATGCTGAGTGAAGAAAATACTTTGAAATTGATCCGTGTAGACAGGCTTCGCGATTTTAAGCGAAGTGCAGAGGCTCGTCTTGATTTGATGAAAGATGATGAGCATCAGGGTGTTTTCTTTCTGGCTGCGATGGAAGAGATTGAGGATACAAAACAATCCACCGGCTATCGGCTGGATGAACAAAGAATTGCCGACGCCTTTAACGGCCTCAGAAACAATCATGCAAACTGCAATCAAAACAGAAAACCTTGTCATGCCAAAATTCATGCCGCAGAAGTTGCTCTGCTAGAAGTTTTATCTTCTTTAAAGGCAGAAGAAGCTTATATTTAACTTTATGGTTGCCTCTCTTTCTGGCCAGAGAGGCTGAATGATTTATTTTATTAGGAGTAAACTATGACTTTGATTACTAATCCAGAAAGACAATTCTTACACAACTTAACTGCAAAATTTCAACATGCCAGCCACTATGGAGCAGGATCCAAGCATAATGCTTTGTTAAAAATTGCCGGCCTTCTTATTCAGGAAGATATAAGGCGACGTCAATGTCCCCAAATGGCCCTGGCCAATGCAATGCATACGTTACACTCTGTTTTTAGCGACAAAGCAGAATTGGAAAACATTGAAGCCGAAGCAAAAAACTTAATCGAAAGTGTTTATCCCAATAGTTTTATGCAGATGTTAGAGGAGCGTCAGTTCTTTGCCCCTCCCGGCTCTGGGTTGTTTAATCTTGAGGCCCCTAGCTCTCTATCCTGGGTTTCGTAGAGATACGGGGTGTGATATAGATTTTTCATGATATCCACTCTGTCCATCACTCTCGCCCAGATCAATCCTGTTATGGGAGATTTGCGGGGGAACTGCGATAAGATTCTGAAAATATGGGCAGAAGAATCCTGTGATCTCATTGTCTTTCCTGAACTCGTGACTTGCGGATACCCGCCGGAAGACCTTGTCCTCAAGCCGTTCTTTCTTGAAAAAATTGAAGAGCTTGTGGAAGAGCTGATCCAAAAAAGCCGTTCTTTGAAACCCGCGATTGTTCTTTCAACGCCGTGGCGCATCGATGGCCGAACCTATAGTGCGGCGCATGTGATTGCCGAGGGAAAGATTGTTGGCACAACCTTAAAACATAGCTTGCCGAACTATGGGGTGTTTGATGAGCGGCGCGTGTTTGAATCTGGCCCCCTGCCCGTTCCGATTGAGTTTCAAGGTGTAAAGCTTGGGGTCATTGTCTGCGAAGATTTGTGGGTGCCTGAGCCTTCAATAAACCTTAAAACGCATGGCGCTGAAATTCTTCTCTCACCTAATGGCTCGCCTTTTGCCGCAGACAAACATGCGCGCCGCATAGAGATCGCCAAAGCGCGTGTGCAAGAAACAGGCCTATCACTCGCCTATGTGAACCAAGTCGGCGGGCAAGATGAGCTTGTGTTTGATGGCGGGTCGTTTGTCATGGATGCTTCAGGTGCTGTTACAGCACAAGGGGCATTTTTTGAAGAAGAATGTTTTCCGATGACGCGGACTTCGCTGCTGCCTCTGCCGAAAAAAGATGAATTAATCTATGAAGCGCTGCAACTGGGTCTGCATGATTACATTGAAAAGAACGGTTTTCCAGGAATTGTTCTTGGTCTTTCGGGTGGAATTGATAGTGCTTTGGCTGCGGCGATTGCAGTGGATGCGATCGGGCCGAGCCGTGTCCATGCGATCATGATGCCTTCGGAATACACCTCTCAAGATAGCCTCGATGATGCGGAGGAACTCGCAAAAAATCTGGGTATTCGCTATGACGTTATCTCGATCAAAGACATCTTTAAAATGTTCGAAAAGACTCTGGAAGATTATATGGGTCATGATATCACGCATCAAAACGTTCAATCCCGCATTCGTGGCTTAATGTTGATGGCGGTGTCGAATGCAACTGGGAAAATGGTGCTTTCGACGGGCAATAAATCCGAAATGGCTGTGGGGTATGCCACGTTGTATGGAGATATGAATGGCGGCTTTAATGTGCTTAAGGATGTCTATAAAACGCAGGTTTATGATCTGGCGCATTGGCGTGGGAACATCCCGGAGCGCATTTTAACCAAAGTGCCTACGGCAGAACTAAAATACAATCAAACAGATCAAGATAGCCTGCCCCCTTATGATCAGCTTGATGCTATTTTGGCGCTGTTGATTGAAGACGAATTGAGCGTTGATCAGATTGTATCCGAAGGTTTTGCGCGTGAAATGATCGTCAAAATCTGGCACATGGTTGACCGTGCGGAGTATAAGCGCCGGCAAGCGCCTCCCGGCGCCAAAATCACACGTCGAAGCTTTGGCCGGGAGCGCCGTTATCCGATGACGAACCGTTTTTCGGCAATAGTGAAGTAAAGATATCGTCCACCTCTTTTTTTTCTTCATGTAGGGCTTTTAATTTATCTATGGCCATGATCAATGCTGAGGGCAAAAAACTGCTCGATAAAACAATGCCTGCGGCGACGATGTTATTACACTCCAATAAAGTCATTAAAACCGTCCCAATTCCTCCGCCATATTTAAGACTGCTTGCATATTGATTGACGACTTTCGTGAGCATGCCGCTTTTTTCTTTGTTGTGTGCATGCCATTCCTTCATACGGGCATCTCTGGCCAAAGCTTTGTCAAAAACTGTTAAAGCGAGAAGTAAAAATTCTTCATTATCGGCGTCCTTCTCTATAAGTTCTTTTACATGTTGTGAATTCACACCATACTCATCGATGGTCTTTTCCAAGAGAATTTTGAGACCCAAAGGAGAATGAATGAAGTCATCGGGGAAGGTTTGGGCGATATCGTTCGCTTTGCGAGATCCAATACCATATTGATCAACAGCAACAATAAAGTCCCCTTCGATATCCGGGTATATCCGTCTTTGTGCGTCCATTCCTTTCAGTTACCATATTGTTTTCATCGTGACAACGAAAAACCCTTTGATTTATCTGTGTTTCTTCCTGTAAAAGTATTGCCTATGACAAAAGTAAAAACACGTTTTGCCCCCTCTCCAACCGGTATGATGCATATCGGGAACGCCCGCACAGCCTTGATTACATGGTTGTTTGCACGCAATGCGGGTGGTGAGATGTTGCTGCGGATTGATGATACTGACCTTGAACGCTCAGAAGAAAAATACGAAAAGGCCATTGAAGAAAGCCTTATGTGGCTTGGTCTGAACTGGGACCAAAAGGCCAATCAAAAAAACCGCATGGAGATTTACACGGCCAAAATTGAGGCCCTAAAACAAGCGGGACGCATTTATGCCTGTTATGAAACGGCTGAGGAACTGGCTCTCAAACGTAAATCTCAACTCTCTCGCGGCAAGCCACCGATCTATGATCGCGGGGCGATTGAAATGACTAACGAACAAAAAGCCAAATATGAGGCCGAAGGCCGTAAGCCCCATTGGCGCTTCAAGATGGAGCACAAACCTATTGTTTGGGACGATCTTATTCGCGGCGAGGTCAAGTTTGACGGCGGCGATATTTCTGATCCCGTCGTTATTCGCGAAGACGGTTCTCCGCTTTATCATTTGTGTTCAGTCATTGATGATGTTGATTTCCGCATTACGCATGTTGTGCGCGGTGAGGACCATGTGTCGAACACCGCAAGCCATGTGCAGATGTTTGAAGCGCTTGGCGCCCCTGTCCCCTCCTTTGCTCACTTGCCTTTGATCTCGGACAAGGATGGCGGCAAGTTGTCCAAGCGTATTGGTTCGCTCAGTATTATTGATTTACGCGACAATGAGGGTTTGCTTCCCATGGCGATCGTGAGCTTGCTCGCACGATTGGGAACGTCTGATCCGATTGAGGCTTTCACTGATATTAAGCCGTTGATTGAGAACTTTAGTTTTTCCAAATTCTCACGCGGCACTCCCAAATTTGATATCGAAGAGATGTTGCGCCTTAACACTAAAATCGTGCATGGTTTGAGCTATGAAGACGTGAAACCTGCTCTGAGCCAACTTGGCATACAAGGCGTCGATCAGGATTTCTGGAAAGCGGTTCAGCCTAACCTGACGAAGATTTCAGATATTCAGGAATGGCATCATGTGGCCAAAGGGCCAGTCAGCCCAGTGATCACAGATCCTGATTATATTGAGGCAGCCTTGAGCCTATTGCCGGAAGGTCAATGGAATGTTGAGACATGGGGCGCATGGACAGGAGCGATTAAGGATAAAACCGGACGTAAAGGCAAAGAACTCTTTATGCCGCTGCGACAAGCTTTGACGGGAATGGATCATGGGCCGGACATGGCGCATATGCTCCTATTGATTGGCCCTGAGAAAGCTGTTGAAAGGCTTAGCTCAAAAAAGGCTGCTTAATGGGGATTGTCCTTTAACTCTTCCAGAAAGTAGGAAAGCTTTTTGATGTCCTTTGCCCTGGCGCGCGGCCACAGAAGCTTAGCGGTCTTGTAATACGCCTCATAGCTTTCAGCAAACAAACGATCGCAAAGCGCGACTTTGTATACGGGCTCCAGAACCTCGAAGCTGTCCAGGATATCCGATTTTTCGCTAGAAACTGTTGTTTTTTCGTTTTGAGACTGTGGCATCATATTTTATACGTCGTTCTCAGGAGTTTCCTTTGCTATCGTAGACTCTCCACTATGCAAAACGAACGAAAATCGCAAAGGTTCAATACTTTGGTATTCTAAAAAGGCAAAAAAAATGAATAATGCGCCGGCTGTCATTCTTGTAGAACCTCAAATGGGCGAAAATATCGGCGCTGCGGCTCGCGCGATGCTTAATTTTGGGTTTATGGATCTTCGGATTGTTAACCCGCGAGATGGGTGGCCGAACCAGGCGGCCATCGATAATGGCACTGGGGCTTTTGATAAAATTTCTGCGAAGGTTTTTGATCGTTTTGAAGACTCCATTGCTGACCTTGGCTATGTTTATGCAACGACGGCACGGCCGCGTGACATGGTTAAACCCGTCACCACACCCCGGGAGGCTTTTAACTCCCCTGCTCCTAAAACTGGATTTGTTTTCGGACGTGAGCGCACCGGTTTGGAGAATGATCAGGTGGCGCTCTGCCATGCGATTATCGAGATCCCGACCAATCCCGGCTTTTCCTCGCTTAATCTGGCGCAGGCCGTTTTGGTGATTGGATATGAATGGCTGCTGTCTCAGGGACAAACAGCCAACCCCAAACAACACGAGCCAGCACCGCATGGCCAAAGCATGGAATTGTTCGAACGATTGGAAAGCGAACTTGAGGATCGTGGGTTTTTTCGGTCTGAGGGCCTAAAGCCGACCATGATTAATAACATCCGCAGTGCCCTGACCCGTGCGCAAATGACGGATCAGGAAGTGCGTACGTTTCATGGCATTATTTCCGCATTGATCGGAAATAAAACCAAATAACGATTAACGTGAGTAGAATTCGACGACGAGGTTTGGTTCCATTTGCACTGCGTATGGAACTTCATCCAAAGCAGGCGTGCGCAGGAACGTAGCCTTCATCGCCTTAGGATCAACATCGATATAGCCAGGGACTTCACGCTCGGGTGAATTCACAGCTTCGATAACCATAGGAATCTGACGGCTTTTCTCGTGGATCTGAATGACATCGCCTTCTTTTACAAGATAAGAAGGAATATTCACTGACTTGCCATTTACAGTCACGTGCTTGTGGCTGACGAACTGGCGTGCTGCGAAAACTGTTGGAACGAATTTAGCGCGGTAAATAACCGCATCCAGACGGCGCTCAAGCAAGCCAATCAGGTTTTGACCGGTGTCGCCTCTCAAACGGTCTGCTTCTTTATAATAGCGGCGGAATTGTTTCTCGCCGATGCTGCCGTAGTAGCCTTTCAGCTTTTGCTTGGCCATAAGCTGTGTACCGTAATCGGTTGGCTTGGAACGGCGTGTTCCATGCATACCTGGGCCAGTCTGGCGCTTGTTAAAAGGTGATTTTGGACGACCCCACAGGTTACAAGCCAGGCGGCGGTCGATTTTGTGTTTGGATTGAGGGCGTTTTCCGCTCATTTTCAAAGTCCTTTCATAGACATGGTTTTTGTTTTATGTCCCGATTTCCCTTTAGTTTTCTGGGTTTGATATCGCTATCAAAGGCCGGATTAAACCGGCACATCTCAGGAATAGTGGGATTTATAGACATATGTGCCCTGTTTGTCAAATCTTGTTATCCCCCGAAATTGCAGAGTTTTAAGGGTCGAAATTTTTATTTCTTTGTCATAGCTGGTATAGTCAAGGTTTGAGCAGCCTTGCTCATATAAATATGTAAATTAGCGAAAACAGGGTCCAATGGTCTCATTCCGAGATACACAGCCTACAAGACGACAATTTATATCCACTGCTCTTGCCGCGACTGCCGCCGGAGCCCTCCTTTCTCTCCCTTTTAATCTTCGTGCCGACGGCACCACTCCTTCGGATATGGATAGCATTGAAAGCAAGATGAGGGAGCATATAGCCGAAGAAGTCAGAAAAGAACTGGCGAAGAAAATTTCTGAAAAAAAGGATATGGACTACATTCAAAAAGCTTACCGGCTGAAAAGTGAAAGCTCAGCGTGGTGTGCGCTTTTTGCTGGTGAAATGTGGCGACGCGGCATCGGGGAATACCCATGGAAGGATTTTGAATGGAAGAGATTTGGTATTATAGGCGATCCACCTCATCGCTTTACCCGCAACCTCCTCTTGTGGGCAAAAGGGAGTGGCACTCTTCTTAAAAACAATCCGGAGAACAGAGACAAAATTAAAGTTGGCGATATGACCGTCTTTCAATGGAAATATCAAAGGGAGGGCAATCGCAAAGAAGGAAAGATTATACCTGAATGGGCAAAGGCTGTTCCTGAGATTGATAACCCTGAAGAATATTGGGGTAATCACGCGGAAATTGTTTTAGAGGTTACTCCTGAGGGTGTTTTGCTTGGAGGGGGTAATTATCATGACAACCTCGGCAACAAGACTGCGACTGAAATGCATGGAAAAATTAAGGGGTGTACCAAGGAGCGCTTTGTGCGCTGGAATGATCCTGACTTGTGTTATTTTATAAGCCCAGTAACGCCAAAAACTCTGGAAGTATTTGCCAGTCACCACCTGCAGAATGCCCCAAAAACTCAAATCGCATCCTCAGGTGTCGATGGTATCTCTCCGCGATGAACGCCGTCTGGTGGTGTTTTTAAGCACCTCTTTAATCGGCGGGGTCCAGTATTGAAATCTGCGCACAAGATAAAGCCAAAGCGGCGTGATGATCATGCTCAAAGAAATCATTGCCATGACGAATTTGTAACTTTCCTGGCCGATTGTTCCTACTGCAAGGCCTGATGCGGCGAGAATGAATGAAAACTCCCCTACTTGGCTTAACACTGCGCCGGCGACCAAGGCTTCCGATGTTTTCATACCCTGCCAGCGAAGGACGGCCACGTTGACGACGGTCTTGATGATCATCGTCAAGAGGAGAAGTAATAACGTTGCCTGCCATTCGCGTTTCAGAAACTCTAAGTCAATTAACAACCCAATCGAAAGAAAAAACACCATGATCGTGACATCGAAAATAGGCTTGGCATGAAGTTCAAGAAGCTTCTTCTTGCGGGTTTGACCAAGCGCGAGACCAGCAAGAAATGCACCATAGGCTGCGGAAATTCCAAATAGACCCGCTATGGCGGCGGCGGTAAAGCAAAAAGCCAGAGCGGTGATGGCCGTTTGCCCCTTGATAACTTGTCCCTGGAATTTTTCAAACTTTTCCCAAGCCATCGTGAAATATTTTGGCTGCGTATTAAACATATAGACTAAACCGCTCAACACGAAAATTGCCCCTGCGAGACGGATCAATCCTTCTGTGTTAAAGCCGTTGTCAGTGCTCAGCGCCCCCATGATCAAAAGCATCGGGATAAATGCGATGTCCTGAGCGATCAGAACCCCTGTGCTGTTCTGGCCGATAGCGCTTTCTTTCAAGTCCATATCATCAATAATCTTCAGGGCGACAGCCGTACTACTGAGGGAGACTGCAAAGCCTAACAAAATCATACGGTTCAAGGGCCAACCGAAAAAGACGCCGAGAATGATCATCAAGATCAATCCCACGGCAATTTGTACGCCTACGGTCGTGATCGAGACTTTGGCGATTGCCTTAAACTTACTGAGATCCAACTCTAAACCGGCGATAAAAAGCAAAAGCAAGATCCCAACTTCTGCCATTAGCGAGACATCTTCGCTATCGCTTACCACACCCAGAAATGAAGGCCCCAGCAGCAAACCGACCATGATATAGCCGACAAGGACAGGCTGTCTCATTTTCTGAAACACTGCACCCCCCGCAAAGGCAGCAGCAAGCACAACGGCGATATGCGTGAGAGCGTGGTAATTATCCATGGATTTACTGTAGCTTAAATTGTGAAATTTTCCATACTTAAATCCGGTGAATCGCTTGCGTATGGCTGAGAAAACTGTTAACCGTTTTGAAGATCTTCAGCTTTTCAGAAGGATTTTTGGATGATGAAATTATTAATGCATGCCTTTGCTGTTGTGCTGTTATTTTCTTCTCTTATTTTGCCAGCCCATGCCGGGAATGCGCTCTCGACAACACTTATAGAAAGTTTTTTGGCGAGTATGCCCGATGTTGAGTCTTTGGCTCAAACCATGAAGGATGAGGGTAAAAACGATGTTTTGAAACAGCGTATGACCGCTGATTTATCAGAGAAGTTTAATCCCTACAGCCTTGGTGTCAGCGCACTTAAGGCAGAGTTTCCATCTGATTACGAGAAACTGGGGACCATCGTTGGTTCGCACGGTTTTTCGTCTGCTGAGAATTGGGCCAATACGGCTGATATGATTATGCAGGCCTACGTTGCGCTTAAGGCTGATGCCGCGGGTATGATGCAGAAAATGGAAGAGGCCAAAGCACAGATTCCACCGGAATTGCTAGCTCAGATGCCCCCCGATGCCAAGGCCGAGATGGACCGAAGCTTTAAAATGGCTGAAAATCTTAGCAAAACACCAAAAGAAAATGTTGCAGCGGTAAGCCCTTACATGCAACAAATTGAGGCCATGATGGCCAAAAGCGAGGATTAGGATATAATTTTCAAAGGGGGCCTGTAGCTCAGTTGGTTAGAGCAGTCCGCTCATAACGGATTGGTCGCTGGTTCAAGTCCGGCCAGGCCCACCACCCCTTCTCTAATTTATAAAAATGAAAACCCCTCGACTGGATCAGTCGTTGCGGATCAAGGGTTTTTTATCTGCCTGCGAAGCTGGCTTTGGCTTATGAGGGCCTTCTAGTTCACTCGGTTCTGCCGCCTCTTCTTTTTCTGCAGAGGTGACATCTTCTCTTTTCGGATTTTCTACCCCCTCATCATAGGACACAGGAGCTATTGACAAATCGCGCAATAAATAAGGCTCCTCCGCGAAAGCGGGGATGGTAACAGCCGTTAATAGGATTATTATAAAAAGTCTCATAATGCTTAATGTTTTAGAACACTTTGCCTCAAAAACAAAGTTAAAAATATTTAGGCGGCCATGGCCTCGGCGTAGAAAGGATAGGATTTTATATTCTGCAGCTGAACTTCGATCATGCGCTTTGCATTTTCAACTGCGATTTTACTTGAGTCCTTAGGTACGAAATTGGCAAAGGCTGTCTGCAATTCTTCATAATATTTGATATTGCGCTGTAATATCTCATGTTCCACATAGGATACCGCCCGCCTGATTTGCTCTTCGCTTTGTCCGCAATCGCTGAAGACATGCCTGAAAATGCGGCGAATGGATTGAGGCGCCCCCAATTGCGGAATCTTTATAGTGCTGAGATGTATTTTGGTCTTATCTTTTGATCGTTTTATATTTGGCAAATAGAACTTCAGATCTTTTAAAGAATCTGGAATTATGCCGGAATACGCCACACCGGCCTGTGCATCGATTTCAACCCTTGGAAATCCTGCTATCTCCAAAACCATCGGGATGGACCTTACAAAGGTGCTGTTTTCCTCCACATAGCCATGGAAGAGAAATTGCTGCAGGCAGTCGCTTGCTCCGTAGCAAAATGATAATTCGTTGGTTCCTGATGCGGAATAGGCTTTGATTTGCGCCTCATAATAGTCCTTGTCATCCCTCTTGTGTCCCGATATGCGGTAGCCGTTGGGATGATGGTTAAAATATTCAATGAAGGGCAGAATAAAATTTTCATTAACCCCGCCCTTTATTACATTCGATGGCAAGGCGCAGAAAGTCTCAGACTCTTGAAGCCAGATAGAGCGGAGGATAACGAAGTTCCTCAAAAATATTCTATCCTTTCGAGAGCTATATTGAGAGCGCCTGTATTTTGATCCGCCAAAGGGGTTTTTACTAAAACGGGTCATGAGAAGATTAAAAACGTCTTCATCATCAAAATATAAATTAATGATTGAATTGGTTTTGTAATCTGTGAATTTATCCGTGGCGCTATAGAGTTCGGCAATAACTTCTAGTACTTCGGCTTGAGTATTTTGAAGCCCTGTGTAGGATTCCACGCAAATTTTCTCGTCTTTCAGACCAAAGGCAATCTGCTCAATAGGAAGAAACATTGTAGGCGGAACAAGGAGGACTGTTTGTTTTTCTTCTATAGGGCTGGCTGAGTGGATGCTGAAATCCCCATCCCGGCAAGCGATGATCATATCTTTGTGAAAATAGGCATCCTGCTTTAGAGCAAGATCGTGAAGCTTGCTGAGCAATGTCTTTGTGCGCGAGTCATCGCAGATGATTTCTACCATGTTTATCCTTGGACCATCTCCTTTGATCCAAGTTGATTCGTAGCACGATTCCAATTTGATACAATCAGAACGAATGTGGAACTGATAAAAATATTTTTTAAATCAGGTGTCGAGAAAACTTCTGAGTTTACGGCTGCGGCTCGGGTGTTTCAGCTTGCGCAGGGCCTTGGCCTCGATCTGGCGGATACGCTCGCGGGTGACGTTGAACTGCTGCCCAACTTCCTCCAGCGTGTGATCGGTGTTCATGCCGATGCCGAAACGCATACGGAGCACGCGCTCCTCACGCGGTGTGAGCGAGGCCAGAACACGGGTCGTGGTTTCACGCAAGTTGGAGTGAATGGCGCTATCGATCGGCGCGAGAGCGTTCTTGTCCTCGATGAAATCGCCGAGAGATGAATCTTCCTCATCGCCAATCGGGGTTTCGAGGGATACAGGCTCTTTTGCGATTTTGAGGACCTTGCGGACCTTATCCAGCGGCATATGCAGGCGGGCGGCCAGCTCTTCTGGCGTCGGTTCGCGGCCGATTTCGTGCATCATCTGACGGCTTGTGCGCACCAGTTTGTTAATGGTTTCGATCATGTGCACAGGAATACGGATTGTGCGCGCCTGATCCGCGATCGAACGTGTGATTGCCTGACGGATCCACCACGTCGCATATGTCGAGAATTTGTAACCGCGGCGGTATTCGAATTTATCAACCGCCTTCATCAAACCAATGTTTCCTTCCTGAATAAGGTCGAGGAACTGCAAACCACGGTTTGTGTATTTCTTGGCGATGGAAATCACGAGACGCAAGTTGGCCTCGACCATTTCCTTTTTTGCGCGGGCCGCTTCTTTCTCGCCCTTTTGCACCGTGCCGACGATGCGGCGGAATTCTTTCACGGGCAGCATAGCCTCGTCAGAAATGGCGCCGATCTGCTCACGCATATTCTTGATATCTTCATCGTGCTTGTCTGCAAATTTTTCCCAGCCTTTGCCTTTCAGCTTTTTAACGCGGGACAGCCATTTGGGGTCTAGTTCAGACCCAAAATAGTTTTCAAGGAATTCTTCACGTTTTACGCCGCAATCTACGGCCATGCGCATCATTCTTCCTTCGATGCTGACCAATTCGCGGTTCATGGAGTACAAACGATCGATCAATTGCTCAATCCGCGGGTTGTTGAGCTGGACTTCCTCCATCAACTCAACCATTTCCTCCTTAAGGGCATTGTATTTCTTGTTAATCTTGTCGTCAGGCTCTTTCCCTTTTTGCAGTTCTTCCAGGCGCTCTTGCTGAACCTTTTGCATCTTTTTGTAGGTTTTCTGGATCTGAGCGAAGTTCTCAAAAACCTGCGGCGCCAATTCTTCTTCCATTGCAGACAAAGACATGCCCACATCATCTTCATCTTCGCCAGAATCCTCGCCCCCTTCGACGCCTTCTGTTCCCTCTTCGGCTTCTTTGGGCTTGTCTTTGCCTTTGTCCTTGGTTTTTTCTTTTTCTTTGGCCTTCTCTTTTTCTTTTTTGGCCTTGGAGTCATCTTCCTCAGCCTCGTCTGCACCAATTTGTGTCGCATCAACGGGATCGCCGCTGTATGTGGCGTCCAAATCGATAACCTCGCGCAGAAGGATGTCGCCGCGCTGAAGCGCCTCGTACCACGCAATCACGGATTCGATCGCCAGCGGAGATTCGCAAATCCCGCCAATCATCAATTCACGGCCAGCCTCGATACGCTTGGCAATTGCGATCTCGCCTTCGCGGGAAAGCAATTCGACCGCGCCCATTTCGCGCAAGTACATGCGGACAGGGTCGTCCGTACGGCCAGTATCATCGTCAGAAATGTTACCGCCTTCTTCGTAATCGCCTTCTCTTTTGTCCTCTTCTTCCTCGGCGACGTCGTCTTCGCTTTCAACAAGCTGAAGGCCGATGTCAGAGAACATCGCCATAGCATCATCGACCTGTTCGGACGAAAACTCCTCAGCAGGGATTGATCTGTTGATTTCATCATAAGTCAAAAAGCCCTTGGCCTTTCCTGACTTAATAAGTTTTTTGACAATGGATTCCAGAGAGCCTGTGACTTTTTTGACCTGATCCTCATCTTCGGACTCATCAGAATCTTTAGCCTGAGCTTTGGATTCTTTTTCAGGCTTCACTGCCTTTGCTGCTTTCGCAGGCTTTTTGCTTACTGGTGCTTTTGTATTTACTGCTATTTTCACTGTAGTTTTTCCGGGTTTTTTCGCTTGTTTGTTATCTTGTTTCTTACTCTGCTTTGCGTCTTGTTTTTTCACGGGAGCCTTAGCCGTTGTTTTCTTTGCGGGCTTTGGTGCGGCTTTGGTGGTTTTAACAACTTTGTTTATTGTCTTTTTTTCCGCCTTGTTCGCCGTTTTCTTTTCTGGTTTTTTAACGGGCTTCTTTACTGGTTTTGCTGCTGCCTTTTTTTCTGGCTTCTTCACAGGCTTTTTAGCAACCGGTTTTTTAACCACCTTCTTCGCAGGAGGTTTTGCCGGCTTTTTGGCCTGTTTCTTTGCTTCTTTTGGTTTTTTTGTCGCCATAAAGTTCTTTAACCGAATCACCATCAACCCCGTATGTTACCTGAATTGTTTCCCCTAAAGAATGCCTGGCTGTAATAATGGCCTATAAAATCAGACATTTATTCCGCATTTGCCCCACAAATCATTGAAGACAGCATCCTGGCTTCTTCTTCGTTGGCATTTTCATAGGCTTTTTTCCAGCCTTCGCGGATTTCGTGGGCAACCGCGCCCCCTTTCATTAACGCAAAATTTTCTTTCCACTTGGCTCTCACACTGTCCTCTTCATGGCCAGGACGGGCGAAAGCCGCGTGAACATAGACGGATTCGTTCAGGATGTCATCCATTTCTTTATCATAACCCTGCTTTTTTAAATGGTCTTGCAAAGCTGTCCTGTCAAGGGGCTCGCTCGAAGAAAGGCAAGAAGCCATAGACTGGCGCAGCCGATTGAAGGAAGCATGGGCAAAATCGATACAGCTGAATTCTTCTTCAATGTCATGATAAATGCCAGGATAGTTCAAAACGGCGGCGATTAAAGCCTTCGGTAGAGTATTCTTAAAACGGATGGATTGAGGCTTTATAACCTGCTTGGGCGCCGGCCTGTTCTGCTTGCCCTCGAAAGGACGGCGGGGAAAGAATGTCTGGCTGATCCGCTCCTGAAGAAAGGCGTTATAATGACGCTGGACTTCGGGATCAGTAATTTTGCTGATGGTATCACGCAAATCCTTGGAAACGCCTGCCCTTGCCTCGGGTGTGCTCAGATCTCGCGTTGCTGTATGGAGCATCCAAAGAAAATCCATTAACGATATAGCCGAATCAATGATTTTTTGAAATTCCGCAGCGCCGGATTCCTTGATTAAATCATCAGGGTCTTTGCCCTCCGGCAAAAACGCGAAGCGCACAGAGTGACCAGGCCGCAGCAGCGGCAAGACACGTTCAGCGGCTCGGGCTGCGGCCTTGCGACCGGCATTATCGCCGTCAAAACATAGAATCGGCATTTTTTCATGCTCGGCGATAATCTTCCATATCAGAACAATTTGCTCCTCCGTCAGGGCGGTTCCCATAGGGGCGACAGCCCCTCTAAAACCTGCCGTGCGACAGGCGATCACGTCCATATAGCCTTCGGTCACGATAATGGGTTTGCCTTCGCCGCTGGCCTGGCGTGCCTGTGCCATCGCGTAAAGAGCGCGGCCTTTGTCAAAAAGGGCCGTGTCCCCGGAATTAATGTATTTGGGAGGTTTGAAGTTGCTTTGGTTCGGGGGGCGCATATGTTCCGGCAAAGCCCGGCCGCCGAATGCGATGACCCTGCCCCGCGGATCTGTAACCGGGAATATCAGGCGGTCATTAAAGAAGGCATAAGGCTCTCCTCCCTTGGTCGAGGGCTTTATAACACCAGCCTCCATCATATCCTTATCTGTGAACCCCTGCGTGATCAGGTGTTTTCTCAGAGCCTGACGATCTGCGGGTGCGTAGCCAATTCTGAATTCTTCTAAAACTTTTCCTTTAAGGCCCCTTGTTTGTGCATACTCCAAAACTTCGTGATGAGCCGGGTTTTTAAGTTGATCTTGCATGAACTGCGTAGCGGATTCCATCAGCTCATAAAGATCTTTGGCCTTTTTGGAGCGCTCCACTTCCTGGGGGGTTGATTTGGGGACCTGTAATCCCGCCTGCGCGGCAAGAATCTCTACGGCCTCGACAAAACTCAAATTGCTATTTTGCTGAAGAAAGTTGATGACATCACCATGGGCGCCGCAGCCAAAGCAATGGTAGAACTGCTTATCATCATTGACTGTAAAAGACGGGGTTTTTTCGTGGTGAAACGGGCAGCATCCTTTATGTTCACGCCCCATTTTCGTCAGTTTGACCGTACGGCCGACGATTTCGGATACGGAAACGCGTGAGCGTATCTCATCAAGGAAGCGCGGAGGAATCGACATATTCACTGTTTTATCAAAATTATTATGATTCACCTATTGCATTTTTTAGTGACAATCGGTAATAAAAGCCGCATTATATTTGTGCGGCGCATACGGGTGAATTTGCAATGCAGCACGAAAAAAGGTATAGTTTTCATAGTACGGTTAGTTATTAGGGGTTGTTATGCCAGAGGTTTTTTCGAAAAATACAAAAATCAACGTGATTGAGTACGGCTCGCATGTCTGCCCTTCGAAAGATCTGTTGCAGCTCAGAGACAGAATCGCTGCTTTCTTTAAAAAAATCTTTTCCTAAGCCCGTTTAACCCAGCTTTTCCTTTACCACAGCCCCTGCCTTGCCCATATCCACTTGGCCTGCATAGCGCGTTTTAAGCTCTCCCATGACCTTGCCCATGTCCTTAATGTCGGCGGCGCCGGTTTCGGCGATAATCTGTTCAACAATCTTTGCGACTTCTGCTTCGCCGAGTTGTTTTGGCAAAAATCTTTCAATGACCTTTATTTCCTTATTTTCACGATCAGTGAGGTCTTCGCGGCCGGCGTCGGCATAGAGTTTTGCTGATTCCTTGCGCTGCTTTATCATGGATTGCAGCATCGACATGATTTCAGCTTCGCCGATGCCCTCGCCGCCGCCTTGGGTCCGGGCAGCAATGTCCTTATCTTTGAGCGCCGCCAAAATGAGACGGATTGTAGAGATGGCAATCTGGTCTTTGCTTTTGAGCGCTTCCTTGAGGGCGGTATTAAATTCTGTGCGTTTGTCCATTTTTTTCTTTCCTTTTTATTGCAAGCCCTTTATATCATTGGTTTCTAGTAGCCCTTTACTAGAGAGAATTTCAGCTTATGTCCAAGAAGTCTTATCCAAAACCGCCAGCGAATGCAACGGGGGTTATTGTTCTTGCCGATGGAACGGTTATATGGGGAAAAGGATTTGGCGCACCAAATCAAGTGGTTGGAGAGATTTGTTTCAATACAGGATTAACTGGATATCAGGAAACTTTAACCGACCCGTCGTTCGCCGCGCAGATCATCACCTTCACTTTCCCCCATATCGGAAATGTCGGCACCAATCCGGATGACATGGAGACAATCAACCCGGCAGCTCTTGGGCTTGTTGTTCGCGAAGATGTAACCGACCCCGCAAACTGGCGCAACCACAAGCACCTTGATGAATGGCTCAGTGCCCACAACATGCCCGGCATCTGCGGTGTTGATACGCGCGCGATGACGCGCTTTATTCGTGATAAAGGCGCCCCCAACGGTGTTATTTGCCATGCGCCGAATGGTACGTTTGACCTGGAAGCCCTTCACAAAACCGCTGCCGAGTGGGCAGGCCTCGAAGGCATGGACCTCGCAAAGCAAGTGTCGTGCACACAGAGCTATAAGTGGAGCGAGACACGGTGGAACCTTAAGAGTGGGTACGGCCAGCAAAAATCGCCAAAATACAAAGTTGTTGCGGTCGATTATGGGGCTAAAAAGAATATCTTACGGTGTCTTTCTGAAGTTGGATGTGAAGTTACCGTTGTCCCTGCTACGGCAACAGCAGAGGACATTCTGAGCCATAAACCTGACGGCGTTTTTCTCTCCAACGGCCCTGGTGATCCGGGTGCTACAGCGGAATATGCAGTACCAACGATCAAGGCGCTGCTTGATAAAAAGGTTCCAATTTTTGGAATTTGCCTTGGCCACCAATTGCTTGCGCAAGCATTAGGTGCAAAAACTCGCAAAATGCATCTCGGGCACCGCGGTGCCAATCAACCCGTCAAAGACCTTGAAACAGGCAAAGTTGAAATCACATCGCAAAACCATGGGTTTGAGGTGGTTGAAGAAAGCCTCCCCAAGAACGTGGTTCAGACTCACGTTAGCTTATTTGATGGATCAAATGAGGGCATCAAGTCCTTGGATAGGCCTGCATTTTCGGTGCAATACCACCCCGAAGCTTCGCCCGGACCGAATGATAGCTATTACTTGTTCGAGCGCTTTGCAGAGATGATGAAGGCTGCGTGATGGGAAATACACTTCTTGAAGGTTTTAAAAAGTTTAAGGCCGAGGCATATGAGGGTGATTGCACCCTCATGGAAAGGCTTACGAAGAACGGCCAAGACCCTGAATATTTCCTGATCTCGTGTATAGACAGCCGCGGCAACCCCGGCACCATTTTCCGCCCCGAACCGGGGACTTTTTTTGCCCACAAGGCCATGGGCGCCATTGTGAGACCCTATAAAAAAGGCACGGCGCTCGCAGCAGCCTTGCATTTCGCGCTGAATTACAACAAGGTCAAAACAATTATTGTGCTTGGGCATACGCAATGCGGGGCAGTTGAAGCGCTGGTGAACGATCTGCAGGACGAAGAAATCTCCAGTTTTGTGGATGTGGCACAAAAATCGATCCGCTCCACCCCGCGCAAGACCGAGGAACAAATTGTTCTGCACAGTGTAGAGAATTTAACGGGGTATCCTTCCGTAGCGAAGGCCTTAGAGGAAAAGCGAGTTAAAATTCTGCCGTGGCTGTTTGACCTTGAGGCAGGCGAGATTTTGGAATTTAAAAAAGAAACGCAACAATTTGAAGTGGTGAGTAATGCCTAAACGTACAGACATAAAATCTATCGCAATTATAGGTGCAGGGCCTATTATCATCGGCCAAGCCTGCGAGTTCGATTATTCGGGGACGCAGGCCTGTAAAGCCCTTAAAGAAGAAGGCTACCGCGTTATTCTTATCAATTCCAATCCCGCGACTATTATGACCGATCCGGACATGGCGGACGCAACCTACATCGAGCCGATTACGCCTGAGATTGTTGGCAAAATCCTTGAGGCTGAACGGCCGGATGCTTTGCTGCCGACGATGGGTGGCCAGACAGCTTTGAACACCGCGCTTGCGCTTGCGGAAAACGGGACGCTGGAGAGGCTTGGCATCGAGATGATCGGCGCACGCAAGGAAGCCATCGAGAAAGCTGAAGACCGGCAGCTTTTCAAAGAATGCATGAATGAGATTGGTCTAGAATCTGCAAAATCGCAAACCGTGCATTCGATGGAAGAAGCGCGGGATGCGCTGCAAACTATCGGTTTGCCGGCGATTATACGACCCTCTTTCACCATGGGTGGCACCGGAGGCGGCATTGCCTATAACAAGGATGAATATGAACATATCGTGGCCGAAGGTTTG
The DNA here is from genome assembly GCA_964478225.1 of uncultured Micavibrio sp. Lineage (GTDB taxonomy): Bacteria > Pseudomonadota > Alphaproteobacteria > Micavibrionales > Micavibrionaceae > CAYZHM01. Next base: position 319,528 of record CAYZHM010000001.1, read on the forward strand.
GACGCTTCGCCAACTACTGAAGTTCTGATCGAGGAATCTCTGCTCGGCTGGAAAGAGTTTGAGATGGAAGTGGTGCGCGATAAAAATGATAACTGCATCATTATTTGTTCCATTGAAAATATTGACCCGATGGGGGTTCATACCGGAGATTCCATTACCGTGGCCCCTGCCCTGACTTTGACGGACAAAGAATACCAAATCATGCGAAACGCCTCGATTGCAACTTTGCGGGCCATCGGGGTTGAAACTGGGGGATCGAACGTGCAATTCGCGGTAAATCCTGAGAATGGCCGCATGATTGTGATTGAAATGAATCCGCGTGTCTCGCGCAGCTCCGCTCTTGCTTCCAAAGCCACAGGTTTCCCGATTGCGAAAATCGCAGCGAAACTGGCGGTTGGGTATACTTTGGATGAGCTGGATAACGATATCACCAACGGCCGTACTCCTGCGTCGTTCGAGCCGACGATCGATTATGTGGTCACGAAAGTGCCACGCTTTGCGTTTGAAAAATTCAAAGGGGCGAAGCCTGATCTCACGACCTCTATGAAATCAGTTGGTGAATCCATGGCGATCGGACGCTGCTTTGAAGAGTCCCTCCAAAAGGCCATGCGCTCGCTGGAAAAGGGTCTCGAAGGTCTGGAGGCTCCGCCTTGCACTGAAGGCAATATCCGGGCGCGCATCGCAAGACCAACACCACAACGGATTTTGTTTATTGCCGAAGGGTTCCGGATGGGTCTTTCTCTCGAAGAAATTCACGACATCAGCAAATATGACCCATGGTTCCTGGGGCGGATTGAAAATATCGTCAACGCAGAAAAACGGATCAAAGCCAAAGGCCTACCGACGAACGCTCAAGGCTGGACAGAAATTAAAAAACTGGGATTTTCTGATGCCCGCCTGGCGACGTTGATGCATGTCAGTGAGACTTCGGTTCGCAAAGCGCGGCACGCCCACAATGTTCATCCGGTTTATAAGCGCGTTGATACGTGCGCGGGTGAAATCGCGTCCGACACGCCGTATATGTATTCGTGCTATGAAGGGTTTGATGGAACGCCTGCCGAGAGCGAGATTGACCCTTCTGATAAAGAAAAAATTATTATTCTGGGCGGCGGGCCGAACAGAATTGGTCAAGGGATCGAGTTTGATTACTGCTGCGTCCATGCGGCGTACGCGCTTAAAGAGGCCGGATATGAGACAATCATGGTCAATTGCAACCCTGAAACCGTGTCCACGGATTACGACACGTCCGACCGTCTTTATTTCGAGCCACTAACCGAGGAAGATGTTGTTGAGCTGATCCGCGCCGAGCAGAAGTCCGGCGAGGTCAAAGGCGTTATCGTGCAACTTGGGGGGCAAACGCCGCTGAAGCTTGCGAGCATACTCGAAAAAGAGAAAATTCCGATTTTGGGAACAGATCCTGACGCCATCGACCTGGCCGAAGACCGCGAACGTTTCCAAAAGCTTTTGAAAAAACTGAAACTCCTTCAACCGCCGAATGGATTGGCACGCTCTAAAGATGAGGCTTTGGCCATTGCCGAAGGGATCGGTTTCCCGATTGTGATCCGCCCCTCCTACGTTCTCGGCGGTCAGGCGATGCAGATCGTTCATGACATGGAACAGCTTGATGAATACATCAACACAGCCGTGAAGGTGTCAGGCGATACGCCTGTTTTGCTGGATCGTTATCTTAAGAGTGCGATTGAGATTGATGTCGATGCTTTGTGCGATGGCAAGGACGTCTATGTCTCCGGCATTATGGAGCACATCGAAGAAGCTGGCATTCACTCGGGCGACAGCGCCTGCGTTTTACCGCCACATACTCTTAAAGCCGAAACAGTGAAAGAACTTGAGAAGCAAACCATTGAACTAGCGAAGGCTTTGAAAGTTGTTGGATTGATGAATGTTCAGTTCGCGGTTCGTCCTCATGATGAGACTGGCGAAGATGTGATCTACATTATCGAGGTCAACCCGCGTGCTTCGCGCACTGTGCCGTTCGTTGCCAAAGCGACGGGCGTTCCTGTCGCCAAAATTGCGGCGCGGATCATGGCGGGCGAGAAGCTTGAAGACTTTAAAGGCATTCTCACCGGCAATACTCCGTCTCATTATGCTGTCAAAGCTCCGGTGTTCCCCTTCAACCGCTTCCCAGGGGTTGAGCCCTTGCTCGGGCCGGAAATGAAATCAACCGGCGAGGTCATGGGGCTGGATCATGATTTGGCGCACGCCATTGCGAAGTCTCAAATTGGTGCGGGCATGCATCTGCCGACTGAGGGGCGTGTTTTCCTGTCTGTGAAAAACGATGACAAAGACGCCTTGTTGCCGCTTGCGAAAAAGCTGGTGAAGATGGGATTTGAATTGGTCGCCACAGGCGGAACGTGCAAATTCCTCAAAGATAATGGCCTCGAAGTCACGCGCATCAACAAAGTCATGGAAGGCCAGCCGCACATCGTGGATGCGCTGATTAACGGTGAGATTGATTTGATGATCAACACCACATCGAAAAATACACAAGTTGTGGCTGATGCATCGAACATCCGCCGCATGGCGATGATGAATAAAATCCCCTACTACACCTTGATGACGGCGGCGAAGGCCGGAGTTCAAGCCATACAATCGCTCAAAGACCGGGATGTGAAAGTTGCGTCGCTGCAGTCCTATTTCCCTGAGAAAAAGGCCAAGAAAAACGCGGCCTAATTTATTTGACATAGAATAAATACTTCTTTAGCCTGCCTTTATGACTGATCATCACAGGTATCTACGTTTTTCGGATCTTACTTCTACTGAAGTGCAGGGTTTGGCAAGACGTCTTTCTACGCCAACTGCTCGTGCAGCCCTAACATCTACTTTTCTTGCCGGCCTTACTGGTCTTGGCTATGGGCGTGAAACCACCTTGAATTTTATGTTTAGTGCTGCTGTAGGCAGTTTGGGAACCGTTTGCGCATTTGAAGCTTTGGCCGAAGCCAAACAGCGGCGCAGCCCAGACGGTATTAAGACAAAAATTTTCGGCTATTTTAAAGATACCACAAGCGACCGTTTCTTTTATGATACACAACCTGAATCTGTTGTCCCTCACCCAGAGGCTGCTAATTCGTCTCGTTTCTACGCTCTTACCGGATCCGTCATAGCACTTACCGCTCTGTCGAACCTTCATCTACAAAGCATGATATTTTTTGGCCTAAATTTAACACTCAGCAGCTATTTACTGTCACAAGCCTATGCCTTTCATAAACATGCGAGCAGCCAATGGGGCATCACCACACAAGAACCGCCTTCCGGAAAGAAAAAAACCGAGTCTCTTTCATCAAAATTCATGAAAGCCTGGAATCAATTGCAGCCGGCTCCTGCTCGCGTACCCATCCATATGACTCCTCATGACAGAGATTCCGCCCCTTCAATTGAAGCCTCTTAGTTGACAGATTACAAAATCCTGTCTTATGTTTAAGTATAAGAACATAAACTGGGGAGGCATCAACATGGCAAGCGTATCAAATTCACACAACGACACACCTTCGGCTACGCCCGTCGTGCTGGGTCTCGGGGCCTTGGCGGGCTTTTTCGGGGGAGTAGCTTATTTTTGTGAAAATGATTCAGTTTGTGACAGCTTTACTTTTGCCGCTGGGGCTGTGGGCGTGTTTCCTTTGTCTTATCCTTTGTTAAGGTCTCTTGTTGAGATCGAAAAATGGTTTAGGAACGATCGTTCCTAAACGCTTGACCGTTTACCCAAATTCGGTTCTAATACCCTCATTCCCGTCCTGTTTCGACGGGATTTGTGTTTTTATGGGTTCAACAAACGAACTGATAAAAGAGAATGAAAAACAAGGAGTTAATTTTTAAACTCTCCTTTTTAACAAACGAACTGATAAAAAATGGATCAAATACCAATCACGCAGCAGGGTTTTGATGTTCTGCAAGTTGAGTTGAAGGATTTAAAATCCGTGCAACGGCCCAATGTCATTGCGGCGATCGCAGAAGCGCGCGCGCATGGGGATTTGTCGGAGAATGCGGAATATCACGCGGCCAAGGAGCAGCAAAGCTTTATCGAAGGTCGGATCCAGGAACTTGAAGCCGTGATCAGCAAGGCGCAAATTATCGACCCCTCAGCATTTGAAGGAAATATTGTCAAGTTTGGGGCGACCGTGCTTGTTGTGGATGAAGATACGGACGAAGAATCCACCTACCAGATTGTTGGAGATTATGAGGCTGATATGGACAAAGGGAGGATATCAATTTCCTCGCCCATGTCTCGCGCCCTGATCGGCAAGCACCTGGGGGACAGCATTGAGGTTCGGACGCCAAAAGGCAAGAAAACTTACGAGATTTTGAAGATTGATTTTAAATAGGAATCAGGCTTTAACTATTGCTTGACGCAAAGGCCGGATGGCTTTATGGTTGGCCGGATTTTCAATAAGACCGCTTAGCTCAGCCGGTAGAGCACATCACTTTTAATGATGGGGTCCAGGGTTCGAATCCCTGAGCGGTCACCACTTTTTTATATAATTTTCATAATTCTAATTTGGGAGCAAGTGAGGCAAGGCGTCTATTTGATCCCACTATTACTCCAGTTTCTGCTTCGAATGACTCTGGACCTGTTACCAGGTTTTCAAAATGATTTTCACGGGGTAAAGGGACGCACTTGAAAGCGTCTCTCTGCTTTAAATAATCGACTGGATTTGTGAAAGTTTTCACTGTGGTTGGGTCTTCGTGTCCAAGGGATCTGTGATAATCATATAAATAATCAATCACCGCTTGCTTGGACGGATAGTTTTCTTCGCCTTCTGCTTTTGCAAGATTATGAGTTACCAACACCCACATATCGCTGCTTGGCGTTTCCATACCTGGCACAATCTTTTCTGGTTCAACATAGTGAATTGGAATAGCGGCCGCTCCTGTATCAAAGTCCGATACAGGAGAATATTTACTATGCGCACGCATCCGGTTGTAAGGATCGGCAGTATCATAGTTTTGTGCCTTCATAAGATTTTGGAAGTCTTGCTTAAATTCTGTTGTGCCATTTTGTCCGACGTTATTGGCCTGCTCCAATTCACGGCGAGCCCTCTCGGTCTTTGTCATGACTATGTCTGGATCGTGAACAACTCCGAACAACCCTCTTAGACTTTTGCCCTGCTCGGAAGCGATTTGTCTGTATTGATCAATCATTGAGAATTTAACGGCGGATCCAGCACCCCTTTCTTCTTTACTTCCAATCCGGTAATGATTGACCGCTGTGCTGGATTCAGGAAAATATATGCCTGCACCGAGACCATGGATTTTCGCTTTATTCGGATCATCCAAATTTTCTCCTACAAGCAGAACAACCTGATCCTGCCCGGGAGCCGTGTTTTCCAGTGCGGCCAGAAAATATTCAATACCGTAATCCTCAGGAGAATTGAACAATGGATAATACACTTTATCAAATGCCTTTTGCATCAAAGTCTTTGAGTGTGGGTCGTTCCCCAGTCGCACGGATTCGTATTGTTTATTTGTTGTCATTCGTCTCTCTCTATTTCGATACATGAATACCTGTAAAGATTACTATGGTCCCGCATTTATGTCAAAAAAAATTGATATACATTGCTGCCCGCCCCTATAAGCACCATCTCAAGGCCTCCGTCTCCAAAAAATCCTTTACAAATAATAATTTAGCTTATATATAATACAAAAAGTTTCACACTGACAGTTTTTCAGGTCACATGATCACTTCGTGAGACCGACACAGTATTACTATTTAAAATCAAAGGTTTATCATGGTAGAGAGTGCTCAGATACGCGCCGCAAGGGCGTTTTTAAATTGGTCCCAAACACAACTTTCGCAAGAATCAGGGGTTTCCCTGCCTACCATTAAGCGTCTGGAGCGGGATTCCAGCACTTCCAATTTTGGTAATGTCAAAAAAGTTCGTCACGCTTTAGAATTAGCTGGAATCGTCTTCACCCGCCAAGGCATTGAGATCAATAGCGAAGAGCTGTGACGAAACAATTTTAAACCTAAATCTTCCTTTTAAACGTCCTTTTTATTTTTTCCTTCATTTCATCAGCAAGGAACAGAAACTGTAAAGTTTGAATATGTCCTCTTGGATTTGAAAATCAAAAGCTTGTTTGATTTTCATGATAGCAATGTTCTGGTCGATGAAGGTCAAAACACTAAGCTTCATATTTTTCTCCTCCATCCGTTCAAACAACATCTAATAAAATCTTTACACCACTCAAAAAACTCTTTATATATAATAATATAGATAATATTTGATACAAAATGTATCGACTGTGTATTTTTAAATATTGCCGCCCGTACACGAATGCAACTAAAAATTTTAAAAATAACACAGAAGGGATCACTCAATGCTTGAAAGTGCGCAAGTTCGAGCCGCCCGTGCCTTCCTAAACTGGTCACAGACCAAGCTTTCTCAAGAATCTGGTGTTTCTCTGGCGACGATAAAGCGTCTTGAGAAGGATTCGAGTGGTACGAACTTCGGGAATGTGAAGAAGGTTCTGGCAGCGCTTGAGGATGCAGGCATTATTTTCACACAAAACGGGATAAGCATCCGGGATGAGGCACTTAAAAGAGGGCCCTTTAAAAAGCCTCGTGACTAGCCCGCCTATTTTTTGAATTTTTTCCGAATTTTTTCAGAGACTTGCGGGGTGACGAACTTGGTGATGTCCCCGCCCATCATGGCGATTTCCTTCACAAAGCTGGCCGAAACGAATTGCCATTTGTCCGATGCCATGAGGAAGACCGTTTCAATGGACGGATCGAGTTTGGAGTTCATGCCGGTCATTTGAAATTCGTATTCGAAGTCGGAAACGGCCCGCAATCCGCGGAAAATACATGACGCCTTTTCCTTGCGTGCAAACTCAACGAGCAAATTTGAGAAAGATTTCACCTCAATCTCGCATCCTTTGTCTGGGAGGTTTTTGATGTCTTCTTTCAGCAGGGAAACCCGTTCCTTATGCGAAAAAATCGGCCCTTTACGCTTGTTGTCGGCGACACCGATAATCAGGTGATCGACCAGCTTGCTCGCACGCTGGATCAGATGCAGGTGGCCCTTGGTCACGGGGTCGAACGTGCCGGGGTAAACGCCGATGCGGTATTTGCCTTTGGATTGTGCCATAGAAGGGGTTTTAGCGTGCAAACCCCTTCTATGCAATATTTAAATACCGCTGCCGTCCATGTGCAGGCCGCATTCTGTGTTGTGCCCGATGGGTTCAAAGAATTCCCCTACTCTGTGTGGAAATTCCGGATGAACCGGTAAGCTCCAGCTCGCCATGTAATTTAAGACATCCTGGTCTGTGAGATCAGCCATATAGTTGATTTTGATGCGGCCCTTGGGTGTGACTTCATAGATTGGGATGTCTTCGCGGCCTTGCGTTTGCGAACGCCGACGGCCAGAAATCCAAACGTCGCGGTCAAGGGCTTTGAGGGCGCGGCGAAACGGAGCAACCTTGTTTTGTTCAAAATGCGCCTTCAGGCCTTCATCGCCCTGCTTCCAGCGTTCACCATATTTTTTCAATTGTTCGTTCAGACTTTGGTCTGCGCGCTCAACGTGCAAATTGAGGCCGGGCATTAATTTGAGAAGCTCCTCACGATACATGGTGTTCAACGGATGTTCGTGCTGGGTGTCGACATAGATGATGGGGACTTCGGGCATCAAACGATAAAGCCAGTGTAATGTAATGGCGGAGTTGGGGTCGAACTTGGTGGACGCCACCAGCCGGCCGCCAAACTCCCTTCTTGCCCGCAAAAGCCTGTTTTCAATAACTTCGATATTTTCCCATGATTGTGCTTGCGTGATTGGTGACGCCGCCGCGCCATAAGCTAAACTTAACATTGCTTAATGGTCCTTATAAAAAGGTTAAAAAAATAAAATCGTTATGTAAGGGGAAAAGGATATGTTAGCGCGCGCAAGCGCAGCAGCAGCAAGCTGTGTGGAAGCAGATAGATTTTGTCACGGGGACTGTTTGCATAAAGGCAATTTATGCAATATCCGGCAATTTTGTCAACTGGGTTTATTCTGCCGTAGGCTCTATATCTTCTGATGTGGGTGTTTCTTCGCTCTCTTCCTCATCATCCTGGATGAGCCAGGCGACGGAGACGACCTTTTCCTTCTCGCCGACCTTGAAGATGGTGACGCCCTGAGCGCTACGGCCCGTGATGCGGACATTCTCAACTGGCGTGCGGATCAATTGGCCGCCATCGGTGACGAGCATGATCTGGTGACTGTCGGTGACGGGAAACGTTGCTGTAACCTCGCCGCCGTTTTTAGCGGTCAAGGCCATGTTGGTGACGCCCTGCCCGCCGCGGCCGGAGACGCGATATTCATAGGCCGATGTGCGTTTGCCGAAACCTTTGTTCGAGACGGTCAGCAAAACTTGTTCCTTGTCGAGCAATTCGCGGAAGCGTTCTTCGGACAATTGGAAGGTGGTATCTTCGAAATCCATGCCTTCGGTATCGCCGCCAACCATCTGGCTGGCCATCTTGAGATAAGCATTGCGTTCGTCCGGGGTCACATCGATGTGCTTCAGAACAGACATTGAGATAACCTCGTCGCCTTTCTTCGCCAGCTTAACGCCACGAACACCTGTGGAGTTTCTTCCGGCGAAAACGCGGATGTCCGTAACCGGGAAGCGGATCGCCTTGCCCATTTTGGTCGCCAGCATAATATCTTCGTCCGGAGCGCAGATCTTCACATCGACAAGCTTCTCACCATTCTCGAGCTTCATGGCGATTAAACCATTGGAGCGGATGTTGGCAAAGTCCACGAGTTTATTACGGCGCACGGAGCCGTGAGAGGTTGCGAACATGATATCAAGACGGTTGATCAAGTCCGGATCCTCCGGCATGCGCATATAAACACTGACCTTCTCATCTTTCTCCAGAGGCAGCATGTTGATGATCGCCTTGCCGCGTGATTGCGGAGTTGCCAGCGGAATTTGATAGACCTTCATGCGGTGAACGATACCGCGCGAGGTGAAGAACAGGATCGGCGTGTGTGTCGAGGCGACAAACAGGTCGGAGACAAAGTCTTCGTCCTTGGTTGCCATGCCGGAACGACCTTTACCGCCACGGCGCTGCGCACGATATGTGTCGAGCGGTACGCGCTTGACGTAACCTTCGTGTGTGATCGTCACGACCATATCTTCGCGCTGAATGAGGTCTTCCATATCGACGTCGAAATCACCATCAATAATCTCAGAGCGACGCGGTGTTCCGAATTTTTCCTTAATCTCGGTGAGCTCATCAACCAAAACCTCCAGCATTCTTTCGTGGCTGCCGAGAATTGCGAGATATTCAGCGATTGAATCTGTGATGGCTTTGAGATCATCGCCAATTTTGTCGCGCTCAAGGCCTGTCAAACGGTGCAGACGGAGGTCGAGGATGGCTTTGGCTTGCGCCTCGGACATCTGGTAGTTGCCTTTGTCGTCGATTGTGTATTCAGGATCGTCGATCAGCGCGATCAGCGGCGCGACATCCTGCGCCGGCCATTTCTTGGTCATCAGGCCTTCTTTGGCTTCAGCCGGGTTTGATGCCTTGCGGATCAGCGCGATGATTTCATCGATATTGGCGACTGCAACAGCGAGACCCGCCAAAATATGGGCCTTCTCGCGCGCTTTGCCGAGTTCGTAAATCGTGCGGCGGGTAATCACTTCCTCGCGGAATTTCACGAAGGCCTTGAGCATGTCCTTGAGCAACATGATTTGCGGTCTGCCGTTATGCAGCGCGACCATGTTGCATGGGAAATTTGTTTGAAGGGCTGTGTTTTTATAAAGCTGATTAAGGACAACGTCCGCAATCGCGCCAGTCTTCAATTCAATAACAACGCGCACGCCGTCACGGTCTGATTCATCGCGGATTTCAGCAATGTCTTCTACGATCTTTTCGCGGGCAACTTCGCCAAGGCGCTCGAGCAATTTGCCTTTGTTCACCTGATAAGGAACTTCATGAACGATAATGGCCTCGCGCTTGCCAACCTCTTCTATCGAGGTTTTGGCGCGCATTTTGACCGAGCCGTTGCCGGTTTGATAAGCACTGCGGATCCCGGCGCGGCCAAGAATTTGCGCGCCGGTCGGGAAATCCGGGCCGAGAATAATCTGATTGATCTCTTCCGTGCTCATATCGGGGTTTGCCACCATCGCCACGCAAGCGTCAATCACCTCGCCCAAGTTGTGAGGAGGAATGTTGGTGGCCATACCGACCGCAATCCCGCCCGCGCCGTTCACCAGCAAGTTTGGAATACGCGCAGGAAGCACAGAAGGCTCTTTGGATGACTCGTCGTAGTTGGGAACGAAATCCACAGTATCCTTATCAATATCATCAAGCAGAGATTCAGCAGCCTTGTTCAGGCGAGATTCCGTATAACGCATTGCAGCGGCAGCATCGCCGTCCATCGAGCCAAAGTTCCCCTGCCCGTCGATCAACGGATAGCGCAGCGAGAAATCCTGCGCCATACGCACGAGAGAGTCATAAATGGCCTGGTCGCCGTGCGGGTGGTATTTACCCATGACGTCCCCGACGATACGGGCAGACTTACGATAAGGCTTGTCCGAGGTATAACCGCCCTCGCGCATCGCAAAGAGAATGCGGCGGTGCACCGGCTTTAATCCGTCGCGGACATCAGGCAGGGCACGCGATACGATTACGCTCATCGCATAGTCGAGGTAGGATTGTTTCATCTCCTCTTCGAGGGAAATTATAGGAAATGTTTCGCCGGAAGCCGGAGGAGTTACATCAGTCATTTTAAGCCTTTTTCAGGAATCGTTTAATCCTATTGTTCTAGCAGGAAAACTGCCTGATTTGAAAGGGTTTTATGCGGGAATATTCACGAGTTTATTGACTTTTGTTTTTACGTATTATCGTTGGTGCTTTCTGCTTTGAAACATGCCGGTTTACAGAGTATGAAAGTGCGATGAAATAGCCTAAATCTCGTAAGTCACCACCGCGTCAGCCTTTTCCAATTTCTTGAGTTGGGCGCGCATATACTCGGCGAACTCTGGGTCTTCGCCCTTGAGCAGTTTTTCAAGCTGATTTTTGAAGTTGGGTTGCTGGAGCCATTCGCCGATGTAGTCCTCCCAGATGTGCCACATGGCTTTAATCTCTTTCTCCTTGCGGTCGTAGAGACGCATGAAAGCTCGTTCATATAGTGCAATAATTTTTTCGTAGATGCGATATTGCTGGCGGGCATACTCTTCGTTGTCCAATGTCTTTTCATGCTTATCGAGTTCAGGCTTGTCTATGAACTGGTCGATGATCTGGTTGTATTCTTCGTTAAGCTTGTCATCGATTTCCCACTGCTCGGCCAGGCGTTCATTGCGCTGATCGATAAGCATGGAAACAAGACCGACGGGAATACCGAGAATGGCGATAACCGAGGCAATGGTTGTCGTTATGTATGACCACTGCTCCCAGTTTATGCTCTCTATGTCCATGTCGGTTATTGTCCTGTGCGGAGGCGCATATAGGTTACATCGAGCATGCGGGTGATTTCAGGCATCACCTTGGCGGCCCAGTCGGGATATTTCTTCTTGATCGACTGACCCTCTGGCGAGCCGTAGTAATTGACCATCGCCTGAAGTTCTTCGGCTGTATAAGTTTCGACCATGGCATCGATCGAGGCTTTTTCGATGGCCTTATAGTTCAGAGCCTCAACCATTTTTTTGACGAATTCATCGCGCTCCGATGGAGGCCGCGTTTCTGCGACCTGCTCCAGCGCTCTGTCTACTTGGTCACGAACCGGGTTGATCTCGTGCATTTTTTTGGCGAGTTCGATGCGCTTTTCAAGCGTGGAATCCGCAGGCTTTTTATCCGCAGAATCCTGTGCCATCACAGGAGAGGTGATCAGAAGTAACGCTATGATAAGGAGCGTGCGCATGATCTAGAACGGAATTTCGTCTTCCATTTCGTCAACAGGATGGCTTTGGCCAACGGCCTGTCTCATGCCACCTGACTGGTAATCGTTGCTTGGGCTTTCGCCAAAGCCACCACCGGAACCACCTTTGGAATCAAGCATCGTCAGCTCACCACGGAATGGGCGAAGCACAACCTCGGTTGTGTATTTCTTCTGGCCGTCCTGTTCCCAACTGCGTGTTTCGAGCTGACCTTCGATGTAAACTTTAGCGCCCTTTTTGAGGTAATTCTCACAAACTTTCACAAGGCCCTGATTGAACACGACAACGCGATGCCACTGGGTGTTTTCCTTGCGTTCGCCGGATGTTTTGTCTTTCCAGCTCTCGGATGTCGCGATCGAAAGGTTGACCACCTTGTCGCCTGATTGCATGGAACGGACTTCGGGGTCTGCCCCAAGATTGCCGACGAGAATAACTTTGTTTACGCTTCCAGCCACGTTTGTACTCCTTGTGATGTGTATTTAAGAATCTGGAGTATAAAGCGGCGTGGCTGGAATGCAAAGAAAGAATTCACGCCCTCGGCGTTCAGTCTTTCTAAAATGTGAAGCTTGGCGAGAGAGAAACTTGAGCCATTTCTACTGGATTAAGTCCCAGTGCCTTTAATGAGGCGAAAACTTGCGGGCGTCTTGTTTTCACTTCTTTGCTCGATGACGCATTTTTAAATGCTTCACAAGCCCCCAAGAGTTTCTCAATGCCCTTATAATCATCTGCTTGCGCAAGTTTTTGCGCGATGCCCTGCGGCAAACCGTGCATGTAAAACAATATGTTTTCGAGATTGCTGTTCATACCCCCGCCCATTACTTTCGTAAAATCACCCGCATTGGTAAAGATTTTAAGGTTTTTTTGCAATAAAAATTTTTCTTTGCCTTGCCGGATGTTGTGGATTGAGCCATATAAGTCGCTATGCTTACAGAAATTTCAATCAGAGGCGCGCGGGAACATAACCTTAAAAATGTCGATGTGGACATTCCGCGCGACACGTTAACGGTTTTGACTGGCCTGTCGGGGTCGGGGAAGTCCTCGCTGGCGTTTGACACCATTTATGCGGAAGGCCAGCGGCGCTATGTTGAATCGCTGTCGGCTTATGCGCGCCAGTTTCTTGAGATGATGCAAAAGCCGGATGTCGACTCCATCGAGGGTCTATCTCCTGCCATTTCCATCGAACAAAAAACCACGTCCAAAAACCCCCGTTCGACTGTGGGGACAGTGACTGAAATCTACGATTACATGCGGTTGCTGTGGGCGCGGGTTGGCGTCCCCTACTCGCCTGTGACTGGCAAACCGATCGAAAGCCAAACTGTCTCGGAGATTGTCGACCGTATCATGGCGATGGGTGATGGGACGAAACTTTATTTGCTTGCGCCGATCGCGCGTGGACGTAAAGGCGAATACAAAAAAGAGTTTAAAGAACTTCATGCCAAGGGATTTCAGCGTGTGAAGGTTGATGGAGCCATTTATGAGCTTCCTGATGTTCCAACGCTTGATAAAAAGTTCAAACATGACATTGAAGTTGTTGTCGACCGGATTGTCATTCGTGGCGATATGGGCAACCGATTGGCAGACTCTGTGGAAACTGCGCTACGTCTTGCGGATGGTCTGTTGATTGCCGAGAATGCAGCCACTAACGAACAGACAATGTTCAGTGAGAAGTTCGCTTGTCCGGTTTCGGGATTCACGATTGCTGAAATCGAACCTCGGCTGTTCTCCTTTAACTCGCCGCACGGCGCCTGTCCGGATTGCGATGGGCTTGGGCAGCGTCTTTATATTGACCCAGACCTTGTTGTGCCAGACCCTTCGAAGAGCATCGAAAAAGGTGCAATTGCGCCTTGGGCTGGAGGATTTGCGCCTTTTTATCTGCAGGCGATGCAAGCGGTTGCGGAGTTTTATGGTTTTAAAACGGACGTGCCGTGGAGCAAATTGAAGAAAGAGCATCAGGATAAAATCCTGTATGGTTCCGGCAATACAATTATCAAGACCGCCTATCAAAGCAAAAGCAGCGAAAGTGTCTGGAAAAGCAATAAGCCGTTTGAAGGCGTCATTCCGAATCTTGAACGCAGGCTGCGCGAGACAGGCAGCAATTCCCAGCAAGAAAAGTTGGCCGAATACCAAACCGGCGCCCCTTGCGAAAGTTGTCATGGTTTGCGCTTAAAGCCTGAAGCACTCGCGGTTAAAATTGACGGTAAACATATTGCCGATATTTCAAGCCTGTCGATTGAAGAGGCTTATGACTGGTTTGATAAGGTTCCGAAGAAACTTAAGAAGCAGCAAAACCAGATCGCCGATAAAATTTTGAAAGAAATTCATGAACGGCTTAGCTTTTTGATGAATGTCGGTCTGGATTACCTCAATCTCTCGCGTTCTTCAGGAACGTTGTCCGGCGGCGAAAGCCAGCGTATTCGTCTTGCGTCGCAGATCGGGTCTGGATTGACCGGGGTCTTGTATGTTCTGGACGAGCCATCGATTGGATTGCACCAGCGTGACAATAACCGTCTTTTGGAAACCCTTAAAAGATTGCGCGATTTGGGAAATACAGTTCTGGTGGTGGAACATGATGAAGATGCGATCCGCAGTGCTGATTATCTGATCGATATGGGGCCAGGTGCAGGTGTCCATGGCGGTACGATCGTTGCGGCAGGAAAACCGTCGGAGGTTTTTAAATGCAAGGACAGCGTGACCGCTCAATATATGACCGGCGCAAAAGAGATTGCCGTGCCTGCCAAACGGCGCAGTGGTAAAAAAGGACAAAATCTTGAAGTTATTGGCGCGAGTGGTAATAACCTCAAAAATGTCAGCGCAAAAATTCCCCTCGGGACTTTTACGTGCGTGACCGGAGTATCGGGATCCGGGAAGTCGACCTTCACGATCGACACGCTCTATCGTGCAGCGTCAAAACAGCTCATGAAAACCAAAGAACAACCCCTGCCCTATAAAGACCTCAAGGGGCTTGAGTTTGTCGATAAGGTTATCGATATTGATCAATCACCAATCGGGCGTACGCCGCGATCCAACCCTGCCACTTACACCGGAGCATTCACCCCTATCCGTGAATGGTTCGCCGGATTGCCGGAAGCCAAAGCGCGCGGCTACAATCCGGGCCGCTTTTCCTTTAACGTCAAAGGCGGGCGCTGCGAAGCCTGTCAGGGTGACGGCGTTATCAAGATTGAGATGCATTTTTTACCTGATGTGTATGTGACCTGCGAAACTTGTCATGGCAAGCGCTATAACCGTGAGACGCTGGAGATCAAATTCAAGGGGCAATCGATCGCCGATGTGCTGGAGATGACGGTCGAGGAAGCGCTGGAGTTTTTCAAGGCCGTGCCTTCGATCCGCGATAAAATGCAAACTCTTATGGATGTTGGTTTGGGCTATATCCATGTTGGGCAGCAGGCCACCACCCTCTCGGGCGGTGAAGCCCAGCGGGTAAAACTTTCGAAGGAGCTGTCCAAACGCTCAACTGGCAAGACGCTTTATATCCTGGATGAGCCAACGACGGGACTGCATTTCGAGGATGTCCGGAAATTGCTGGAGGTGCTGCATAAATTGGTCGATCAGGGCAATAGCATTGTCGTGATCGAGCATAACCTTGATGTCATCAAAACCGCGGATTATTTGATCGATATTGGCCCGGAAGGTGGCGATAAAGGCGGGAAAATCATTGCCACAGGCACGCCGGAGGAGATTTCCGCCGTGGAAGAGAGTTACACGGGGCATTACCTTAAACCCTTGCTGGATAAGAAGAAATCAGGGAAATCCAAGGCCGCCGCCTAATTTTATTGACATAACTTTGTATTTTTGATACTTTTTCTCCATTCAAACAATTGAATGTAGAGAGAATTCATATGGTTAAGAATGTTGGCCGCTTTGACTTTGATAAGGATTATTATGCCGATTTAGCATTGGCTGATACTGCAACCGCGCAAGACATTGACGCTGCACGCAAAAAAATCATCCCTCTTCTTTCTCCGTCCACGATGAATGACCCGATGACACAGGCCTTTCAGGACGCTTCGGATTTGCTTACTGACCCTGATTTAAAGCAACAATATGATCTGTATCGCATGCGGGCAAAAGCGTCGGCCAACAATGTTGCAGCACCAGCTGACCCGACAAAAAAAGAAACAGAACAGCAAAAAGCAGCAGGCCGCATTCAAACAATCATCACGGCAGAAGAAGCCAAGGATTTTAACAATGCCACCGGCCCCAATCAGGAAAAAGGTGTGCGCAAGCTGGGCACGACCGTTTCTTCGAAGATTCCTTTTTGGAAATCAACGCGAGCATTTCTTATTGGATCGAACGCGTTCACTTTTTTCGCTATGCTTTATCTAACAAGCGACGGCAACGAGAAAACCCAAAAATATTCTCTGACACAACAGCAATTGGAAGAAATTAAAGTCGAGTCCTTTAACGCAGGGAAAGCGGAAGGTTTTAATGAGGGGAAGACCGCAGGCTTAGCAGAAAATCCGCCGTCAGCTGGTGCGCCGCCTTATGACGGATTTAGAGACGCTATCCTCCGGAATGGAGCAAAACTCAGTGTACCTGCTGAGTTTTTGCTAAAAATGGATTCAAACAAACAAAAAAATCATCTGGCGAATGTTGGAAAAATTGCACAAGTCGATCCGTTAAGCGAGTTTGTCGCCTGGGGTACGGACAATGCCAACATGAATGGCCGTGTTATTGTTGTGACCGATGAAAGCCTTATACAATCTGAGCAGGCGCTTGAGGTTATTGTGTCAAAGGCTTTGCCAAAAATTAAAACCTATCCGGAATCGGTGTATCATAGCGATATTGTACCGGTTACCTATCAGTTTAACCTGGTGGCTGACCCAGCGGATCCGGCTAAAAAGAAGGTGGAGCTGAAGCAGATCACCAACGACAAAGATCAGGTTCTGGAGACTTTTGACTTGTAGGAGCAAGAATTTGCTTTAAATTTTCACTATATGCTATAAACGTAGAGTGTGTTTTCGGAAAATGAATTTTATACGAATGTAACTTGGTAATGGAGAGAAAAAATGGCTACAGAAACTATTGAAAAAGGCGCGGCCGCTGTTACGGGAGGGCTTAGCAAGGCCTGGAAATATGCCACCGGCGCAATCAAATGGCTTGCTATTCCTACTGTTTTTATTGTTGGTACGGGCATGTTTGTTAGCACTGCTGGGGCGGCCACACCTGTGGCCATAGCCGCTGGAGAAGGGCTGGGTTTTTATGCGGGCCTAGCATCAACCGGAGCCACTAAAATTGCAGGTATTGCGAAGGCGACGACTCTGACAACCACAATGGCAACACCGGCGGCTGGTACAGCTGCAGCCTTACCCGCCGCGTCAGGTGCAGCTACGGTTGCCTCTTCTGCGCCTGTGGCCAATCTTGTTCCTGGCATGTAGTAAGCCTCATAAGGCCTTTAAACAAGCCCTCTTCGGAGGGCTTTTTTGTTGCCTGGCTTGCCAAGCCGAAGCACGGAGTGCGAAGGATGGTGCGGGTGGGGAGACTTGAACTCCCACGTCCTTGCGGACACCAGATTTTGAGTCTGGCGCGTCTACCGATTCCACCACACCCGCATTCCAGTTGTAGGTTGACAGTAGAGCTTTGTCAGTGAAGGATATAGCTACCCATTCTATGAAAACCTGTCAACCAATAACAAAGCCCATGACCGAGAATATCCGTTCCATTTCCCAGCTTTTGCTCGACTTGAAGGCCAACATCAGCGGTGAGCGCGTTAGCGTTGGAACGATTATTGAAGAGCTGCACGAGCGCGGATTTGGCGTTCTGATGTTCTTTTTTGCGGTGCCGATTGCCCTTCCCTTTCCTGTGCCGCCTGGGATTAACATCGCTTTTGCTCTGCCTTTACTGGTTTTGACGGCGCAGCTTATGGCCGGCCGGCACAGTGTGTGGATGCCGGAAAAGATCCGCATCCGGTCATTTTCGCGCAAAAGTTTGGATAAAACGATTGATCTTTGTATCCCTTGGATGGTTCGGATCGAATATTTCATTAAACCGCGTCTCGGTTTTATGACCCAAGGGGCTTCGGCCAATATTGTCGGGCTTTTGGGCCTGATCATGGCGGCGTCGATTTATGTGCCGATTCCGCTGACCAATACTGTGCCGGGGATGGGCATATGTGCGATGTCGATCGGGCTTGTCATGCGGGATGGGCTGGCGGTTGCCGTAGGGGCAATTGTCGGCACGGGTTGGGTGTTTATGATGAGTATGATTTTGCTATTCTTGGGTAATCAAGGAATTGATATTATTAAAGAGACGATTTTGGGATTTTTTTAGATGATCGCTTGCGCTAAAAAGATGTTGGCCTGCCCGTGTGTGATTTTGTGCGGCATTTTATTCCTCTCCGTATTTGCCTTGGCGGCGGCCTTAACGGCACAATTCGCCTATAACCTGGAGCCTTGCATTTTATGCCTCTACCAGCGGGTTCCTTTCCTTGTTGCAGTCGTTTTGGCGCTTTTTGGGCTGGCTTTTAAGCCTGCGCGCCGCATTGTTATCGGGTTATGTGTTTTGGTTTTTGCAACGAATACCGGGATCGCCTTTTATCATTTCGGGGTTGAGCAGCGCTGGTGGGTATCGGTCTTTGAGGGGTGTGCCGTGCCGTCTGAATTCTTCAACCCGGCTATGAACGATACGCGAAATCTCCTTGAAGAATTGATGAAAAAGCCGTCTGTCCCCTGCTCACAAGTGGCGTGGGTTGACCCTATTTTCGGGATGTCGATGGCGTTTTATAACATCCTGCTTTGTGCGGGAATGTTTGTGAGTTGCTCGATTAGCTTCGTTGCAACTAAGCGGCCGCTTCCATCAGCTTAACAACTGTTACAACTGCGGTGGCGAGTGTGCCGTGGAAGATGAAGAAGCCTACGGATTCTTTCAGTGTGCGTTTTTTTGCGAAATCAAACAGATCATTAAACATAGCGGTGGCCTTTCCCTGCTCAAAACAGTTTTGTAAAACTGTGGATAAAAATGTGGATGTGAGAAATTCATAGCCGCTCTATGCGGCGAGAGTCAAGGAGTTTCATGACTATTTGAAAAATAAAAATCGGGCCTCACGAAGAGGCCCGATTTGTTATTCGCTTGGTCTGTACTTATTTGCCGAGTGTGGTCAGATAAGATACAACAACCATGCCCAGCAGAACATCAACTGTGTAAGACAGATAGACACCTACCATCGCAATGATGACGGACATCAGATCGCTTGTCAGTTTTTTGCTGGTCAGGATCATGCTGGAAAGTATTAAGGTCCAGCCTGTACCAATCAACGTGTGGACATTGCCTCCATCAAAGAAGCTGCCTACTGTGCCACTGATAATGCCAACTGCTGGCAAATAGTGACCCAAGAACGTTGATAAGCCAACCAACAGAACTGTGTAGAATAGGAAAAATCCTACTGCACCTGTGATTGACCGTGATTGTGCAAGATTTGTGATATGATTAAACATAACATCCTCCCTTCGTTGCACTATGCCCCTCCCTGTTCAGTTCGGGGCTGGTTACGGCTGAGCCATGAAGACCATCCTCAAAGCATTGCCGAATTCTGTTTTTAAAATCTCTATACATTGTCCAATTCCGTATCCCAGTATAAAAAATCCCCCCAACTCTCGTGGAGAAAATTTGGAGGGAATCTGCGGCCTTTATCCTGGAGCTCATACAGGGTGGGTTCCCTTGGCTCTCTCATCGGATACATCTTGACCTCGTGGGGCATACGGTTGCCTTTTTGTGTATTACACTCCCGGCAGGCCGCCACTATATTCTCCCATTCCGAACGCCCCCCTCTTGAGCGTGGAATGACGTGGTCAAATGTCAATTCATGTGTTGAAAAATCATCTGCACAATACTGACACGTCCACTCATCGCGCAAAAACAAGTTAAACCTTGTAAAAGCCGGCTTGCGCGCTGCCGGTATGAATTCTTTGAGTGCCAACACGCTGGGTAATTTCATTTCCCAACTGGGCGACCGCACCACGCGGTCATATTCGGAGATCACAGTTACACTTTCTCTAAAAATCGCTTTCACCGCGTCTTGCCAAGACCAGATCGAAAGCGGAAAGTAACTGAGCGGTCTATAATCTGCGTTCAATATCAGTGCCGGACATTTTTCTAATGGCGTACTGTACATATCAGCGGTTATAGCAACCATTCATTTCTCCTTCGTTTTTGCGCCGGTGACCCGAAACGACTTTGGACTATCCTGGAGGTCTTGGTGGCGGGCGGAACACCCTTTTGTAGAGCCGAGGACTGAAGCAAGACCTCACGATTCTTATAATTTTATTATAACACAAGATTTGCGGGAACCCGGGCGTTTGCCATAAAAATCGTTGCTGCAACGCTGCATAATCTCGCGTTGCGACATATGTGAACAACTATGAAATTCTTTATATTTCAAATTGTTACAAAAAAAGTCTCATTTTTAGAAAAAAGTTGCTGCAACGCACACTGGAAAGCCGCTGTGAGCCTTATTTTGCGGTTGACAGGGTTTTAAAATGCTCAAGAAAGTATTTTTTTCAAAAACGCTCCGCCGCTCTCGATGCCCTTCATGTCGATAGAATGGGGTAATCCGGGCTGGGTGTAGCCAGTTGCGTTGAAGTTATGCGCCTTCAAAACGTTGTTGGCTTCATGGAATGCTTCAACAGGAACCACATCGTCGGCTTCGCCATGGATGAGGTGGATTGGAATGTTTTGAAGGTCTTCTGTTTTTGTCCCCTCTTCCCAGAACAGTGCGCCGGAATAACCGAGGACGCCAGCGATTTTGTTTTTGTAACGTGGCCCTGCATAAAGGCTCATCATCGTGCCTTGCGAAAACCCGACCAGCGCAAGTTTTGAGGCCGGCAACTTGTATTCTTCCAAAATGTTATCGAGAAACGTGTTCAAAATTGGTGTCGCGGTCTTAATACCTCTGAGAATATCTGAAGGATCGCGTGTTTGCAGGGAAAACCATTGATAGCTGTCAGGATATCCGGGTGGAACCATATCGCAGGCGAATGGTGCATCTGGCGATATGAATATGGCATTGGGTAAAAACTGTGATAGCTCCGGCGCCAAGCCAATTAAATCGCGGCCATTGGAGCCAAGACCGTGGAGCAAAACAACGATTTGCTTCGTTGGCTCCTTGGGTTTATGGGTGTATATGTTTTCAATCATGATGTATGAATTAGCATGGATGGGTATGAAGAGAAAGATTATCACGGCAGTTTTTTTGTGCTGCCTTCCGGCACAGGCTTTTGCGCAAGATCTGGAGATCAAGCCGGCGAATGTTCCGAATGCTGAAAAAATAGTTGCTTCCCGCGTTAAAAATGCGGAACACAAAAATTATCTCAGCCTGTCTCTTGAGAACGATAAGTTTGGCGGCGGGACAGACCAGTATTATACCAGTGGTGCGCGTCTGACCTATTTTAACGTGAATACTCCTGTGCCGGATTATATCGATGACCTCGCGGAGTCTATTCCAAGCTTTGATTTGAACGATACGACCTCGACTTTTTTCACATTGGGACAAAATATTTATTCTCCCGAAAATATTACCGCCTCCTCCCAACAAAGTGACGATCGGCCATGGGCCGGATTTTTATACGGTTCTGTTGGGCTGGCGACCTTGCAGGACAATCATCTGGATGAGCTTGAATTAACTCTCGGCGTTGTAGGGCCGGAGGCCTTCGGCGAGCAAACCCAAAAGCTTATTCACTCGCATTTGTCTGACTCTCCTTCGCCCAAAGGTTGGAAAAATCAGTTGGATTTTGAACCTGGCCTGATCCTTTCCGCGGGACGGCGCTGGCCGGGTGCGCTGCATACTGATTTGGGGGATTATCGTTTGAGTGCTGATCCGAATATCAATTTCAGCCTCGGTAATATCTACACGCATGCGGGCACCGGTGTCTCGGTGACTTTCGGCCCCTATCAGGGCGTGTTGCAGGATAAGCCGCCCCGCGTCCCCCCAGCCACACCTGGCACAGGATTTTTTGAAACGCCGGATCAGGGGTGGAGCTGGTATCTCTTTGCAAGTGCGGACGGGCGCGTTGTCGGGCGCAATATCTTTCTGGACGGCAATACATTTTCCGACTCCCACAGCGTTGATAAAAAATATCTGGTGGGGGATGCCAGCATAGGAGCTGCTCTGACGCTTGGTAATTACCGGGTTTCATACTCCTATAATATCCGCAGCAAGGAATTCGACGGACAGGATGAAGCCAGCGCTTTTGGATCGCTCTCTCTTTCCACACGCTTTTGATAATGCTACACTGTCGCTATGAAATACGATTTGTTGCATATTCAGGGTAAACCCTACGTCCTTGTTCCTCTCCATGATTTCCGCGAAATGACGGGAAGCCATGAGGCCGGTTTGCCGGGTGAAGTACTTGATGCGCTTGCGGCACGGCAGGAGCATCCGGTCAAAATCCTGCGCAAACATCGCGGCATGACGCAAGGAGCGTTGGCGAAAAAAGCCGGAATATCGCGCCCTTATCTCACAGAAATTGAGATTGGGAAAAAGGAAGGTTCGATCCGCGCACTGCGCTCGCTGGCTGAAGCGCTGGGTGTGCAGATCAGCGCTGTTGCTTAACCAAGTTTCTTTTTTTCGAAAAATAAATTTACATCTTTTGGAACTTTAGCCTTGTTCATAGCATTAATGAGGTAAGCGCTTACGGCACACCGCCTTTAAATCTTTTATGAACAAGGTAAAATTATGAAAAAATTACTTCTTTCGACAGCACTACTGAGCATAGCTTCGCCAGCACTTGCAAATGATTACAATAGCCTGTCTCCACTCAGCGGCTTTTATGTCGGGGGCTTTGCAGGTTATACGGATGTCGACGTTGACGGGCCAGGAGGTACGGACTTTGATCTTGATGGCAAAGATTACGGGCTTTTTGCGGGGTATCAGGCTGACGCTCTTTTGGATAAAACAATCAACCGCATGGGCTTGGGTTTAAATGGTGCGATTGAATTTGATTATGCGTGGTCTAATGCGGACAAAAATATTGGCGCGGCCAATGTTGAAAAAGATTCCGAATGGGGGATCAATTTTCGTCCCGGCCTGTCCTTTTTAAGTGAAACCACCCCACTCGGTCTCAACCCCTATGGTATTGTGGGTTACAGACGCGCCTCATTTGACGGATCATCTGGTGGCTTTTCAGCTGATGAGCATTTCGATGGTTTTGAGCTTGGGGTTGGCACTGAACTTGTTGCCTATGGTGATTATGGGGTGCGGCTTGATTATTCTCATGTTTGGTATGAGGAAAATAATGGATTTGATCCTTCTGAAAATAATATCAGAGCTGGTCTTGCCTATCATTTCTAAAGTTTGATTTTATATTTTATTACGGAATTTAGGCCGGAGAGATCCGGCCTTAATTTATTGTAGAGTTTCAGAGTTGCTTGACATATTTTCCTAAAGCTTATTAAATTATCCTTCATAACTATAGCGAAGGGAGATTTATATGAATAAAACTGCTGATGACTTTACTGTTGCTGCGAGCGCTGCCAGCGAAGTTGGTGCTCCGAGACCTTTAGTAACACCAACTGAGAAACAACCTTATCTTAATGCGTCAGAAGAACGCCTTCATCTTATTCTTCTTGCAAGCGCGGCAAGCGAAGTTGGGCCTGTAAGAGATCTAAAATAACTCCATCTAAGAGAAAAGCCGATCATGGGTCAGCGCAGGGATTGCTTCCCGCGCTTTTTGCACATCTCCGAGATTGAGATCAGCGTAGATGATACCCACTTCCGTTCCGGCCTGCGCGAGGATGTCGCCCCAAGGCCCAATGATCATTGAATGACCCCAGGTTTTCCGGCCACCGTCATGCTCCCCTGTTTGACCGGGCGCTAGAACAAAACTTCCGGTTTCAATCGCACGCGCGCGAAGCAGAACTTCCCAATGCGCCTTGCCGGTCGGGACCGTGAAGGCGGCGGGAACAGTTATGATCGAGGCCCCTCTTTGGGCGAGGCTGCGATAGAGATAGGCGAAGCGAAGATCGTAACAGATGCTCAGGCCTAAGCCGCCCCATGGCGTTTGCACAACAACAGCCTTGTTGCCGGCTTCGACAACGTTGCTTTCGCGGTATGTTTCCTTGCCGGGCAAATCAACAACGAACAGATGGATCTTATCGTAAGTCGCGGCGATGTCGCCTTTGTCGTTGAAAACGTAGCAACGGTTGGCGATTTTGGAATCGCTGAGCTTGATCGATATCGAACCAAGCTCGATCCAAATGCCAAGCTCTTTGGCCAATGCGGCAAATTGCGGGATAGCGGGATGATCTTTTTCAAAGCGTGCAGATTCCAGTTTTTTTTCCGGTGGTCTGCGCATATGACAAGAATTTTCGGGCGTGACAATGAACTTGGCGCCTCGTCCTGCGGCCTCACGCACAAATCCTTCAAGTTCAGTGAGATTTGGCTCAATCGTTGGGCCACTGCTAAGCTGGATACAAGCAACTTTCAAAACATCAGTCATTCAGCAAAGCGTCCAACTCGCCTTTGGCCTCAAGGGCGTATAGATCATCACACCCGCCGATATGATTGCCTGCAATGAAAATCTGGGGCACGGTTTTCAGGCCGCCTGATTTTTCAACCAATAACATCCGCGCTTCATCGTCGTGTGTTACATCATGTTCGTTATAATTTGCGCCTTTGCGATCCAACAAGGCCTTTGCCTTTACGCAATAAGGGCAGTAATCCGTCGTGTAAACGTCAATATCCGGCATGATCGTCTCCTTGTCTTTCAGAAAATGACTGCATTTCCTTCTTAAATGATGTAAGTCATTGGGTATGGAAAAGCAAACGGATGTTTTTATCGCGGGCGCAGGCATAGCCGGGTTGGGGCTGGCGGTGTTGCTCGCTCAAGAAGGTATACGGGTTGATATTATCGATCAAAACCCTCCGCAACCGCTTGATCAGGTCAAGCCCAATGCACGGACGACGGCCTTGTTTGGCTCTTCCGTTGATCTCGTTAAAGAGATGGGAATATGGAACGATGTTGTGATGCATGCGTGCATGATGATGCGCCTCCAGATCATAGATGATAGCGAAGCGCCGCGTGATCCTATCGTCACAGAATTCGAAGCGAGCGATGTCGGCGTTGATATTTTTGGCTACAACATTCCGAATGACATTACGCGGGCTGCTTTATTCCAGCGTGCACAGGAATTGCCAAGTCTTCATGTCCATTGCCCTTCCGCCTTTGAAGGTTATGAGGTGCGCGGGCAAAAAGTGTTTGTGAGATTTGCAGGAGGCGAGATTGAGGCCAAATTGATAGTTGGCGCGGATGGGCGCAATTCGAAAGTACGCGAACTTGCTGGCATCCCTGTCCAACAAGATCTTTATGAACAAAAAGCCGTCACGTGCCTGATCAATCATTCGCGATCTCACAATCATACATCCACTGAATTCCATCGCAGCGGCGGGCCGCTGGCCTTTGTTCCCCTGCCCGGCAATCAATCGGCCATTGTGTGGATCAACCCTGCGGCGCGGGCTGATGAATTGCTGGCTTTGCGCAAACAGGATTTTGAAGCCGCCTTGCAAAAAGCTTCGAACGATATTCTTGGCGGCATTACGCTTGAGACCGGGCCACAAGCCTGGCCGCTCTGTTCGATGAAAGCCAAAAGCTTGACTGCGCCTCGTATGGCCTTGATCGCTGAAGCGGCGCATGTCATGTCCCCGATTACAGCGCAGGGATTGAATTTAAGCTTGCGTGATGTCCGCTCACTGGCGGGGCTCATTACCAAGCACAGTCGCCTTGGGCTGGATATTGGTTCAAAAATCTTGCTGGATGCCTATGAGCGCGAGCGACGCATGGATGTCGGAACGCGCAGCTTTGGCGTTGATGCCATGAACCGTTTGGTGGCGAATGATAATCCCGTGGTGAAATCCATGCGGCGAGCGGGACTAAAAACTCTTGATCAGTTTTCTGTCCTTAAACATCTGGTGATGAAGCAGAACCTCGGTTAAGCGGAATAATGCGGTCGCGTGCGTGAAAGCGTCAGAACAAAAACCTTGGCCGCCCCAGCTTTTAATAAAGTTCTCGTGCATTCTCTAACCGTCGATCCCGTCGTCATGACATCATCAATCAATGTGATTGCTCTTCCCCGGACATCCGTTGCATAGCGCGCATTGACGATGAAAGCTTTGCGTACATTTTTTTCACGCTCTTTTGCTTTCAAATGCCCTTGTGATGGTGTGGAGCGGATGCGAACCAATCCATCCACATAGTGTTTTATTCCGGTTTCTTTGGCCAGTAATGTGCTGATCAGTGCAGACTGGTTATAGCGGCGGCCAATCATACGCCAGCGATGAAGCGGTACAGGCATCAGGATATCTGTTTGCGCCAGAATTTCTTCTCCTGCCTTTTGCAGCCATGGCACGAACGCCTTGATTAAATGGGTTTTATCACCATGTTTAAAAGACAAGATAAGACCACGACTGTTGTCGTTATAGACCAGAGAGGCACGCGCCATTGTGAATTCCGGCTTGTCCTGCAGACAGGTTGCGCAATGCTGTTCGTCATAGCCCAAAAGGTCTGTGTTATCGAAATCAAAGGGTACGCCACAGACCTTGCAACATGGGGAGCTAATGAAGTCCAGCGCTCCCCAGGCCTTGGGCGAGAGCATGCCTTGGCTTTCGACAATCTCCCCGCTGATGACGCACCGGGGCGGCAAAATCGTATCTATTGCTTGCGAAACGAAGGTATGGAGCGGTTTTCTTTGCATTTTTGAGCGGTTTTCGTTACAAAGCGCATACTACCATAAGAGTTAAAGCATGGAAACGCTCACGACAAAAACCCCTAAGCCCAGTGTTCGCCTGATCAAAGATGAAACGGCCCTGGAAAAGCGCGACCGTTTGTTGCGTGGGGTTAATCCTGAAACGATCCGCAACGCCTGGTTTGCACTTTCTCATGTCTTTCTGGATGAAAACGCATTGGTTGTGGATATCGGGTGTCATGATGGAGCGATGACCTACGCGATGGCCGTTATGCGCCCGAAATTGCGATTTATAGGCATGGATAAAAATCGCCGCGAAATTAATAAGGCACGGGAGACGTTTCAGCTGCCTAATCTTGATTACAAAGTGGGCGATGCGACGACGGATGTTTTTGAGCCTGAAAGCGTGGATTGCATTATCAACTCTTATACGCTGCATTCGATTTATTCCGGCTCGCGCTATAGCGAACACATCGTGCAAAAAACATTGGATGCTCAGTTTTCCGCACTGAAAAAAGAAGGGTTTATGTTCATCCGTGATTATACCCGGCCGCCGCCTTTGCAATATATCCTGATGGAGATGCCTGATACGCCGAGCAAAGGCGAGGCTATCAAAGACCTGTCAGAGCCAGACTTTCTTGTTTGGTACTCCGAGAATGCCCGTCCGCGTAATGATCCCGGCACTGGAGGTTTCTTCGTTGAGGAACTACCGCCCCGTTTGCCAAAAACGCGTTTATTTCGCCTGCCTTACAAATGGGCTTATGAATTTATCTTGCGTAAAGACAACCGAGCGCAAGCCGAACAAGAGTTGCCGATTGAGTACACCTTCTTCACTGCCCATGATTTTGAAAAGACAGTCCGCAATATGGGGGCGAGGGTTCGTTACTGTGGACCTCATTGGGACGATGATACGGTTGAGAAATATTATGAAGGGCGTTTTACGTTGTACATGGATAACGGAACGTTTCTTGGCAGCCCCCCAACCTGTTTCGTCATGGTTGCGCAAAAAATGGCGGAACGTCGAAGCCTGCATATTGAGGAGCGCAGGCCCTCCTCTTCTGCCGAAAACAAGCTGACCATTACAACAATGCGCGACAACAAGAGCGGGCGCCTCTGCGATGTCGTCGCTCGCAATGAGCGGACATGCGATATTCTCCCCTACTGTGTCGATAGTGATGGATTTCTAAAAGTCTATCTGCATGACGGGGTAGCACGATCTGTGACGAATGCCGTTGCCCGAGCAGGAGAGAATATTCACGGCAAAAAATGGTCTGGACATATGATTGATGCCATTGCTGTGGACGAGGCCTTGCTTGCGGAAAATATTGAAGATGATGAGAAGCGGACAGCTCTGTTATGCAGGGACTATCTTGGTCTTACGCCTAAAAATGGCGCAAAAATTGAGAAAGGCTCCGGATATTATCCGGCACCAGATTTTATCAATGAATTTGTTCAAACCTTTTATCTTGAAGTTCAACACGCGCCAGGATCGATGACTCCAAAGCCAGGAATAGCCGGACTAGGCCGCTTCCAAGCGCGGGGGAAAATTCGTGAGCTGGATGCCCAGCAGGTCTTGGACGCCATCGGATTGGGGCTTATTCCCAATTCAAAGCTGGAACTGCAAATCTTGGCATTATTTAATCATTTGAAAATTCCTGCAGAAAGCTGGATCCAGAAAAAGGTCAACATCAAGCGCGGAGAAATTACAGCGCGCGCCGATCTTGCAAAAATTGTGACGCAGCTCAAGGCCTCACAGACCCGGTTTAAAGACATTAAAGGCAGTGCCGGGGAATTGCGCGCCGTCCATTCCGTTTTTGTTGAAGAAGGCCATACACGCGGAACAATTTCAGGGCTATCAGCACAGGACGTTGATTTCGTTGTCCATGACCACGAAACCGTCAACCGCGCGGTTGTCCTTCCTCTCACAAAGAATATGAAGCATGAAGTTCATGCGGGGTTTTTACTGGATGCGATGCCTGTGCCCGAGAAGCGGGACGGAAAATCTGTGATGATCTGTGCGCCGACATTCGAATTGCCCCGCGAGATCACGAATTACCGGCTGGCTCGTAAGTTTATCGCCGAGAAATTTGCCGTTTTACCAGAAATGGTGATTAAAATGGGAGAGCCATATTATACCCATGTCGACATGACGCCGCAGAAAATGTACCCTTTCGCCGTAGCTGTACCACCTGATTTCATGGAAGATCCGAATATCATCTTTTTGCCGCTCTATCAGCTTGCGCTTCTTAATCGGCGCAACGACCTCAACAAGTCGATGCATATGATGACCATGCTCGGACGCAGTTTTAAATATCTCGGGGACGATCTCAAGTTTGATGCGGCCCATGAATCAAAAATGATGGCGAATATTGAACGGACATTTAAAGACCCGGACTGGGGATTTCCAATCCATTATGAACAGCCGGCGTTTTTGAAAGAAAACCCAGCGAGCGTATCGCCACAAAGTTATAATGATCTTAAAAGTGGAACGCCGTTTCATGCTCAGGCAGAAACAGCCCGGGTTGTAACGTCTGCCAAACCGCTGACCAACAAGCCGCAGCCCATATCAGAGAACGAGTTTGAAGAGGATGTGTCGCAGTTTTTGAGTGATCTGAAGCAATTTGATGAACAACTTAAGCCAGACAAATGGTAGACCCCAATAATATCCGGATTTTTGATCGTTCTCTTTTGAACCAAAAACGTGCCCGCACCCTGCCTCATTCTTCTGAATTTTCATTTCTCCGAAACTGGGCTGAAAAGGAACTCAAGGGCCGTCTTGCTGATGTTAAGCGCAATTTTTCTGCGCAAGAGATTGCTGTTATGGATGCTGAAGAGATTCTTGGTTTTGAAGAAGGCTCCTGCGATTTGATTACCAGCGTCCTTGACCTGCATACGATTAATGATCTGCCTGGCGCACTCATTCAAATCCGCCGCTCTTTAAAACCTGATGGGCTATTCATCGGCGCGATGTTTGGCGGGGAAACTCTTTATGAGCTGCGGGAGTCTTTAACGCAAGCCGAGCTTGAGATCAAAGGCGGCGCCAGTCCGCGGGTGCATCCTTTTGCCTCCAAGCAGGATCTCGGGGCTTTGCTGCAACGAGCGGGCTTTGCGCTTCCTGTTGTTGATTCTGAAATCCTCACGGTTACCTACGCCGATATGTTCAGGCTCATGCATGATTTGCGCGGCATGGGCGAGACGAATATTCTTGCCTTGCGTAATAAATCATATCCCGGAAAAGGTTTGTTTCTGCAGGCTGCGCAGTATTATCAACACAAGTTCTCTGAGCCAGATGGCCGTATCTACGCCAGCTTTGAAATTCTGTTTCTTCTTGGATGGGCGCCGCATGCAAGCCAGCAGCAACCCCTCAAACCCGGCAGCGCGCAAAACAGACTTGCCGATGCGCTCAAAACCTCAGAAACTAAGGTATGATCGATTATATCATCCTCTTTGTCTCCTCCCTAGTCGCAAACACGTTGTCGGCGTTCGCTGGCGGCGGATCGGGGCTAGTGCAATTGCCAGTTATTATTCTCCTGGGCCTTCCCTTCGCTGAAGCATTGGCAACACACAAGATGGCAACTTTTATGCTCGGTCTCGGCTCGATGACGCGCAATGTCAAAAACCGCGATGTAAAGTGGTCTTTTGCCTTCTATGTCATGATATGCGGTGTGATCGGGACGATTGTTGGCGCGTTTCTGATCTTACAAATTTCCGATAAAGTCGCGCAGATCACGCTCGGCGTTCTGACAGTCGCCCTCGGCATTTATACGTTTTTCAAAAAAAATGTTGGACAAGAACATGCGCCAATACGGCGCGATAGGATGGGATATGTCATCGGAGGCGCGGTTTTGTTTCTGCTTGGCGTCTTTAACGGCTCGTTTTCATCGGGAAGCGGATTGTTCGTTACGATGTGGCTGATCGTATGGTTTGGCATGGATTACAAGCTGGCGGTTGTTTACACCATGACACTGGTAGGGTTTTTGTGGAACCTGACAGGAGCACTCGCACTATATTTCATGGGAGGCGATGTGCAATGGAGCTGGCTGCCCGTGCTGTGGGTGGCGTCTTTCGCAGGCGGATGGCTTGGCGCGCATCTCGGATATCTTAAAGGCAATGTCTGGATCAAGCGTGCGTTTGTATTTGTTACTATTGCCTCAGGTCTTAGTTTATTGCTTAAATCTTAAGTATGAGCATTCACCTCATTCCCATTCTTAAAGACAATTATGCTTATCTGATTGAAGGATTAGACGGCATTTGCGCGATTGTTGATCCGGGCGATGCTGTGCCTGTTATCAATTTTATAGAAGCGCGCGGTTTGCGCCTGACGCATATTTTGAATACGCATCATCATTGGGATCACACCGATGGAAATCTTGAAGTCAAAGAGCATTTTGGCTGTCTGGTGGCGGGACCAAAGGCCGAAGCACAGCGCATTCCGGGTATTGATATCGTCTTGTCCGAGGGTGATGACTTCGCCCCCCTTGGCGAGACAATCCAAATCATTGAAACGCCGGGTCATACCAGCGGGCACATTGCCTTGTATATGCCTGATCTTCAATCCGTGTTTGTCGGCGATACTTTGTTTTCCATGGGCTGCGGACGCCTGTTTGAAGGAACGCCGAAGCAAATGTGGAGCTCTTTTGAAAAAATAATGACGCTGCCCGATGAAACGATGATGTATTGTGGTCATGAATACACGCTGGCGAATGCAAAGTTTTGTATGCAGATTGAACCAGAAAATGCCGACATCAAACACCGCTATTCCGAAGCCAAAGACCTGAGACGTGCTGGGCTGCCCACTCTGCCTGTGTCCCTTGGAACCGAGAAGAAAACCAACGTCTTCCTGCGTGCCGGTTCGGCAGAAGGATTTTCTGATCTCCGTACTTTGAAGGATCAGTCTTAGCTTTCGTTGCCGCCGCCTTGCGAGCGTCTGCGTGGGCCACTGCTACGGCGCACGCCGCCTTGATGAGCGCTGCTGCCCGGGTTGCCATTACCGTTGCCATTGCCGCTGTTGTCCTCATCATCCATGTCATTCCCCTCTTCGACGTTGCGGCGACGGGCATCACGGTGATGCGGAATTGGAATAGGCTTTTGCGACATGTCGCTGCGCTCGCTGACGGCGATCTCGATCTCCAGACGCGACGCAACCTTGCGGAGTTCGTGGACAGCTTCCTGCAAATCTTCCCGAGCCTTTAGTGTTTTTTTATCGGCAGCCCAAGCCTCATAACATTTGAAACAATTTTCTGATGTTTCCTGCAGGCGTTGCTTGATGTCGTCCATAAATTCGTACTCCTTTAAATTTTGAGTGTACAGATTAGCGAGACGAATGGGTCAAAGCAAGTTTCTTATTCATTGCCAAATACGGTATTGAGCTGCTGGGTGACGCGGATAAAGCTTGTGCGTTTTGAAAACTCTTTCAAGTGACGTGCACCAACATACGTGCAAGATGAACGCAGCCCGCCCAGAATATCCTGTAATGCACCGCTGACATCGCCGCGATACGGAATTTTAACCGTCTTGCCCTCGGAGGCGCGGTATTCTGCGACTTCTCCTCTGTGCTTTTTCATCGCTGTGCTGCTGCTCATACCATAGAACTGCACGAACTTCTGAGTTTTTTCGGTGACGATTTTTTGTTCGGACTGCGTATGGCCGGCGAGCATGCCGCCCAGCATGACAAAATCAGCGCCGCCGCCAAACGCCTTGGCGATATCGCCCGGAACCGTGCAGCCGCCATCGCCGCAGATCAGCCCGCCCAAACCGTGCGCCGCGTCTGCACATTCGATAATCGCGGAGAGCTGCGGATAACCCACGCCGGTCATTTTACGGGTAGTGCAGACGCTGCCGGGGCCGATGCCGACTTTGACAACATCAACGCCGGAGAGAATGAGTTCCTCAACCATTTCGCCAGTGACAACGTTTCCGGCCATAATCGTAATATCGTCGGGGATTTCATCGCGGATGCGTTTGATGAAATCGACAAACGGCTCGGAATAGCCGTTGGCGACATCGATACAGATCTTATCGATGCCCTTGCCGTCTTTCTGCGGTTTGGATTTCAGGAATTTTTTGAGTTTTTCGGTGTCGTCCTTGACCAGGCCGATGGAATACCAGACGTTGGCGTTGCCGTTTTTGCTGTAATAAGCAACGAGATCTTCGAGATCATAGTGCTTATGAAGGGCAACCGTCAGGCCGTTTCCGTCCTTTTTAAAGGCTTCGGCCATTTTAAAGGTTCCAACGCCATCCATGTTGGCGGCGATGATGGGCACGCCCTTAAACTTGCGTTTGCTCCATTTCATCGTAAATTCACGCCCAATGTCGACATCCTTGCGGCTCGAAAGCGTGGAGCGTTTGGGACGGATCAGGACGTCTTTAAAATCGAGTTTAATGTCTTGTTCAATACGCATGGTGAGTTTTCCCTCTATGATTTAAATATGCTGGCTGCGGCGTCGCGGGAGGCCTTTTTCTTGACGATATCGGCCTCAGCTTTGGTGATTTCTTCTTTTAACTCAATGATATAGTCTTCAATCTCCTCGATCGACATATCGACGAGTTTTTTGAAACCGATATCTTTTTTTCTTATAGGTTCTTCATCAAACATAAAAAACTCTGGATTTTTCTCAGGATTGTGATTATAAAGCCTTCATTCCCATGAAAACAGTTGTTTTTAAACCTCGTTGATCCTATCGGGATAAGGATCGGGCGACAAGAATTTATTGGAGATTTTGAAATGGCAAACGCACAAAGAAAAGAAAACACGCTATTGATGCCTAAGGCAACCGCGGTATGGCTGGTTGACAACACAATCCTGACCTTTACGCAGATTGCTGATTTTACAGGCCTGACCGAGATCGAGATCGAGGCTTTGGCGGACGGCGATATCGGCCGTGGGTTGGTTGGACGTCATCCTGTTGATCATAATGAATTGACTCAAGAGGAACTGGATCGTTGCCAGGCCGACCCTGCGGCGCGCCTTGTTCAATCTAAAACCGATTTGCCGACCGTTAAAATCCGCGCCAAAGGCCCCCGCTACACTCCGGTGTCCAAGCGTGGTGATAAGCCTGATGCAATTGCTTATATCCTTAAGAACAACCCAGAGATCAGCGATGCGCAGATTTGCAAGCTGGTTGGAACGACCAAGCCGACCATTAACAATGTCCGCGATCGTACGCACCCTAACTCTCCAAATCTACGTCCGCGTCACCCAGCGGACCTTGGCCTCTGCACTTATGTGGAGTACGAGAAGGCGATTGAAAAAGGCTTGAAAGCCCAAGGCAAAGATCCTGAAAAGGTTAAGGCTGAGCGCCAGGAAGCCGCACGCGCGGCAATGATGCCGGATGAAGAGCCACAACAATCTTCCAGCAGTTTCGATTTCTCGAACTTCCTGAAGATGCCGAGCTCGACTTCCGGCGATTCATCCGGCAACTAAGCTTTTTAAAGAAACTTATACAGATATAAAAACCGGCCCTGTCTCCCCACACGGCCGGTTTTTCTTAGGTTGAAAGAAGGATGTACTCAAAAACCCTATGCGTTCGCCGCGGTCTTGCTGATGCCTTCAATTTGTTCTTTGAGCATAAGCTTTTGCTTTTTAAGCTGACTGAGGTAGAAGTCACTGACCGACACACACTTACGCGCTTCGTCTATTTTTCCGGATAAAATTTCGTGTTGTTTTCTTAAGGATTCAATTCTGGATTGGTGTGTGGACGAAAGATAACGTGAGGCCATTTGACAAGTCTCCTGGTTATATAGTTATGTTTATTGTGTCTGTCTTACTATGGGTTGAGTTTAGCTCAATCCGATTTTGCGTGCAAAAAAATGTCAAAAACCGGCGTCATGCGGACATGATTTTTCCTTTTCCTGAAGGCCCTTATAAGGATTCATTCAAGAAAAGTTTTTTCGCTGATTTTTTTTGAAATCTTCTCAATTCTCCGCCAAGTGATTCGCAGACCCTATTCTTTAGTTTTACATATTTTTATTTAGAGGTCAAATTTTACCCCCTGAGCGAGGGGGAGCGCGGTGGAATAGTTGATGGTCTGGGTCTGGCGGCGCATATAGATTTTCCAGCTGTCCGAGCCGCTTTCGCGGCCGCCGCCGGTCTCTTTTTCCCCGCCAAAGGCCCCGCCGATTTCTGCGCCGGACGGGCCGATATTCACGTTGGCAATGCCGCAGTCGCTTCCGGTGCCCGAGAGGAACAGTTCCCCTTCCCTGATATCGCCGGTCATGACGCAGGACGATAATCCCTGCGGCACGGCGTTTTGCATTTTGACCGCGTCTTCGAATTTCTTGTAAGTCATGACGTAGAGAATAGGCGCGAAGGTCTCGTGGCAGACCACATCGGTCTGACCCGGCATTTCCACGATGGCGGGCTGCACATACGCGCCTTTTTTGTCCTTTATGCGTTTACCACCGACGAGAATTTTTCCGCCTTCTTTTTTCGCCTGGGTCAGTGCCTTTTGCATCTGCTCCAGCGCGGTTTCATCGATTAAAGGCCCGACCAGCGTTTTCGCGCTGAGCGGATCACCGATGGGGATGGATTTATAAGCGGCGACCAGTTTTTTCACCAGCTTGTCTTTGACGCTTTCATGCACAATCAGGCGGCGCAAGCTTGTGCAGCGCTGTCCGCATGTACCGACGGCGCTAAAAGCTGCGGCACGCAGGGTCATATCGAGATCGGCGCTTGGTGTGACGATCATGGCGTTGTTACCGCCGAGTTCGAGGAGGCTGCGGCCCAGCCGGGCGGCGACGTCCTGTGCCACGGCACGGCCCATGGGGACGCTGCCGGTTGCGCTGATGAGCGGGAAGGTTTCGTTTTTAACCAGCGCCTGTCCGACGTCCCTGCCCCCGATGACAATCTGATTGAGGTTGTCAGGGATAGCATGCCCGGCAGCGCGGTATTTTTTCACGGCGCGTTCATAAATTTTCTGGCACGCCAGTGCCGTTAAAGGTGTTTTTTCGGAAGGCTTCCAGACGATACTGTCCCCGCAGACAAAGGCTAGCGCCGCGTTCCACATCCAGACCGCGACCGGGAAATTAAACGCCGTGATCACCCCGACCGGGCCCAGCGGATGCCACATCTCGCGCATGTGGTGGCCGGGGCGTTCTGACTGGATCGTTAATCCGTATAATTGACGGGAAAGCCCGACCGCGAAATCGCAAATATCAATCATCTCCTGCACTTCGCCGAGACCTTCGGAGAGGATTTTTCCGCATTCGAGCGTGACGAGTTTGCCGAGATCATCTTTGGAGGCGCGAAGTTCCTCGCCCAGCAGGCGGACAAATTCACCGCGCACCGGGGCGGGCACGGCGCGCCATTCCAGAAACGCCTTCTGTGAGTTTGCGGCAATCTTTTTAACGGCGGCGGCCTTGTGCTGAGCAATGGATGCGATTTTTGAGCCGTCGATGGGTGTAAAAACATGCAGATCGCCCGCTTTCATTTTATCGAGAGCGAAGGGTTTTAAAATTTTGTCGTATTTGCTCATGCTTTCCTCCTGAAATTATCCGAGCTTACTGAGATACTCATCTTCCTCTGGCGTGTTATCGCGGCCTAGCGCCTTATTCCGTTCCGGGAAACGGCCGAATTTCTCAATTGTATCATAGCGTTTTTTGGCGACGGCGTAAGCGATGGGGTTCTCTTTTTCCATGGCCTTGAAGAGCTGGAGGTTACGCTTTTGATCCGACATGTCCTCGCTGTATTCGATCGGCATGTACATAAAGAAGCGCTTTTCATGCGGCAGAACCTGATCAAATCCTTTCGAGATAGCCTGTTTGGCGATCAGCATTGCGCGTTCGTCACTTTCATAGGCTTGCGGTGTGCTGCGATAAATACGCCTTGGAAATTGTGCGAGGGCAATACAAAGCGCCAGCGCCCCATCAACGTCTTGCGCCCAATGGTTGGAGAGGCCATCTTTGGCCATTTCGTAGGTCACTGTAAAACGTTCGCGGATGCGGGCATCAAAATCGTTATTGCACTGAAACCACAGCGATGGGTCGGTTTCTTCAAACCAGAGATGAAGGACTTCCTGTTTGGTATCGCGCATTTAAAGGCCTAGTCTTTTTTCTGGGTCGTATCGAGCAGATCTCTTAATTTGTCGTTGCAACGCCCGGAAATAAAAGACAGAAGAGCTGCGGGAATAAAAGGAAGAAGGATCATGCCGACAACGATAGGATCGGTGACTGCCTTTTGGATATTTCCTTCTGCTTGCATCTGGAATATCACAGCAAATATCGCAGCGCCAACAATTGCAAAAACAATTGCCAGAAAGCGGTATACCCGTCCCTTCATAAGCAGCTCTCGGGCTGCAAGCCTGTCACGTTCTTCTATGATATTACCCCTGATAAAAACACTTACTTAAAGCAGATCAGTGAATATCTGACCAAATCTTCTTCTTATAAGCATACATAACTCCGGCGAAGACTGCTAGGAATAAAAGTACAGCTATCCCTGTTCTTTTACGGTCTTCCATGTAGGGGTCGGCCGCCCATGTCAGGAAATGAGCCACATCATGAGCGTATTGGTCCACGGTTTGCGGGGTTTCATCCTCGTAAGCGACGAGGTCATCTGAAAGAGGCGGAGCCATGGCTATCACGTGGCCTGGCATATACTTGTTCCAATGCTGGCCTTCCATGAGTTCATGTCCATGCGGCGCTTCAGAGTACCCAGTTAGAATGCCATAAACATAATCAGGGCCACGGTGGCGGGCTTTGGTTATTAATGACAGGTCAGGCGGGGCAGCGCCGTTATTCACGGCCTTGGCGGCCTGAACGTTGGGATATGGTCCAGGGAATGTGTCGCTTGGCTTGCCGGGACGCTCAAACATCTCCCCTTCATCATTCGGGCCGTCTGCAATTGTGTATTCTGATGCAATGGCCTTCACTTGGTCAGCATCATAGCCTAGAGCCTCGAGGTTGCGGAAATAAATGCGGTCTAGCGAGTGACAGGCAGAACAGACATTGCGGTAAACCTTTAAGCCACGTTGCAATGACGCCTTGTCATAGGTGCCGAACATGCCGGAAAATTTCCAGTCTTGATGCGGTGGGTGTTCTGCATCGCCTGCAGCAAAAGCTGTCATAGGGAAGAGAAGCACAAAAGCAGAAAGGATAAGCCTTAACATGTTTTACTTTCCTTTCTTGCCAAGAACGGCTTGGTGGATACTAGGGGGGAGGTCACGAGCCTTTTCAATCCTACTCAAAAGCGGCAGGATCACGATAAAAAAGCCGTAATAATAGAGCGTAGCCAATAGTCCTAATATGGCCAAAGGAATTCCAAACAGAACGGCATCAGCCGTTTGTGAGCCCACATAGCCAAGGAAGACGAAATCAACGACCAATACCAGGAAAGCTATTTTGTAGAGGGGGCGGAAACGTGCGCTGCGAACCGGATGAGTGTCCAGCCATGGCATGACCAAAAGCAACGCGATCGAACCAAACATGGTTATAACGCCGCCGAGTTTGGCGCTGATGATTGTGATCCCTGTGAACGGAATTCCGATGTCAAAAGTGATCGCACGCAGCATGGCGTAGAACGGCAGGAAGTACCATTCAGGCACAATATGAGGCGGTGTCTTTAAAGGATCGGCTTCGATGTAGTTGTCAGGATGCCCCAAAGAATCCGGCGCGAAGAAGATAAACCACGAGAAAATCAGCAAGAAGACCACAGTCCCAAAGCTGTCTTTCATCGTGTAGTACGGATGGAATGGCAGCGTGTCTTTTTCTGATTTTGGCTCGAGGCCCAGAGGATTGTTAGACCCTGTAACGTGCAACGCCCAGACATGCAGGAAAACAACAGCCACGATTACGAACGGCAACAGATAATGCAGAGCGAAGAAGCGGTTGAGTGTCGGGTTATCGACGGAGAAACCGCCCCACAGCCATGTCACAATCCCCTCGCCCACCAACGGAATGGCGGAGAACAGATTGGTAATAACGGTTGCACCCCAGTAACTCATTTGTCCCCAAGGCAAAACGTAGCCCATAAAGGCAGTTGCCATCATGAGGAGGAAAATCACAACGCCCAGGATCCAAAGAAGTTCACGCGGCTTTTTATAGGAGCCGTAATACATGCCGCGGAAAATATGAATGTAAACGGCGATAAAGAAGAAGGATGCGCCGTTCATGTGAATGTAGCGGATCAACCAGCCGGAATTCACATCACGCATAATACGTTCGACCGAGTCAAAAGCGATTTCAGTGTTGGCGGCATAATTCATGGCCAGCATGATGCCTGTGATGATCATGGTAATGAGCATGATCATGGCGATGGCGCCGAAATTCCAGAAATAGTTGAAGTTGCGCGGTGTCGGGAAGACGCCGTATTCTTTTTGCATCAACGTAAAAAGAGGGAGACGGGAGTCAATCCATTCAATTACGGGGTTTTCAAAAGGTGTTCTGTTTGCGCTGCCCATGCCGATTATCCTATTTTGATGACGGTATCGCTGACGAATTCATACGGAGGCACAGCGAGATTTTTCGGTGCGGGGCCTTTGCGGATGCGGCCGCTCGTGTCGTAATGAGAGCCATGGCATGGACAGAAATAGCCTCCAAAATCTCCATGAGCCTCTGTCATACTTTGACCGACAGGAATGCATCCCAAATGCGTACAAATCCCGACAACAACAAGCCATTCCTGCTTCTTGGTGCGGTCTTCGTCTGTTTGCTTGTCACGCAATTCTGCAATATCAACCTTTTTGGCCTCTTCAATCTCTTCCGGTGTGCGGCGGCGGATAAAGACGGGCTTACCCTGCCACATTTCTGTTTTGCCTGTGCCAGGCTCGATATTGCTGATGTCGACTTCAATCGTGGACAAGGCGACCGTATCTCTGGCCGGGTTCATTGAATTGATTAAAGGAACAGCGACACACCCTGCCCCAACCGCAGCCATAGACGCCGCAGTCAGCTCGAGAAAGTCACGCTTGGTTTCGTCTTTGAGAGATTTTGTTTTTGTGCTCATGAATTTTTGTGAATTGATTCTATTGATATAAGTGATAGTAGTTTAAATCATTGCTTCGGGATTATCTATACCCGCGGAATTAAAAAATAAAGCCCCAAAATGACAAATGGAAAAATGATCCGCATTGG
Organism: uncultured Micavibrio sp.; assembly: GCA_964478225.1. Classification (GTDB taxonomy): domain Bacteria; phylum Pseudomonadota; class Alphaproteobacteria; order Micavibrionales; family Micavibrionaceae; genus CAYZHM01. The sequence goes on from CAYZHM010000001.1 coordinate 359,158, forward strand.
CTTGTTTCAACCTGATATTCCCCAGAATGTCGGAGCTCTCATGCGTTTGTGTGCCTGTACGGGCGTTGGCCTTGATATTATTGAACCCTGCAGCTTTCCTTGGGATGAACGTAAAATCAAGCAAAGCGCTATGGATTACGCCGCTCACGTCAAACCCCAGCGCCATCAGGATTGGCAGCATTTCCTAAATTTCCATCAAGGCCACCGCATTGTTTTACTAACAACGAAAACAGATTTGACCTATGTCAATTTCAAGTTTGAGGCGGGTGATATCCTCCTTGCGGGATCAGAGAGTGCGGGTGTGCCGGCGTATGTCCATGACGATGTTGATTCTTGCATTACGATCCCAATGCAGGCCGGTATGCGGTCATTGAATGTCGGGATGGCCTGCTCTATGGTTTTGGGCGAGGCAATGAGGCAGAGAAATGGATTATAAAAAACAGCAAGCTTCTGAATGGTTTAAGGCTTTGCAGACCAAAATCTGCGGGCTTTTTGAGGATATAGAGCGCGAAATGGGCAGTCAGGTCTCGTTTGAGCGCAAACCTTGGGAGCGTGAGAATTCCGATAAACCTAATGAATCTGGCAGCGTTCTGCAGGGCGGCGGGACTATGACCGTCATGCGCGGAAACGTCTTTGAGAAAGTTGGCGTGAATTTTTCAGAAGTCCATGGAACCTTTAGCGAGCAATTTGCGGCTCAAATTCCTGGCGCTGATGAAAACAACGGGCAGTTTTGGGCGTGCGGAGTTTCGCTGGTGGCGCATATGCGCTCCCCCCTGGTTCCGGCTGTCCATATGAATACCCGCATGATTGCAACATCCAAAAGCTGGTTTGGCGGTGGAGCAGACTTAACGCCGATGATTGAAGACCCTGAGGACACTGCGGCCTTTCATAAAGCCTTGCAGGACTGCTGCGATCGTCATAATTCGTCTTACTATAAAGAGTATAAAGAATGGTGTGACCGTTACTTCTTCCTCCCGCACCGCAATGAGCCGCGCGGCGTGGGCGGGATTTTCTTTGATTACCTTGATTCAGGCGACTGGGAATCTGATTTTTCTTTTACCAAAGATGTCGGCTCCACATTTGCACAGATCTATCCCGAGCTTGTCCGCAAATCTATGCACAAAAAATGGACGGAAGCGCAGCGCGAGGCGCAGCTTATAAAGCGTGGCCGCTATGTGGAGTTTAATCTTCTTTATGATCGCGGGACGATGTTTGGCCTTAAAACCGGCGGAAATACTGAGGCTATTCTTATGTCGATGCCCCCTGAGGTCAAATGGCCGTGATTTAGTCCTTGTCTATGTCAAATTTATTTTTTATAAATGATTTCATAACACAAGGGAGAAACCATGCAGATTTCAGTATTTCAGTCTTATAAATTTAAGGACGGCGACTTTTTACCTCAAAGCTTTGGGGCAACTTTTGACATGCAGGATTTTTCCAGCGCGGGACACGCAGTGCTTGATGGTGCGCCGGTAACCTTGACCCCTGGAATTTACAATGTGTATGAGACTGCCGGTGATAAATATGGGATTGATGGCGACAAATACGGGATATATCGCAATGGGTCACAAGTCGATCGTTACCTGGTTCTGCTCGGCGTCGGGAATGGAAAAACCTATTTGAATGCGGATTTAAAAGCGCTTCAGCAGGAAATGGTGCAAGATTACGAACAAGGCCTCAAAGCCCCTCAAGCTGCGCCAAGCACTGCTCCTTTGATGGCTCAAACTTTAGGCTGATCCACCAATTTTCCAGTTTGTCTAAGAGTTGACCGAGTTCGGGGCCGGGTTTTATGCCTTGCGCGATCAAATCTTCGCCGCTCACAGGGAAAGATGGGATATCCCAGTTCTGAACAATTTTTAGGGCGGACGGAGCATAGCCATTCATCACACGATCTTGCGCCAGTTCGATCATAAGCGCCTGCGCCGTGGCGACCCGACCGTGTTTATAGACGGCAACTTTGACGGCATGATCGTTGTTTAAATCCGGCAAATTCAAAACTTGAGAAATTGATTCAATATCGCGCTGGAAGACTTTGGGAATTAACAAATATTTCTCTAAATTCTTTAAAAGAAGAAGGCGTGTCGACAAAGCGACCAATCCATAGCGTTCTTGGAACTGACAAGTGTGCTTCATAAGCTCAGATTTTGATTCAAATATGTCTTCTAATATATTGTTTTTTATCATTAAATTTAATATCGATACAGGCTGTTTCGATAATAGAATCTTGAAGAATTCTTGCGTAATTCTTTCGCGAGAGAGGGTCTCAATTTTATTTGCATATTTCCGGCAAAATTCGAGCGCGGTAGGGTCAGGATCGCCTTTTCCGTAAAGCGCATAGAACCGAAAAAATCTTAAAATTCGCAAATAATCTTCCCGGATACGTTCGTCGGGATTTCCGACAAAAACAATCCTGTGATTTTCAAGATCAGTTAGTCCTTGCTCCAGCGGGTCAAAAATATGCCCCTGCTCGTTGGCCATAAGTGTGTTGATGGTGAAGTCGCGGCGCTTCGCATCCTCGACCCAGTCCTCCGAAAAATCGACGGTGGCATGACGGCCATCCGTTTCGACATCTTTTCTTAAAGTCGTGATTTCGAATTTACGGTCGCCGCTGATCGCGGTAATCGTGCCGTGATCGATTCCGGTTGGGATGGTTTTAATGCCGGCGGCATTCAGGAGGTCCTGAACCCTGTCTGGCGTATGTTTGGTGGCGATATCAATATCATCCACAGTTTGTCCCAAAAGCTCGTTGCGAACACATCCGCCGACAAACAGCGCATTCTGTCCGTCTGCGTTCAAAACGCTCATAACTGCGCTTGTTTCTCGCGCGGTCATCCATTGCGCCTTCGTTACGGTTTTGTTAGATTTCATAAACCTCAATTTAAGGAGTTCACGTCCCGTGTCAAAAGATATCGAAGCCCAGTTTGAAAAAGCCCATTCTTTGCTGGCCAAAGCACGGACGGAAATAGGTAAAGTCATTTACGGTCAAGATGATGTGGTGGATAAGACGCTCATCACCTTGATCTGCGGCGGGCACGGGCTTTTGATCGGTGTACCTGGGCTTGCAAAAACATTGTTGGTCGATACGGCGGCCAAGGTTTTGGGGCTGCAATCGAACCGCATTCAATGTACGCCGGATTTGATGCCTTCGGACATTCTTGGCTCGGAAATCCTTGATGAGGATGCTCAGGGAAAACGCAGCTTTCGCTTTGTTCAGGGGCCCGTTTTTACCGAATTTTTGATGGCGGACGAGATTAACCGGGCGTCCCCACGCACACAGTCCGCTCTCTTGCAGGCCATGCAAGAAAAAGAGGTTGCGATTGCAGGAAAAAACCATAAATTGCCGGAACCCTTTCATGTGATGGCGACGCAAAATCCGATTGAGCATGAAGGAACCTATCCCCTGCCCGAGGCGCAATTGGACCGCTTCTTGATGCAGATTGATGTTGAATATCCTGATGAAGCGTCCGAGCGCGAGATTGTGGTGAAAACCACAACGAATGAGAAAAGCGTGGCGGGCAAAGCCATGAGCAAAAGTGATTTGATCGAGATTCAATCCCTGGTGCGGTCGATGCCGATTGGCGAAGAGTCCCTAAATGCCGTTTTGAGTCTGGTGCGCCGTGCGCGCCCGGGCGAAGGCGCCTCCAAAGAGGTCAATGAATTCGTCTACTGGGCGCCGGGGCCGCGGGCTTCACAAGCTTTGATGATGACAGCGCGGGCCAAGGCCCTCATGGATGGGCGCAGCGCTCCTTCCATCGATGATGTCATTGATATGGCGGAGCCGGTTTTAAAGCATCGCATGGGACTGAACTATAAAGCGCGAGCGGAAAAGATGACGCTGCGCGACCTTATTCGTAATTTGAGCGCCAATTTGTAAGATTTTAACATGATCCTGAAACTTCGTGAGCGTGCCGAAACCACAGCCGCCGATATTGAGCGGTTGTTGTTGCGGGCGGAGCGTGTGGCGCTCAGTGTTCTGCACGGTGTACACGGACGCCGCAAATCGGGTATCGGTGAGAATTTCTGGCAGTTTCGCGAGTATAGCCATGATGATGAGCCGCGAACGATTGACTGGCGGCAGAGCGCCAAAGGCGAACGTGTTTATGTAAAGCAAAAAGAATGGGAAACCGCGCAAAAGGTTTTGCTGTGGGTTTTAAATTCTGCGGGTATGAATTTTTCTTCGGCCTCTTCCCTGCCGACGAAGCTGGACTGTGCTCAGGTTCTGGCAATGGCGATGGCCGTTCTTGCGGTCAAGAGCGGTGAAAACGTGGCCTCGGTTTATGCCGAGCGCGCCGGACACAGCGAGAGAGCGCTTGAAACATTTGGCCTTTATCTCATGGAGCAGTCGGCAACGGCGCTCCCTGATATCTCATTGATGCGGCCGGCGGCCAATGCGCACTTGGTTTTTGTCAGCGACTTTCTTAATAAAATTGATGATATACAAGCCTGCTTTGAGACCTTGGGCGCTTCGGTGCAGAACGGCGTGGTCATTCAGGTTCTTGATCCTGCCGAGATTGAATTGCCTTATGATGGGCGGGTGCAGTTCTTGCAACCTGGCGGCCATGCAAAAATCCGGATCGAACATGTGAAATCCGTACGCACCGCCTATCAGGAGCGGCTCCAGACCCATATGAGAATGATTGAAGAGCTGTGCGCGGACTTGGGATGGATTTACGTTTTGCACCGGACAGATGGTGATATGACAGAGACTTTGCGACATATCGCGGAGAAGATTGAAGAAAGATCGTTGGGCGTATGAGCGGATTACTCGGCAATCTTGTCTTTTTAAACCCGTGGATTTTGGCGGGGCTTTTGACCTTGCCGGCCTTGTGGCTGCTGCTGCGTGTTATGCCGCCTGCGCCTCGCGTTGTAACATTGCCAAGCCTCCGGTTTCTCGATGGGTTGATCCCCGAGCAACAAACGCCAAGCCGGACTCCCTGGTGGATTTTGGTTTTGCGTCTTCTGATTGCCGGGTTGGTTTTACTGGCGCTGGCCCAGCCTGTCATGAACATGTCACACGCTCTGCCCGGCAAAGGACTTGTTCAGATCATCATTGATAATGGGTGGGCTGCCGCAGATACATGGGAAAAGCAGATCACCGCCGCAGAAGAGATCGTTGCTCAGGCCGCCCGTGAAAATCGTGATATTGCGATCATCACCTCGGCTCTGCCCGGTGGGCAGAGCACTTGGCCGGATGTCCAAATCCTTGATGCCGCAAAAGCCAAAGGCGTTCTAAAAGCTCTTGAGCCCATGCCGTGGTCTCAGGATTATAAAGCGGCGGCGGAATTTGTAAGCGCACAGAATTATGAGGGCGATGTTACCAATTTCTGGTTTTCTCATGGATTGCATGATGCGGGTATTTATACGCTGGCGGGCGCTTTGCTCGAAGATGGTTCAACCTATTATTATGCTCCGGATGCCGCGCAACTTCCTATAGCGCTCAAGCCCGCAGGTGTTTCGGCTGAGGGCCCCCGTGTGGGGATCAATGCCCCGGATTCCTTGCCGGCGGGCACACCCATTACCGTGCAGGCGCTGAATGACAAAGGTCAGGTTTTGGATCAAAAAGTTGTGTCGTTCACGCCCAAGCATGATGAACAAGATATACAGTTTGATATTCAGAAATCAGCCCGCAATCAGGTTGCTGAATTTCGCTTGCTTGGCCGTAAAAGTGTGGCATCTGTCATGGTTCTTGACGAATATAGCCGCCGGAAATCCGTTGGGATTATTGGCGCGGATGATGAGACTGCGCCCAAACCGTTTATTGAGGCGCGGTATTATCTGACGCGGGCGCTGGAAGATTCCGCGACGCTTTTTACCGGCTCGGCACAAGATATTTTAAAGCAAAATCCATCCATGATTATTATGCCGGATACGGGGTCTTTGCCGGCTGAGTTTCTGAATGATTTGGAAAATTGGGTCAATAAAGGTGGGGTGCTTTTGCGTTTTGCTGGCCCGGATATGATGCAATCCAATATGGCGAATGTGCTGGTGCCTGTGCGGTTGAGGCTTGGCTCTCGATCGATGAGCGGGGCGTTGACCTGGGACAAGCCGGCTGGATTATCAGCATTCCCAGAGAATAGTCCTCTCGCAGGCATTACGACTTCGCCGGACATTCATGTGAGCACACAGATTCTTGCGGAACCTGATCCAGAGCTGGAGGGGAAAATATGGGCGCAGCTTGAGGACGGCACCCCTTTGATTACGGCAGCAACGCAAGAAGACGGATTACTGGTTTTTGTCCATACAAGCGCCTCGCCATTATGGTCTGATTTAGCGCTGTCAGGCACTTATGTTGAAATTCTGCGGCGCATTACGGGAATGTCAGGCAATGTTCAGAACTTGTCACAGATCAGCGAAGGTTCGCTTCAACCCGTATGGGTCTTCGATGGGTATGGCCGCAAAATTAATCCGCCTGGTTATGTGCGTCCGATTAAAACGGCAGAACTTGAAGATATCCAGATCAACAATACGCGGCCGCCAGGGTTATATGGCCTCAGCGGATTTCAAAAGGCCCTAAATCTTGGCAATACGCTTGAGCCATTAAAGGCCGCGCATTTTACAACACTCAATATCACAGAGCGTGAATATGGTGTGACGGCTGAACGCAGCTTTATGCCGCCGCTGCTCTATACCGCCCTCATTTTATTACTGGTGGACTGGATGATCATGATTATCCTGCCGGGCAATCTTATGCGCTTAAGATTAAGAAGAGCGATGGTCAGCCTGTTTTTTGCTCTGATGTTTATTGTGCAGCCTGCACATGCCCAAGGTCAGTTGAGTGATGTTGATTATGCTGATGGGCTTTATCTGGCTTATATAAAGACAGGAAATTCGGGAGTAGATTCACTGGCACAAAAGGGGTTGGATAGTCTGGCCACTGTGCTTTACAGAAGAACATCCGTAGAACCTCAAGGGGTTGTAGGGCTTGATATAGAACGTGACACACTTGTCTTTTTTCCGTTCATCTACTGGCCAATCGCCAACACCCCGCACGAGCTTAGCCCCAAAGCTTTGCAAAATGTGCAATCCTATCTCGATCATGGTGGGACGATTTTATTTGATACGCGGGATGGTAATTCGTCCGAGGGTGCGATGGACCTTGTCCAGTCCTCCGCCGCCAAGAACTTGAGGAGCACAATTTCAGCCTTAAGCATCCCTGCCCTGCAGCCGATTACGCGTGACCATGTGCTTGGTAAATCTTTCTATCTTCTTGATAATTTTACTGGCCGTTACACCACGGGAACGTTTTGGGTTGAGCAACGCAGTCTTGAGGGCGGCGAGGAAGTCTCATCCGTCCTGATTGGATCGAATGATTGGGCCGGGGAATGGGCAAACGAAGGCAATCGTACGCGTCAGCATGAGATGGCGATGCGCTTTGGCGTTAATGTTGTGATGTACGCGTTGACGGGCAACTACAAAGCAGACCAGGTTCATCTTCCCTATATTCTTGAAAGGCTTGGACAATGAACGCCTTTCAAATTCATTTTGATCCTTTGTTGCCGGATGTCTGGTTATGGACGGCCGTTACTGTCGTGGTTTTGATAACGGCCTTGTCGGTTGCCGTGCGTAAAAAAGCTTTGGTTCTGCGCCTCATGAGCGCTTTGATCTTTATGGGGGCTTTGATGAACCCCTCTCTTGTTGAGGAGATGCGTGAGGCCGTTAAGGATGTTGCCGTTGTGGTCGTGGATGAAAGCTCCAGCCAGAGCTTTGGCCAGCGTGCGGCGCGTACGGATGCGATGCTGACGCGTCTTCAATCTCAATTTGAGGCTCAGGATAGTGCGGAATTGCGCGTTGTGCGTGCGCCGCTTGGAACAGCGCCTTCGCGCGATACCCAACTTTTTGATGCGCTGGATCAGGCTTTGGCTGATGTGCCGGTTGCGCGGAGAGCTGGAGTGATCTTTTTGAGCGACGGGCAGATTCATGACGTTCCAACCAATCCAGAGCTGTTTTCACAGTATGGGCCGGTTCATGTCGTTTTGACCGGCGAGCAGGATGAGCGTGACCGCCAGGTTGTGATTGTGGAGGCCCCCGCCTATGGGATTACCGGGCAGAGTGTGGCGGTGAAATTCAAGATTACAGATAGCGCCAGCATTGCCGATGCGGAGAATACTGAATCTTATGCCACCATTACAATCAATGGATTTGAAGGTGAGCCGGAGATTATGAATGTTCCGGTTGGTGAAGAGCAAATCATCGACCTTCCCGTGCGGCATAGCGGTCAAAATGTTTTTGAAATCGCGGTTGATGGGATTGATGATGAGATTACGCTGGCGAATAACAAGGCGGCGCTGATTGTGAACGGTGTACGCGACCGGTTGAAAGTCTTGCTGGTTTCGGGACGACCGCATGCGGGTGGGCGCACATGGCGCGACTTGTTGAAATCTGATCCCGGAGTTGATTTGGTGCATTTTACGATTTTGCGAGAGCCCACGAAGCTTGATGCCACGCCGCAAAATGAATTGTCCCTCATTGCCTTCCCGTTTCGTGAATTGTTTGAGATCAAGCTCTATGATTTTGATCTGATTGTTTTCGATCGTTATTCCCTGAACCGAATTTTGCCCGATCATTATTTCCAAAATATTGTCAGGTATGTTGAACAAGGCGGCGCTTTGCTGGTATCGAGCGGGCCGGATTTTACAGGATATGACTCCCTCTATGCGACAGCCCTTGCTCCTATTCTGCCCGGCCAGCCATCAGACCAGGTTTTTAAAAAGCCCTTTGTTCCCGCTTTGAATGATGATGGCCGTATTCATCCAGTAACCATGAATTTGCAATCTGACTCAGGCAAGACGGAATGGGGCCCTTGGTTGCGTCAGGTCGAGTTAACCAATGATGGCGGCGATGTTTTGATGACGGGAGCCAATAACGCCCCACTCCTTATTCTTGACCGGGTGAAGGAGGGACGTGTGGCCCAATTGGCGAGCGATCATATTTGGCTGTGGTCGCGCGGGTATAAAGGCGGCGGACCAAGCATTGAGTTGCTGAGACGGATTGTGCATTGGCTGATGAAGGAGCCGGAGCTTGATGAGGAAGCCCTATCCATTGAAACCAATGGAACGCAAATTATTGTCAAAAGTAGACATTTTAGCAACCGTACGCCTCAGATTACCATGACAACGCCGGGCGGCGCGGTTAGCACTATTGAGCTCAAAGAAACATCTGAGAAAACCTATGAAACGCGGATTGAAGCCGAGGAGATGGGTATTTACAGCTTTGAAGATGATAAGGGACAGCGAAGGTTTGCTGTGATTGGTGATAACCAGCCTCCAGAGTTCAAGGCCGTCATCACAACAGATGCAGTGTTAAAGCCGTTGATTGACGCGTCGAAAGGCGGTGTGTATTGGGCGGAGAAAGCACCTGATCTCAATATCGATTTCTTTGATAATCCGCGAAGCTATGCGCGGCCTTCTACAATTGGGCTGAGGAGCAATCATGATTATCTCGTCAGCGGCGTTCAAAGCACTGCCCTATTACCGCCCTGGGCGGCAGCCATTATATTGCTGATGATGGTTGCAGGAACATGGTGGCGTGAGGGCAAAGAGCATTGATTGAAGCGCCTTCATGCAGCACGAGATTGGCGTTCTTGAATTTGTTTGGTAATCAGAGGTAGCGCCAGAATAATATGTTTTGAGAGTTCTTCCTGTTTGACCGGCTTTCTTAAAATGGCATGAATGGCTGGATTGTCTTTGATTGCAGCTTTTAATTTGTCTGTCGCATAACCAGATAGCAACATAATCGGGAGATCCATTTTCTGATTTGTTACTTCTTCGATCAGCTCTGTGCCCATCATTTCCGGCATATTTTGATCCGTGATGAGGAGATTATAATGCTTTAGATCTTGCTTTAACTCTTCGAGCGCTGTGAGAGCCGAAATGAAATGAGTAACTTTGACGCCGATGCGCTGAAGCATAACAACGGACATATCAGCAACTTCTTGTTGATCTTCAACCAACATAACATGGATGTCTTTCAATATGTCCTTATCATATTCGCTTACCTCAGGAGCAAGGGGCACGACGTTTTCCTCTGAGGCCGGAAAGAAAACAAGAAATTCCGTGCCGAGGCCCAGTTTGGTATTAATTATGATTGCACCGCGGTGGTTGCGGACAATACCGTGAACACTTGCAAGCCCTAGTCCTGTACCCTTGTCCACGGGCTTTGTTGTAAAGAATGGTTCAAAGATATGTTCCAGTACTTCGGTACTCATGCCGCTGCCGCTGTCTTTAACGGATAGCATGATATATTGCTGGTCTTCGCAGAGAGACCCCAGTGTTAAGCGTGTTTTGCCGCTTTCTCGGTCTTCTTCTATGATCGGGACTAAGGTTTCTGAAGGGTCTGTCATTGTTTTTCTCAACATTGATCCCACGGCAAAGGATTGCCCAGTTCCAAGTTTTGAGCTGATTTCGATTTTCCCCTTTTCTTCGGGCAAGGCATCTTGCGCGTTGACGCAAAGATTGAGAAGGGTTTGAGAAATATTGGTTGCATTCCCAAAAACAGGAACATGGTCTGTTGCAAGGTCGTATGAGATTTCGACGGACTTGGGCACGCTGGCTTCAAGCATGAGAATGCATTCTTTCACAGGCTCTGAAAAATCGAACGTTTCGAAGTTTTCGCTTTGAACGCGTGAAAATTCAAGAATTTGATCGACAAGAGATTTGGCCTGAAACCCCGCTTTAAGAATATTGTCCGAAAATTTATGTTGGGGTGTTTCTTTATCCAAATCTTCTTTGAGAAATTCAGCGTATCCGTTAATTGCCGCGAGAATGTTATTGAAGTCGTGAGCTACGCCCCCCGCAAGCCTTCCAACCGCCTCCATCTTTTGGGCCTGAAAGAACTGCATTTGCATGACTTCCTTTTCTTCTTGCGCTTGCTTGCTTTTTGATATGTCACGGATGGTACCGATCATGCCGCCATCTGGCAGCTCGGTTAATGAAAGCTCCATTTGCAATACAGTTCCATTGTTACATTTTAGGGTTGTTTCACCGCGCCAGTACCCGTCTTTCTCAGTCGAGGGTTTGATATCGCGCGCTAATATTCTTGCGCTATCTTCAGTGTAGAGGGTTTGCCATGGCTTATTCAGATATTCAGATTCAGGCGTGCTTTGCAGCCCATGCAACCGCTTAAACGCATTGTTCAGATAGATTATATTGTCGTTGCGGTCGAGAATTGCGATGCCGTCAGACGCAGCCTCCATTGCCGCCAGGCGTTTTTCAAGAAGCTGAAAAGTCTCTTTTTTTTCCTCGTTGGCAGCAGAAATTTTCTTGAGTTTATCAGCATTCAGCAGCAGCAAAACGAAACCGCACAAACCGAGCGCGATGACTGACCAATATAAGCGGCGTTCGGCGATATAGTTTTTGTCGTTGGGGCTTAGGGTTATAAAATCCAAAGCTGAGTGCTTTAATTCGTGTTCTAAAGTCGGAAAGCCGTACAGTGATTTGGACAGCTCTTGCTTTTGATTAATCAGCATCAACGAAGAATGAAGAGCAAGCATGCCAAATATAAGAATGACCAAGCCAGGAATATAAATTAGCAGGCCAGAGAGAGGACGCTTCATCATTATTCTACCATGCCGAGATCCCGGGCTTTTAAGGCGGCTTGAGTTCTGTTTTTGACACCCAATTTTTTGCAGATGTTCCGCATGTGCAATTTAACAGTAACAATTTTGACGCCAAGATCTGTGGCTATATCTTTGTTGGTATCTCCTTTAGCGATGTGCTGCAGCACCTCATATTCACGTGAGGTTAGTTTGTATTGTTCGACAGCAGCCGGGTTTGGGAACTTTGAGTTTTTCTGCTCAGGGTCTGCCAAAAAAGAAGCCATAAGCTTGTTTGTTTGACTATCAATTGGAACAAATTTTTCACCAGTTAGAACAAGTTCAATCGCACGCATCATAGCCTTGGCGGACATTGTTTTCGGAAAATATGCGATAGCGCCGGAATCAACTGCTTGCTCGACTTCATGGGTTTCTGCTGTGCCGGACATAAGCGCAACCCGCAAAGCGGGATATTTTATGTGCATTTCCTTAAACCCGTTCATCCCGTTCATTCCCGGCATTCTTAGATCAAGCAAGATGAGATCGTATTGAGAATCTTTCTCTAAGATTTGGAGCGCTTGATGGAAATCTTTGGCTAACGTGACTTTTGCTGTCGGTTCGGCACGGTTGACGTATTCCACCAGCATGTCTCTGAACAGAGTGTGATCATCGGCTAAAAGTAATTTCATGAGTGTCTTTTCTTTTGTTTCAAAATTGAGAAATCAGAAACGCAGAGACTAAGGGTACTATAGTAGCGCTTAACCTTAAAAAACCTAAGAACAAACAACTCTTTTATATTCAATTATTGGGAAAACTCAGTAAACCCTTGCAACGTGAACAGGCTGGCGGGTATTGGGGGCCGTATCTTTCAGGCGAAGATGGTATACGTAAACGCCTTCCATGACCCTTTGGACATAATTTCTTGTTTCATATATAGGTATGGTCTCGATCCAGTCGATGAGATCGACTTGACCCAATCTTGGATCACCATAGATTTGCAGCCATTTATCAACGCGGTTGGGGCCGGCATTATAGGCGGCAATTGCAAGAGGATAAGACCCGCCGAAGCGCGCCAGCATTTTACGCAGATATTCACTGCCGAGCTTGATATTATAAGAAGGATCGGCCGTAAGTTTGGACTGGTTGTAGCCGATGCCCAGCCCCTTTGCCGTAAGCTGCGCGGTCGTAGGCATGAGTTGCATAAGACCAAGAGCCCCAACAGGACTGCGTGCATCGACATCAAACTGGCTTTCCTGACGGATGAGCGAATGGACAAGGGCCCAATCAACCGAAACATTCTTCAGATCACGTGTTATGACCGGATAAGATTGTGCCGTGAAAAACAATCCTTTTTTGGTGGCGTCTTTTGAGATGCGAACGGCGTCATAATAATCGCCCATGTCCGATGCGATCTGAGCAGCGAATAGATAGGATTTTGGGGTTTTGTCCTTGTCAGCGAATGCTTTTAAAAATTTACTTCTTTCATCACGCATTCCTGATTCATGAAAAAGTTTGGCCGCTCGAACCAATTCATCCTGATTAAAGTTCTGAATGTCCGCGGAAGTCAGATCCGGGGGGGCAGCAAAGCTCAGTGCTGTTTGAATGCCCAACTGTGCGCCGGCTGTTTGGCCATAGAACGTTGTTTGGAAACGGGCGGCGCGGTTGTACCACTCCCTTGCGACTTCGGGCTGACCGAGGGCACCGGCTGCCCGGCCCGCCCAATATGCACCACGGGATTTGCTGAGCGGGGTTTCAACATTGTTGTAGAGGCGTTCAAAATGCTCGAGGGCACTGGCCGGTTTGCTTGTATACCGCAGCGCCAGCCATCCAGCCATGAATTCGGCTTGTGCGAAACCAAGACCGTCCTTTTGTTTATGAGCCTTGGCCAGGTTATAGGCCTTTAAATACTGCCCGTTTTCTATCAAACGACGGATGATGATATGACGTTCTTGCCACCATGCCTCAGGATTTGAAACCAGTCTCATATCCGGTTCTTTGTTGAGAATTTCAATTGCGCCGTCATCAAGATCTTTTTTACGGCGCCACCGCAGTCTTTCGAAAAGCAGGCCCGGATCATTTTGTAGACGCGCCGGCACCTGAGCCAACGCTGCGTTTACATCAGGTTTTTGTTCGGCCAAAGCAATGCGGGCTTCAGTCAGTTGCAGATAATCAGGGCCGAGAACCCCGGCAACGCCCCGGGCGTTTGAATATTGTTCCTTATCGATCAGGTTATCGAGCCGTCTGCGGTGCGCGCTCATATCGATGTGGTTGTGGTATTTGGTGTAGAGTTTTTTCTGGTCGTTGCGTGTTAGGGGTTTATCAACCCACCATTCAGCAATTAAGGCCTTTGCCTTATCGGTCTGGCCGAGAGCCAAAAGAGAATCTGCGTAGATGAAAAAGCCGCGTGTGGACAATGGAGGGTTTTCGTTGAACCAGCTGACTGCGTCCTTAGCGCGCATGCTGGACGACATAAGGTCTTCGGCCTTGAGTTTGATCTCTTTTATGTCGGGCCAGGCCGGATTATCACGGATGAATTGTGAGATTTCGCTGTATTTGATTGTCTTGGTCGGGGCCTTTTTGTAATAAAACCAATCATAAAGTTTGACGGCCAGGGGATCTGAAGAACGGGAAAGAAGCTTGGCAGCGGCTTCCATTTTCCCTTGCTTTAACGCCTGAATCCCTTGGATTGTGGTGTTTTGCGAGGCGGTTGCCGGCCCGGACAGTAATAAACATGCCAATAAAAGCAAAGATAAGAGACGATGGCTCCTCTTTTCTTGCATCGTGCGGTGCAAGCGGATAGATTGGCGTTTTATACTGTGCATATACATGTATTGATACTAGGGAAATATTAAGAATGTTTAAAGGCTCTATCACCGCTTTAATCACACCTTTTCAGCAAGGAGAGATTGATTGGAAAGCGTTTGAAAATTTGGTTGAATGGCAGATTGCGGAAGGATCGCATGGTCTTGTTCCTTGCGGCACGACTGGGGAGTCACCGACGCTTAGTCATGACGAGCACCGCGCTGTGATCAAGCGTTGCATTGAGATTGCAAACAAGCGTGTTCCAGTTATTGCTGGGACGGGTTCGAATTCGACGGCGGAGGCCATTGCGCTGACCCAGAATGCCAAGAAAGATGGGGCGGACGCGGCTTTGGTTGTCACCCCCTATTACAACAAGCCGACGCAGGAAGGTTTGTATCAGCATTTTAAGGCCATTCATGATGCGGCGGATTTGCCGATTGTTATTTACAATATTCCGGGGCGCTGCGTGATTGATATGAGTGTTGATACGATGGCCAGGCTGGCCAAGCTTAAGAATATTGTCGGGGTTAAGGATGCGGCAGGCGATCTGGCGCGGCCCGTCCACACACGATTGGCGTGTGGTGCTGATTTTTGCCAGCTTTCCGGGGATGATGACACGGCGCCGGCGTTTTTGGCTCAAGGCGGGGTTGGTGTGATTTCGGTTGTTTCGAATATTGCTCCGAAGCTTTCTGCGCAGATGCAGGAGGCCTGGATAGCTTGTGATATGAAGACTTTCACTGCGATACGGGACCGGTTGGCGCCGGTGATTAAGGCGATGTTCTGCGAGACGAACCCTGCGCCGGTGAAATATGCGGCAAGTTTGATGGGGAAATGCACGGACGAAGTGCGGTTGCCGCTGGTGCCTGTTTCGGAGGCGTCGCGTGACCGCGTGAAGGATGCGATGAAAACTGCCGGGCTTTTGTAATTTATGAACGGCGAAAAAAATCTGCAAAAACTTATCGCTGGAATGAATCCTAGACTTCGTGACACAGAGTATGTTTTTGCGACTGCTGATATTACGTGGGCTAGTATTGCAGATTTTGATCCGGTTTGTGCTTTTCAAGAAAAAGAAGGTAAAACCCTCATCCTGGAAAAGCACAAAGCGGAAAAAGCCGGAATTTCTTATAACTACACTTGCAGAATGATTACGTTGGAAATCCATTCCGCCCTGGAAGCCATGGGATTCTTGGCTTCTATTACGCAGAGGCTGGCAGAAAATAATTTGAGCGTTAATGTTGTTTCCGGTTATTATCACGACCATTTATTTGTGGCCAAGGATAGTGTGGCGCAGGTTATGAGTTTGTTGAATATGATGGTTCAAGAACATAATGGTTAAAAAGAAAGACAAAAAATCGGGACTGATTTCAACGAACCAGACGGTGGCGGACAATAAGCGTGCGCGGTTTGAGTATGCGATTGAGGAGAAGTTCGAGGCCGGGATTATGCTGGCGGGGACGGAAGTGAAATCGCTGCGGCATGGGCAATGCTCGATCAATGAGGCGTATGTCGGGCCGAAGGGCTCGGAGATCTGGGTTTATAATATGAATATTCCGGAGTATACGCAGGCGGCGGGCGCATTACAGCATGAGCCGCAGCGGGCGAGAAAATTGCTGCTCCATAAGAAGGAAGTTCATAAATTGCTAGGCTCGGTGAAGCGCGAGGGCTATACGATTGTGCCGCTGCGGGTGTTTTTTAACGGACGCGGATTGGCAAAGCTTGAAATTGCTTTGGCAAAAGGCAAGAAACTCCATGACAAGCGCGAAACCAGCAAAGAGCGCGAATGGGGCAGACAGAAACAGCGCTTGCTGAAGGAAAAGGGCTGAAAAAGTGGGCCCAAAAACCGGACTTAGTCCGGTGTTTCTTTCAACTTAGTGGCCTTTTTCCCTGTTTTTAATTGAAACTGCTTTATTAAAGTTCGAACGGGGACACATTAGTTTAATGTGTCCCCAGTTTTGGCTGTTATTTTTATTAAGACCTTTTACTTCATTTGGGTAATTAGCCAAGAAATTAAAACAGCCGTTCCGACTGATGAAATCCATCCTAGAAATTTAGTGATGAAAGTGGATAATCTATGTTTGGGAGATTTTTTATAAAGTTCTCTTTCTATGCTCTCTAAAAGAAATCTGCCTGAAAGCGTTATCTCTACGCCAATATACTCTTTTCCACTAAGGTTGCTGCAATTAATTGCCTTCAAATATCCTCTATCATGCAGCTCTTCGAAAACATTTAATTTGGGAAACGATATCGCGTTAATTTTTGGCGGGAGATTGTTTTTTGATGCTGAATCAAGAACCTCTTTGTAATCTTTTAATATAGAAGAACTACTTTTCATTTTTTAACTCTCCTTCTTTTTGGATTTTTTTGCAGCGGGTGCGTCGTCGCCATCATCACCTAACGGGGCGTCATCCTCCATCCCTTCGGAATTTGGATTATCGTCGTTTTCAGCACCGGTCAGGAGCGCATCAGCAACAAGGCCGGCATTCGCCCGAATTTTTGCCTCTATTTCTTTTGCGATTTCAGGATTTTCTTTCAAGAAGGTTTTTGAGTTTTCTCGGCCTTGTCCGATGCGTTGCTCGCCGTAGGAGAACCAGGCGCCTGATTTTTCAATAAAGTTTCCTTTTACGCCAAGGTCAATCAATTCGCCGAGTTTGGAAATGCCTTCGCCATACATAATGTCGAATTCGATTTGGCGGAATGGCGGAGCCATTTTGTTTTTGACGACTTTGACTCGGGTCTGGTTACCGACCACTTCTTCTTTTTCCTTGATGGAGCCGATGCGGCGGATATCAAGACGAACGGAGGCGTAGAATTTTAGCGCGTTTCCGCCGGTCGTGGTTTCGGGAGAGCCGAACATCACGCCGATTTTCATACGGATTTGGTTGATGAAAATGACGACGGTGTTGGATTTGGAGATTGAGCCGGTCAGTTTGCGCAACGCCTGCGACATCAAGCGGGCCTGGAGGCCGACGTGGGTGTCGCCCATTTCGCCCTCAAGTTCGGCGCGGGGCACAAGCGCGGCGACAGAGTCGACGACGAGCACATCAATGGCGCCGGAGCGAACCAACGTATCAGTGATTTCGAGCGCCTGTTCACCGCCGTCCGGTTGTGAGATCAAGAGATTGTCAACATCAACGCCAAGCTTGCGGGCGTAGGTTGGGTCGAGAGCGTGTTCGGCATCAACGATGGCGCATGTGCCGCCGGCTTTTTGAGCTTCGGCGATCACTTGCAGGGCCAGTGTTGTTTTACCAGAGCTTTCAGGACCGTAAATTTCGGTGATACGGCCACGTGGCAGGCCGCCAATTCCAAGACCGATATCAAGGCCGATTGAACCGGTGGAGATTGCGGCAACGGTTGGAAGCCCCTGCCCGTCGGAATTGAGTTTCATGACGGAGCCTTTGCCGAAGGCACGCTCGATTTGCGAGAGTGCGGCGTCTAGGGCTTTTTGTTTGTCGGAAGCATTTGCGTGCATGTCGTTGTCTTTTCTTAATGGTGTAACGCTCATTGGTAGTCCCCTTTTATTGGCATAGTTATTATTGTGTTGCAATGATTGGTGCTGGTACGCAGAAGTGATCTTGTGGGTTAAAGATATTCACCTTTTGTTCTCACGTCAACAAAAAAGAACGAAAAAAGAACATTTTGTCGGGAAGAGAGCGGATTGCGATGGTTTCCAATGGTTTCGGGCATTGGAAATTTTGTGCCTTTTATTAAAAGACATGGGCGCCCATGGTAGGTGCGCTGTAACTTCGAAGGTGTGATTCTGACTCTTCGCCGTTGACTAGGATGCAAGCAACACCCATCGACTTCGTCACCAGAACCTCACGGCTAGCTTGTTTTGATGTTAGGATATAATTCCTATTTTGTCAAGGGAATTTTTACGTGGTTTGATTTCCCAAAACCAAAAGAAAGTTGAAGCGAAAAACGCGCAAACAAATCCAAAAGGCAATATTGTTGGGGCGTTGGTATCTCCAAATAAAAATTGAATTATGATGTATGGGATTAACCAAGTGAGTTGACCAATAAGTATCCAATACCAATAAAAGAATATTTTCTTACGAATGGATATAAGAGTGGCGAGGAGGCCCCATAGAGTTATAGGTATTATTGCAGCAAGAGAACCAATAAACATTCCAACTTGTAGAACTGTTATTAATCCTAACAGAAAGCCTTTCTTATGAATTTCTCCATCTAAAATTGCGATAGCTGTAAAAGCACAAGGTAATAGTATGGCTAAACTTAATAAAGCTGAGATATATAGTTTCGTTAAAATTTTGAGATAATACATTATTCCTCCAGAACTTCCTTCACTTTAGAAGCGAGGCCTTTGAGTGTGAAAGGTTTGGGGAGGAAGTATGTGTTTTTGCCCATATAGCCTTTGAGTTTGTCTTCGGTGTAGCCGGACATGAAGATCACTTTTAAGTCGGGGTTATGCTGGCGGATGCGTTGGGCCAATGTCGGGCCGTCCATGTGCGGCATGACAACGTCGGTTACCAGAAGATCGAGATGTTTATTGGTTTGAGATTCCATCAGAGACAGAGCCGATTCTCCGCTGTCGGCTGTGAGGACTTCGTAACCCTTGTTGCCGAGCGCGCGTTGCGAGAACATACGGACGGCGTCTTCATCTTCGACAAGGAGGATGCGTTCGGTTCCAGTGAGATCGCGTGTGGGTTCGTCTTCCGGTGTTACGGATTTCACGTCCTCAGCTTCCACTTCAGTTGAACGCGGAAGATAGATGAAGAAGGTTGTCCCCTTCCCTACGACGCTGTGGACGTCGAGAAAGCCACCGGTTTGGCGGATGATGCCGTAGACTGTGGCGAGGCCGAGGCCCGTTCCGTGGCCGACTTCTTTGGTTGTGAAGAAGGGTTCGAAAATGCGTTTGATGTTGTCCTGAGGGATGCCGCAGCCTGTATCCGAGATTTTGATGAGCGTCCATTCGCCGATAGGAAGTTCTTCGGAGACGAGTTCACGCGGCTTTTTGTTGCTATGGTTTTCGGTTTCGATTTTGAGCGCGCCAACCCCCTCCATCGCGTCGCGGGCGTTGACCGCCATGTTGATCAAGACCTGTTCGATCTGGCCTTCGTCGACTTTGACGAGGCCGAGATCGTGGCCATGGATGAGATCAAGATCGATGCTGGCGCCGATGAGGCGGCGGAGAAGATGAGAGACTTCAGTAAGAATATCGGTGATGTCCTGAACTTTCGGGCGCAGGGTTTGCTGGCGCGAGAAGGCCAATAATTGGCGCACGAGGTTGGCGGCACGGTTGGAGTTTTGTTTGATTTGCATGATATCCGCAAAAGACGGATCGCCCGGTTTGTGGCGGAGCAAGAGCAGATCAGAGAACCCGATGATCGCGGTCAGCAGGTTGTTGAAGTCGTGAGCAACGCCGCCGGCAAGCTGCCCGATGGCCTGCATTTTTTGCGATTGCACGAATTGTTCTTCCAGCGATTTTTTCTCGGTGACGTCGATGAAATGGAGGACGATGTTCTGGCCTTCGCTGAAACGCTGGGCGTACATCTGGGTCATGGCCTGGGTTCCGGGCGCGACCAATGTGATGTCGGCGGGAAGTTCGACATATTCATCGCGTTCAATGCAATCGAGAATTTGCATGACGCGAGGGCGGTCGTCTGGCGTGACGAAATCCTTGAACTGGCGGCCCTCGATGTTGCCGGTGCCGGAGCCGAGCATTGCACCGAAGGCGTTGTTGCAATCCATGATCATGCGTTTTTTGTCGAGCTGGACAATGCCGAGGGGGGCTTCTTCGAAGAAGCGTTGGAAACGGTCTTCGGAGGCTTGCAGGGCCTTGCGCATTTCGCGTTCGGCCGTTAGATCATGGACAACGGCGCGCGTACGAACCACGCCATTCTCCTTGACGATTGCCTGGTTAACGGAGGCCAGGAATGTTTTGCCGCCTGTGCCCTTCATACGGACCTCGACGACTTGACGCGCGCGGCTGTCTTCGACCAGATCATAGGGTTTGCCATTTATAGGGGGATCGACAAGGTAGGTATGGAGCGTGCAACTCTCGAGGAGCGCGCGTAGATCCTCACCGAGCCAGCGCGCGAAGGTGGCATTCGCGAAAACGAAGCGGCCATTCTCATCGACAGAGAAGAACCCGACGGGGGCGTTGTCTGTGAAATCGATGAGTTTTTCACGCTCTTCACGGATGGCGCGTTCGACGATGTGTTTTTGCGTGACATCGTCGATGCGCCAATGGATGTAGCCCGCGTGACTGCCGACAGGCTGGGCGTTGAGCGTAAACCAGTATTCGCGGTCATCTAATCTTGAGAATAATTCAGCGGTGTCGCTGAGGCCTTTTTCGGCTTGCTGGCGCAGGTTTTTGAAATGGAGACCGCTTTCGGGAACAGTTTCAAAAAGCTTGGAGAGAGATTGAAGATTGGGTTGGCCGAGAGTTTGGCAGAGCTGATTGAATTTCTGATTGGTGTAGACGGTCGTGCCGGCGCTGTCTGTGATTAACCGAGCGCCGCGAGAACCTTCAAGGACTTCCTTGATCAGGAGGAGTTCGCGCTGATTTCTGACGTAGTCGCGGAAGATGCGGAAAACCATGTATCCTACAGCAAGAGAGGCCACAAGCGCGAGTGAAGCGACAGTGCGCGCGAGATCGTCGGCCTTGGACATCGCGGCGATGTAGAAAAAGATTCCTGAGAAAACCGCGAAAATGATGACGACGCTCAGGCCCGCGAAATCGGCTTTTTTTTCCGGTTTGATTGGGGCGGTGTGCGT
Source organism: uncultured Micavibrio sp. (assembly GCA_964478225.1). GTDB lineage: Bacteria > Pseudomonadota > Alphaproteobacteria > Micavibrionales > Micavibrionaceae > CAYZHM01. The sequence continues at coordinate 380,228 of CAYZHM010000001.1, forward strand.
GTTTCCGTGGTGCCTGGCGATGAATTCTGAATTGTCGAGATCCATAGAGCCTATTTTGCCATAAAGGATTGATCAATAACAGTTTCTTATTTCAATTTACCCTTTTGACGGAAGACATAAGAAATGACCTCGGCGACGGCTTGAAAGTGTTCGTATGGGATGGATTCATCAATATCAACAGCATCATAGAGGGCGCGAGCCAATGGCTTGTTTTCATAAAGTATGATGTTGTGTTCTTTGGCCACTTCGCGGATACGGAGCGCAACAGCATCGATCCCTTTGGCCAAACAAAGCGGCGCGTCCATTTCATCGGGGTTGTATTTGAGAGCAATCGAATAGTGTGTGGGGTTGGTGATGACGACGTCGGCTTGCGGGACGGCCTGCATCATGCGTTGCCGTGCACGTTCGGAGCGGAGTTGGCGCAATTTGGATTTGATATGCGGATCGCCTTCGGTTTGTTTGTATTCATCTTTGAGTTCCTGTTTGGTCATGCGCATCTTTTTGTAATGTTCGTGGCGTTGATAGACGATGTCGATCACAGCGATAATCATCAGCACAACCAGAACACCAACCATGAGCTTCAGGAAGAGGAATTTCAGCTCACCCATGAGCAAGGGTATGGGCAAGCCGACCATATGTTCAAATTTATCGAAGTATGGGTATAAGATGATGGTTCCAACGGCACCAATCACGAAAATTTTGAGTAGGCCTTTGACGAATTCGACCAGCGAACGCATAGAAAAGAGCCGCGAAAAACCTTTGATTGGTGAAACTTTTGACAGATCAGGTTTGATGACTTCTGGGGCAAAAAGAGGTCCGACCTGAACAAACGGAGCCAAAAACGCCGCAAGCATGAGAATAATGAGCGGCAGTATGATCGCCGCCAGCACATGTTTAAACGATTCAGTGAGGGCAATAGCAACGCCGCCCGGCGCGAACGGAATTTCGTGAGCGTTGCCAATGAAAAAGGCGAGGAAGTTTTTAAGGTCACCCAGGACAGAGTTGCCCAGCGCGCCGATAATTAATGTGCCAGCGAAGAGCATGACCCAGTTGTTGATTTCGCGCGACATGGGGACCTGCCCTTTTTTGCGCGATTCCTCGAGCTTTTTCGGGGTCGGTTCTTCGGTTTTCTGGGAGTCGTCGCTTTCGTTTTCGGCCATGGGCTTTGATTACCCCCCACTTAAAAAGAAGACCATCGCCTGTTCGTATTCTTTGGCCCAATAGGCAAAGGCAGCGGAGGCAACGAGCATCAACAAAACGATTGAGAGTAAGATTTGCAGCGGCAATGCGAGCAGGAAAACCTGAACCTGCGGCATTAATCTTGAGAGAACGCCCATGCCGACATACACCAAAATAGAGAGGACGAGGAATGGGGCACCGATTTTTATGCCGACCGCGAAGGCGGCGTTTACGGCCTTGGACATGAATTCGGCCATGGAGCCTGTATCAGGGATGACGCCGAGCGGGAAGAGATCATAGCTTTGGACCAATCCCATGATCAGCAAATGGTGGAGATTGAGGTTAAAGAGGACAACGATACCGGTGACCGATAAAAACGCACCGATCAAGGAGCCTTGGGAGGAGAGAGATGGGTTAAAGACCTGAGCGTTGGAAAGGCCGGAGGATGTTGAAATCACCATACCGGCTGTGTCGAGCGCCATCATGAAAATACGGGCGACGACGCCGAAAAACGCGCCGACAATGAATTCGGTGATGATCATGACGAGCAGCATTTCCGTTCCGGGAAGCGGCGATGGGATACGCATGGAGATTAACGGAAAGAGCACGATGGAAAGAGCGACGGCGATCAACAGGCGGATGCGTTCTGGTGTAAAAGAATCGCCGAGGCCGGGCATAATCATGACGGCCGTACCGATACGGACGAATGCCAGTGCGAAGGCGAGGATGGAGGTCGTCAGGAAGGTTTCGATATCGGTTGGCATAGGAGATCCCTACCCCAGGCCGATCATCTTATTGGATAGTTCTTCCATAAAAGCAACGAGCGTGCTCATCATATAGGGCAGGAAAAAAAACAGCGCGAGGAAGATTGCGAGGATTTTTGGAACGAAAACGAGGGTGATTTCCTGGATTTGCGTGAGGGCCTGAACCAGCGCGATAGACACCCCGATGACCAAGCCGATCAACAAAATCGGCGCACCGATTTGAATAGAGATCAGAAGCGCTTCGCGGGCGGTTTCGATGACTTCGGTTTCGTTCATGCGAAAAGCGTATCAGAAATTATACGCTTTTCAAAAGTATCCTTATTCTTAGGCGATAAAAGATGTGTAGACGAAAAATATAACCAGTCCCGAGATTACTATTTTAAAAAGGCTCATGGGTGCCCTCCCTCAATATTAACGAATATTTAACTCTATCTTAATATTATGTTAAATATTTGAGAGGTGCCAGAAAAACGTATAAGTTATTGAAAATACTAAATTTTATAGCCTAAATTGGCATCCGCAGGATTTCCTGATAAGCGGAAACAAGACGGTCGCGGATGGCGACGACGGTTTGGAGAGTGACCTCGGCGGAGGTTACGGCCTGGACGACGTCTGTGATATCCGCATCGTCGGTCACGGCCTTGGCGGAGAGTTCCTCGCCTTTGTGCATAGTATCGATGGAATCACCGATTTTGTCCTTGAGGAAGGAAGAGAAGCTGACGCCGTCATCACTCTTGACCGGCGCTTTTGTGCCTACATTCAGGTTGTTTGAATAGGCTCTGGCGGCGAGGCTGGGGTCGATGATTTTATCCATGGATTACTCTTTCCTTTTTTGTAGTATAACGCTTAAGACCGTAGAAGATCAATTGTCCGGGTTAACATGCTGCGGGCTTGTTCAATCATGCCGAGGTTGGCCTCATAAGACCGTTGCGCTTCGCGCACGTCCATGATTTCGACCAAGGGATTTACGTTTGGCATTTTGACGTACCCTTCTGCGTTGGCCGCCGGATGGTCAGGGATAAATTTCAACTCAAATGGAGTTTTGCGGTCAGTTTCAATGTCATCAACACGCACTGTCTTAACCCCCAGAGATTTATCCATCTGATTTTTAAAGGTAATGATCTGACGGCTAAAGGGGTCTGAACCTGGTGTTTTTCCTGTGGTTTCAGCGTTTGCGATGTTCTCAGTGATGACACGCAGGCGCGTTCCTTGCGCCCGCATGCCCATCGCTGAGATTTTCATGGCATTTAAAATTTCTGAGCTCATCTTTGTTTACTCCTTATCTTTGTGTGCCGATTGCGATTTTAAGAAGGCTAACGTTCTTTTCGTACAGGCTGGCCATCAGGTTGTAATCGCTGATATTTTTTCCGGCATTGATGAGTTGTTCTTCCATAATGACCGCGTTGCCTGCCGGGGCGACTTCATAGGTCTCTTTTTGTTTGCGGGATTTTGGGTCTGAGATTTGATTTGGTGGCGGTAAATGCTGCGCGTCTGTTGTTTTAAGACTGACGGACATGGCTTTTTGATTGCTTACACCTTTCAACACCGTTGAGAAATCAACGGGGAGAAGATCCTGGGGTTTGTATCCAGGAGTGTCCGAGTTGGAGACGTTTTGCGAAATGACGCGCTGGCGCTGGTTCAAATAATCCATTTTTGCGCCAAGAGCCTTGAAAAGTGCTATATTTTGTGTCGTCATAATCCTACCCTTTCAACATGAGTATTTGCAGGAAGCATGCCAATGAGTGATGGATTTAATGACGGGCCAGATGATGGGCTAAGTCATTTAAATATAAGGAAAATTCCAAAAAGACAGACGGCTGTGGCGCTGAAAGACGGCACGGCAGAGGGCAAAATTCCCGAGATTACGGCCGCCGGACGGGGAAAAATTGCCGAGCAGATTTTGGCCCTTGCGCGCGAAAACGGTATTGATATCCGGGAGGACAGCGCCTTGGCGGAAATGCTGGCAAAAATCGAGATTGATTCCCCTATTCCATCAGAAGCGTTTATGGCGGTTGCGGAAATTTTAACTTACGTTTATCGTGCGAGTGGTAAGCCCAATCCGTTTGATATCTATAAAGAGAACAACCCTGATGCCTAAGACATTTGCGGACTTGCATATCCAGGAGATTACCAAGCTTAAGACCAAGTTTGAGGATTTAACGCATTTTGTGCGGACGGCGCGCAATGCGGTTGATCAACAGCGTAATGTGCCGATTGATCAACTGGGAATGAGTGCTGCGAAATTGTGTGAGATGGTTGAAAAGGCGCCGCCGCCGGTGGCAATTGAGATTAAACCACTTATGGCAGAGCTTATTGAAGAGCTGGATCATCTGGCGATGGGGCTGGAGCGTCAAAAAATGCAGGCATCGTAGATTATGGTTTGGGCAGAACTCCCTCAAATTTTTCGTTTGATTGCCGCATTGGCGTTTGTTGTGGCGTTGATGGGCGGACTGGCTTATGTCTTGCGCCGAACAGGGCTTTCAGGTCCGGCAGGAGGCAAGAACAGCCGTTTGAAAGTTGTGGAGACACAGACGCTGGATGCGCGGCGGCGGTTGGTTTTGATTCAGAGAGATGGTGTCGAACATCTGGTGATACTCGGGCCGGCGGGTGAAACAGTGGTTGAAACGGGGATTAAACCTGTTCAGACTGAAGGCTCGTCAAAAGGAAAACGTGAGCCGGTTTTATGAGCGCAAAACTTTCGAAGCTTTTTCTCGGAATAGGACTTATTGGGCTTTTGTTTGCCGCGGTCGAACCGGCATTTGCGCAATCGGTTACTCTTGATCTGGGCGAAGAAGCAGGAAATGGCAGTGTCGTTGGCCGCGTTGTCCAGATGGTTGCCTTGCTGACCATTCTTTCTTTGGCTCCTTCAATTCTTATTATGATGACCTGTTTTACGCGGTTGATTGTCGCGTTGTCGTTTTTGCGTACGGCAATCGGGATACAGCAAACGCCGCCGAACACGGTTTTGATTTCTCTGGCTTTGTTTCTGACTTTTTTCATTATGACGCCGACTTTTGAGGCCGCTTATGACGCAGGGGTTAAGCCGCTTATTAATGAGGAAATTACAGAGGTTGAGGCTTTTGAGCGCGGATTGGAGCCTTTCAAGGCTTTTATGCTGAAGCATGTTCGTGAGAAGGATTTACAGCTTTTCGTGGGTCTGGCCATGGAAAAGGCCGATGTTCCGGAGGAAGCCATGGATCTCCCCATTCAGATTATTATTCCGGCCTTTATGATTTCGGAGTTGCGGCGGGCCTTTGAGATTGGATTTATGCTGTTTTTGCCGTTTTTGATTATTGATCTGGTGACGGCCTCGATTTTGATGTCGATGGGTATGATGATGTTGCCGCCGGTGACCATATCCCTGCCCTTTAAAATCATATTCTTTGTTTTGGTCGATGGGTGGTATTTGATGACGGGAACTATGCTGCAAAGCTTTGATATTGCTCCGGTTCCTTAAATTAAAGGACTCAAACTTGACATTTTTTCATAAAAAGAAGATTATCGGTTCGCACATTGATCTTATAAGCAAGCGGGAGGCTTGGTGGATATGAATAAAGTTAGTAAATTTCTTGGTGGAACGGCTCTTGGGTTGAGCAGTGTTTTTGCTTCTGAAGCGCCGAAGGCGGATGCTTCTATTCAGTTGGACCTTGCAGGACAGGTTGATCTTTTTACGGCTCCGAAACCCACATCTGTCGTTAAGAATGCGCCTGTGGTTTTTAACGGGACGTTTATCGGAAACCCTCTGGATATAGATACTCTTGATACAACTCATGGACAATATGTTGTGCCTGGAACATTCACGGCTAGTTTTGGTGGTGTAAGCGTTACAGGAAACACGGCGACTGTTGATATTTTTGATGGTCCGGATGATAGTTCTGACTTTTTTGCTCTTACAATTTCAGACTTTCAATCCCATACGGGTTTTGATTTGGGTATTGACCCTATTGCTCTTAATCTTGCAATCATTTTTGACGGTGACATTTTTCATACGGATTCCCTCATGGAAATCCTTAACCTGAATGATCTGCAGATCCATGCAGACAGCATAGCCAGCAGCATTAATGTTGAGACCTTGTATATTGAGCAAAATGGTTATGTCCTTGGCAGCCTCAATGATTATTCGGCTGCTTACTTGCCTGATACAGTCAATGAACCCAACGAAGGCACAGTGCCGGAGACAAGTTCAGTGATTGCTTGGGCGGGACTTATTGGAGCAGCAGGTTTTGCAGCGGCGGCACGCAAGAAGAAAGACGTTGTGCCTGCACCAGAATATAATCTGGGCTAGTTTGACGGTTCTTGTCCGGCTTTGTAGCTATTTAAAAAGTCAGAGAATAAATCCACTTCATTGACGATACCCATCAGGGTTTCGCGGTCGGCCAGTGCGGAGCTTTGGCGCGGGCGTGTTACAACATCAAAAATCTTTGCACGATCGGTGGCGATCATCGCATCGCCGTATTTTTCCCGCATATTTGCCAGCCCCACCCGGTCACCAGCCAGATTGAGAGCAAGAGCCCGTTGCAGGATCAGCTCCGCGTGTTCTTTGCTGAGCGGGCGTGTGAGCGATATGTTTTGATCGATAATGACATCGGCAAGGGCAGCAGCGGCATCATCCCAAAGGGTTGCGCGCCAGGCAATATCCGCACGTAGACGGTTCACGTCAGGATGGGCCGCTATATTTTCGAGAAAAGCGATGGCATCGTTGGTGCGCCCTTGTTGAGACATGGTGCGGGCCATGAGGAGCGAGATTTCGCGTTTTCTATCATCGGTCTGATAATTTTCCGAAGCTTCCTGGAACGATTTTATGGCTTTGTCCAAAACAGGTTTGGCTTGATCAGGCTTCTTATCCAGCAAATATACGGCGGCGAGCTTAACGCCGGTGCGGTGAATTTCTGTTCCGGTCAGACGATAATCAACCAGATTTTGCAGCAAGGTTTCTGCGCGCGTCAGAAGGCCACCCTTTACGAGATGGTCTGCGAGGCGTTCTGTCATTTTATTGCCGACATCGTCGCTTGGCGAAAGCTCTATGAATTGTTCATATAAGGCCGCGGCATCGACGGGTTGCATTTTTTCCAGTTCAGGGCCGAGGAAAAGATCGGCATAGGCCTGGCTCATATCCTTTGTGATGCGGTCGCGCAGGAAGGAAGCGTTGGGGACGGAAGCTGCCTCTCGCAATGAATTCAAGCCTTTTGCGTAATCCCCGCTTTCGAGGTAGGTTTTGCCAAGCCAGTAACTGATTTGCGTTTCAAGTTCATCGCCGCGCCAGGCATAGCGCAATCTTTCCAGTGTATCGATTGTTTCCTTGGGGCTGAGTTTTTCTTTATCAACGAGAAGACGAGAAAGTGCGAGACCTGCTTTGGCGCGGTAAAGGTTGTCTGCTCCGGTCACCAGAGGTTCCCAAAACTTCTTGGTTTTTTCAACATCGCCAGCCTGGCGTGCGGCCTCCCCTTCGAGATATTCATAGGCGGCATCGTGTTCAGGCTTAAATTCTTCTTTGTTTTGCTCCAGAATTTTGAGCAAAGCGGCAGCCTTTTCCTGATCGCCTGAACGCAGCGCTACCTCGGCAAGGACGAGAGCGAGGCGCGTTCCCAGTTCTGGTGGGTAGGTTGAAAGAGTTGTAAAGTCAGACGGGAGGATTCTTTCGGCCTGCTGCCAATCTCCGAGGTCGGCTAGCGCAAAAGCCCGCCAGTAATTTATTTCTTCATAATTTTTTAGATCGTCAATTGAAAGCTCGGTGAAGGCTTCTTCCGTACGCAGACCCAGCGCATCGGCAGCACCCCTGAGAGCCTTAAATTCGGCCGTTTTTGCAAGATCGGGAAGAAAGGATTCCGTCAGCGTTAGATATCCCATAGATTCAGCCCACATGCCTTGCGCGAGATACATCTTGGCGATGGTTAGCAAGCCTTCGCTTTTCTTAAGCTCATCTCCTGCTGCGATTGAATCGAGGATGATATTCTTATTTTCGTCCATAGCCTCCAGCGTGCCGAGCTTCCAGCCTTGAAAGTTGAAGACGCGCGCTGTCAGGACTTCACTTGGCTCTGAGTCTGCATTGGCCAAGGGCGGTGAGTAGGATTTGAGTTTTTCATCCGACATTACGGCCAGACCGGACGCACGGCTGATCTCCACCCCCTCCTTCGTCTTTTTCACTTCGAGGTCATCGACTTTGGGAACAATTGCGGCGCCGAGGGGGGATGGTAATATCGTGAAGTCGACGAAGCTGTATGCGTCTCCGGTAAAGCTGTCGGCGTTATCGACCGTTACGACCGTTATGTCACGGCCTTTGAAAGGATGAGGGATTTTAAGAATATTTTTTGCCCCAGAAAACGGCAGTACAATTTTACCCTGACGCGCTTTGCCTTCGGCTATGGCGGCACCGGAGAGAGTATCTTCACGGACGGGACGAACGGGAGTGCGCTTGTCCTGGCCACCTGAGAAAATAACGCGCCATAAAAGCCCTCCGCCTTCCGCGCGCACGCCAATATTTGATTTTAAGGGAATCTTATAGGATACGCCGCCTTCGATTTTTTCTTTATCCAGTATAGGCAGCGATTTTGGATCAGGTCCGCTGAGCTGCGGGTTAATCAGAAGCTCTTGCCGGTCGTTGATCACCCAGAGATTATCGCCCAACCGGAAGGCCGCAAGCCCCATAGCATCAGTTGAGGAGAGGGTCATAAGGAATGTGGCCGGATTGTCTTCGCGGATTTTCTCCAGAACAGGTGTTTCGTGCTTTTCCTCGGTTACGGGCTGCGCGGCGACTTGTTTGACTTCAGTTGGATTGCTGGAGGCGGCAGGTTTTGCATGGGCGTCCTCATGTGTCGCCGGCTCCGGCTTTTTGGATGTAACTTCTTCTTTTTTATCGGCAGCCGGCGGAGGAACATTCTTTGCAGCGGTAATATCCGCCCTTTTGCCGTAAACATCCACAATGACTTTGTTTTCAGATGTAAAATCCCGGGTTTTTGCTGAGGCAGGAGTCGTTATTTCGACTTTGAGCGGTGAAGACGACACGACTTTGACATTGCTGATTATTTCATCGGTTAATTGAGCGATGTTTGTGATGTTGCCGTCCGATTTGAAAGTAATCACAAGCGAGGATTCAGTGGGTTTTTGTATGTCATAACCGGTTTGTTTGTCCCATTCAAAAACGATGCGGGAGTAATCGACATGTTGCCCCAGGCGTGCGGCAACACCAGCGAAGGCGGCCGGAACCAACAGCGTAAAGCTCAATATAAAGCAGAGGGCAAAACGGAGAATGTCCATCTCTAAACCGTGCCATAGCTTGGGGTCAAGGACAAGCGGGGAGCTTTGATGAAGGCGGGGCTATGAACAGAAATTACGGGTTATCACCCGTGTTCAGGAAAGAGCGCGATGAGCCGTCATCCTTTAAAACAACGATATCAACACGGCGCGCAAGGCTGAGGCGTGATTCATCATCGAGTTTGCCTGAAAGCTCTTCGAAACGGGAGCTGCCCATGCCGCGGACTGTGATAGGACGCGAGTACCCTACGCTGCTGAGGATGGCGCTGACCTCGAGGGCGCGTTGAAGGGAAAGTTCGCGATTGGAATCAAAATTTTGCTGAGCGGCGCTGATCGGGCTGGGGTCCGTGTGACCAATGATTTCTATGCGGTTGCGGATATGAGATAACTTACCACCAATAGCAAAAAGGCCGCGTTTACCCTCAGTGCTGACCTCGGTTTTACCGCTTTCGAACAGCAGGTTTTGTGGAAGAGATATGATGAGGCGGTCTTGCTGCAAAAACAGAGCCATATCGGCCAGACCCTCATAATCTTTAGAGACGTCTTCGATAACGGATTGGAGGTAATCGAGCGGCAGAGCGCGGCTTAAGTCGAGTTTTTCAATATCAACCGTATCTTGGGCGCCGCCGGCCAGTGCAGCGCTTTTATACTCATCAAACCCGGTATCGAGGGCTGTGGTCATTTCTTCCCATTTCTCGACATCCGGGGTTTGCATTGCATACATAAGTACGAAGAATGTCAGCATCAAAGCGGTGATATCAGCGAAGGTCAGGAGCCATAGCGGCGGGGGAGCGACCTCATCATCTATTGATTTTCTTGCTGTGATAAAAAACGGGCTGAAGAGAGAAACGTTTTCAGCGGCTTTTTCAGCTTTTTGCTTTTTTTCTTTTTCGTCCGCTTTTTCGTTTTCCGTCATGGCTGGGCCTCAGACGCCTCTTTGCCTCCAGAAGGATCAAAGGGAATATAGCGATGAAGAACGAGATCCATCATGCCTGGCTCGCCTTGCGTTAGGCCGGATGTGACCAGGCGTGACGGAAGCCCCAACAATTCGAGTTTTTCGGCATAGGACGAAACAGCTTTGGCCTGGCCGACGATGGTTTGAGGAGATTCTTTTTGTAATTTTGAAGGGTTGTCCTGTGTATGCGTTAAAATGTCCATGCGATAAGGGATGTCATCTTCGGCGTCCATGAGCGAGATTAGAAGAGGAAAGAAATTCTTGCCGTTTTGCGTAAGCACTTGGCCCTCTTCAGGCGGCGGTGCGTTCAGAAGCTGTTCAAAGTCAGAAACCTTCATGCGGATGCGCATTTCTGTTCCGAGACGGTTTTTGGAAATTTCGACGCCGGAAAATTGTGATTTGAAGAGTTCATTGATCCCGTCGAGTGATGTGCCTTTGCGGACTGAGAGTTGATCGCTGAATTCTACCTCAGGCTGCTTTTGCTCGGGTCTTCCTTGCTTTGAGAAAGCAATCGAAACGCTCATGATTGCGGAGCGCGCTTTTTCAACTTCAAACTTTGACACGCTGTTGAGGATGATGAAGAATGACAACAGCATCAAGAATAGCGATAGCGTGAGGAACTGGCCGGCCATGGCTTAGTGTATCAAAAAAACACGGTAGATCTGAGCGTTTTTTACGGATACTAGTCGAATTCAGACAATAATTTGTCGATTTCAGCCTGCGTAATGGCATTGCCAGGCATTTGCGGACCATTCAGCAAGGCGGCGTCGCCTGTACGGGTGTCGCTCGAGGCTGTGCTGGTTCCTGTGCCTGAAATTTTTCCGCCAAGAACATTGAGCAGTTTGCTAACTTTATCCTCTATTGTCTTGAGAGTATTGACGGTTTTGGTGATACGCTGACCTGTGATGTCCTGGAAGGAACAGGCTTCGTAGATTTTTATGACCTGGTCGTTGATAGCGTTGCCGCTTTCCCCCAACGCGCCGGCCTTTTCCTGGATCACATCGCAGGCGTCCATGATCAGGCCTGTGGCCTCGGCGGTTGCTGCGACGACGGCGTCCAGTTCATCTGTTGCTGTCGGGATGTGCTTTTTGTTGATATCTTCAGGACTTGTTGAGCCGATTTCCGCGCGGGCATCATCGATCACTTTCTTCAGGGCCTGAAGCTCTTTAAATATTGTATCACGAGAGAGTTCGCCCGTGTGCTCAACTTTTGAGATCACAGAGTTTATGATCTTGACGACTTCGTCGCGACCATATGAATGTTCTTCTTCTTTTGGTAAAGCCGTCATAGGCGGGTCTCCCTGGGTTAAATGAATTAAAATTCACCTATCACACTGGCCATTTTGGTTTTCAGTGTTTCGGCATTAAACGGTTTAACGATATAGTTGTTCACCCCGGCCTGCTTTGCTGCGACAACGTTCTCTGTTTTACTTTCGGCCGTCACCATTATGAAGGGTGTGGATTTGTAATTTTCGTTTGAGGCGCGCACCTGCTTTAAAAGCTCAAGCCCGGTCATAGGCTCCATGTTCCAGTCTGAAATGATCAAGCCATAGTTTTTGGCCTTGATTTTTTCGAGTGCCGCGGACCCGTCAGTTGCCTCATCGACGTTATTAAAACCAAGTTGCTTCAGCAGATTACGGATGATACGCAGCATTGTGTTGTAGTCGTCCACTATCAGGACGTTCATATTTTTATCGACTGCCACTTTTATATTCTCCATTAGAAGGTTTAATTTACGCTGACATAACTCAGATATCTGATGATAATGGCAAACTTTTAAAGATTTTATAATGATGCCTATAAAATTACTAAAGTTTTATCTAGTTAGAGAATACAGGAATACCCCGACATGCTCAATAAACAAACTGAAGAGGAAAAATGGCCTAGTTTTGTGGTAATTGCGGGAGCTGCTTTTGCTCAGCGAGCATAATTGTGACTGTTCGGGCACGTTCCGGGTTCATGGCGGCAAGAATCGGAGACATCTTACGTTCGGACATTTGCCCCATAACCGACAGCAATACATCCAAGTCGAGGGTGTCGAATATGCGGGCGGAATCTTGTGGTTTCATACCCTCGTAAACTTTGACGAGGCTTGTTATGCGCTCTTTTTCTTCTTCTGATTGTTGCTGGAGCAGTTTTTCTATCTCACCGCGGAGCTGGGCCAGCTCCTGATATTTGCGGTCAAGTTCCTTTTCTGCTGCCTGCAACAGAGCTTCTCGTGTTATGAGTTCTTTTTCGCGCTGGTCGAGTTTACCGCGACTTTCAGCCAGATCCTGCATGATTTCCATACGGATAGATTCGTTTTTCATGTCAGAATCAGATGAATCAAGCCATTGAGGCGTTTCGACTTCGTGTTCAGGTTTATCTTTTTCGGCTTCTTTTTCAGTGTCTTTTTCAGTGTCTTTTGCACTGTCTTTTGCAGCGCCCTTTTCTACCCCTTTTTCTTCGTGTTTTGATTTGTCCTCAGCTGGCGGGTGAGCCTCTTCTGCTTTTTTCTCGCTGCCAGATTGTGGTTCTGTCATTTCCAGGGTTTCGGCGGCATCTTCGGCCAAGGCAGGAGTTGTTAAAGACGAGATGCCGGTGGTGATTTCGACAAGGCGCAAGGAAAAGCCGATAAACGCGAAGAAAACCAATGCATGCATGAGGGTGAGTTTTTTAAGAAACGTCATTGCGTGTAGTGCCTCATGATCTTAAAAACCGCCCATTTTTTTCTTTCCTCTTAAGGCCTGATATAGATCGCGCTCGGCCTCGCTTTGGAAATTGTCCTGTGAAGCGAATGTCTCATCCTCTGCCCCGTATTCACGATCCTTAATGGCGAAGAAGTCATCGTCAGAATCTTGATCTTCCGCAAATTCACGATCAACAAACATGTCATCGTCTTCACCGCCGATCCAATCCGTTAGATCGACGGGAGCTTTTTGTTTGGAGACGGAACGAGAAGATTTTTCAGCCAGGCCTTCGAGGCGCTTGGCCAAGCTGTTGCCTGCTTCGTTCATCAATTCAAGCTCTTGCGTCATTTTCTTTGATTCCCGGATGAGCATGCGCAATTCATCTGCGGTTTCATGACTGTTTTCCTTCAAGCTCTTGATTGCCGTTTCTGCTTTCAGAATATTTTGTGACAAGTTATCGATCAAATTCCGTAGCTCTGTGCGGCTGTTTTTAAAATTATTCAAGTTTTTCGAGAGACGCAGTGCAAAGTAAATCGTGTACCCCAAAGAGCCCAAAATAGCCACATCAATAATTAAACTCAGTATGTCAAAACTCATAGCGGTACTCTATCTTAGGGGTTACAGATTTTATAAAGCTTAATTTTCCTCTTCCGAGCTGCGCGTTGCGATATAATCTTCTATTCGTACGGCAATATGATCCTGCTTGCGGCCGACAGGGCCTTTATACATTGGGAAGTGGCCGCAGCGAAGCTCCAATTCATCATTCATACGGGTTGGTAGCATAACCTTGGACCCTACTTTCCAATTCAGCATTTCACCAAGGGAGACAACCGTTTCGCCAAGGACGGCCTGCAGCTGGATGTCAGTTTTGTAGAGTTCGTATGTAAGGTGAGTTTCCCAGATGGAGTCACGACCGAATTTTTCCCCCATGAACATTTGGAGGAGCAATTCGCGGATAGGCTCCAAGGTTGCATAGGGGATTAGAATTTCGACGCGGCCGCCTCGATCGCCCATATCCACGCGCAGACGTGCCAGAACACAAGCATTCCCGCTTTGGGTAATGGTCGCAAAACGCGGGTTGGTTTCCATACGATCAAGGTTGAACGTTACAGGAGACAAAGGATCAAAGGCTGAAGACAGGTCGCCCAGCGAAACCATCACCATCTTTTCGACGAGCTTGCTTTCGATTGTTGTGTAGGGGCGCCCCTCGACGCGGACAGCTGGTGTACCCTTACGGCCGCCAAGGAGAACGTCAACAATGGAATAAATCAGGGCGCTGTCGGTGACCAAAAGACCGTTGTTGTCCCATTCCTCAGCTTTGAAAACCGAGAGCATCGCAGGCAGCGGGATCGAGTTCATGTAATCGCCGAAACGCACGGTTGAGACCTGATCGAGGCTGACCTCAACGTTATCTGTTGTGAGGTTTCGTAAAGATGTGGACATAAGGCGCACAAGACGGTCGAACACGATGTCCAGCATCGGGAGACGCTCATAGTTGACCATGGCGGAATTGATAAGCGCCATAACGCCGGATGTTTCCTGGCCGCCGCCGTCATCATCGAAGCCGAGGAGCGAGTCAATTTCTTCCTGGTTGAGGATACGGGTTCCACCATCGCTGTCTTTGGCAACCACGTCGCCTTCAACACCACCACCGCCATCGTCGGCGGCCATGTTTTCCCATTCTTCCATGACCGCCCGTTCTTCGGCGCTCATCTGACCCATTTCGGTATCTGCGTCACTCATTATTCGGTCCTACTTAATTTGCTTTGGGGTATAAAAGCAAAATTCATGCCCACATTTTACAGTATATCATTATTGGATCAAAATTTCCTGGAAGAGAACCTTTTTGACCTCTGCGGGAGCGGCAGCCTGGTTCACGCGCCAGAGCAGCTCCATTTGTAATCTGTAAATTCCAGCCGAGCCGCGAAGGTCGCGCACGCGCAATTCCCGCAAGTAAGTCTGGAATTGATCGATAACGCGCGGGATTACTGCTTCCACGGCGAGCTTGTCTTCTTCGCTTTCCACTTCAAGCTGGACAGTCAGGCGTAAATAGCGTGGCGATCCATCATCAGCATAAAGATTGACGGTAATGGTTGGAATTTCCAGAAATGCTGGTCCCCCAGCACCTTCTTCGCCATGACCACCGCCGCCCTTCTTTTTGGCGTGTCCGCCCTCTTTTGCGGCTTCTTCTTCCGTGGGACATGCTTTGATCACCTCGCCGTGATCGTCCTTTTCTTCGACGCATTCTTCGGTTTTGCCAAGGAGGCTATCGAGCATGCCTGTGAAATATAACCCAGCGCCTACGATGATCAGCAATAGCAGTGGTGCGGCTATGAAGAGGATCAGCTTTTTCTTGCCGCCTTTTTTGGCCTCGCCGCCTTCGCCTTCAGCGCCTTCAGCAGCCTCGCCGCCTTCTCCACCTTCGGCGTCTTTCTTTTCTTCGTCTTCGTCGGCCATAGCGTCCCCATTTCAAATTTATTGCTTTTAACTGTAACGCGACATGCTCTTAAAACAAAGGCCGAAAAAAAAGCAGGAAAAAAGTTCCGTGCAGTTATCCACATTTGAAAGATTTTGCCGAAGATCTTTTTGCGTTCGGGGGAAAATATTCTTCTTAACGCCTTGTTTTTCGGTGCTTTCTGAATATGGCACAGCATGTGCAAAGCGTTCGGGGAAGAATTGTATCTGGAAGGATTAGTTTGTAATGGAAAATTCGATTTATCTCGGCCTATCGCGACAGATGACGCTGAAGACGAATATGGAGATTGTCGCCAATAACGTGGCGAACCTGAATACGCCGGGATTTCGAGCCCAGAACCTTTTATTCCATGAATTTATTTCTGATCCGCGGGGAGCGGATGATCCGATGTCATTTGTTTATGACGATGGTCAGTATGAAATTACAGACCCCGGGTCACTGTCTTTTACCGGCAATCCGCTTGATCTTGCAGTTGTTGGCCCTGGATTTATTGGTGTTATTGGGCCTGGCGGCCAGCCGACTTTTACCCGCGCAGGAAATTTTCAGAAAGCTGCAGATGGCACCCTTCTTACTTCTGCGGGATATGAGGTTTCAGGGAGCGGCGGCGGCCGTATTACCATTCCTGGCGACTCCACAGAGATTAATATTGATGAAAAGGGTTTTGTTTCGAACCAGAACGGCGTCGTTGGTCAAATCAAGATTGTTGAGTTCGATAATACTCAGGAGCTGGAACCTATCGGGAATAATCTTTACCGCACAGATGCCAGAGAAGTCCCAGCGATGGAAACCCGCGTCAAGCAGGGCCAACTTGAGGGATCCAATGTGAAGGCAGTGGTCGAGATGACCCGGATGATTGACACGCTGCGCTCGTTTCAATCGGTACAAAATGTTTTGCAATCAGAAAACGAACGGCTGCGGACAGCCATACAGAAATTAACGGAATAATTTAAGGAGAATAAACATGACGAGATCTTTGGACATTGGCGCGACGGGCATGTTGGCCCAGCAGACGAATGTTGATGTGATATCTAACAACATCGCCAACATGACGACCGCCGGGTATAAGCGCCGGCAAGCCGCCTTTCAGGATTTGATTTATCAAAACATTGACCGCCCAGGGGCGACGTCATCGGACTCAGGAACCAGAGTGCCGACCGGTTTGCAGTTGGGGCTTGGTGTGCGCACAGGTGCTGTGTACCGCATTCATGAGCAAGGCGCTCTTCAGGTGACCGAGAACCCTCTTGATTTGGCGATTACGGGAGAAGGATTTTTTCAAATCCAATTGCCGAGCGGCGAAATTGCCTACACTCGTGATGGAACTTTTCAGTTGAATGAAAACGGCGAGATGGTGACGCCGCAGGGTTATTTGATGGAGCCATCGATTACTATTCCTCCGGATGCGCAGAGCGTCGAAATTAACGTGTCAGGGGAGGTTTTGGTTAGCCTGTCGGGGCAGACTGCGTTTGCGAATGTCGGGCAGATCCAGCTTGCGAATTTTGTGAACCCGGCCGGTCTTGATGCGATTGGAGATAACTTGCTTTTGGAAACAGAAGCTTCGGGAACCCCCACAACAGGCAACCCGAATTTGGATCAATTCGGGGCTGTGCGTCAGGGATCGCTTGAGCAATCGAACGTGAACGTTGTGGAAGAGATTACCCAGCTTATTACCGCGCAGCGCGCGTATGAAATGAATTCGAATGTAATTTCGACAAGCGATGAGATGTTGCAAACAATAACGCAGCTTCGATAATCGCAAATAAAAACAGGAAGGTTAGTATGCGTCTGATTAAAATTACGATGGTGGGTGCGGCTTTTGTGGCGGGGATTTATTTCCAAGCTGCAGAAGCCGTCACACTCAAACAAAACTCCATCATCACCGGAAGCACGATTATGCTGGGTGATGTTTTTGATGGGCTGGAGCATAGCCAAAGCAAGGTTTTGGGCCCTGCCCCATTGCCGGGCAAGGACATGGTCTTGAATGCCCGGACATTGATGCGGATTGCCATCGCGCTTGATTTGCCGTGGAGACCAGAGAGCAATATGGAAGAAGTTGTTCTTCGACGCAGCGCGACGGTCATTGGCCGTGACACTGTTGAACGTTCAATTAGAGATAGTTTGGTTAAACGGGGTGTGAACGGGGATTTTGAAGTGGCAATGACAACGCCACTTGAGGACATTGTTCTTCCTGAAAATGAAACAGGGGCCATAGAATTTGAGCGCTTTAATTACTCTCCTTCTACAAACAGATTTGAAGGAACGATTGTGGCACCATCGCGGAATAACCCCCTTTATACGGCTTTGGTGAGCGGCAGTGTTCAGCGCTTGGTTGAGATTCCAGTTTTGCGCGAACCTTTGCGCGCCGGCAGCATTATCGGAGTGCGCGATCTTGATCATATCTCTGTGAAAGAAAGCACGTTACAGCCGGCGATGATTTTGAATGCGAACGCCTTGGTCGGGATGACGCCGCGAACTTTGATCTCTTCAGGTGTTCCAATTAAGGCCAATGATATCGAACCGCCCGAAGCTGTGTCACGCGGAGAATTGGTGATGATGATCTTCCAAAATGGGCCTCTTGTTTTGACAGCACAAGGCAAGGCTTTGGAGAACGGAGCACAAGGCGATGTGGTGCGTGTTTTGAATACGGCCAGCAACAAGACAGTCCAGGCGCTGGTGACTGGTGATAACGAAGTAACATTACAAAGCAACTGATGAGGACAAAATTCATGCGTAAAACTATTCTCTTTCTTCTTCCCTTCATGATGACGGCCTGCGGGACGGTTGAGAAGGTTTCTAACATTGGTAAGGCCCCAGAGATGGCATCGATTGAAAATCCGACGACGAAAGCGGAATATCAGCCTGTGAGCTTGCCGATGCCGGCGCCGAAGGATGCTAATCGTCAGAAGAATTCTTTGTGGGCAGCAAACCGGACAACATTCTTTAAGGACCAGCGCGCAGCGGATATCGGCGATATTATTACCGTCACGATCAACATCAAGGACAAAGCCGAGCTTGATAACGAGACCGAGCGTACACGCGAAAGCGGTGAGAATGCAGGGTTGGATACCATTCTTGGATATGAACAAGCTTTGGACCGTGTATTGCCTGAGGCCGTGGATAACACGGCATTGGTGGGCGGCAGTGCTGACAGCAATTACAAAGGGACAGGAACTGTTGACCGGGAAGAGAAGATTACTGTGAAGTTGGCAGCGCTTGTGACACAGCTTTTGCCGAACGGCAATATGGTCATTCATGGACAGCAAGAAGTTTTGGTCAATTTTGAAAAACGTGTGCTGAAGATAGACGGCGTGATCCGTCCGCAAGACATTACGACGACCAATACGATTTCATATGAGAAAGTTGCAGAAGCGCGGATTTCTTATGGCGGCGAAGGCCAGATTACCGATGTACAACAGCCGCGCTACGGCCAGCAGTTGTATGATGTGATCTTCCCGTTCTAAGATTCTTGAGTGGGGTAGTCCTGGCTTGAATTGCTTTCAACAAGTCTAGCCAGGCCCAGTAATACCAGCGGCTGGAAAATGCCGGCGATGAACTGGAACCCCATGACCGAGACCACTCGTTCAATAGACATGTGGGAAGAAAAGACCGAGTAGATGCCGGTTCCGATGTAGAAGAAAAATATTGAAGCCGCGCCGATCTTCAGCATTATAGGGAGAAAATTGCGGCAACGCTTTTTGGGCGATTTACATTCTTTTGATGAATCGCAGCAAGTTTCTTCCATTGCTAGGCCTTAATCGTCACGATGGGTTTTTTCCATGCGCTCGTGGCGTTCTTGGGCTTCTATGCTCAGGGTTGCGATCGGACGGGCTTTGAGGCGGCCGATTGAAATTGGCTCCCCTGTTTCTTCGCAGTAGCCGTATTCGTCTTCACGAATGCGTTCCAGCGCCTGATTGATTTTGGAGATCAGTTTGCGTTCACGGTCGCGTGTACGCAATTCCAGCGCATGATCCGTTTCGGCCGAAGCGCGATCCGTTAAATCGGGTTGTTGCAGTTCAGTGCCCTGCAGCGTGTTTTGGATGGTGTCTTGAGATTCCCGTAGAAGCTCCGCGCGCCAAGCCAAAAGCTGCTGGCGGAAGTATTCCTTCATGATCGGGTTCATGAATTCTTTTTTGTCCTTTTCCGGATCATATTTTGGTGGCACAACAATTGCGTTTTCTGCACTCATTTATTATTCCCCTTCAACAACTCATTTTTTGTTTGAGACGCAAGACTATACGATCGTTTGCGGGTCAAAACAATATCAAATTTATGGGTGTTTTTTGTCAGCGTTTTCCAGCGCTTTTTGCATTTTTGCCAATTCAACCTGCGCGCGGAGATCGATTTCATC
Source organism: uncultured Micavibrio sp. (assembly GCA_964478225.1). Taxonomy (GTDB): domain Bacteria; phylum Pseudomonadota; class Alphaproteobacteria; order Micavibrionales; family Micavibrionaceae; genus CAYZHM01. The sequence continues at coordinate 399,866 of CAYZHM010000001.1, forward strand.
CATGATGGCGGTCAATTTGGGATCCATGATCTTTTCGCGGTGGGAGGCGACAACATCAGCAATATCAATCATATGGCCTACAGTCAGGTTCCCATTCAGCATAGCGAGGCGCATTTTATCGAGCTCCTCAAGGACGGAGATAGCGCGTTTGCGCATACGGCCTCTGGAGGCGCGTTCGGTAGGGCTTTCAGCGCCCTGAAGCGCAAGCAGCGAGTCAAGCTGCGCTATGGATTGGGTGGAATGCGTGGCAGCGGCCTGTTTCGGCGCCTGAGCGATGAAATCGCCAAAAGATCCGCCGGCGGCGGAGGTTTTTCCTGATTTTTTACTTGTGGACGCAGCGTCCGTTCTTTTCGGACCTTCAATTTTCATGGAAGGCAGTATAGCCCTGAAAAACCTGCACAATCAAGCGGCAAAACTTGCCGATTCCTTATGCACAGACTCTGAAAGGCGCGCAAATCCGTCCGTAAAACTGGCATGGGTTTCGCATTATGTGTCCTGAAGTATTAACAGCGTTACAAGGATTTTATAATGCAGAACCTGATCACCCGTTTGCCGATGGCGTTTATTTTGGGATTGGGCATCATTTTTATTACGATCGCTTTGGCGAATGCCAAGACGTCACGCATTAAGGATATTGTCGATATTGAAGGTGTGCGTGAGAACCAGTTGGTTGGATATGGTCTTGTTGTCGGTTTGAACGGCACGGGAGATTCTTTAGGCAACTCCCCTTTTACTGAACAAAGCTTGATTGCGATGCTTGAGCGCCTTGGCGTATCGGTGCGGGGCGAGAACATGAATACAGGTAACGTCGCGGCCGTGATGGTGACGGCTACCCTGCCCCCGTTTACCAATCAAGGCTCGAAAATTGATGTGAATGTTTCGGCGCTGGGCGATGCGGACAGTTTGCAAGGCGGGACACTTTTGGTGACGCCCTTGATGGCGGCGGACGGAGAAGTTTATGCCGTCGCGCAAGGCGAAATCAGCATTGCCGGATTTAGCGTTACGGGCGAAGCTGCGACTGTCACCCAGAATATTCCAACATCCGGCCGGATTGCGTCTGGAGCGATCGTGGAACGGGAAATTGATTTCCAGCTTGAAGAGTTGCAACAGGTTCGCCTGGCTTTGAAGAATCCTGACTTTACAACAGCACGGCGCATAGCGCAGGCGGTGAACGGATTTACGTCCGCTCAACTGGCGAGTGCGGAGAATGCAGCCAGCGTCATTTTGCGGCGTCCAGCAAATTATGACGGCAGTATTGTCGACCTTATTACAGATATTGAACAATTGCCTATTCAACCTGACCAACCGGCACGGGTTGTGATTAGCGAGCGTTCAGGTGTGATTGTGATCGGATCAGAAGTACGGATTTCGGACGTCGCGATTGCGCAGGGCAATTTGACTGTGAAGATCACTGAGACGCCTCAGGTTTCACAAGCGAACCCGTTTGCCGAGCAAGGCCAGACGATTACTGTGCCGCGGACGGATTTGCAGGTCAATCAGGGGGCAGATGTGCGTCTTGCGCCTTTGGAGACTGGTGTGACGCTGCAGGACCTTGTCACCGGGCTTAACAAGCTTGGGATGCAGCCGCGTGACATTATTACGATCTTGCAAGCCGTGAAAGCAGCCGGCGCATTGCAGGCAGAGATTGAGGTGATGTGATGAATATTGATGGATCACTTGCCCCGAGCACATCCCTTGCCTTGCTTCAAGCCAGACAAGTCGACTCTGAAAAAACCTTGAGCAAACTTCAGAGTGACATCGATCTTACAAAGGTTGAAGAAACAGCGCGTGAATTTGAAGCGGTATTTATCAGCGAGATGATGAAGCCGATGTTTGAAGGCCTTGAGACCGACGGCATGTTTGGCGGCGGCAAAGGCGAGGAAGTTTTTCGCAGCCTGATGTTGCAGGAGTACGGGAAAATGATTTCCCAAACCGGCAGTATCGGGATCGCGAGCCAAGTTAAAAGTGCACTTATTCAAATGCAATCAGAACAATCACAATAGGAAATGGAGAACCTTGCTATGCGAACCCAGAAAACAACTCAAGAGATGGCATCCCCTATGACCAGCAATGATAACGTCTTGCCCCGTGAGCCTGAGCGCGCGATGCAGCACATGATCACGCTGTCGCAAAAGCTGATTAACATCGCCGAAGCGGAAACACAGAACCTTGTGCAGAACGATATTGTCGGATTTGCGATTTTGCAGGACGAGAAAGAGAAAGTCACAAATTCTTATGCCCGCGCATCCCGTGAGTTTCGTGACAGGCTGAATGAGTTTCGCGGTGTTGAGCGAAGCATGCTCGACAGGCTGGACGCGTTGCAGAAGGATTTAGCGATCCGCACACAATCAAACAACGTCATCGTTAAGCGCATTCAGAACCGTGCCGGTGATAATGCGCAGAAAACATTGTGGAACGTGCAGGAATTGGCTCAGCAAAAAGTTGTCCAGTTCCCCGAGCAAAAATTGGCACAAAATTCGCATGATGATACGCAGCTGTAGAAAGCCCGGCGACCTGAACAGGGAGAAAGACAATGGATAAAAATACTTTAGAAAATCCGAATAAAATCATCAATGAAATGATGAGCACGATCGACATTCTGCGCGACGTTTATATCAGAGAAACCGAGGCTTTGGACAATTCTGATGCACGCAACTTTATGGCGTTACAATCGGAAAAAGTTGAGAAAGCTAACATCTATAAAGAGAGGATTGAATTCATCCTCAAGCGCAAGGACCAAATCCGTCAGGCAGACCCGGCTCTGAAGCAAAAATTGCACGACATGCAGGCAGATTTTGCCGAGCTGGCAACTCGAAACATGAAAGCCCTTCAGCGGATGCAGCGTAGCACCGAGCGTTTAGGACAAAGAATGGGATCGGCAGCGCGTGAAAGCGCCCGCCAGAACGGCAGTGTTGGCTATGGCGAGACAGGCGCGTTGAATGCGGCCAGCAGCAAGAAGCCCATTTCAATCGGTATTCAGGAAACAGCATGACGATTAATAGTTTCTTCACGCAACAGAGTATGACAGGCGGAGTTCCCCTCCCTACGGGGCAGACGGGGACGAAAGCAGTTTCAGGGACGCCGCAAGGCGCGCTCGCGTTTTTTCAGATGGTCCTTGGCGGTTTGCCGGCCACCCTTACGCCTCAAAGCAAGGTTGCTCCTGATAAGACTCCTGAAACGACAACTCTGTTGACCCCGCAAAGCAAAGAGCCGAGCGTTTTGCAGTCAGATAATCCCCTTCTTGCGAAGAAACCGAAATTGGACCTCGCGCAGATTTTGGCAACATCCGAGCAGGTTGAAGACGATAGCGCACAGATTATAAAGATTGTGGCCCCTTCCGAGGATGGAGGAGATATTGAGACGGTAATATCGCTTAACCAAAAAGCTTTTGATGCCATCATCAAGCCTTTGGTCACAGATAAGATTAGCGCCGAGCAGAGTATAAAGGAGACAGGAAGTGTTTCTATTTATGATCTTGGTTTGACGCCTGAGACTATTGTCATGGCGGCAGACGGCTTCACCACTCCAAAACCCGGCACAGAATTTTCAGAAACTCCGGCACAACAAATACTGCAGAATTTGAGAACCTTGTTCGAAGCTGGAGAGCTGAACTTTGAGAATTTGTCTGAGGATCAGGCTGTTCGTGTTCATGAGATTCTTGAGAAGGCAGATACGACAGTTGATGGCGGTGCAAGTAATGTTATCGTTCTTGAATTGTTGCAAATTCTAGCTGCGACACCAGAAGGTCAAGTGGTGGCTTTGCAACCTGCAAAGACTGATGTTGCGACAAAGGGCGAAGCCCTGATTCATGCGAAAGCAAATGCGGCACCGGTTGGTCCAGAGGCTTTGAATGCGCTGACGCCAGGATCTGATGGTGAAACCCCTGACTTTGAGCAGATTTTGCAAAAGCTCGGCGGAAACGATAATAACAAAGCCAAAGGCAATGTCGAGATCACCAACACCAAAGCGGCAACAGCCAAGATAGATGTTGGTCACAACCTCCCTACCCTGCCGTCTAATTTTGCATTCGGCACAAGCGCAGCGGCGTACGGGTCCGGGGAAGCCATCAACACATCTTATAATACATTCGGTCCAACAACGGGCGGTGTAGGCACCAGCAGCATGCAAGCCATGACCAGCTCAATTACACAATCGAACCATGCGGGGCAGTCTCATCCAGCAACGCAGATGGTGATGATCACGATGCAGCGCGCGGGGCTTGAGGGCAATAACAAGTCCATCACATTACAACTTGATCCGCCGGAGCTTGGCCGGGTTGATGTCAAAATGGTCTTTGACAAGAACAAGAGTATCAGAACGGTTTTAACGGTTGAAAAGCCAGAGACTATGGCGATGTTGCAGCGGGATGCTCATTCGCTTGAGAAAGCGATGAATGACCTCGGTTTGAATGCTGATGGCGGGGTTGATCTTCAACTTGCGCCTGACGGTCATGATTTTGGTCAGGATGGCGGTCATGACGGATCGCGCAATCAGACAGCTTCTGGTGAAGCCCAGAATGAAGACACAGAATTGTTAATTATGCCTCCATCCGCTTTGTATTTTGACCCGGCAACGGGGCAGATGCGGTGTGATGTGCTGGTTTAAAGGTGAGATGACATGGTATCCGATGTAAACATAGGAAGCGTTTTAACAGCGTCACAAAAAACTGACGCCGCGAGCAATAAGTTGGCTGATGATTTTTCACAGTTTCTGACATTGTTGACCGTTCAATTGCAACATCAAGACCCCCTCTCCCCGATGGATACGACAGAGTTTACAAATCAGCTTGTCGCGTTCACAGGCGTTGAACAGCAAATTAACACCAATCAGAAATTAGATAGCTTGGTTGCTCTAGGGCTTGGCACAGCATACAGCGGCGCGCAGAATTATGTGGGCAAAGAAATCAGCTATATTTCCTCTGAATTCGAGCATACTGGCGCTCCGTCGAAAGTTCGTTATTCGCTGGAGAATGTGGCGAATATTTCCAAGATCTATGTTTACAACGAACAAGGTGAAATCGTGTATTCAGCCGATGCTGAGAAAGGTGCTGGTGCCCATGAGTTTATCTGGGACGGCACTTTAAACACTGGCGGCCTCGCAGCACCAGGCACTTATGAAGTGAAGATTGATGCCCTGGATGCGAATGAAAATTCGGTCAAGACATCAAGCGTCGTAACAGGCATTGTCCGCGGCACAGAGTCTCAAAATGGTCAGATCTTCCTGATTGTTGGAGAACGCGCTGTGGCGATGTCAAACGTTCTTAATACAACGCAGCAAGCGACAAGCGGAGCAAACGATGCGCTTACTTCTGCCCTCAGCTATGTTGGATTGGACGTCAATTATATCAATACATCGATGAAATATGACGGCGCGACGCCTGAGGATGTTATTTATTCCCTACCGACCAAAGCCGACCGCGCGAAGATTATGATTTTCGATGACAAAGGCACCATGGTTTATTCCGAGAATGTAGACACAGGCAAAGGGCGTCACCTTTTCCGTTGGGATGGCCGCCTTAGTGACGGCACTAAGGCCGCTGCTGGTGATTACAATTTTGTGATTGATGCATTGGATGCAGGAGACAAACGCATAGATGCGTCTTCGGTTTCAGAAGGCCGCGTGACGGGCGTTGAGACCAAGAATGGACAGATTTTCCTTAGCGTGGGCAATAATTCCGTGAACCTCAGAGATGTTCTGAGCGTGGATGTGCCTGGCGAGGACACTTAAACGAACTGAATTTGAACGAACTGAATTTTTGACTCTTTGAAAGGAGAACTATTATGGGACTATTCGGATCACTTTTTACGGGCGTGTCGGCGCTGTTCTCGCAATCGCAGAACACGGCAATCATTTCCAACAACATCGCCAACATCAATACGACTGGCTTTAAGCGTGCGGAAGCTTCGTTCTTCTCGCTGGTGACGACGGAAGGACGTTCCTCGAAATATTCTCCGGGTACGGTTTCGGTGAACAGGCTCCAGCGCGTTGACCAGCAAGGGTCGATCCAGCAGACCTCTTCAGGGACAGACGCTTCGATTTCAGGAAACGGTTTCTTTGCTGTCAAACGCTCGACAGATTTCGGTCAGGAATTCCTGTACACCAGAAACGGCACGTTCTCAGAAGACGCGCAAGGGTTGCTGCGTAACGCGACTGGATTTGTTTTGTATGCATGGCCGATTGATGGCGAGGGCAATCTTCCCGCCAACCAGGGGGATTTGACATCTCTGGTGGCGGCGGACGTTGCGTTCCTTGGTGGCTTGACCCGCCCAACCAGTTCGGCGGAGATTGCGATTAACCTTGATGCGACAGAAACCGATAAGACACTGGCGGCGGCTGTTACAGGCCAAGCAGACTTTTCCCGGGGTTTGACCGTTTATGACTCTCTTGGTTCCGCGCAGACTCTTACCTTCCGGTATACAAAAACCTACGGTCCGCATGCAGCGGCAAATTCAATCATTGGTTCCAACTCCGCCACGACAGATTTGATAGACGATCTTGGTATGACAGACGGCAATACATTTACTCTCTCGGTGGATGGCGGTGCGGCCAGAACGTATGAAGTTGATGATGGCGGCGGTGTTGTTGGCGCTAACGTTCCTATTATCACGATTAACGATATTATTACTGACATTAATGCCAACGTTGCTGGCGCGACAGCCTATCTTGGCAATAACGGCGAACTTGTTATTATTCGTGACGCGTTCACAGCCGGTACAGAAACTATTACCTTGGCCAACGTTATCGGCACGCCCTTGAACGGACTTGGCTTAACCGCTGGCGTTTATACGTCGAACAACCTGAACAGCACGACATACGACAACGGGGCGTTTGCAGACAGCCCGCCTTACAGCTCGGAAGAGTTTCCGGCCTATCAAAATTTGCCGGGCAGCGTTTTGTATAACGACCGTGGATGGTGGCAGCTTGAGATTGTTCATCCGGACGGATCCTCCCTCAGCCGCGGCTTGCTCAATTTCAGCAGCGACGGGACGATCAACGCACTTAGTGATGCAAGCGGCAATATTGATGTTGAACTTACTCAGATTGATTGGGGCAACGGATCATTACCACAGAACATCAATATCGACATTGAACGCTTCTCGCAGTTTGCGGGGAACTATGACGTTATTTTCTCCGACCAGAACGGTGCGGAGCTTGGATTGCGGACAGGCGTTGAGTTCACCCGTGAAGGTAAAGTCGTGGCGCGGTTCTCGAACGGCGCCTCGGCAGACCTTTACCAGATCCCGCTTGTAACATTCGCGAACTCTAACGGTCTGACCGAGGTTTCCGGTACGTCCTATACCGAATCTGAAGAATCGGGCGAGGAAAACTTGCGGGAGGCTGGAGCCGGCGGCGCGGGCTTTATCGAGCCTTCGACGCTTGAGGCCTCCAACGTCGACCTTGCGGACGAGTTTGCCAAACTGATTATCTCACAACGCGCGTTCGGCGCCTCAACCCGGTTGATCAATACGGTTGACCAGATGACGGAGGACCTGCTTCGCCTGAGATAAGGATAGATGAGAGGAATTAATCACGGGGCTCCACTTCTTTGCTACCCCTAGCAAATACCCCTAACCGCCTGTGGAGCGCTGTGGTTACCTCCCTGTGTATGAAAGCCCAGAAAGGGTGCGATAGAATATCGCGATTATACAGGGCGGGCGCATCGGGCTAATCACCCGAGCCACCAGAACGGTGAGGCGGATTTTTTAGGACGTTGGTCAGAAAAAATCCGTCTCGGTGCGCCCTTCTTCTCTCTCTTTTTGTTTTTTTGGCTCCAGCGAAAAAATATTTTTCATAATAATAAATACTTTCCTCGGTCTAAAACCCGCAGATTCCCTAAGTCCAAGAGGCTTTCGGATATTTCCTTGTATTAATGTCAAATACGATGTTTTTTGCGTTAACATGTTGTTCATTTTTGTGATATATTCTTGGAATATGTTGCCCAAGTAACGGGCCCATGCAGGATGCATAACATAACCTAGGAAAGGAAAAGACCATGTCTTCTGATATCGTATTAACCGCGGCATTGCGGAATAACCTACTCTCTCTCCAAAACACGCAGAGGCTTATCGACAGCACCCAGCTCCGTCTGGCGACTGGCTTGAAAGTTAACTCTGCTCTTGATAATCCACAAAGCTTCTTTGCGGCGCAAAGCTTGAACAACCGCGCAAGCGACCTGACCCGTCTGCTTGATGGTATCGGCCAATCTATCCGCACCATTGAAGAAGCTGATAAAGGCGTGACCGCTTTGACCGCTTTGGTTGAGCAGGCCCAAACGATTGCTCAGCAAGCTCGTGATGAGCTGTCAGCGTCTGAGGGGGTAGCTCGTATTGTTGGTAACGTTGATTTGAGAAACGTTGCTAACCTAGTTGGAACCATTACTGCTGGTGATGATCTTGTTATTGCTACAGTCGACGATGACGGCAATCGGATTTCTGAGACTATAGATATTGCAAACGGTGATACAGGTTACACACTAGCTGCAAAAATCACAGATCAATTTGCAGATGCACGTGATGGTGAAATTATTGCTGAGATTACAGATCAAGGCTATTTGGCCATACAAAGCGTTGACGGACGTACTTTTAAAATAACAACTACAGCCGCTGGTGAATTGGTTTCGGCAGACCTTGCTGTTCTTGGTATCAGCAACTTTTTTACAGCAGAAAACAGAACGACTGCTACTACAAACTTGCAGTCAGCCACAATTGTTGCAGGGAACACAGTGAGCACGGTTTCGCTGTATGAGAGCGTTGGTAACCTTGCTGAGGCTGGTGACTTGATTGGCGCAGGCTTTCTCAAGAGCGATGGCAGTACTGCCCTCTCTGCCTTGACGGCAGGCGACTTGGAAGTTGCAGTTAACAACAACGGAACCATTGTAACATCTACTGCTGTTAACCAAGCAGGAACGTTTCAAGATTTCGTGGACAGTATTAATCAAGACACAGCCTTGAATCAATTGGTGCGTGCTGAATTTGATAGCAACACTGGACAACTTCATATCACATCCCTTTCGGATGCTGTTCGAAGTGTGGAGTTTCGAGTTCAGGCTGATGCTGGCGATACCGTAGATTTAGGACTTGGCGATCCAAGCGGTAACCTTGATACGTTTGTTAACGCTGGCGGCGGAACGGATGATTTTGTTATTCGCTTCAACAGTTCTACGCAAGTATTGGACTCACTGGCTGCTGACTACAACGTCATTAGAGATCAAATTGATCAGTTGGTGGTTGATGCACAATATCGCGGGATTAACTTGTTGAATGGTGATGATCTGACCACCTTCTTTAACGAGAATAACTCAAGCTCACTTGTTACAGAGGGCGCAACCTTCACGGCAAATGGACTAGGTTTGACTGAAGCGACATTTCTTAGCAGTACAGACATTGAACTAAACGTGACACAGTCACGTGCAGCTTTGGAAACTGTGCGTTCGTTCGGATCATCATTGGCCAACAACTTGGCGATTATCCAGACACGCCGCGACTTTACGGAGAGCACGATTAACACGTTGACTTCCGGTGCGGATGACCTGGTGGTTGCGGACCAGAACGAAGAAGGCGCGAACTTGCTTGCTCTGCAAACACGTCAAGCCTTGGGCGTTACATCCCTCTCGCTCGCTTCGCAGTCACAACAGTCCGTTTTGAGATTGTTCTAATAGTATTCATCAGGCTTTCCTGATTAACATAAAAACCCGGGGAGAAACCCCGGGTTTTTTATTGGGCGTGCGCTTTCCGATTTTTATGGTTCCTTAAAATATTTGCGTTATAATAAGAAAAGTGCAGAATGCATTTTATGTTTTGACAAACGCGAGGAAGAAATCCTATGGCCCTTGTTATCGATCTCAAACCCGGTGAAAAAATTTTAATTGGTGAAGCCGTTATCACCAACGACTCGCAACGCACGCGATTGCACATTGACGGCGAGGCCCCTATTCTGCGCGAGAAAGATGTTCTGCAGGAACAGGATGCGGATACGCCGTGCAAGCGGATTTATTTTCTTATTCAATGTATGTATCTCGCGCGCAGGCCGAGCATTTATCATGAAAAATATTTTGCGATGGTGAAGGAAGTGCAGAAGGCATCGCCGAGCAGCACATTCTTTTTTATGCAGATCAACGATTACATCATGTCGGATCATTACTATAAAGCGATGAAGACGGCGAAGGAACTTATTGCTCACGAAGCGGAATTGATTGGTCATGCCCTCAAACAAGATGCCTCCTAATCCCTATGCCAAGGCGGCGAGCGCTTACGGCGATCATGCGCAGAAGCATACGCCTGACCAGCGTGAGCTTGAGGGTCGTGTGTTGCTGAAGGCGGCGCGGATGATTCAGGACGTAAAAGACAGCTGGAGCGACAACAACTCAGACGCGCTTGAGGAAGTTTTAAAATATAACCGGCAAATCTGGATGATGTTTTATGATACGGCGCTTGAGAACCCGGAGGGCAATCGCCCGGGCGACCTGCGGAGCAATATTATCAATCTCGCGAATTTTATTTTTAAGCGCGAGGTTGAAATCATGGCGAAGCCATCGAAGGAAAAGCTTGATGTGCTGATTAACATCAACAAAGAGATTGCTTCGGGCTTGATGGCCACACAATCTTCAACAGCAAAAGAATAGAGACGATATTAAGCGGATGTGCTGACGGTCGCCTGAGCGATCTGGCTTGTTTGTGCGGCGGCCGACAAAGCAGCTGAAGCCTGTTGGGCTTGAGCAAGATTAACCGACGGCGTTTCACCGAGTCCGTCAGGTGAGTCTCCTCCGCCTACTCCGATTTCTGGAGTTGGCGCGGAGTCGCTTGAAGAAACTTTTGAAAGCGTTTCGCTAAACGCGCTTGCGATGTCCGCACTTTGTCTCGCGCGCAATGCGCTCTCAGACGGGAATTGACGCAGGACGTCGCCCGTATCCGAGTCGCGGATCTGGAGGACGGCCTTGTTGTAATTGTTGTCGATCGAAATGTAAGGGCTGATGTAAGGAGCCTGAGGAACAGTGATGTCCCCATCATCGACTTGTACGGAACGGGCAGAGCTCGCCTGTTCGGTGCTACTCCGAACAAACTGCGCATTCGTCACAACTGTGCTGACTGCATCTACCATTTTAAATTCCTAACCTTTTTACTAACCCAAACTTAGCCCAAAAAACGTAGGCAAAATTTAGATATAGTACCCTATTATCATTTTATGCTATTCGGGTGCAAAAGTCAAGAGAATTGGGGGTTTTCCACAGTTTTTGACACCTTGAATTGCACCCTAAAAACCCTTTATTTTCAAGCACTTCATTAGTTTTCATATTGCCGAAGTTCGGGGGTATTCACCCCTATTTATAACCACATTATGTCTTCACCTTAAATCACTGCAACGATGGAAAAAATTCGTAAAAAAAGGTATAATAAAAATTGTGGATATGTCGTGAAGCGTGTACAATTTTACGAATATGGGCCATATTCTATTTCGGGATTGGTTCACTCTTCTTTCATATTCTCCTGGAGTTTCCGCTTGTTGCGGATTTTCTGCAAAAATAACAATAGTTGCGTATAAGCACGATATAAGGGCTGATCGGTGAATAGCTTTTTAGAAACACTCAAACAATTGGGCGCGGCGCGCCTTGGCATTATGGCCGGCATTCTTGTCGGCCTTTTGATGTTTTTCGTTTTTGTCTCTGTGCGGGTTTCGACCCCGCCTATGCGTCTTTTGTATAGTGATTTGACCTCAGAAGACGCGTCAGCGATGGCGGCAAAACTTGAAGAAAATCAGATTCGTTATCAAATTTCGCCTGATGGTGCGCGGATTATTGTTCCTGAAGACCAGGTTGGACGTGCACGGATGTTGCTGGCTGGATCGGGTTTGCCGAATGGCGGCTCTATGGGGTATGAGATTTTTGATCAACAATCTGGGTTTGGCACAACAAACTTTGTACAAAATATTAATCAGGTTCGCGCTCTCGAGGGAGAATTAGCCCGTACAATCAGTTCTGTGGAGAATGTCCGCAGCGCAAGAGTGCACATTGTTTTCCCGCAAAGAGAGCTCTTTAGCCGTGAGAACCGCAATGCTACGGCGAGTGTGTTTCTAGGTATACGCCCTGGGGCACAGATTCAACGTGAGCAGATTTTGGCGATTCAGTCGTTGGTTGCTTCTGCCGTTCCCAATTTGAAAAACTCCGAAGTCGCTATTGTTGACAGCAACGGTAATTTACTGGCCAAAGGAGGAGATGATGATGCGAATATCATGAGCGTCAAGGCTGAAGAAATGCGTTTGAATTACGAACGCAGGCTGGCAGAAAAAATTGAAGACCAGGTCAGCCGTGTTGTCGGCTTTGGCAAGGTGCGAGCGACAGTTACTGCCGATATTAATTTTGACCGTATTAGCACGAACGAAGAGCTATATGATCCCGAAGGTCAGGTGATGCGCTCCTCTCAGGTTACTCAAGAAAACAGTACAGAGCGTGAACCTACACCTGAGGATGTCAGCGTTGAAAACAATCTTCCGGGCGTTGGCGGGGACCTTCTTTCTAATACGGCTCCTTCTGCTGAGAGCAAGCGTACAGAGGAAGTGACGAATTTTGAGATTAGCCGCACGACGCGCAATGTTGTGCGCGAGGCCGGAGAGATTAAACGTTTGTCGGTTGCTGTTTTGGTTGATGGAAAAAATATAACAAACGAAGAAGGTGAAAAAGTCTATGAGCCTCGTACGCAGGAGGAAATGGACCAGATTAATGCTTTGGTAAAAAGCGCGGTAGGCTTCGATGATGCGCGCGGCGATGCCATTGAGGTTGTCAACATGCAGTTTGCGATGGTTGATACTAATGAAGGTTATGTCGATGACAATCTTTTAATGGGCTTTGACAAAAACAAGCTGGTTGAGTTTGCGCAGGTTATTACTGTTGCTGTGATGATGTTGCTTGTGGTGATGCTGATCCTCAAGCCGATGGTTAACCGGTTGCTTGAAAGTGATGCTCCGGAGCTTGATCAAGATCTTGAAGCTGATTTGCTTGCTGCGCGGCCTGCAAACCCTGCCCTTGCCGGGCCTGACGCTCAAAGTTTAGAGGGAGATGCGCCTGAAGAGAGCCTCATTGATATTCAGGGTGTTGAGGGCAAAGTTAAAGCTTCTTCTATGAAGAAGGTTGAGGAAATTGTAGAAAACTACCCCAAAGAAACAGTCTCAGTTATTCGTAGTTGGATGACGCAGGAAAGTTCGTAACGAGATACAGGTAAGACGTGCGCGAGGATTATAGAACACTCACCGGACATGAAAAGGCGGCAATTTTGCTTTTGTCGCTTGGTGAGGAGCAAACAGTCAAGATTTTTGAACAGCTTGCTGATGATGAAATCATGGAGCTGTCGCAAACCATGGCCTCTTTGGGCAAAGTCAGCCCGAACATTATTGAGCGCCTGTTTGTTGACTTTGCAGAGCAAATGACGTCGACCAATGCTTTGGTCGGCACGCATGACAGCACGGAACGCCTTCTGATGCGAGCGGGGATTACCGGTGATCGTATTGATAATATCATGGAGGAAATTCGTGGTCCGGCCGGACGCACGATGTGGGAAAAGCTCGGGAACGTGAGCGAAGAGGTTTTGTCGACCTTCCTACAAAAAGAGTATCCTCAAACTGTTGCTGTCGTTCTTTCGAAAATTAATAGTGACCATGCCGCGCGCGTTTTGACGATGTTGCCGGAAAATTTTGCGCTTGAAGTTATCCACCGGATGCTGCGCATGGAAGCCGTGCAGAAGGACATCTTGGAAGAAGTTGAAAAAACATTGCGCTCAGAGTTCATGACCAATCTTGCGCGTACGCAGCGCCGTGACAGCCATGAAGTGATTGCTGATATTTTGAACAATATGGAACGCGCTTCCGAGATGCGTTTTATGGAAGAGTTGGAAAAAACTGTCCCAGATTCCGCGGAGAAAATTCGTTCGCTCATGTTCACCTTCGAGGATCTGCAGCATGTTGATCCAGCGGGTATTCAGACGCTTATTCGTGCCGTGGATAAAGAGAAGTTGCCTATTGCCCTGAAAGGTACGACCGAAACTATTCGTGATCTTTTCTTCGCCAATATGTCTGAACGTGCGGCAAAGATCATGAAAGAGGACATGGCTGCGATGGGGCCAGTACGCTTGAAGGATGTTGAAGAAGCCCAGCAAGCAATTGTAAGTGTGGCCAAGGATCTCGAAGCCAAGGGCGAGATTTCAATTTCGTCAGGTGGCGAGGAAGACGAATTGATATATTAAGACACTTAAAACCTTACCTGGTAGGCGATGGTTTTAGGTTAGAGGATAACGGCTAGACGTTACAGATATGAACGGAAATAACTTGCATAATTCGAAAAAAGATTTTTTTGTTCAGCTTCATGACTTTGATGAAGTGAAGGTTGAGGATATTGCCGAAGAAGATCTGCCTCCGCCTATGTTTACGGAGGAGGAAATAGCCGAGGCCCGAAAAAAAGCTTTTGAAGAAGGAAAATCTGCTGGTCTTAAAGAGGCCCTTGGCTCGATTGAACAGCGAACCTCTAACCTTTTGGATGTGATTAACAGCAAAATTTCTTCCCTTTTGATTGAAGAAGAGAGCCGAAAGCGGATTTTTGAGCGTGAAGCCCTCGTTCTGGCGGCCGGCATCTTTAAAAAAATCTTTCCTTTTTATTATAAGGAACAGGGCTTCAAAGAGCTTATTCAGGCTATTCAAGGTGTCTTGGTTAAACAAAATCCTGGCGCACATATACAGATATTTGTTCCCCCTGCTCTTTTGGAGGCTGTAAAAACACGATTTGCTGCTGTTCATGACTATAAACTTGAAATTTCTGCTCAGGACGATTTAACCGAGGGAAGTTGTGTGTTGCAGTGGCAGCAAGGCGGTGCATTTAAGAGCTGTGAAGTATTATGCGAAGAAATAAGGATAACTTTGGAGCAATTGCTTGAAGATAAGGCCGCGAAAGGTCATGATAATGAAATAGAACCTGTCCAGGAGACAGTTCAGGAGACGCCAAATGAGTGATGATGAAAATATGGGTCAGGATGCCGTTGATGATATCTTCGGTGATGCTAAGCCGGCTGCGGCAGGCGGAGAGAGTTCGGCAGGCGGAGCCATGAATCTGGGTGAGATTGAGGAAGATGCAAGCCTCAGCAATCAAGGCGGCAATCAGTTTGGGATTGGCGAACCGATGGCTGGCGATGTTACGGCGATTTATGATATTCCAGTGCAGATTTCTGCGGTTCTTGGGCGATCCACCATGCAAGTTAGTCAGCTTTTGAAACTTGGCCGGGGGGCGGTTGTTGAGCTTGACCGGAAGGTTGGGGAGGCGATTGATATCTATGTGAATAACCGTCTGGTGGCGCGCGGTGAAGTTGTGGTTGTTGAAGATAAGCTTGGCGTGACTATGACTGAAATTGTGAAATCAGACCGAGCCTAAGGAAAAGTTTATGAACGACGCCGCGAAAGCCGAATCACCTGAACAGGATTTTTCTGAGAATCTGGCATTGCCCACTATTACTTTGGCTGCACCTAAAGTCAAAGTTGACCTTGCGACAGTGTTGGGTTTGTTCTTTGCAGTCGGCTTGATATTTGCAGCCATTGCTTACGGTAACAGCAATGCAAGTTTCTTTAACATGCCTTCGGTTTTGATTGTCGTGTTTGGAACAATTGCCGCGACGGCCGTCTCGTTCACAGGCGAGGAAATTGCGCGCGGCGGCAGTATTTTTGCAAAATCGTTGATGCGGCGCGTTTATGATCCGTCAAAGCTTGCGAAAACGTTGGTTGACTTGTCGGTTGTGGCGAAAAAGAAAGGTATTCTTGCTTTGATGAGCCATGAAGACCAATTGAACAAAGACAAGTTTTTGTCACGGGCCATTCAAATGGTTGTTGACGGCTATGGTGCGAATGAAGTGAACGGCTTGCTGAGCCATGAGATTGATATGCTTGCTGAGCGGCATAAACGTTCGGCGAGCATTGCAAGGCGAGCATCCGAAGTTGCCCCTGCGATGGGCTTGATTGGAACTTTGGTTGGTTTGGTGCAGATGCTGGCAGATCTTGAGAATCCCGATACGATTGGTCCAGCGATGGCGGTGGCGTTGCTGACAACATTTTATGGAGCGATCTTGGGAACCGTCATTATGGCTCCTCTGGCGGTTAAACTTGAGAAAAATTCCAGTGATGAGGCTTTGGTTAAAACTTTGATCCGTGTGGCGTCGGTTTCGATTGCCAGACAAGATAATCCAAGACGTCTTGAGATGCTTCTTAATTCAGAGTTGCCCCCATCCCAGCGCATCCGTTATTTCGATTAGGGAACTTTCTTTTACGTGGTGTGTTTGTTCTGCACAACATAGGCAAAGGAGAAATTCTATGAGAAAGTTTGCACTTTTAACCACCGTATGTGCTTTGGCTGCTATTCCGCTGGTAGCGCAAGCCGCAGGTTCTTCTTCACAAAACAAAGATCTCGCTGATTTTAAAGTTCGTGTTAAGGACAATGATCATAGTTCAGCGACGCATCGAGGTGATCGCACGTTTGGCCTTAAGAATATGGAAGGCAAGATCCATGTGAATGGCGATGTGATTTATTATGTCACACCTGAGGGAAATGAATATTTTGCTCCGGACGGACCTTACACCACGACATCAGGCATGACGTTTTATTCAGCGGATGGTGTGGTCCAGTATGTATTGGGTCCAGATCAGATTGTGTCTGTGGATGCTGATTACCGCGATACAAATCACAATGGTATTGCTGACGACATTAACGTCGATGTGGAGACACACACAGCGAATTAATCTGCTGTCTTTCCTAGGCACTGATTATAGAGGACTGCCGGATTTTTCCGGCAGTTTTCTTATTTGAGGCTCTCGACTCCGCGAGTTATGGACGTTAGTATTAAACATTTGATTTTATTGTGTTCAGAGTGAGAACCCATGCGTTTGATGATTATTGGCGGACTTGAGGGTCATATTTCCCTGGCGGGGAAAATCGCGCTGCAGCGCGGGGCGAAAGTTTTGCATTGTGAAGATGTTGAAGAAGCAATTGGCGCACTTTTGAACGGCAAGGGCGCGGATGTTGCTATGGTCGATGTAAAGCAAAAGATTGGCGAGTTTGTCAGCAAGCTTGAAGAAAACCGCATTCATATGCCTGTGATTGCTTGCGGGGTTGATAATGACGCGCGGGCGGCCGTGAAAGCCATTCAACAAGGTGCGAAAGAATATATTCCCCTGCCCCCGGATGCTGAGCTGATTGCTGCTGTTCTAGCGGCCGTTACCCAGGAACAATCGAATATTATCGCGAATGATGAAGCAATGAAGCAGGTTATTAAGCTTGCAGATAAAATCGCACCTTCTGAGGCCACAGTTTTAATTACCGGAGAGTCTGGCACGGGTAAAGAAGTGATGAGCCAGTATATTCATAAGAAATCCAAAAGATCAGGCGGGAACTTTATTGCGGTGAACTGCGCGGCGATTCCAGAGAATTTACTTGAATCCGAGTTGTTTGGTCATGAAAAAGGAGCGTTTACAGGCGCGACGGCCAAACGCATCGGTAAATTCGAGGAAGCCAGCGGGGGGACCTTATTGCTGGACGAAGTGACCGAGATGGATCCGGGCCTGCAGGCCAAGTTGCTGCGGGTTCTTCAGGAGCGTGAAATTACACGGGTCGGCAGCAATATGCCTGTGAAGGTGGATGTACGGATTTTGGCAACATCGAACAGGGACATGGATAAGGCCGTGAAAGAAGGACAATTCCGTGAGGACCTTTATTTCCGCTTAAACGTGGTCAATATCATGTTGCCGCCGCTTCGTGAGCGGCCGGGAGACATTGCCCTGCTTGGCCAGTTTTTCGTTGATAAATATGCAGAAGCGAATGGAATGCCTAAGAAAACGCTATCCAAGGAGGCCTTGAACAAGATGAAGACCTATGGGTGGAAAGGCAATATCCGCGAGCTTGAAAATGCCATGCACCGAGCCATTCTGGTTTCTATGGACGATGAGGTTGAGGCTTCGGCCATTATGGTTCAAGGCGACAAAACCCCTGCTCTTCAGAGTGTACCATCCAGTGAAGCTCCAAAAGAGACGCAAAATGCAGGAGCCGTTGAGTCTTTAATTGGCCGGACGATGGCGGATGTTGAAAGAGACATGATTATCAATACGTTGGAACATTGTCTTGGCAACCGGACTCATGCGGCCAATATCCTAGGAATTTCTATTCGCACCTTACGAAACAAGCTTAATCAGTATAAAGATGAGGGTGTGGATATACCGGCGGCTAGCGGTTAGTCTTTTCTATCAATACCTTAAGCAAGGCTTTTGATTTTTTTCTTTGTTTTGCCTATAATTAATTATGTTAAATTATAGTGGCAAGACAAAGAGTTACCCATGAGCGAGATCATTGATAATTTGGTGGACGGTATGGATCTTATGGATCAGATTGGTCGGCCGGAATTTTTGAACCTCGCCTCAAAACTTGATCCTTGCCTGGGAGCACTGCTTAAAACCGCTGCTGCCGATCAGAATATTACCAAGGAAGAAGCTCTTACTGTTCTTTCAGAATACGGTCATACAATCCCGGAAGAGAATAAAAAAGGCGGAGATCCAGAGAAAGCGCGGTTGGATGCCATGAAGGTTATTAAGGATTATGGACTGGCGGAACAGGATTTGGATGGCCGTATTTTTGATGGTTTGCAAAAATTTCTTCAATCCAAGCAATCTTTAGATTTAGGTATACCTTTGGCTTGGGAGCCACGTCAGGCCCTTATTGATGAAATCGAAAGCAAAATTGAGGTTTTATCGGCAGAACATGACGCTATCCCAAAAGGCAACCATGATGCTAAAATGCAGAAACACTACGAGATTATGGCAGAGCACGGCCATATTGATGCGCTTCGCAACAGCAACAGGGTAATCAGCAAGCAGGCCGATGAGACCGCCCGAAAAGAGCTTGATGAGTTTTCCATCGATGATCCCGATGGGCATATTTTTGAGGGTTTGCGCAGGAAAACCCAAATGGATATTGATGAGGCTAAAAGGTCCCCCGAACAGGACGTTAAAGACACTTCATTGCCTGCTATCAAGCCTAATCTTGACCATTTTATGTAATATTCCTTATTAAGAGCTTCCCCTATCCTTTAGATGTAAAATCATTATATATCAAATCTTTAAGACTTATCATTTTGTTATAATGAGTAGTAAGTTTGACAAAAGATCAAATTTTACATAAAGTTTAGATAGTGAGAGCAAATGACATTGGGGCAACTATAATGCAATACGGATTACAAATTCAAAGCAGGGCCGTGCAAACAACACTCTTCCCTGTTCCTCCGGCCAATGATGATGAGGGAAACTATTTCGGGGCCCAAATCCATACGATTATGAGCAGTTTGACGCCTTATGATCTGGCTTTGGCCATTCAACAGCTTCAGGCTGAATTCAAAAATCTGGATGATCTTCTGATTTTCTAGGGCTAAATCGCCCTATTTACGCAACAGCGTTTGCATCTGTCGTTTCTGGCGGATAGAATGTGGTCATAGAATATTCTCTTAAACCCCGTTCAATCTATGGCCGATAGCTTACCCACCATACAATCCGCAACCGCCCCCATCGCCCAGCGCTCTGGAACTTTTAGTGCTGGGGGCTCTATGGACAAGGCCGGAGCTCGGATGGCACCCTATTTCCGCGGCGATGTAATTTTTGCGCTTGGGATTATCTGCATCATTCTTTTTATGCTTGTTCCTATCCCGACCGTTGTTCTTGATGCGGGATTAGCGATTTCTGTTGCTCTTTCCGTCCTGATTTTGATGACGGTCTTGTTTATTCAATCGCCGCTCGACTTTTCAACATTTCCTACGGTCTTGCTTGTCTCGACATCTTTACGTTTGGGATTAAATGTGGCGTCTACACGATTGATTTTACAGGATGGTCATGAAGGAAAGAATGCGGCCGGACGCGTGATCGAGGCGTTTGGAACGTTCATTATTGAGGACAGTTACATTATCGGCGCCATTGTGTTTGCGATTCTTGTGATCGTGAACTTTGTCGTTATCACCAAGGGTTCGGGGCGTATTGCCGAGGTGGCCGCCCGCTTTACGCTCGATGCGATGCCGGGCAAGCAGATGGCGATTGATGCGGATCTGTCTTCCGGTTTGATTACCGAAGACGAGGCCAAGTTACGGCGTAAAAATCTGGAGCAAGAAAGCACCTTTTACGGGGCAATGGACGGCGCAGCAAAGTTCGTGCGGGGCGATGCGATCGCAGGACTTTTGATTACCTTCATTAACATTATTGGCGGCATTATTATTGGCACCGTTTCGCAAGGCATGAATCTTGGGGAAGCGGCCTCGAATTATACCGTGCTTACGATTGGGGACGGTCTTGTGTCGCAAATTCCGGCGCTGATTGTTTCGGTGTCTGCGGGTCTTTTGGTGTCGAAGGCGGGGGTTGAGGGATCAGCCGATGTTGCACTTTTCCAGCAATTTAACCGTTACCCGCGCGCGATGGCGATGAGCTCGGCTTTGATGATTTCGCTTTCGCTGGTTCCCTCAATGCCCATGATGCCTTTTATGACTTTGGGGTTGATGGCAGGCGGCGTTTCCTTTTTGACCTTCCGCAAGCAGAAGAATGAGGCTGTGGTTGTTGCCCAGAGAACTGCAGCAGCGGGAGCGCCCGGCGCAAGACCCGCGGAGGAGCCGATTGCGAAAGCGTTGGCTATGGATACGATTCGTCTCGAATTGGGTTATGGGTTGTTGCCCCTTGTGCAGGGCGAGGAAGGAAAGAGCGGCAAGCTGACCGACCAGATCAAAGGTTTGCGACGGCAATTGGCGGAAGATATGGGGTATGTTTTGCCAGCCGTGCGAATTCAGGACAATTTGCAACTCGCTTCGTCGCATTACATGGTCAAGATTAAAGAGATTGAAGCCGGCGGCGGTGATATTCGTCCGGGAATGCTTTTATGTATGGACCCCACCGGTGCGCCGATTACCCTGCCCGGCGAACGCACGACTGAGCCAACCTTTGGATTGCCGGCGATGTGGATTGATGAGCAGTACCGCGAAGAAGCCCACTTCAAGGGTTATACGGTTGTTGATGCGCCGACTGTCGTGACCACGCACCTGACCGAGCTTATTAAAGACAATATGCCGGATCTTCTGAATTATGCGGAGACGCAAAAATTGCTAAATGAACTGCCACAGGATTATCAAAAGCTGGTCGCGGATGTTATACCAGCGCAGATTGCGGTTGGCGGATTGCAGCGCATTTTGCAAAATCTTCTGGCGGAACGCGTATCGGTGCGTGATTTGCCTGCGATTTTGGAAGGAATTGCGGAGGCGGCCTCCTACACCAAAAATATCGGGCATCTCACAGAACATGTGCGGACGAGACTTTCGCGGCAGCTTTGTGATGCGAATGCCAACTCCAACGGAGTTTTGCCCTTGGTCACCTTGTCGCCGGAATGGGAACAAGGGTTTGCCGAGAGCCTGATTGGCGACGGTGAGGACCGGCAGCTTGCCATGCCGCCGAGCCAGCTGCAGGAATTTATTGTCGCGGTTCGGGAATGTTACGACAACTTGTCAGCGCAAGGGGAAATTCCCGTGCTTCTCACCTCGCCTGCGATACGGCCGTATGTGCGGAGCGTCATCGAGCGGTTCCGGCCACAGACGATGGTCATGAGCCAGAATGAGATTCATCCGAAGGCACGGATTAAAACGCTGGGGCAGGTTTAGTAAAGTTTGACATTTCTAGGGCAGCCCCCTATAAGGTATACATAATCATTAAAATTATGAAAGGGGTTAAGAAATGGGAGAAAAATACCAAAGAACGAGGGTGTTGGGTAGCGGTGATATGTGGCCTGATAGTGATTGGGCTTATGAAGTGGTGGCCGATAAAATTGTAACTTATGCTATTGTGTACAAAGGATTACTTAAGAGAAATTTTGATTATGTTGCAAAAGACTCTTTCCCAATCACACGCGAGACAACCGTAGAGACTAGGACTCCTTCGTCAGGCAGTGGCGCGTGTAAGATATCGACGGGCAAAGCTTCTGAAGATTTCTGGATTCATGAAAAATTGAATGAATTCGCAGCAGAGGTTCAACGCGCCATTGAGCACGCTCCATCTTAAAGGTTGTGCTGAACACTCCCTTTTAGGCTGAAAATTCAAATGTCTTCTGGACTTCGCCTATGGGTGTGCCCGGGACATGGATCTTGGGCTGCCGCCGAACCACCTGCAGAAGTTTATTGTCGCGGTTCGGGAATGTTACGATAAAACCCTGGAGCAGGTTTAGACGCTTGGAGCTCTGTGATTTTCCAAACTGACTGGTTTCGAGGGACGATATTCCGGCGCTGTTCTCAGCAACTTGTCTGCACATTCGATCAAAACCTCGCGCAAGGTCCCTTCTGGAGTCCTTTCGCAAAGATTGGAAATCAATGGCCAGTCATCGTCTTTAAGATAAGGCTTTAAAATCCTGAAGGCCTCGGGTTGCGATCTGAGTATAACATCGTCCATTGCAAATTTATGATCAGCTTTTTTACTAAGAAGAAACGCGGCCGTTTCAAATTTTCCGTGACGGATTGCGATACGGAGGGCGGCACCTCTGATGTCGTTTACATCAGCACCGGCTTTGAGAAACTGTTCTGCGGCTTGCAGATCGCCCTTGCAACACGCATTATAAAACTCTTGATTTAGATTACTCAATTTTACCCCTCGTTTTTTTGATATGTGACACTGTAGCTCGACATATTTTTTATGTCAATGATAATTATCCCCATCCCCTGGCGTGTTTGTTGCTTTTTTGCATTAAGCGCTGGCAGAAGTCTCGCGGAAAACCTATACTGGGACGTGTAACTTGTGAGTCAGTCATCCCGCCATGCGGCTAAAATCTTTCTACGCCAAAACTATGACAGAAGCGATGCAAATGGTTCGTAATACCCTCGGCGAGGACGCCGTGATCGTTGCTACGCGCGATGAACGGGGTGGAAACGTCCATGTGACCGCCGCTGTGGAGCCGGCTTTTGAGATAGGCCGGGCGGGGATGAGTGTGGGCCGCGCGAAAGAATGGTTGCAATATGATGAGGAAGATGAAGAAGGCCAGATCGCGGAAGAGCTGACCGAGGTCATGCTCCGTCATAATGCGCCTCAGGAAATTATGGACCATGTGGTGTCCTGCGCGACGATTGTGGGACTGGAGGATCCGGCCGTGGCTATGCAGGCCGCTCTTGAGCATCTTTATACATTCAAACCTTTGCCGCAGATTTCCATGACCAAGCCAATTGTGCTGGTTGGTGCGCCGGGATCTGGTAAGACGCTGACCACTGCAAAGATTGCGGCACGGGGCGTCATGGACGGGCTCAGTGTTGGAGTTATTACATGCGATACTGTTCGTGCGGGCGGGATGGAGCAGCTTGAGGTTTTGACGCGGTTGCTTGGGATCAAACTTGTGAAGGCCAAGCCGGGCGATAATTTGCAATCGATCATCGAGGACATGCCAGTGCATGATCAGATTTTGATCGATACGCCTGGTGTTAATCCTTTTGATCAGGATAGCGTTAAAGAGATCGCAAAGATTATTGGCGCGGCGCAGGGCGTGAATTGTCTGGTGATGCCGGCAGGCGGTGATGCCGAGGAAGCGGGTGAGGCTGCGCGCGTATTTTCGATGGTGGGTGTTGATACTTTATTGCCCACGCGGCTGGATGTTTCACGGCGTTTGGGAAGCCTTCTCGCTGCGGCACAAAGTGGCAGCCTGTCATTCTCCGATGCGGGTAACACGGCGAAAGTTGCGGATGGTCTGATGACATTGAGCCCCGAATCTCTTACAAGGCTTTTAATGCCTTCTCTTCCATTGAGAATGGAAAAACAAAGAAAAACAGGAACAGGACATTAAGCGTTATGAATGAAACCCTGTTAAAACCTCAGCCCAAAACTCCTGCTTTCCGGCGGGCAACGAATATTATTGCCATTGCAAGCGGTAAGGGCGGCGTGGGGAAAACATGGTTTTCAGTGACACTCGCACATGCGTTGGCGCGTGTTGGCAAAAAGGTTTTGCTGTTTGATGGCGATCTTGGTTTGGCGAACGTCGATGTTCAGCTCGGGTTGATGCCCAAGCGAGATTTGAATGATGTTATTCGCGGACGGCTCAGCCTTGATAAAGTTGTTCAAGAATACGAAGAAGGTGGTTTTGATATTATTGCTGGCCGTTCCGGGCAAGCTTCATTGTCGGCCCTGCCCTCGCAGAGGCTTGCGATGTTGCGCGGCCAGCTTTTGGATGTGGCCAAAAATTATGATGCTGTGATTTGCGATTTGGGCGCGGGCGTTGATCGGACTGTGCGCATGTTGTCTGCCACTGCCACGCGGACGTTTTTGATCACAACGGATGAGCCGACTTCGTTGACGGATGCGTATGCGTTTATCAAGCTGGGCAATGCGGCAGGGATGTCGAAAAATATTGGTATTGTCGTTAATATGGCGGCGAGTGTTGCTGAAGGTGAGAAGACTTATAAGACATTATTAAAGGCCTGTGAGAATTTCTTGCGCCTGACCCCACCCTTGGTTGGAATGGTGCGGCTTGACCCAAAGGTTAAAGAGTCTATCCGCAATCAAACCCCGCTTTTGATGCGCTCCCCCAATACGATGGCGGCGGAAGATATTGAGAAAATCACGGAAACCACGCTGCGCGTTTTGGCGGCAGCGAAAAAGAACGCCGCGGCCGGCGTTTAAGTTTTGATCATTTCCTTTTAAATCTTTAATATGAAGCCATGAGTGAATCCGGCTTTCCGCGCTTTCCCGGCCGCAATCCCCCTGGCCAAGCTACTCCTGTGGCGAATTCTGGTCCGCGTACGATACGGCTCGATTCCATCCCACAAGAAATATTGGCTCTGAAGCTTGCTAAGATTGAAGCGCGAGTTGAGCAAATTGCGCAGGATGGTAAAGTTATTCTCAGTACTCCAGCGGGAAATGTTGAAGTTACGGTTCGTGACCCTCGCGTGTTGGCACAACTGCGGGAAGGTCAGCAGGTACAAATTGAGATCCCGCCTTCGCCTGTCGCAGGACAGCCACCGCGAACAGTTGACCTTATACTTGACCCGCCAAAAACTTCTGAGCCTGTTCCAACGCGTCCAACCGGAACGCCGGTTGAAATTGTGATACAGGTTCCTGAAGATTCGGCAACTTCTTTGCCTGTAACCACTCCGGTGGTTCCTGGAACAGAATTTCCAGAGACGCCTGTGCGGTTGGAGCCGTTGAGTGTAGAACAAGTTGCGCGTTATGTTGCCCAGTTGGATCAGGCCGTTATTCTTACTGTTTTGCCTGATCTTGAGCCTGCTCTGCGGACTTTTTTAGAAACAGTGGTTTTGCAGAGCGCTCCGTTAACGGCCGTTCCCGTTGATGCAGATGAAGTTTTAGCAGAGCCTTTGCCGATTGTTACCAACGCACCTCAAAGCCTTACTGAAACGCCCGTGAAACAATTTGCACCTCAGACCATTGCCGAGATACCTCAGATAAGGCAGGAAATCATTCAAACGCCTGATCAGGTTTCTCAAACTACTCCTGTCGCTTCAGATAAAGTTTTTGTTCCGCCGATTTCTCCTTTGGGTACGGTTCCGGTTGCGGTCAATCCGATTTCTGTGTTGCCTGCGACAAAAGAGATTCCGAATTTGATTACAACACCGAGTTACACAAAGGCTGCTCTTACACCAATGCCGGTAGCACCAAGTTTGCCAGCCGAACAGGTTTTTCCTCAGATCACCGGCGCGGTCATCACAGCTGTTTACCCTGCCCCTGTATTTGCGGAGAGAGAAGGTTTGCCGAATTTGAAAGCGGCCATCGACAAAATCACTGACACCGCTTTCATTTCTAATGTACAGCAGGCCGGGCAGAAAAATGCGGTGGTTATTGCTCAAACCCCTCAACATCTGCCTGTAATTTTTATTCCACAAGCAGATGAACATCCATCGCAATTTTTTGTTCTGCACACACCTTTGCCGCAAGCCGTTCCGGGGACGCAGATTATTCTTTCAAATATCTCTGTCTCTGAACCTTCCGCATCATCCCCTCAAACACAGAGCTCGATTTTGCCTCCTTTGCCCATGTTGCCATTCTCGTTTATGACGGCGGAACCATGGCCATTGATGACTCAGATTTATCAAAATCTAAGCCAAGCCGTGCCACAGGCGGCGCAGGCTTTTGTGGGCTCCCTTCCCTCACCGGCAAGCCCAGCGCAGATTATGCCGGCGGCTTTGTTCTTTATTGCGGCGTTGAGATCGGGTGATATTCAAGGGTGGTTGGGGCAAAAGAATGCCGATATTTTGCGGCGCGTTGGTCAGGGCGGATTGCTCTCACGGCTGGGGCAGGAAGCCAGTTTGATCAACCGGGGATCGAGCGATCCGGCAGGGCAAGATTGGCGGGCGATTGCACTGCCGTTTTATAAGGATAATGAAATTCATAAAATGACTCTGCATTACAAGCATGATCGCGATGCGCAGAAAGACGGGCCAGAAGGTTTGAAGCAAACACGGTTTGTTTTTGATTTGAGCATGCATGCGATGGGCGCTGTGCAGGTTGACGGGTTGTTCCGGCCTGGCAGGCTTGATGTGATTTTGCGGGCAGAGCAAAATTTTTCGCAAGATATGCAGGCGGAGATGCGACGCATTTATGCGGATGCCTTAAGACAGACAGAGATTACGGGAGAGCTATCGTTTCAGACGCGAGCGCAGGGATGGGTGACGGTTGTTCCAAACCAAAAGAATTCTTCTGTTCAGGCGTAATTTTTAGTGCATCCCCAATTCGCGCAATGGGATGAATTTTGCCTTTTTATCTTGTTTGCTTTGTTCAATAAGAGCTAAAAAATTTTCCAAATTGCACTCTACTCCGGATGCATCGAAGTATGTATTTTTAGGCTCCTGCGCTTTCCATTGGCGATTTTCACGCAATTCCACTGTGCTTCTCAGAATGTAATATTCAGGTTGTGTGTGCGTTGCATATACGGCCATGTCTTTCATTCTTTTTTGAGAGTTATCTGCCTTGCAGAGCAGCTCAGCTACTTTATTTCGCAAAACCTCGTTTCTTATGCGACGGAGATAATTTTTTCCTTTTTCACTCAAAGTACTTTTATCAAAAATTTCGACTTGACCTATTTTTTGAGGTTTAGGACCACTCGTTATCCATTCATCGACAAGACGGTGTGGCCGGAGCGCATAGTCCACTTGATCGCTTTTGATAACCAGTTCTCCAATGATTTCAGTAGAGGAAGGTTCCTTTAGAACGACAAAGGCTTCTTCGTCTTGATCTTGTATCCGGATGCTGCCCGAGCCGAGTTGTTGCGGCTTTTTGCGGGTTATTTTTGCCCGAAAGCCTGTTCCTACGCTTTCACCATTAAAAGTGCATAGAATTCTCTGCTGTTCGCCAGCATGATCTTTTGCAGGGATGTAGGTTTTTTGTTCCATAAGTCCCTTTTAAAAGAACCTTCCCAATATGTCAAACCTTAAGTCTCTTGTGTACGCCTATAGGTCTCCAGGCCGGTTTCATCGAGAATTGTGGATTCTTTCTTATCTATGGCGGCCTTTTCTTCCGCTTGGCGGCGCTCTTGCGTGATTTCAATCTTTTTCAGTTCGGCGAAGGCCTCGCGCATGGAATCTTGCGCGACTTCGATCCGGGCATTGAGCTTTTTCATGGCTTCATCGATGTCATCGACGCGCTCGTTAACGGCTTTGCTATAGGGGCCGAAATAAGAGAGCATTTCGATGCCGAGCTCGTCTGATTTTTTGCGCTCGGCAGCCAACGTGGTGAGGAGATTGTCTCTTTGTGATTGCAGCTCCTCGGCCTGGCGATATAGCTCAGCGAGGAATTTTTGCTTTTGCTCGACGGCGTGTTTGCGAACGCGGATGAGTGAGCTCAGATCAGCCATAGACTATCCCTACAATATCCGCCAGTTTTTCAAAGCTGCCTTCGATGTCGGTGCGTTCATCTTTGTGCTGGGTGAGGAATTCTTCGATCTGCGGATAGATACGGAGGGCTTCATCAACGGCGGGATCGGAGCCTCTTCTGTAGGCGCCGAGACGGATAAGCTCAGCCATGTCCTCATAGGTGCTGATGACTTGTTTGGCGCGTTTGATAATGGCGTTTTGTTCCGGGGTCAGGGCTTTTGGTATGGCGCGTGAGATCGATTTCAAAACATCAATTGCCGGATAGCGGCCACGGTCGGCGATGGCGCGGTCCATCACAATATGGCCATCGATGATCCCTCGTACGGCGTCGGAAACAGGCTCATTGTGATCATCGCCTTCGACAAGCACGGAGAAAATTCCGGTGATTGAGCCTTTGCCGGGAGCGCCGGGGCCTGCGCGTTCGAGCAATCTTGAAAGTTCGCCGAATGTTGTCGGCGGATAACCTTTAGAGGTTGGCGGTTCGCCTGCGGACAATCCAATTTCTCGCTGCGCCATGGCAAAACGCGTGACGGAATCCATCAGGCATAAAACTTTTTTCCCTTGGTCGCGGAAATATTCGGCGGTGGCCAATGTGACATAGGCGGCCTGGCGGCGCATGAGAGCGGGCTCATCGCCGGTGGCGACGATGACGACGGAACGCTTCAGCCCCTCCTCGCCCAGATCGTCTTCGAGAAATTCTTGTACCTCGCGTCCGCGTTCGCCGACCAGACCAATGACCGAGATATCGGCGTCCGTATACCGCGCCATCATCGAAAGCAGTACAGATTTACCAACGCCGGAGCCGGAGAAAATGCCCATACGCTGGCCCTGGCATGTGGCGAGAAAAGCATTAACGGCACGAACGCCAAGATCCAATTGCCCGCCCATACGTTGCCGCGAATGTGGCGGCGGTGGTTTATTCTTCAGAGGCACGGCATGGCCACCCTTGCGCAGCGGGCCTTTGCCATCAATTGGTTTACCCAGACCGTTAATAACGCGGCCAAGCCAGCGTTCGTCTGGAAAAATTACGGGATCATGGTCCTGAATAACAGCCTTACATCCGAGGCCAACACCTTCAAGAGTGCCGAAAGGAAGAAGCAGTGCATGATCATCGCGGAACCCAACGACTTCGCAAGGGATGTCGACATCTTTGGATGGCCTTAGATGGACGATGGAGCCGATGGATAAGGATGTGCCAAAGCCGGCAATTTCGACCAGCAAACCCAGAATTTTTGTGACGCGGCCAAACACTTCCTGCGTTGGCAGGGTTGATATTGCAGCGAGGGCTTGTTCGGCCAGACGATCCATAGCTTAGAGTAGTGGTTGCGCAAAAATCTGTAAAGAAAAACAAAATTGGAACTCTTGTATTCCCTAATCGTTCGGGACGGTACAACCCCATTCAAAGGAGAATTACTATGAAAAAAGTTATTTGCACGCTGTTACTCACTGCCGCGTTTCCTGCTTTGGCGATGGCTGATAATGCCACTTTGCGCAACGACATGACAGGCGGGGCTGCAGTACACAGCAACAGGAGTGAGCCACAAACAAACCTCAGCCAGGAACAGATTATGGACATTCAGCGCGACCTTCGCGATGATGGCCTTTATCAAGGACCGATCGACGGTATTTGGGGACCGAATTCTTCAACGGCCTTGCGTCAGTACCAGATGAATAACGATCTGGAAGCAACGGGTGCATTGGATACCAATACGTTGAGTAAGTTTGATATCGACACGAATAGTTCTGTGCGTGGATCAAGAAGCATGAATTCCACAGGCACGTATGGCAGCCGGGCACCGATGGACGATACCCAGACTGATCGTGATGTAAATATCGACTCGGATCCGATGAGAAACCGGAGAGATAACACGGGATCCAGCACTACCCGTTAATAAATTCACATAACGAAAAAGCCGGAAATCTTAGATTTTCGGCTTTTTTGCTTTAATCTTAAAATCCGATTTGCGCATTTTGTTAATCTTTGTTAAAATAATATTAAGAAGGGTTAATAAAATTAACCATTTTTAACGATTAGGGGCCCCCACCCCCGAAAAATTGCAAAACGAACTAAACGGGTCAAGAAAAAGGGAACAAAATCATGCGTGTATTGCTGGTCGAAGACGATACCTCCACCGCCAAATCCATTGAATTGATGCTGAAATCTGAAGGGTATATTGTCGATACCACCGACCTTGGCGAAGATGGGATCGAGATCGGCAAGATATATGATTACGACATTATTATTCTCGACCTGATGTTGCCGGACATGGACGGATATGACGTTCTGAAGTCTTTGCGCGATTCCAAGGTTGAAACCCCTATTCTCATTCTTTCAGGCCTTTCGGAGCTGGACAACAAGATCAAGGGTCTTGGCTATGGGGCGGATGATTATTTGACTAAGCCTTTTGACAAGCGCGAATTGGTTGCACGGATTCAGGCGATTGTACGCCGTTCACAAGGGCACTCGCAAAGCATTATTCAAACCGGCGATGTTAAGGTTAATCTGGATTCACGTACGGTTGAAGTTGCGGGCGAGCCATTGCATTTGACCGGGAAAGAATATGGCATTATCGAGCTGCTTTCGCTGCGCAAGGGAACGACACTGACCAAAGAGATGTTCCTGAACCACCTCTATGGCGGCATGGACGAGCCGGAAGTTAAAATTATCGATGTGTTTATCTGCAAGTTGCGTAAGAAAATTCAGGATGCGACGAATGGCGATAATTACATCGAGACCGTTTGGGGACGTGGCTATGTGTTGCGCGATCCTCGTGAAGGCGAGAAAAAGGCTGCTAACGCCTAAGAGAATTCATGCTTAATCTGGCTAATATTCTGACATTGGGTCGGCTGGCTTTGTTGCCGCCGATTGTTTTGCTTTTGTATTTTTCTGGATTCTGGCCGGTGATGATTGCGTTCTTTTTGTACGTGGTCGCGGCAGCAAGCGATTATTTCGATGGATGGGTGGCGCGGAAATATGGTCAGGTCACCCCCTTTGGCACTTTCCTTGATCCTATTGTCGACAAAGTTTTTGTGGCAGCGATTTTGATTATTCTCATTGCGACGCGGCACATTATGGGGTGGTGGGTTATTCTGCCCATCATTATTTTAGCACGCGAAATTCTAGTTTCTGGTTTGAGGGAATTTCTGGGGCCGATGAATGTGCAAATGCCGGTCACGAAGCTGGCGAAATGGAAAACGGCGGTGCAGATGGTGGCGCTGGGGCTGCTTATTCTTGCCCCTTATGTGGCGTATAGCCAGGATTTAGGCCTTTTGGCGCTTCTGGCCGCCACGGTTTTGACCGTTATTACCGGCTGGGGGTATTTAAAAGTCGGGCTGGAACATATCCAAAAAATGCCTTAAAACAGGTCTATGCCTGATCTTTACCAAGCCCTACGCCCGCTGTTGTTTAGCCTTGATGCGGAGACAGCCCATAATGCAACATTGAAAGCCCTGCGGAGCGGGATTATGCCTTCATGTCCTGCTGTGGCGGATCCGGCGCTTCAGATGGATATTTGGGGATTAAAGTTTCCCAATCCTGTGGGGTTATCTGCGGGGTTTGATAAGAATGCCGAAGTTATTGGTCCGGCGCTGCGGATGGGGTTTGGATTTGTTGAGGCGGGAACGGTGACGCCAAAGCCCCAGCATGGTAACGAGAAACCGCGTGTGTTTCGTGATCCAAGGAATGAAGCGGTTATCAATCGCATGGGCTTTCCCAATCTTGGCATGAAGAATTTTAAAAATAATCTTGAACGGTTTCTTGGGCATAGAACCAAACCACAAGGTGTTGTTGGTATTAATATCGGCATGAATAAATCGCAAACCGAACCGGCGAAAGATTATTGTGTGCTTATCAAGATGCTGGCGCCGCTGGCGGATTATATTACGATTAATATTTCTTCACCGAACACGCCAGGGCTGAGAGATCTACAGAAGCGTGAGCCTTTGCTGGAGCTTTTGAGTGCTGTGAAAGAGGAGCGTGCGAGAACTTGCGGAAACCACCCTCCTCCGCTGTTGTTGAAACTTGCGCCGGATTTGGATGAGGCGCAATGCGAGGAGCTTGCGAAGGCGGTTCTTGAAGCCGAGATTGATGGTTTGATCTTGGGAAATACGACGCTTGATCGCCCGCCTTTCTTGCCCGAGAAATTTCGTGCGGAAAAGGGCGGATTGAGTGGACAACCTTTAACGGCCAAATCGACCGCGATCATCAGCCGTTTTTATCAATTAACCAGCGGTAAAATTCCAATCGTTGGCGTCGGCGGGATTGCCAATGGCGCGCAAGCCTATGAAAAAATAAAAGCGGGAGCTTCTTTGGTACAGTTGTATACGGGACTTGTTTTTAAAGGGCCGGGTGTGGCACATTCAATCAATCGGGAATTGTTGAATTTATTAAAAGCGGACGGATACAGCCATATCCGTGAAGCGGTTGGAGCCGCGCATCGGTGAAAAAGAAAGACGAACAACAAAAACCATACAGGGCAAAAATCAGCGCGGCGCTTGTTAGCACCTATGCTTTTTTGGCGATTGGTGTTGTTGGGATGCTGGCGTTTTTATCACCTCATACGGCGTTTATCGCGTGCGGTCTTGGAGCAATTTCCCTGATTCTTTATTTCGATCAACGTTGGCGCGGTTTTTGGGAACAGGCTTCATCGTTTCAAATGCTTTCCCTTCGCAAGGATCAGAAAAAGCTGTCTGATACACTTGAAGCCACCAGGAGTGAGCTGAATGTTCTGAAAGATGATATTAGTGAGGTGCGTCAGAGCCTTCAGAAAATTAAGGCGAAGTCGCAGGAGCCGATTTCCCTACGCGTGAGAGTGCCTGCACAAGAGAGTGCAGATGATGTTGCGCCGGACATGGAACGCATTAAAACCAAGTTACGCAAGATAGCGCCGAAACCTCTTTTGAAGCCCGAAGTGCCTGTTTCATCTTATCAGGAGCTTGTTGCGACGAGGCCCTCTTCTGCTCCTGTGTCCGTAACCAGGATTGCCAATGATGAGCCGGCTTACAGCAAAACGGCGATTAAGAATCTGATCCGCCATGCAGTGCATAGCCGGGATATTGAGATGTTTGTACAGCCTGTGATGGCTATTCCTCAGCGCAAGACGCGTTTTTATGAGTTGTATGCAAGGCTGCGCGCCGGTGGCGGCAATTATGTTTCCGCAAGCCAATTTATGGAGCTGGCCCGTGAAGATGGAGCGGAGAAAGAAATTGATACGTTGTTGTTGATGGAGTGTTTGCGTGTGATGCGGTCATCAGCCAATGTGAAAAAGCCAACGCCGTTTTTCATCAATATTACGCAAGCGACCTTGAACAACACCGTGTTTATGAAACGCCTTCTCGATTTTATTTCAAAAAACCGCGGAATGGCGCCACGGTTGATTTTTGAGATTGCAGAGCCGGAATATAAAAATATGCGCGGGGCAACTTTGCAGGTCGTCAAAGGTCTTGGGCAATTGGGATGCTCGTTTGCTCTTGGGCAATGCAGCTCTTTGGATTTTGATGTGCCAGACCTTATTGATAACAAAGTTCGTTTTGTGAAAATCGGCAAGACGTCGTTGAGTGCGCATATTATGACGGACAAGGCGTTGGCCGAGACCATCAAGAAGAAACGTATTCTTGAAGGGAATGGTGTTGGGGTGATTGCTGAGAAAATTGAAACCGAACGTGATTTGCGCGAATTGATGGACCTTGATCTTAATCTGGCGCAGGGATATTTGCTGGGGCGGCCTGATTTGCGCGCGGCCTACGCGAAGAAGCAAGCGGCGTAGAAATGGCGCAAATAATTTCAGGCCTCTCCGATATTGCTGATCGGTATGATCATTTTATTCTCGATATTTTTGGAGTCATTCATGACGGGATTGAGCCGTTTGCGGGCACTATTGAGTGTTTGAGCGCATTACAAAGAGCCGGTAAACAGGTTTGCTTGCTGTCCAATTCACCAAACCGAGCGACGCGTGCGGTTTGGTATATGGAGCAAATGGGTATTCCACGTTCGCTTTATCATCATATCGTGACATCCGGCGAAGCGACGCATCTATCGCTTAAAGATTTTGAAGCAGAATATGGGCGCGATTGCTGGTTGATCGGCACCGAGATGATGGCAGAAGTGTTTGAAGGGTATGACATCAACATTCATGATGGGCCGCACCAAGCCAGCTTTGTGCTCAACTCGATTCCGGGAACGCATAAGACATCGAAGGAAAGTTTTTTGAATAATTTGCGTGTGGCGGCGGATAGGGGTTTGCCGATGATTTGTGCGAACCCTGATTTGGTTGTGAATATCGGCAAAGAACAATATGAGTGCGCGGGGACGTTTGCGAAGTATTATGAAGAAGAGCTTGGCGGGGCCGTTGTTTATCACGGAAAACCGCATGCGCCGGTTTATGAGCAGTGTTACGAGTTGCTTGGGCGGCCGGATAAATCGCGTATTTGTGCGGTTGGCGATAGTTTTCATACTGATATTACAGGTGCGAATAATTTCGGGATTGATAGCGTGTTTAATATAGAAGGCATTCATCAGGAAGAGGCTTACTGCCCTGTGAATGGCGGCGTTGACAATGAGCGGATTGAAACTATGCTAAAGTCACAGGTTCAAAAACCGACTTACGTTATGGCGGGGTTTCAATGGTGAGATTATTATCAGTTTTGGTTTTGCTTTGTTTTTCACTGCCTGTGCGGGCAGAACCCATGCCGGCAATTGCGTTGCACGGGACGCCGAAATATCCGGCGGGGTTTACGCATCTTGATTATACCAATCCGGCGGCGCCTAAGACGGGAGCTTTGAAACTCAGCTCACTGGGAAGCTTTGACTCGCTTAATCCGTTTATCGTTAAGGGTACGCCCGCAGCAGGATTGAATTACTTACGTTCCGGATTGGTTTACGAGAGCCTCATGCAAAATTCATGGGATGAGCCGTTTTCGTTGTACGGGATATTGGCACAATCGATTGAAGTTGCCGAAGATAAATCCTGGGTGCGGTTTGTGTTGCGCCCAGAGGCCAAGTTTGCAGACGGCCAGCCGGTAACCGCTGAGGACGTTAAGTGGACGATGGAAACTTTAAAAGCGCATGGCCAGCCGTTTTTTCAAGCATATTGGCACGATATTTCCAATATTGTTATTGAAGATCCGCGCACTGTGAAATTTGAATTTGGTGTGAAAAATAATGCTGAATTGCCGTTGATTGTTGCCGAAATGGCGGTATTGCCCAAGCATTTCTGGGAAGGCAAAGATTTTACGGCTGGGTCACTGGAGAAGCCCATGGGCAGCGGGCCTTATACTGTTGGCAAGGTTGATAACGGGCGGTCGATTGAATATGTACGGCGCGATGATTACTGGGGGAAGGATCTGCCCTTCTTTCAAGGGTTCAATAATTTCGAGCGTGTTCAGTATGATTATTACCGCGATGATAATGTGGCACTGGAAGCGTTTTTTGCCGGACAATATGACGTGCGGATGGAGAACACCGCGAAGCTGTGGGAGCAGAATTATAATGCGCCTGCGGTGAAAGATGGCAGAATTATTAAAGCCGAGATAGATCATAAACGTCCGGCGGGTATGCAGGGATTTGCTTATAATATTCGGCGTCCCCTATTTCAAGACAAGGCGGTGAGGCAGGCTTTGGCTTATGCGTTTGATTTTGAATGGTCGAACAAGCAGTTTGCGTTTGGCAGCTATATGCGTACCGATAGCTATTTCGAGAACTCAGAGCTAGCGTCTACAGGGTTGCCTGAAGGCGAAGAATTGGCGATTTTAGAGCAATATCGCGGAAAGATTCCAGACGAGGTGTTTACGCAGACTTATGCGCCGCCGAAAACGGATGGATCGGGGAATAATCGTGCGAATTTGCGTAAGGCCGTTGAAATATTGGATAGCGCAGGATGGGTTTTGGGCGCGGATGGTATACGCGCGAAAGACGGAGTGAAGCTGCAATTTGAAATTCTTGATGCCAATCCGCAATTTGAGCGTTGGGTTTTGCCATTTGTCCAAAACCTCGAGCGCATCGGCGTGAAAGCCAATTTCCGTGTGGTTGATCCGGCGCAATATCAAAACCGTATGAATGATTTTGATTATGATATGACGATCGAGGCGTATGGGCAGTCGGATTCACCTGGCAATGAGCAGCGTGATTTCTGGGGCTCTGATAAGGCAGACATGCAAGGATCGCGTAATACGATTGGCATCAAA
This sequence comes from uncultured Micavibrio sp., assembly GCA_964478225.1. Lineage (GTDB taxonomy): Bacteria > Pseudomonadota > Alphaproteobacteria > Micavibrionales > Micavibrionaceae > CAYZHM01. The sequence continues at coordinate 435,925 of CAYZHM010000001.1, forward strand.
GATCCGGTGGTTGATGATTTGATTGATAAGCTTATCAAGGCCGATAGCCGTGAGGACCTCGTAACGAAGGTCCGCGCTCTGGACCGGATTTTGCTGTGGAATTATTACGTGATTCCAATGTGGCATTATAATAAGTGGCGGATTGCGTATTCGAGCAAGCTTGAGCATCCTGCGACGCTGTCCGGCATTTCACCGCTGATTGCTGAAACATGGTGGGTGAAGCCGCCGGAGGCTCAATAAGTCATGAAAACTCTCGACATTATGATTGGCATCCCTGCCCGCTATGGCTCGACGCGCTTTCCGGGCAAACCTTTGGCGATGATCGGAGGAAAAACGATGATCGCGCATGTTATTGATCGTGCACGTGAGGCGATCGAAGCGTTGTCGGTTATTTCCTATCTTGATCTTTCCCTTTTCGTGACGACTGATGATGAGCGCATTGCCAAGCATGTGGAACAAGATCTTGGTGAAGAGGTCGTCATAACCGCCAAGGATTGCAAGACGGGTTCAGATCGTTTGCTGGCGGCGTTGCGGCAGTTTGATAACTGGCCGGATTTTTTGGTGAATTTGCAGGGCGACGCACCGTTTACACCGTCTGCTGTGATTGAGGCGATTATCAACGCTTATATTGATGATCCTGATCTTGAAGTCATCACGCCGGTTTATAAGCTGACGTGGCAGCAACTGGATGCTTTGCGAAAGCACAAGGAAACAACACCATTTAGTGGAACAACGGCAATTTTGAATGATGAAGGCAAAGCGTTCTGGTTTTCAAAAAATGTCATCCCGGCGATCCGGGAAGAGCAAGCACTGCGTGAACAGAAGATGTCGCCGGTTTATCAGCATATTGGATTGTACGGATATCAGCCGCATGTTTTGGAAAAGTTTTGTGGGTGGGAGCAAAGCAAATATGAGCGGGTTGAAGGGTTGGAGCAGCTGCGCTTTTTAGAGAATGGCGTTAAAATTCATACTGTGCGCGTGAGCGTTGATGAGGCCATGATCCAGTCCGGGATTGATACACCGGAAGACCTCAAGCGAGCAGAACGGCTTTTAAACCGATGACGACGCTGATTATCGCACGGCATGGCAATACGTTTGGACCTGGGGATGTTGTGACGCGCGTGGGCGCCCGGACGGATTTGCCTTTGGTCGAAAGCGGGCGAGAACAAGCGGCCGCGATTGGGCGTTATCTTAAAGAACACAAGCTTATTCCCGATGTGGTTTATGCCTCGACTTTGCAGAGGACGCAGGAGACGGCGCAGATAGCGATTAAAGAGAGCGGTGTGACTAATCCTGTCTTTGTTTTGGATATTTTCAACGAAATTGATTACGGGCCGGACGAGAACAAGCCTGAAGAAGACGTTGTGGCGCGGATTGGACAGCAGGCTTTAAAGGACTGGGACGAGCAAGCGATTGTGCCGGAAGGATGGAAGGCGGATCCCTCGGCGATTATTCAAAACTGGGTGGGGTTTGCCGATCAGATCCGCGCGCATGATGATAACGAGACGGTTTTGGTTGTCACATCGAATGGCATAGCCCGTTTTTCTCCGCATTTGACGGGGGATTTTGAAGGGTTTCGAGCGCAGTATCCCCTGAAGCTATCGACGGGGGCTTTAGGAGTTTTGAAATACGATCAAGGGCGCTGGATCGTTCAGGACTGGAATATGAAACCCCGTCTTCATTGACGCCGCTTTTCTCGTTTTATATAGTTATATAATCGTTGGTTGGCATAGAAGAGATTGGACACGATGTCTCGTTCAGTGGTCAAGCACATTGATGTACTTATACGGCTGGGTCATTATGCTTCGGCATTAGAGAAGACCTTGTTATTGCGCCTTCATGATCCTGTGAGAATATTAAAGACTCTTCAGATCTATGAATTGCTTTCTCCTGATGAGGTTAACTTTTCGAAGGTCGTCGGCGATGTTGGTTGGGCTGAGCGCAAGTTTGTTAAAGATACAAATATTCAGGCAGCCGTTGGGCGTTTTTACTTCTCACATGGTTGGTATAAGCAGGCCTTAGAGGCTTTTGAGCGTTCTCTGAAAATTGATCAGGATTCATTTTTGCTCACGACCGATGAGGTTTACAGCACGATATGCCTGCTGAGCCGATGCTATTGTGAATGTGGGAGATTTGGGGATGCGGAGTATATACTCGCTGATGCCCTAGAGGAGCATGGGGAACAACCGGAATTTCTTCATTGCCTGGCTTTGCTGAATTTTCAAACTGAGCGGCTTGACCTTGCGGGCGAGATAATTGGAAGATTGGAGACATTGCATCCCTTATATCCGCAGAATTCTGCTCTTCAACAGAGGTTTCAGGAGTTGTGTGATAAAAGTTATTCCTACGCGGAGTTTGAGATGCGCTAGGTCTTTAAGCTGACCTAGATGCTTATATCTTGACATATTGCCCCTCCTTATTTATTTGTTTTTCATATCGTTGTTAGGGAGAACAATTGGATGAAAGAACAATTTCAAGAATCGGTTCAGCGACTAAGCAATACAGAGCGCTTGCAACTTATGCAGGCCCATATGGAGGCCCATCGCGTTGCCGAGGCATTGATGATTGCAGACAGTTTTTCGGACGAAGAATTGAGGCTGCGTAGCTTTCTTAGTATTTATAGCTTTCAACCCGCTCGACGCACTCCAGAAAGGGTATGGAAGATGGCTGAAACGCTGAGCGCTAACTACCCAAAAAACTCCAGATCGCTGGCTGCGCTTGGGCATTTTTACTTTCATCATCGGTTATGGTCACAAGCCAGCGAATATTTTCACAGAACTTTATATGGGCCTACGGATGATGTGCTGTGGCGTCAGGGTAAATTTCCAGACATGGTTAAGATGCTGAGCCGATGCTATCTGCGAACTGGGGACAGGAATTTATGTTTGCCGCTCATTGAGGACTATGACCGCAATTGGAAAGATGATTTGCAGCTTTTGTTTGCGCGGTTTGAATACCATAGCTTCGTTGGAAAACTGGATGAAGCTGGGAAGGTTTTGAATAAAATTGAGGAACTTTATCCCCATTGCAAAAAAATACCTGGTCTGAAGAAAGAACTCCTAAGCAAACAAAGTGCGAATAGCGCACCTTCACCCTAACTCGAATAACTCCAAATTCCTAATTGCGTCCCTGGATATGGGGTGACAATATAGGTGTATGGCCTCGTACATCCTAAAACGCCTTTTGCTTATGCTCCCTACTCTGCTGGGGATATTGCTGATTTCCTTTGTTATCATTCAATTTGTGCCCGGCGGGCCGGTGGAGCGGATGATTGCCGAGCTGCAGGGGCACAACACCAGCGCAACATCGCGGTTTGCGGGCGGCGGAGGCGAAGTTGATTTTCAAACAAGCACGAGTAATGCCGTCGGCCAATCAAGTAAATATCGCGGGGCGCAGGGGCTGGACCCTGAATTTATTAAAGAGCTGGAGAAGCTTTATGGGTTTGATAAGCCCGCGCCGGAGCGGTTCTGGATTATGCTTAAGAACTATGCGCGGTTTGATCTTGGCGAGAGTTATTATCGCGATATCGGCGTGACGGATTTGGTTTTGGAGAAGATGCCGGTGTCGATTTCGCTGGGGTTGTGGTCGACGCTGTTGATTTATCTGATTTCGATTCCTCTTGGCATTAAGAAGGCGGTGAAAGACGGCGAAGCCTTTGATATTTGGACGAGTGCGGCGATTTTTATCGGCTACGCCATCCCTTCGTTTATGTTTGCGATTTTGCTGATTATCGTGTTTGCGGGTGGGCGCTATTTCGACTGGTTCCCGCTGCGGGGCCTGACGTCGGACGGATTTGAAGATATGAATTTTATGCAACAAATTGGCGATTATGCGTGGCATATGGTGCTGCCTGTCGCGGCGATGGTGATTTCGGGGTTTGCGTCGCTGACGTTGCTGACGAAAAATTCGTTTCTGGATGAGATCAATAAGCAATATGTGCTGACCGCGCGGGCGAAGGGGCTTGGCGAGCGGCAGGTTTTGTACGGGCATATATTTCGGAATGCGATGCTGATAGTGATTGCCGGGTTTCCAGCGGCGTTTATTTCGATTTTCTTTACCGGCTCGCTGCTGATTGAGGTGATTTTCTCGCTGGATGGTTTGGGACTGTTGGGGTACGAGAGCATTATAAACCGCGATTATCCGGTGGTGCTGGGGACGCTTTATATCTACGCACTGATTGGGTTGATTATGACGCTGGTGCGCGACGTGGTTTATGTGCTCGTCGATCCACGGATTGATTTTGAAGCGAGGGCGGTGTGATTTTAAACCGCAACGTTCACAGAAATCTAATCACTAAATTTACTGCGGTTCAGGAATAGCCTTCATATCTGCGACTGTAGGTATCGAGGACGTTTCTATAAAATCTTTGATAGCCTTGATTGCTTTATAGTCCTCCAAATTCTCACGAGTTGCAAAAGCTTCTTGTTCACCGTTTTTTAGAAAAAAACCTCGATCTCGACGCCCGACGGTCCGATATATCGCTACTCTGTCTTCTTTACACTGAAAATAGCCATGAAAATCTAGACCCTCTTGAAAAGAAATTTCCCCATTATGTATAAAATTATCAATTACAATCTTGGCATCATCAAGCAAAATACCATCAACAACGACTTTCGCAGATAACTCTCCATCTTCTAAAAATTCAAAAACTCCTTGGTCTTCTTGAATATAATAGATACCTAATTTATTATCGTTTTCAAATTTATAGTGATCGCCATGCATATATTTACTTGGTTTATGAACCTCGCCACATCCGACCACAGTAAAAATACCAGATAAGAGGATAGAACCTAAATAACCTTGTTTCATCTTTTAATCCCTTAAAAATGCATCGTTTAAAATATGTAAAATGTTTATAAGGCAGGTTATTAAAATTTGCAAGTATTATTATCGAACTATAAAAAAGCTCTGCGATCTTCATAGACTTTGTGATAGAAAAAATCATGTCCTTCTCCCCCCTCACAAGACGCCGTCTACAGCAATTTCGCGCCAATGCACGAGGATTTTGGTCACTGTGGGTGTTTTTGGTGCTGTTTGCGGTGGCGCTGGCGGCGCCGGTCATATCGAACGACAAGCCGATTGTGGTGAGTTATGAGGGACATTTGTATTTCCCTTTCCTGAAGGCCTATCCTGAGACGGTGTTCGGTGGCGATTTCAAGACGGAGACGGAATACCGCGATGAATTCGTGCAAGACCTTATCAATGAAAGGGGCTGGATGATCTGGCCGCCCATTCCGTATTCGTATGACACGATTAATTACAATTTACCGACCCCTGCCCCGTCGGCGCCGACGACGGACAATATTCTTGGCACCGACGATCAGGGGCGCGATGTGGCGGCGCGGGTGATCTGGGGGTTTCGAATTTCTGTTTTATTCGGGCTGATCCTGACATTTATAAGCTCGGTGATTGGCGTGTCGGCGGGCGCGGTGCAGGGCTATTACGGCGGAAAGCTTGATTTGATGATGCAGCGGGTGATTGAAGTGTGGAGTTCGATGCCATCACTTTATATCCTGATTATTTTCTCGGCGATGTTTATTCCGGGATTTTGGACATTGCTGCTTATTCTTTTGCTGTTCTCGTGGGTGTCACTTGTGGATGTTGTGCGGGCGGAATTTTTGCGGGCGCGGAATTTTGATTATGTGCGGGCGGCAAAGGCGCTTGGTGTTTCGAATCCGGTGATTATATGGCGGCATGTTTTGCCGAATGCGATGGTGGCGACGATTACATTTATGCCGTTTATTCTGACGGGGTCGATTGCGTCGCTGACCTCGCTTGATTTTCTGGGGCTTGGCCTACCGCCCGGCTCGCCGTCGCTTGGAGAGCTGCTTTCACAAGGCAAGAACAACCTGCAAGCGCCGTGGCTTGGGATTTCGGCGTTTTTATCGCTTGCAATCATGCTGACATTGCTTACGTTTATAGGGGAAGCGGTCAGGGATGCGTTCGATCCGCGCAAGACGAATTTATGATTAAAAAGACACTGACAGACGAAATCACCAAATATCGCAGGCTGCTGCATCAGCATCCGCAGACGGCGTATGAGGAAGAGTTTATCAGTGATTTTGTCGCCAAAAAGCTCAAGGAATGGAAGATCCCCTATAAGCGCGGCTATGGCAAGACCGGGATTGTGGCGACAATTAACGGCGAAGAGACGTACTCGAAAAAGGCGATTGGTATTCGCGCGGATATGGATGCGCTTGATATTCTTGAAGCCGATAACAAGAAATGGAAATCGCTCACACCCGGCAAGATGCATGGTTGCGGGCATGACGGGCATACGTCGATGCTGCTCGGTGCGGCGAAATATCTGAAGGCCAATCCGAAATTTAACGGCAAGGTGCATTTGATATTCCAACCCGCGGAAGAAGGCGGGCGCGGCGCTCATGCGATGGTTGATGACGGGTTGTTCAAGGATTTTCCCTGCGAGCAGGCTTTTGCGCTGCATAACTGGCCGGGGACACCGCGCGGGCATTTTGGTACACGGCCGGGGCCGATTATGGCGGCCTCCAGCCGGTTTGACATTACCATTCGCGGTAAAGGCGGGCATGCGGCGGAGCCTGAGAAGACCCGTGATCCTATTGTCATTGCCTCGCATATCATATCAGCGCTGCAGACTTTGGTCTCGCGGAATACCAATCCGACGCGGCGGGCGGTGATTTCGGTGACGGATTTTTCTGCCGGAAGCGGGGCGTATAACATTATTCCCGATTGCGCGCATCTGAAGGGCACCTTGCGGAATTTCAAACGCGATACGCGGCTTCAACTCGTGGCGCAGATGGAGGAGATGGTGACGAAAATTGCCGAAGCGATGGGCGCGAGCGTTGATTTCAATTGTGAGTTTATTCTGGATACGACGGTGAATGATGAGGAGTCGGTTCATTTGTGCTCGGAGGTGGCGAAGACTGTGTCCGGTATAACAAGCGTGGATACGCAGTTTCCCGGCCTCATGATTAGTGAGGATTTTGGCGAGATGTTAAGACATGTGCGCGGCGCGTATGTGTTTATCGGCCAAGGGGAGCCGGACGAGCCGGAACATCCTTCCAATTACGGGCTGCATAATTGCAACTACGATTTTAATGACAAGATTATCCCTATTGGCGTGGAATACTGGGCGAAACTGGCCGAGGCGGCGCTTCCGCTGTAAATTATTGACAAATCCTGCGCTGAGCTGTACATATTCCCTATGTTTACCTTGATTTTAAGTGCAAACCGACGACCAGCCCGCTAATCATCCGGATAAGCGGCCATTTCTTATTGTCTTTTTTCTATACAATGTTAAATGCTTTGAAGGACTTCAAATAAACCGTTGAAGTCGCCGCGTTTTTTAGGCATTTTGTGGGCCATAGAAAGTAAATGAGGACATGAAAAAAATTAAAGTATCGATTATCGGTGTCACAGGTTACACAGGCAGTGAATTGCTGCGTGTGTTGATTGCCCATCCGCATGTGGAATTTGCCTATCTGACATCAAGAAGTCATGAGAACACTGCTATCGGGCAGATTTATCCGCGCTTGTCGCATTTGGATTTGAAAGTCACAAACCCGGATTATGCGACCGTTGCAAGGGGCAGCGATGTGGTGTTTTTGTGTTTGCCTCATATGGCATCGCAAGAAGTGATTGGAGAGTTTCTTGGGAAATGCAAAGTTATCGACATGTCAGCGGACTTTCGTTTGGAAGACCCTGCCCTGTTCGAAAAATATTATGCAACGGCGCATTTGAAGCCAGAATTGCTGGATGGGACATTTGTCTATGGTATCCCTGAGTTGAACCGCAAGGATCTTAAGGGTGCGGACAATGTTGCGAATCCGGGTTGCAATGCCTTACTGGTGCAGCTGATGCTTCTGCCTTTTGCAGGCAAGATCAAACATGTCGATGTGTCTTTGTTTACAGGAACAACAGGCGGCGGCGCAGGCCCGCGCGATCCGATGGACCATCCGGTTCTGACGCAGAATGTGCGGAGCTATCAGATTAACTGTCACCGCCATACGCCGGAAATCACACGGACGGCGAAGATTACCGAAGACCAAATGAACTTTACGCCAACGGTTGGCCCGTTTTCGCGCGGAATTTTTGCAACGGCTTATGTGCAGGCCGGCGGCGGACCGGATACCGGTGTTTATAAAGGCGAACCATTTGTAAGACTGACGAAGAAAGTTGAGCTTTCTAATATCGTCAGCACGAATTTCATCGATCTGAGCTATCAGGATGGTGTTTCCGGAACTTATGTTGTTCAGGGGGCTATTGATAATCTTTTGCGCGGAGCGGCTGGTACGGCCGTGCAGAATATGAATCTGATGTTCGGATTGAATGAAACAGAAGGGTTAACTTTTACATCGGCGGTGTATCCATGAAAAATATTAAAGAATTTTATAGAACCAAATACAAAGGCAGTCTTTTTGTTGTGAAGGTCGGCGGACGCGTTATTACGGATGAAAAAAACCGTAAGGCTTTGCTTGAGGACATTAAAGATCTGACGGATTCGGGGATTAATATCCTTCTTATTTACGGCGGCGGTCACGCGATTGATGAGGCCCTGGCGGCAGCGCAGATCGAAACCCATAAGGTTAATGGGCGGCGTGTTACGACACCTGATGCGATAGCGGTGATTCAAAAAGTCATGGCAGGCGATCTGGGGTTCCGGATTTCAAGCACCATGGCAGCAATTGGATTACACGGACTCACGCTTAGCAATATTCCGCCAAACTGGGGCCAGATTGCGTTCCGCGAGCGTGAGAACCCTAATTTTTATGGTTATGATGGCGTCCTAAAGGCGGTGTTTGAAGACCAGATCAAACGTATTTTCGGGGCGATCTCATTCATTGCCTGTCCTTGTACGGGTGTTTCCGAGAAAAGCGCGGTGAACATCAATGCGGATAACGTTGCGGTGGCTTTGGCCGAAGGCGTGCATGCGCGGAAACTCATCTTCTTGACTGATGTGGACGGCGTGATGGACAAGGACGGCAATCTTATTCCGTTAATTACAGATAAAGAAATTCCACATTTGATTGAAAGTGGGGTTGTTGAAGGCGGTATGCGCGTTAAAATGGAAAACTGTATGCATGCTCTGGAAAAAGGAGTGCGCCGGATTCACCTGATTAATGGATTCAAAGACCATGCGCTGGCTGAAGAGATTTATGACTCTATCGGTCCAGGGACTTTGATTTTGCGTGATGCGGACAAAGACAGCTACTTGAACGAAGTGGAAACACAAAAAGTGATTGAGAGAAAAATAAAATGAGCGATGACGTCAAAGCCCTGATTGATGAAACATTTAACCTGCTGGTTCATACTTATACCCCGCAGCCGGTTGTTCTGGATCATGGCAAAGGCGTTTACGCTTATGATACGGCCGGCAAGGAATATCTTGATTGCGCGGCAGGAATTGCTGTGGCTTCGCTTGGTCATGCGAACCCGCTGATTATCAAAACAATCACAGAACAAGCCGGGCGGTTGATGGCTTGCCAGGCGTCTTATGCCACAAAGGAAAAATTAGATGCGGCGCATGTGCTTGTTGATAATAGCTGTTTTGACATGGCATATTTCTGCAATAGCGGAACGGAAAGTGTTGAGGCCGCTTTAAAAAGTGCAAGGAAATGGGCTTATGAGAATAAGGGCCCTGAGTGCAACGAGATTATCGCATTTCGCAAAGGCTTTCACGGCCGCACTTATGGATCTGGGAGCGTTACATACAAACGTGATTCCCAGCCGTTCTTTGCGCCTTATGTCGGCGGCGTGCATTTTGCCGATTTTAATGATCTGGATTCTGTGAAGGCTTTGATTTCAGACAAAACGGCAGCGATTATCCTCGAGCCTGTGCAGGGTGAAGGCGGCATATTGCCGGCGGCGAAAGGATTTCTTAAAGCGATACGCGATTTGTGCGACCGGCATAAAATCGTGCTGATCTTTGATGAAGTGCAAGCGGGGATGGGCCGTATCGGGACGTTCTTTGCTTACCAGGCTTTTGGTGTTGAGCCGGATATTGCGTGCATTGCAAAAGGCATGGGCGGAGGATTTCCTGTTGGTGCGATGGTGGCCAAGCGCGCTTATGGCGAGGCATTGACGGTTGGGACGCATGGCACGACATATGGCGGCAATCCGCTTGCCTGTGCGGTTGCAGGGACAGTCATGAAGGAAATGCTGAAGCCGGGCTTTTTAGAGCATGTCAACAAAATGTCAGAGCTTCTGATTGGTGGTCTAAAGGACATCCAAAGACGTTCGAACAAAATTACTGATGTGCGCGGGATAGGTTTATTGATTGGTGTTGATACGACAATCAATATCAAGACCTTGTTATCGGCCTTACAGAAAAATGGATTGATGGCAACGCAGGCAGGCGATGCGACGTTGCGCCTTGTGCCTCCGCTTATTATTAACGAGGAGCAAGTCCAACAAGCCCTTGCGATTATCGAGAAGACCTTAAACGAGAATGAGTAAAGAAATCAGACATTTTCTGGATCTGAATGAAATCCCAGCGGACACGCTTAAAGGAATTCTCAAACATGCTCATGTGATGAAGCGCTCGAAATTCAATCCGCCGCAGATTTTTGCAGGCTTATCTCTTGCTATGATTTTTGACAAGCTTTCGACGCGGACACGCTTTTCTTTTGATGTCGCGATGAAGCAGCTTGGCGGGCACACCGTTACGGCGACGATGGCGGAAATGCAGATTGGCGGTAAAGAGAGCGTGGAGAGCACGGCAAAAGTTTTATCGCGTTATGTTGACGCCATTATGATCCGGACGAGCGATCCGGAAACGCTGAGGGGTTTGGCGGATAATGCCTCTATCCCGATTATTAACGGCATGACGGATGATGCTCACCCTTGCCAGATTATGGCGGACATCATGACGATCGAAGAGCGGTTTGGAGATGTACAGGGTAAGAAAATAGCATGGTATGGCGATGTTAATAACGTTTCAAAAACTTTTGAGAGAGCAGCGCCAATTTGGGATTTTGAATTTATCGTTTCGGGACCGGCCACCGGGATTGACCCTTTAGAAGCGGCTGTTGGGGCAGACGTCATTGTAACGGACACATGGGTTTCCCTTGGACAGGAAGGAAAAAAGACCGAGCAATTCAAACCATACCAAGTCACGGCAGATGTTATGAAGGCCGCCAATAACGGCGCGATTTTTATGCATTGCCTACCGATTTCAGAATGGAATGAGGTCACACAAGAGGTTGCGACCTCCCCTGCTTCGGTGATTTATGATGAAGCAGAAAACAGGCTGCATGTGCAAAAAGCCATATTGGCCTGGTGCTTTGAGCATTCGGGCGTAAAGATTTAGTCTTTCCAGAAATTCACTGAGAATAATACCAATATCGTCATAATTTCCAGACGACCTAGCAGCATGGCAAAGGACAATATCCATTTGGCCGTGTCGTTAATTGTGCTGAAATTTCCGGCAGGACCGATAATGTCACCAAGACCGGGGCCTACGTTGGCCATTGCAGTTGCCGTACCTGTGATGGCGGTCATAAAATCAAGGCCTGTCCAGGCGAGGGCTATGGTGAAAACCACGTTGAAAAATACGTAAAGGAATAAAAAACCCATGACGGCATTGATCACTTCGTGACCGAGGGACTTTCCCTGATAGGTCACAGAAAACACGCCGTTGGGATATATCAGTGTTTTGAGATGGCGGGTGAGCGCCTGGAACGCAACGTTGATCCGGAGCATTTTGAGGCCGCCTGCAGTGGAACCCGCACAACCGCCAAGATAGGTAATAAAGAAGAACACAGCGACGGCGAATGGCCCGAGCAGGCTGTAGTCCGTGGTTGCATAGCCCGTGGTTGTGATAACAGAAACCACGTTGAATGCACTGATTTTAAAGCTTTCCGTCAAAGTTTGACCACCGATCCAGATATAGATTGTGAGCGCAAATGTCGTGGCCAGGATGATATAGGCGTAGGTTCGAACCTGAGAATCCTGCCAGAAGGCTGCCTGACGCTGATAGAAAAGTTGCACGAGCAGGATAAAGGGAACACCGCTGATGAACATGAAAAATGTGCCTGCCATTTGCAGGGCGTAACTGTCGAAATATCCGAATGAGGCGTCATGTGTAGAGAAGCCACCGGTCGGGATCGTGGTCATGGCGTGAATGAGAGCATCAAATCTGCTCATGCCCAGCAGATAATATGACAGCGCGCAAAACGCGGTCAGGATGGCGTAGATCTGGATGATCGACATAACGATGTCATTTGTTTTTGGCATGATTTTTTCTGATTTATCGGAGGATTCCGACCTGAAAAGCTGCATGCCGCCGATTTTGAGAAACGGAAGAAGAATCATGGCAAAGGCGATAATTCCGATGCCGCCGATCCATTGTGTGATGGCGCGCCAGAGATGGATGCCGCGGGATACCCCCTCCAGACCCGTGAGGACGGTTGCTCCGGTTGTTGTAATTCCTGAGACAGATTCAAATAGAGCGTCTGTGAAGCTGATGTTCAGGTCGCTGACATAGAAGGGAACGGCGCAAAAAATGCTCATTAAAAGCCAGCTTGCCACCGTCATGACGAAAGCATGTCTAATGGTTAGATCGCTGCTAAAGTTGCGATTGCTGATGCAAAACCCCCCGCCAAAAAAGATAGCCGTGATAGCGCTCCAGCCAAAAGCCGCGGAATTGTGGTGATTATCCCAGTAATCCATCAGGAACGGGAAGGTTAGCGCCGTTCCCAGGATCATGAGCAAAAAGCCAAGTGTGAAGAAAATGATCTGAAAATTCATTGAGATTTCCGGCTTGAGGGTGTAAGAAGTGGGTTGCCCATAAAAATCAAGACTATTGAAGGACAGAAAATGAGTAAAGAGAAAGTTGTTTTGGCCTATTCCGGCGGTTTGGATACTTCGGTCATTTTAAAGTGGTTGATCGAAGAAGGCTATGATGTTGTGGCCTATATTGCCGATGTTGGACAAGACGAGGATTTTTCTGCCGCGAAGGAAAAGGCATTAAAGGTTGGCGCATCAAAGGTTTACGTCGAAGACCTCAAGGAAGAATTCGTTACAGACTACATTTTCCCAGCCATTAAATCACAAGCGGTCTATGAGGGGCGTTATTTACTCGGGACCTCGGTTGCACGCCCAATTATTGCCAAGAAGCAGATTGAAATCGCCATCAAAGAAAAAGCTCAATACGTTGCTCACGGCGCCACAGGAAAAGGAAACGATCAGGTTCGTTTCGAATTATCCTGTTACGCTTTAAAGCCTGATATCAAAATTTTGGCGCCATGGAAAATGGACAGCTTCCTCACCCGCTTCAAGGGACGGACGGACATGCTGAACTATGCGGCGCAATATGGGATTCCCGTCACAGCCACGCACAAAAAGCCTTATTCCGAGGATGACAATCTTCTTCACATCTCGCACGAAGCAGGGATTTTGGAAGACCCAGCTGCGGCCTGCGAGGAGGATGTTTATTCCCGCACATCGACGCCTCAGGACTGGCCGGATGAGCCGGAAACTGTTGAGATTACGTTTAAGGCCGGAATTCCGGTTTTGGTTGAGAGTGGTGGCCGCAAAGAGAAAAAGCCCCTGCCCCTCTTCCGCTTTTTGAACGAACTTGGCTCCCGGCACGGTATTGGACGTCTCGACATGGTGGAAAACCGTTTTGTTGGCATTAAATCGCGCGGTGTTTATGAGACACCAGGCGGGGAAATTCTCTACAAGGCACACCGTGATCTTGAAGGCTTGACTCTCGACCGCGAAGTTATGAAGCTGAGAGATACAATGTCGCTTAAGGTGGCGGAGTTGATCTATAACGGATTCTGGTTCTCGCCGGAATTCGAGCTTTTAATGAGCTTCATGGACAAAGCGCAGGAAAATAATGACGGAACAGTGACGGTTCAGCTTTATAAAGGCCGCGCTTATCCGGTTGCACGGCGCTCTGACAAGGCGCTGTATGATCCGAAGCAATCTTCGATGGATGAGGAAGGTGGCTATGATCAACGTGATGCGGCAGGATTTATCCGGATCAACGCTGTGCGCCTTCGTAACAACACACGGGTGCGGGCGAAAAAATAGTTTGGATGAGCCTACGCCTTACAACGCACCTTGATTTACGACCCGCTAATTTTAAAAAGGAGAATTAAATGAGCGAATCTAAATCCTGTAATTTCTTTAGCGTTATTTCTTCTCTCATCCTTGGAGCAGCCCTGATTGTTTCCGGTTTTACGATTGGAAAAGGGTTGATGAACTTCCGCAATTTTGAGAACACAGTGAACGTCAAAGGATTGGCCACGAAGGATGTTGAGGCTGATCTGGCTGTCTGGACAATTAAGCATACGGCGACCGGCGATGTGCTGGCCGATGTTCAACGCACAATTCAGAGCAATTCCGTCAAGATTGATGCTTACTTAAAAAGATCAGGACTTCAAAAAGAAGATATTTTGACGCGCAAACTGGAGGTTACCGACTTGCTGGCGCAGCCATATCGCCCGGAGAATGTGCAATCGCGCTATATTGTTTCGGAGATTATTTTGGTGCAATCGCCGAATGTTGATCTGGTTGATAAAGCCTTCCAAAATCAGGGGGAAATTCTGGCGCAGAATATTTCTTTGGTGGCAGAACAAGGTTTGTCGCCCATCGAATATATTTTTACAGGCTTGAATGACATTAAGCCTGAAATGATCGCCGAGGCGACGAAGAATGCCCGGGAGAGCGCCCAGCAATTTGCCCGCGACACAGGAGCAAATGTTGGGGGATTGCAGTACGCCTCGCAAGGCGTCTTCCAGATTTTTCCCCGCAATTCTGAGAATTCTTATGACGAGCGCAGGTACCGCTACAAGACTGTGCGGGTGGTTTCAACATTACAATTTTATATAGAGGGTTAGAGGATCCATGATTGATATCCATGTTATTTACGCCTTTATCGGCTTTATGATCGCAGCTTACTCGGTTATCGGGAATGATTCCGTTCAAACGCTCGGGACATTCATCGCTTCGAACCATAAGATTTTCAAATGGTACTGGCTATGGGCGGCGGCGAGCGTTGTTCTGATCTTTACAGTCGTCTATAGCTGGGTCACGCATAATGGAGATATTTCCTACGGGCGGCTTGATAAGATTCCCTACGAGCAAATTCAGTGGTATCACGCGGCGGCGCCACTGGCGCTTGTGGCTCTAACGCGCTTCGGGATTCCGGTTTCGACCACGTTCCTTGTATTATCCGCGTTCGCATCGACAGTCATTCTTGAGCAAATGCTGGTGAAATCCATCATCGGCTATGGGCTGGCCGCGATTGTTGCATACGGGCTGTGGATGGTTATCGCGCGTTTTCTGAATGAGAAATACGACAAGGTGAAGAAAGAACATCGTGGACTGTGGCGTTTTCTGCAGTGGGTGGCGACAGGGTTTTTATGGTTTTCATGGCTTAATCACGATATGGCGAATATTGCGGTTTACCTGCCGCGGCAGCTTTCGCCAATACTTTTAATCGGAAGTCTTGCAATCCTGTGTTTCTGGCTTGCGGTGATTTTTTATACGCATGGCGGCAAAATCCAGAAGGTTGTCCTTGAGAAAAGCGGTACGCGCTTTATCCGCTCGGCAACGATTATTGATTTCGTATACGCACTCATCCTCATTTATTTCAAGGAAATGAATTCCCTTCCGATGTCAACGACATGGGTGTTCGTCGGATTGCTGACGGGGCGCGAGCTGGCCATCGCGACGACATACCGCGAGAGATATAATTTCAAATATGTGTTTCCGATTGTCGGGAAGGACTTTTTGAAAATGATGATCGGTCTGGCGGTCTCTGTGGCAATCGTTCTTCTTGTCCATTATGTGATCAACCCGCAGGAGATGAGCGGGTAGAATCCTGAATTTTGTGGATTAACAGCGCGTTATCAGGTAAAACTCACAGTATGACCAAAAAGAAAAGCAGCGCAATGTGGGGTGGGCGGTTTAGCGACAAGCCCGCCGACTTGATGGAACAGATCAATACGAGCATTGGTGTGGATCAGCGGCTATGGAAGCAAGACATTGCGGGTTCGATGGCCCATGCCGAGATGCTTGGCAAGACGGGAATTATCAGCAAAAAAGAAGCCGCAACGCTGATTGATGGACTTAAAAGTATTTCCAAGGAGATTGAGGGCGGAAAATTCAAGTTCAAAACAGAGCTTGAGGACATTCATATGAATATTGAGGCTCGCCTGAAGGAGATTGTCGGCGATGTGGCGGGCAAGCTGCACACCGCGCGGTCAAGAAATGATCAGGTTGCAACGGACTTCAGATTGTGGGTTCGCGATGCTATTGGCGACTTAGTTGCTAAAATTGAGGGCTTGCAGGATATTTTAGGGCAATTGTCCAAGACGCATGCAAAAACGGTTATGCCGGGCTTTACGCATTTGCAGGCTGCACAGCCTATAACACTTGGCAGACATCTCGATGCGTATGCTCATATGTTGAACCGTGATAAAACGCGGCTGCAGGATTGTGCCAAAAGATTGAACAAGTGTCCGCTTGGGGCCGCAGCGTTGGCCGGGACCCCCTACCCGATTGATCGTGATTTCACAGCGAAGAAGCTGGGGTTTGATCGTCCGATGCAAAATACGCTTGATGCGGTGTCAGCGCGGGATTTTGCGAATGAGTTTTTGTTTGCCTGCGCACAATGCGGGCTGCATTTATCACGGCTTGCCGAAGAAATCATCTTGTGGGCGACGCCGCAGTTTAACTTTGTCTCTTTAAGCGACCAATGGAGCACGGGCAGCTCTATTATGCCGCAGAAAAAAAACCCGGATGCAGCAGAGCTGGTACGCGGAAAAACTGGAAGGCTGACTGGAAATCTTATCCAGCTGATGACTGTGATGAAGGGCCTGCCTTTGGCCTATAACAAAGACATGCAAGAAGACAAAGAGCCGGTGTTTGATAGCTACGATACGCTCAGCCTTTGTTTGCAGGCGATGGGCGGAATGTTGTCGAGCGCGACATGGTATAAGGATTCGATGCGGGAATCTGCGGAGATGGGGTATACGACCGCGACTGCGCTGGCGGACTGGCTTGTTATGAATTTGAAGCTTCCTTTCCGGGATGCGCATCATGTAACGGGCGCTATAGTAAAAATGGCGGAGAAAAAGGGCTGCAAACTTGATGAGCTGTCTTTGAAAGACATGCAAAAGATTGAGCCCAAAATCACAAATGAGATTTTTAAAGTTCTTTCTATTGGATAATTATTTCCATACATCTTGACATCACCTTTTCGACTATGTAAATCGGTTTTACAGGGTTGGAAAAAATGTTAGCTCAAAAATTTAACGTACGAACATTGCTGCCAGATGATGTTGACCGTGTTGAGGATCTTGTGGGGTTCTCACGGCGTTATGATTTATTGCAATGTACGACGCATGACGCTTTGGCTGAAGAAGATGAAAACAGTCATTTTGGCATTCTTGCCGAGCTTCATAATAAAGCAAAAGCTGTTGTCCTTTTTGAGCGCAAGCAAAGTTCTTTGACTATTGATGATATTTTCTTTGGCGAAGACATTGGCGCTTTACGGCCCTTAATGAAGGGACTTTCAAGATTTTTGAAAGGTGATCGTAAGAGGATCGTCTACAGAATGCCTGTGCCTGATAAGAGCGTAAAAAGAGAAATGCTGCTGGCGGGGTTTCGTGATGCCGGGGTCAAAGATCAGGATTATGGCGCCTCCTGTACGCTGTCATTCTCAACTGAAACTATCGAGCCTCGCGAATTGGGGCTTTTGCGAGAAAACTTTGCAGGCATGGGTATAGAACTTAATATCATGACAGAAAACAGACATCAGTTTTTTGATATGCGTCCTGAGCATCTTAAAACTGTAAATCTTAAGCATTTGAGGGTGGAGACCTCTGGTGAGATTGAGCATACCGCTGAGGCCAAAGAAGCCATGGGGCAGTTTTTCGATCGAACAAAAAAGGAATCTCAAGAAATGATACGCCAGATAGGTTATAAATTGAGTTTTCCAGCACGATGGGTTCGGTATTGCGATTTGGGGCGTTATGATGAGTGTATACAAACGATTATGCCCAAGGGCGTAATGAGTGCGGCCGAATTGGAACCCGGGTTCGAATAAAGCCCCTTGCGTGTCTTTTGTTTTCTGACTTAAATGACGTATGGGCGAAGCGCTTCTTTCTATCAAAAATCTTTGTGTTGATTTCAAAACCCAGGACGGGATGTTCCGGGCTGTCGACTCTGTGTCGTTTGATATCAAAAAGGGCGAGACTCTTGCTTTGGTTGGTGAAAGCGGATCGGGGAAATCCGTAAGCGCTTTATCGGTTATGCAGCTTTTGCCTTATCCGCGTGCGCTTCATGCGCCAGGATCATCGATTGTTTTTGAAGGTCAAGAATTGGTTGGAAAGCCTGAGGGTTTTATGCGTTCCATTCGTGGATCACAAATCGGGATGATTTTTCAAGAGCCCCAAAGTGCTTTAAATCCGCTTCACACGATTGAAAAGCAAATTGGCGAGATTTTGTTTCTGCATCAGAAGATGAACAAGGCACAAGTTCAAAAGCGAATTTCTGAGCTGATGGATTTGGTTGGGCTGACGAAGATGAAAGACCGTTTGAATGCCTATCCGCATGAGTTATCGGGCGGGCAGAGACAGCGGGTGATGATCGCGATGGCGCTGGCGAACAACCCGGAGCTGTTGATTGCGGATGAGCCCACGACAGCTTTGGATGTAACAATTCAGGCGCAAATCCTTGAGCTTTTGGATGATTTGAAAAAGCGTCTGAATATGGCGCTGTTGTTGATTACGCATGATCTGACCATTGTTGAGAAAATGGCTGACAAGGTCTGTGTGATGCAAAAAGGAAAGATCGTGGAGCAAAAGGCGGCAAAGGATTTATTTGCCAAGCCGGAGCATCCCTACTCACAACGATTACTCTCCGCGCAGCCGAGCTCCAAGATTCCAACAGCGAACAAAGATGCTCCGGTCGTCATCGAGGGTACGGGCGTTAAAATTTATTTCCCGCGCAAAAAGAATTTTTTTGGCAAAGCGACGGCATGGGTCAAGGCGGTGGATGATATCAATATCACAGCACGCAAAGGACAAACGATTGGCGTGGTGGGCGAGTCAGGATCTGGCAAGACGACCTTGGGATTGGGCCTGATCAGGCTTTTGCAGCCTCAAGGACGCATTGTTTTTATGGGGCAAGACATTGCGAAGTTTACAAGCAAAGATATGCGGCCATTGCGGCAAAACATGCAGATCGTTTTTCAAGACCCTTATTCTTCGCTTTCGCCTCGTTTGAGTGTAGCGCAAATTATAGATGAAGGTTTGGCCATTCATCGCAAGCAACTTTCAAAAGTAGAGCGTGAAAAGCTTGTCATCAAGGCCTTGGAAGATGTGCAGATGGACCCGGCGACACGGCACCGCTATCCGCATGAATTTTCAGGCGGTCAACGGCAACGCATTTCGATTGCGCGGGCGATGGTGCTGGAGCCTGATTTTATGGTTTTGGATGAGCCGACTTCTGCTCTGGATTTATCCGTGCAGGCCGAGATTGTGGATCTATTGCGCAAGCTGCAAGATGCCCATCATATCTCTTACATGTTTATCAGCCATGATTTGCGTGTGGTCCGCGCAATGGCGCATGATCTGATAGTCATGAAAGACGGGCGGGTTGTGGAATCCGGGCCTGCTGCGCAAATCTTTGAAAAGCCAAAAGAAATCTATACGAAAGAGCTTTTGGAAGCTGCTTTAAATCTGAAAACCCTGAAAAGCGCCTAATTTTTGCTTGCAATTGACCGCAACCCCCTATAAAACTGCGGCAAGTTTGTGAAATATCGTTATTTCATATATACTTAAACCTTAACCTTAACACTCTTGAAAGGGGTGAAACTGACATGGTCAGTGTAAACGTACGCGATAATAACGTAGATCAAGCGCTAAAAGTCTTGAAAAAGAAGATGCAGCGTGAGGGTTTGTTTCGCGAAATGAAGCTTCGTCGTCACTACGAGAAGCCTTCTGAGAAGAAAGCACGTGAGCAATCTGAATCTATTCGCCGTTGCCGCAAGATGCAGCGTAAAAGCGGGCGCGATTAAGGCTCTGTTTTTTATCGTAATTTTAAGGATTATCGATCAAACCGTCCCCTTCTTTGGACGGTTTTTTTGTGTCATAATTCATTTGTGTCATAATGAAATGGTGTGGCGAATAATCGAGAGTGATAACAAACCTATGAAAGTTTCCCTTCAAACGCTGATATTGACGCTCCTTGCGCTTAGTGTTTTTACTCCCTCCCCTGTTCAAGCTCAGGAATTTTGGGAGAAAGTCGCTTCGCCGAGCCTGCTTTTTTCAACTCAGATGCGCAAAGAACACGAGGTGGAGTCAAATTCATTACTGATTGGCGCCAATCGAGCCGTCTATAGTGAGGAAATTGAGGCGATTGTTGATTATCGTCCCTATAAAAATGTCTTTAAAAATTATGCTGTGACTTTGGATCAGACGTTTGGGCCGATGATGAGCGACCGTGAACAGGCTTGGCTCGCCCGGCGCGAAATTGATGATCTCATTAAATCCTATGCGAGCTTTAATCATTTTATTCGCGACCGCGATGTGAATTATGACGGACGGTATAAAAGCGAGAAGGTCACTTTGGTTTATGAAGACCCTGATTTCGGAGTGCAGGCCGTCATGTTGAGAGTGATGGTGGGCGATATCTCAAAATATAAGCAATTGGCAATTGTGCCGGCTGATTTTATGGATGATATGAAAGTCCAAGATTATTTTTCGTCTTTACGGCACGATGATGGAATTCCGAAGACAGACAGAAAAATCATGGAAGAATGGCAAGGGATTACCTCGCCTCATAAAATTTTTAGTGTGAAAATTCCTCCGCCGACCAAGCCGTTTTTCACCAAGGATCCCGTGATCAAAAAAACCGAGAATGCCGAGGTCATCCGCTATGTGTTCCGCGATCCGGTCCGCAGACAAAATCTTTATTACAATCTCTATGGGTACAAGACCGGCGAGAATCTAACTTTTGAAAAAGTTGAAAAGATCATTGCGAAAAATCATATTGAGCCGCACAGACGCGATCCGAGTAAAGTTGGCCTCAGCAAGCGCATAGAAAGAGAAACGCCTTTTCTGCTTGCAGAATATAATATACCTGCTACGAAAAAAATTCCTTATTTGAACATGGTGCGTTTGCGTGTTTTCTTTGAAGGGTCTTTTATCTTTGTTCAGGAGATTATGGGTTCTGATACTTTGGTGAACACGCCGTTCGTCGATAACTTGCAATCGCTTTATAAATTTCATCCAGAACATGCCGTACCGTTGCCGCAAGAACATGTTAGTGTTGAAAATGATGACGTCTCTGCCGCGATTGAAGCACTGGCTGCTATTTTGGAGGAAGGTGATAAAGATGCCCTTGCGGAATTCCCCAAAGGATCGCCGCCTCAACCTGCCCCTATAACGCCTCCTCCGCCTGGTGTTGGGTTGGTGCCGAATGCTGAGATGCGGCTGCAGAAGGTTGATCCCGTTCTGCCTGTACAGCCCGTTCAATAATTAGTTGATTGCCTTGGTTGCTGTGGCGAGCCAGGCTTTTTGATTTTCGCTTAGGAAAGAGCTTAATTCTTTTTGCACGCGCTCGTGATAGGCATTGAGCCATGATTTCTCATCAGCGTTTAACATCGCGGCCGCAATCAAACTTTGATCGATCGGGCAAAGCGTTACTGTTTCGAATGTGAAATCATCATGACAAAGGATGAGGCTTTCGGTTCTGATGCCGTATGAGCCTTCTTTGTAGTATCCGGGTTCATTCGATACCAACATTCCGGGCTTCATGACTTCCTCCCCTCTTGGAGAAATACTGGCGGCTTCTTCGTGAACGCTAAGATAGCACCCAACACCGTGGCCTGTTCCGTGGCCATAATTGAGACCTGCCTCTTTAAGCGGTGCGCGGGCAAGTTCATCAAGTTGTTTGCCTGGCGTGTATTTATCAAATTTGGCGGTGGCCAGCGCGATGTGGCCTTTTAAGACACGGGTGAAGTTTTCTTTCATCTCATCCGTGGGATTGCCGATGGCGATGGTGCGGGTGACATCCGTTGTGCCCCAAACATTCCCCGCTGCGTATTGCCCGCCACTGTCGATTAAGAGCAAGCTATCGCCTTTGATTGCTTTGTCGGCTTCTTTGGTTGGGCGGTAATGGATGATCGCGCCGTTTGAGCCAAAACCGGCGATCGTGGGAAAGCTTGGTTGTTTATAGGCAGGATCTTCGCGGCGAAATTCTTCCAGCTTCTCAGATATGCCGCATTCGGTGATCGGGTCATTGTTTGTTGAAAACCAGTGCAAGAATTTCACCAACGCGACGCCGTCTTTCACGTGTGCGGCACGGATGGATTTTTTTTCCTGCGGCGTCTTAATTGCCTTTGGTTCTATGCAGGGGTCTTTGTGCTCTTCGATTTCTGCTCCCGCTTGCTCCAGCGCTTCTTTAACCGCTAATGGCGTGTGCTTGAAGTCAATTCCTGTTTTCAGACCATTACAAACTGATGCGTACATGTGGAAAGCTCGCGGACTATCGCAGTTGTGCAAACTGGTTTTGGTCAAGATTGTGTAGCGCAAAACGCTTGGAACACACGGCACTTCATCGCCTCGAATATTTTGGAGCCAACTGGTTGAATCTGGCGCCGTGAAGACAAAAGCATCGAGATCGCCCATTTCTTTTCTGATCAGTGCGATTTTTTCGTCGGTGGTGCGGCCTGCTATTTCAGCAGGGAAGTCGATAATGTTGGCCTGAATGCGGTCGGGGCTATCGGTCCATATTTGATCGATAAGATTTTGCGTCACGGGCTTAAGACTGACGCCCTTTTCATGATGGCGATTGATTTGCTCTACGGTATGGAGGAACGGATCAAAGCCTACGACGCCCGGCATACCGCTTAAATAATCCGAAGGTGCTTGATCGGCGGAATCAATAATCTCAAAATCCGGACACTCGGTTGCCGCCTGCAATGTGTAGCGAGCATCCGTCATCAGTATCGATTTGTTTGCAGTAATAATCGCCAGACCGGCTGAGCCCGTAAAGCCTGTCAGATATCTAAGGCGCTCGGCATAAGGCGGGGCGAATTCATTCTGAAACTCATCAGCACGGGGCACGAGGTAAGCGTCTATGCCCTGCTCCACCATCAAAGCCCGTAAGGCCGTTAGTTTGTCTTGAATTGAGCGATTCATCGAGATACTTTACTGGAATGCCTTATTTACTTCTAGTCATTGGATTGTTGATCGGTTTGTTCACACTTTACCGATTTTTTATCAATGCCAATGTGCATCAGATTAAAGCGCTGTTTTTGACAGCAGCCTTTGTTATTTTTGGTCTTTCTTTATTTTTTCTGGCGATTACCGGCAGGTTGCCTGCCGCGATTGCATTGATCGCAGCAGTTATTCCCCTTGCGATCGGCTATTTGCGGCAGAAATATACAAAAGACAAGAATGTTATTGATGTTGAGCCAATTGAGGATGATGAGAAGAAAGATTAGGCCATAACCAGCCCAAAGCCGTCATCATCGTTGTCCCAGGTATCCAATTTTGGAATTTCACCGCCACAGGCTTGTTTAATCTCCTCTGGATCACATTGCCACGTGGCCGATTTTAAAGCCTCTGCCAAACATTTTTTAGCGGATTCTATTATATGGGGATCGTTTTGGAACGCTGCATAATCAAAGGCTTCTTTGGCGTGTTTTACCGCGGTGGTGTGATCGCCCAACTCTTCACAAATGATACTCATTTTAATGCTATAATCGGCAGGACTAGTTAAGCTTAGCCTTTGTGCTTGCGCGAAACACTGTAGAGATTCTTCAAATCTTTCTGTTTCAGCCAGTATTATTCCCAGAACACCATGAAAAGCAGAAAAACTGGAGTCTGTCTGTATGGCTTGCCTTGCATATTCTTCGGCTTGCTTATAATCGCCTGTGTTTCTTAAGCAATCTGCCAGCCTGGCTAAGACTGTACCAAGATGTTGATCTCTTGCATGGGGCAGTACTAACAAGTACTGCTCAACCGCTCTGTAATAGTCTCCCTGTTTAAGGAGCTTCTCGGCCTGATCAAAAAGTGGTTTACCCTTACGCAAAATCATTATTTTGGAAAATAATTTATTTCATATGGGTTTGCAAGATTGAAAATCCTTCAAAAACATGGCATTAAGGCCGGATGAGTTTTAAACCTGTTAGAAAAGCGGTTTTCCCCGTTGCGGGGCTGGGAACGCGGTTTTTGCCCGCGACGAAAGTCATGCCGAAAGAGATGCTGCCGATTAATGACCGGCCGCTGATTCAATATGTGGTTGAGGAAGCCCGCGAGGCCGGGATTGAGGAATTTGTTTTTGTAACCGGCCGGTATAAGGAAATGCTCGAGGAGCATTTTGATTACCAGCCGGAACTGGAACAGGTTTTGGAGGCGCGCGGTAAAGAGGATATGCTGGAGAAAGTCCGCAACTCCGAAATGCCTGCCGGGAAATTGTTTTTAACACGTCAACCGAAGCCTTTGGGGCTTGGCCATGCGGTGTGGTGTGCGCATAAGTTGGTGGGTGATGAGCCTTTCGCGATTTTGTTGCCTGATGACATTATCAAGCATAAGCAAGGCTGCCTCTCGCAGATGATGGATATTTATAACCAGCATGGCGGGAATGTTGTAGCTGTGCGCGATGTGCCGCGGGAAGACACTTATAAATACGGTATTCTTGATATCAAAGGCGATAGCGGTAAGACCGTTAGCGTCAAAGGTCTGGTTGAAAAACCGAAGCCTGATAAGGCGCCTTCGACGCTTTCGATTATCGGCCGTTATATATTGCAGCCTGAAGTGTTCCAGCATTTGTCTGCTTTTGAAAAAGGTGCGGGCAATGAGATTCAGCTGACGGATGCGATGGCGAAGCTGATCGGCTCGCAACCGTTCCACGGGTTGCGGTTTGATGGGGCTCATCATGATTGCGGTGGACGGCTTGGGTTTATTGCGGCGAACCTCGCTTACGGTATGAGCGATGGTGACATTGGTGATGATGTGAAGGCGCTGATTAAAAAGATAGCCGCCGACCTTGAAGACGGGATGCGTGATGCGGCCGAATAAAGTTTTCCCGCCGCCTGAACCTTATAATTTTGATCCGACGATCCTGCGTGAATATGATATTCGCGGGCAGATTGGCAAGAACCTTTCTGACAAAGATGCTTTTGCTCTGGGACGCGCGTTTGGGACCTTTCTTGTCCGCGAGCATGGCGGCAAGACGGTTGCTGTTGGCTATGACGGACGTGCATCGTCTCCTGCTCTTTCAAACGCGCTTATCGAAGGGTTGCAGGCCACAGGATTGAGTGTTGTGAATATTGGGCTTGGCCCCTCGCCGATGCTCTACTTTGCCGTGAAAGAATTAAAGACCGACGCGGGGATTATGGTGACGGGATCGCATAACCCTTCCGATTACAATGGCTTTAAAATGATGCTGCAAAAACAAGGTGTGTTTGGACAAACCATTCAACAGCTTGGCGAAATTGCTGCTCGAGGCGATCTGGAGACTGGTGTGGGCAACATTACTCAAGCTGATGTCAAAGAGCGTTATGTCGCAAGATTGCTGAAAGATTTGACCAACAAACAAGATTTGAAAATCGCCTGGGATAATGGAAACGGTGCGGCAGGTGAAATTTTGCGTATGCTGACTGCGCAATTGCCCGGGGAGCATATTTTGCTTTATGACGAAATAGACGGCACCTTCCCCAATCATCATCCTGATCCGACGGTCGATAAAAATCTTGAAGATATTATTGCGTGCGTGAAATCCAACAAATGCGATCTTGGGATTGCGTTTGATGGAGATGGGGATCGCATTGGCGTTGTCGATGAGAATGGGACAGTTCTGCGTTGCGATATCCTCATGACGATTTATGCGAAAGAGGTTTTAGCGGCACATCCCGGCGCGGCGATTATTGGCGATGTGAAATGCTCCTCCGTTATGTTTGATGAAATTGAGCGGTTGGGTGGAAAACCTGTGATGTGGAAAACAGGGCATTCGCTGATTAAATCGAAGATGCAGGAATTGAATGCGCCTTTGGCGGGCGAGCTTTCGGGTCATATTTTCTTTGCCGATAAATATTATGGATATGATGATGCGCTGTATTGCTCCATCCGCTTGATCAATGCGTTCCCTGAGGGTGGGGAGCTATCTTCTTTAACGTCCCATTTGCCCCGGCTTTACGGAACGGCCGAGGTGCGGTTTGAGGTTCCGGAACAAGACAAATTTTCAATTGTACCTAAAATTGCGGAAAGTCTTGCGATACAGCGGGATATCACAGTGAATGACATTGACGGGGTGAGGGTTTCCACGGATGATGGATGGTGGCTGCTGCGGGCATCAAATACGCAAAATGTTCTGGTGGCCCGTGCTGAGGCCAATACTCCGGAAGGTTTGAAACGGCTGAAGGATATGGCGCGGTCGGAAGTTAAAAAGACTGGATATAGTTTGAGTTTTGGGGACGAAGAATGAGTGACGATATGAATATATATATGCTGGAAATGATGGCATCCAAGATCTGTCATGACTTGATCAGCCCTATAGGAGCAATCAATAACGGCCTTGAGATTTTGGACGAGCTTGGAGCGGACGGCAGCGATGAAGTTGTAGGACTTATCGCTTTTAGCGCGCAGCAGGCTTCGGCTAAACTTAAGGCCTTTCGTTTGGCTTATGGTGCGGGTGGTGGAGAATCCCACCTTAAGGCCGATGATGCGTTTCAGGCCATTCAGTCCATTGTAGAAACTGAAGGAAAAATTGTTCAAAAATGGAATCCTCATGCCACGTTAGCGCCAGGAGAAGAAAAACCCCGGGGATTTTGTAAAATCCTTACTGCAACTTTATTGCTGGCCATAGAGTGCTTGCCTAAAGGCGGCGAAATTGTCGCCGCAGGGGCGTCTGGTTCAGAATTTAGTGTTTCTGCGACTGGAGAGAACGCAAAATTGAGACCTGAATGCGATAATGCTTTGATGATGAAGACTCCAGCATTATCTTTGGAGCCCCAATCTGTGCATGCTGCGCTATGTGGAATTATTGCGCGGTCCTATGGTTTTTCAGTTCGCGCAGAGAAAACAGCTGATGATTGCATACGTTTTTATGTTGTCCACCAATGATCAGAGGGATTTTAGCCCTTCTACAAACTTTGTATTTTTTCTTTCCTCAAAGTGTTTCATGATGAATTGTTAAGATTCTTTGTGTATGATGTTCTATCTATCGTGCCTTACTGTGTTCATAGTGTTGCTTAAAGATACACCCTATATGATCGAAGGAACCGGATCATGGATGACCTAGTCGCCGAGTTTTTGACAGAAACCAACGAAAGCCTTGATGAGCTGGACACTGACATCATTGTACTTGAGCAAAATCCAAACGATAAGAATTTACTGAGCAAGATCTTCCGCCTTATGCATACGATTAAGGGTACTTGCGGGTTCCTTGGCTTACCTAGACTTGAAAAAGTTGCGCACCATGCGGAAAACGTTCTTGGCAAATTTAGGGATGGCGAACTTGAGGTTACGCCGGATTATGTGACGCTTATTTTGGAATCGATTGACCGGATTAAGCTGATTGTTAGAGCACTTGAGGAAACGGGTTCTGAGCCTGAGGGCGACAACAAGGATCTTATTCAAAAACTTGATGATGTTTATGAAGGCCGCACCTCCTCGGGTGGTGGAAACAATAGTGCTCCCGCAGCGCCCGTAGAAGAGAAAAAGCTAGACGTGGTTCTAGGCGCAGAAAGTGGTTTGTCTGCAGCCGAGCTTGCAGCCCTTGAAAAGGCTTTTGCTGAGGCGGAAGGACCTGCGATGGCTGCACCACCCCCTCCGCCGCCACCACCTCCACCACAAGCTCAAGCTGCTGCCGCGATGCAAGCGGATGGCGATGGTCCGGGCCGTGATGCTAGCGGAGCGCCAGCCCAGACTCTACGCGTTAATGTTGATGTTCTTGAGAACTTGATGACGATGGTCAGCGAGCTGGTTTTGACACGCAATCAGCTTTTACAAATTTCAAGAGCACAAGGAGATAATGATTTCTTGGCGCCCTTGCAGAGACTTAATCATGTTGTGTCAGAGCTGCAGGAAGGCGTTATGAAGACACGTATGCAGCCCATAGGGAATGCGTGGAGTAAGTTGCCGCGTATCATTCGCGATCTGGCCATGGAACTTGGCAAAAAAATAGACCTTGAAATGAACGGCCAGGAAACAGAGTTAGACCGGCAGGTTCTAGAGCTTATCAAAGATCCTTTGACGCATATGGTGCGCAATTCTGCGGATCATGGCATTGAGATGCCTGCGGACAGAATAAAGGCCGGCAAGAATGAAATGGGTAAGGTTATTTTGAATGCTTTCCATGAGGGCGGGCATATCATCATCGAGATTAAGGATGATGGAAAAGGTCTGTCGAGCGAGAGGATTAAAAACAAGATTATTGAGAAAGGCTTGGCGACGGCTGAAGAAGTTGCTCAGATGAGTACACAACAAATCCAGCAGTACATTTTTGACGCCGGATTTTCGACAGCAGAAAAAGTTACATCAGTATCCGGGCGCGGTGTCGGGATGGATGTTGTACGTACGAATATCGAGAAAATTGGCGGATCGATTGAACTTAAATCAACCGAAGGTAAAGGGTCAGCCTTTATTATCAAGATTCCTCTTACTCTGGCGATTGTTTCTGCGCTTATTGTTGAGTCGAAAGGCGAAAAGTTTGCTATTCCGCAGTTGTCCGTGCGGGAGCTTGTGATGACTTCATCCAAGAGTGAGAACCGCATTGAAATGATTAAGGGAACCCCTGTCTTCCGCTTGCGAGACAGATTGTTGCCTTTGGTTTTCCTTTCAGAAATTTTAAAGCTTCCGGAGCAAAATTCCGCCGGTCGTGATGGCGAAGGCTCTAAATCTTCGTCGGTGAAGAACCAATATATAGTTGTGACACAGGTTGGATCCTATGAATTCGGGATCGTTGTGGACCGCGTGTTCGATACGGAAGAAATTGTTGTAAAGCCGGTTGCAACGCTTCTTAAAGGGCTTGATCTCTTCTCGGGCAATACCATCCTTGGAGATGGTAAAGTCATCATGATCCTTGATCCTAATGGCATAGCAAAGGCGACAGGGGAAATTAAGGCGTCCGATGACATGGCTGCGGCCGCTGACGCGCATATGGATTCAATGGGCCGTGAAAAAACTTCACTTCTTCTCTTCTCTGCCTACGACCAAGCCCCAAAGGCTGTGCCCCTTTCTCTTGTTGCCCGCCTTGAGCAAATCAAGATGAAGGATGTTGAGTATTCAGGCGGTCAGATGATGGTTCAATACAGAAATGAATTGATGCCGCTGAAGCCGTTTAACCCTTCAATGACTTTGGAGAATGAAAAGGAAAAGCCGGTTTTGGTTTTTACCGATAAAGATAAATCTCTTGGCATTGTGGTTGATAAGATTATTGACATCAAAGAAGAATATATTGATGTGCAGATTGGGTCCGAGAACCCAGGCCTCATGGGCAGTGCGATTATCGATGGGCATGCGACGGATATTGTTGATGTTGTTCACTTCCTGAATTCAGCTCATAAAGCATGGTTTAAAGATCATGAAGATGTGCCCTATGAAGGCCGCAGACCTAATGGTTCGGGCATCAAAAAAGTTCTTCTTGTTGATGATAGTCCTTTCTTCCGCAACATGCTCACGCCCATTTTGAATGTCGCGGGCTATAATGTGACATCTTTGGAAAGCCCGATTGAAGCGCTGAAGCGGTGTGAAAAAGGCGAGCGCTATGACATTATTATCAGTGATATTGAAATGCCTGATATGAATGGGTTTGAGTTTGCTGAAAAACTGAAAGACAACTCAAATTGGCAGAACACGCCTTTGGTTGCGCTGTCTTCACATACCACTCCAGAGGACATGGAACGGGGGATGCAGGTTGGGTTTGAAAAATATGTGGCCAAGTTTGACCGCGACACTTTACTCAGTACGATTTCCCAAACACTTCTTGAACAAAGGGACAAAGCAGCATGAGTCAATTAGGCAGCGCAACAGCACGCAGAAGTTTAAACGGTGCATATGGACAGGAACATAAAACAATTGATTTCCTGACCGTTCTTATTGCCAAGCAACGGTTTGGTATTCCAATTTTACAAGTTCAAGATGTTTTAGGGCAGCTTACAGTAACAAAAATTCCCCTCGCCCCGCCGGAAGTGGCCGGCTCACTCAATCTGCGCGGGCGTATTGTGACGGCAATTGATGTGCGAAAAAAGCTGAACATAGAAGATTTGCAGGAAAGCGGGTTGTCTGCCCCCAAAATGAGCGTGGTGGTTGAGCACGAAGCGCAGCTTTACAGCCTCATTATTGATAGCGTTGGTGATGTTATGACGTTGCGGGACGATGATCTTGAGGCAAATCCGCCAACGCTGGACGCTTCGTGGCGTGATATCTCTGCTGGTATATTTCGGCTGGATAAAGAGCTTTTGGTCGTTCTTGATGTTCCCAAGCTTTTACAAAGCGTACATAATTAAAGATAATTAGCTGGAGTTTACAAAATGAAATCATGTTTAGTTGTTGATGATAGTCGTGTTGTGCGTAAGGTTGCACGCCGTATCGCCGAAGATCTTGGCTTTGAATGTATCGAAGCTGAAGATGGGCAGAAGGCTTACGAAGCCTGTCAGGCGAAGATGCCGGATGCGATTTTGCTAGATTGGAACATGCCTGTGATGAACGGCATTGAATTTCTTGAGAAGCTTAGACAGATGGATGGTGGTGGCCATCCCAAAGTTGTTTTTTGCACCACAGAAAACGACATGTCACATATCCAGCGCGCCATTCAGACTGGCGCCAACGAATATATCATGAAGCCTTTCGACAGCGAGATTATTCAATCGAAGTTTGTGGAAGTCGGGCTAATAGACCAGTAAGACAGAGAAAGTTATGACCCTGAGTACTCCTTCCGGCAGCTCTGATGCTCGCAAAATTAACGTTATGCTTGTTGATGATTCTGCTGTTATTCGTGGGGCATTGGGCAGGCTTATTGATACTGAGCCTCATTTGGCCGTTGTTGGATCTATTCCGAATGGGGAATTGGCGATCGCTGCGGCAGAAAAAAAGCAGCCTGACATTGTTATCCTCGATATTGAAATGCCTGTAATGGACGGGATTACGGCCCTGCCCCAGATCCTAAAGGCGTCCCCTAAATCCAAAGTCATTATGTTTTCCAGCTTAACGGAGAAAGGCGCGTCGATTACGTTAAAAGCATTTTCACTTGGAGCAGTTGAATGTCTGGTGAAACCGACATCCAGTCAAGCTGTTGGCGTTGGCTCGGATTTTCAAAAAAATCTTGTCCAGTTGATTAACAGTTTGGGTGGGATAAGCGAGGCCAACATTGCCTCAGCTGCCTCAGCTGCCGCCGCACAGCCTCAAAAAAAGAGCTTGCTGTCCGCTCCTTTCACCTTAAGAAATGATCCTCATGCTTTTAAGGGTAAGCCGAAACTTGTTGCTATTGGAAGCTCTACCGGTGGGCCGAATGCGCTTTTTAATGTTATTAAAAACTTTAAAGGTTTTGATATCCCGATTGTGATTACCCAGCACATGCCTGCGACCTTTACAAAAATTTTAGCGCAACATATTAATCAGCAAACGGGCATACCGGCTTGTGAAGGTGAAGACGGGCAGTTCGTCGAAAACGGTAAGATTTACGTGGCCCCTGGCGATTACCATATGCGCTTTAAAAATGTTGATGGGAAATTGCAGATTGTTTTAGGTCAAGATCCTCCAGTAAATTTTTGTCGTCCTGCAGTCGATCCGATGTTTATGTCATTGATTGACATCTATGGGGCGCGTGTGCTGGGGGTTATTCTTACCGGAATGGGGAATGACGGGCTTGGCGGTGGGAAAAAGCTAATTGAAGTGGGCGGGCGCCTTATTGCCCAGGATGAAGCAACGAGCACTGTCTGGGGAATGCCTGGAGCTGTTGCAAAAGCAGGTTTGTGTACGGCTGTGTTACCTCTTGATGATATTGGGCCATGGGTCAGAAAAGCTGTGATAGGATAAATCATGAAACCAGAAGAGTTTGAAGCATACCGCAGAATACTTAAGGAAAAGTCGGGCATTATCGTAACTGTCGATAAGACCTACCTCCTGGAATCACGCCTTACGCCGGTTGCCAAGAAGCATGGGTTTGAGAGCCTTGATACTCTCAATCAATCAGTTTTGAAGGGCCCTGCTCCGGCCGTTGTGAATGATATCATCGAGGCGATGACGACCAATGAGACATCGTTTTTCCGCGACAAAACTCCTTTTGATAATTTTGGGGCTTTTTGTATCCCTCATTTTCTTAAAACCCGAGCAACGAAACGTTTCAAGATTTGGTGTGCTGCTGCTTCAAGCGGCCAAGAGCCCTATTCCTTACGCATTTTGATGAAGGAACGCCCGGACATGATTGGATGGAATGTCGACATGGTTGGAACGGATCTGTCTAATGATATTCTCGCTCAAGCCAAAGGCGGCCTTTATTCGCAGTTTGAGGTTCAGCGTGGATTGCCTATTCAATTGCTGGTCAAATATTTTACACAGGACGGCGACAAGTGGCGCATTAAGGATGAGATTCGTAATTCTATCACCTATAAGCAGCTCAATTTGCTTGATTCTTATGCGGCGATGGGCAAATTCGACGCCATCTTTTGTCGTAACGTCCTAATTTACTTTGACGAGGCCACCAAGGCAGACATTTTAAAAAGGCTAGCAGCACAGCTTGAGCCGGATGGTTACCTGTTCCTTGGGGGAGCGGAGACTGTTTTGGGGATTACCGATGCATTTGTTCCTTTGCCAGGTGCACGTGGCTTATACGTCACGAAAAACAGCGCACATCTACAGAGCGCAGCCGCAGTTGCGCCTCCTGTGACACGCACCCTTGCATCCTAGGGCATTTTTACCTACATATAGCCGCTTAGAGAGATTCATATAAGGTTGGGTTAATATGGGAACTATTACTGATCCACATGGCGTTCAGGTCAAACGCGCTCTTGTTTCCGTTTCGGATAAAGAAGGGCTTGAGGATTTTGTCAAAAAACTTGCGGCGCAAGGCGTTGAGATTTTATCGACTGGCGGGACTGCAAAATTGCTCCGCGATTCAGGGATTAGTGTCATTGATGTATCCGATTATACTGGCTTCCCAGAAATTATGGATGGGCGTGTTAAAACCCTTCATCCAAAAATTCATGGCGGGATTTTAGCACGCCGGGCTGAGGCATCGCACCAACAAGCCATGACTGACAATGATATCGGCCCGATCGATATGGTCGTGGTCAATTTATATCCGTTTGCCAAAACCATGCGCAGCGGTGCTGATTTTGCAACCTGCATCGAGAATATTGACATTGGCGGACCGGCGATGATCCGCGCGGCGGCAAAAAATCATGAGGACGTTGTTGTCATTACAGATCCTCAGGATTATGCGGTCGTGCTGGCAGACATGGGGAATAACAAAGGTGCGGTGACTCAAAAACTGCGTAAGCGTTTGGCCGCGACAGCCTATTCATTGACGGCCACATATGATTCCAATATTGCAAGCTGGATCGTATCGCAGATGGACAAGGACTTTGGAATGCCCCGGCGTATAAGCTTTTCCGGGACACGCAAACAGGAATTGCGTTATGGCGAAAACCCTCATCAAACTGCCGCGCTTTACACCGTTGATGGCGATGCGCGTGTTGGGGTGGCGAACGCGAGAGTTTTGCAAGGGAAAGAATTATCTTACAACAATCTGAATGATACGGATGCGGCGTTTGAATTGGTGGCGGAATTTGATGATCCGGCGGTTGCGATTATCAAGCATGCCAATCCATGCGGTGTTGCGTGTGCGGCGGATATTTCAAAAGCGTATGAGAAAGCGTTGCTCTGTGATCCTGTCAGTGCGTTTGGCGGGATTATTGCTTTTAACCGTACGCTAGATGTTGAGACTGCCATATTGGTTACACAAAAATTTGTTGAAGTGATTATTGCGCCGGAAATTTCTGCGGATGCGGCAACCTTCTTACAATCGAAGCCCAATATTCGTGTTCTTGAGACCGGCAGCATGCCTGATGGCATTCAAAAAGGACGCTTGGTGAAACGGATTGCAGGCGGTTTGCTGGTGCAGGATCCGGATAATGCGCATATTAGCGAGAACGACGTTAAGGTTGTGTCTGATCGTGATCCGACGGAGCAGGAAATGAAGGACATGCTCTTTGCCTTCCGCGTGGCCAAGCATGTGAAATCGAATGCGATTGTTTACGTGAAAGATGGGGCGACAGTCGGGATCGGGGCAGGACAGATGAGCCGCCTTGATTCAGCCCGTATTGCGGCCATTAAGGCCAAGGAAGCAGCAGAGATGGCGGGCTTGCCTGAAGCTCTTACAAAAGGCTCTGTGGTGGCTTCGGATGCGTTCTTTCCTTTTGCCGATGGGCTCATTGCAGCGGCGGAAGCCGGGGTCACAGCAGTGATCCAGCCGGGTGGCTCAATTAAGGATCAAGAGGTCATTGATGCGGCCAACGAAAGAGGCCTAGCGATGGTTTTTACGGGAATCCGGCATTTCCGCCATTAGGTCTAAATACTTGAAATAATTGAATTTGTTAATACAAATTTTACGAACACCCCTTAAAATTGGTATCATTACATTAATTATAAAAAAAGTAATGAAAACGGTAATTTAAGGTATTGAACTAGGGTGTGATCGTGAATTCTTATTCTATCATAAAATATGGGATATTGCGCTCAGACCCTTCCTTCAAAGGGTGTTTGAGATATGAGCGACGATAATCAAAACGAGCATGGCTATCTTTACAAGTTTGCTAATGCTGTCCATGACATCCTTCCCGAAGATGTACAGAAAAGCCTTCGTTCTACTGGTGTAACAGGCACTTTGCAGGCAACTTTGGATGGAGCGGATAGTGTTGCAGGCAGCGATGTCATGACCAAATATGGATATGCCGGCCTTCTTACTTTGACCTATTTAAGTGTATTCCGTGGCTGGGATTACAAGATGGCTGGCGTTGTTTCGGGAATTGTTGCCGCGACCTTTGGTCAGTTCGTGGAGCCAACACTTCGCAGTTTTTTCAATTCGGCTTCCAACCCCAATCAACCAACACCACAGCCTGCACCTCAGGCTGTGACGACGGGCTTTGTTGCCCCGCAACCTTAGGAGATTAAAAGTTTAAAAACAGAATTTACGGCAAACGGTAAGACTAAAAAAACAAAGCTTCGTTAGAAAGCGAAAAACTAAAAACGGTAAACGGTGAACGAGTAATTTAGAGGATAGTGGTCATGGTTACAGAAGTAGTTGATTCAGACCTCGCACGGCAGTGGGACAAGATTGCCGAGACTTATCCTGAGTATAGCGGCGATATATTCAGAACAGAAGGCAAGACTCTTACCTATGAAAAATTGAAAGAAAACCGCGGATTTATGAACGCGGCGATCCGCATGAATTACTTTTTCGAAGGCACGAAAGCAGACCGCTTTTTTAGAGCTGACGGCACCCCTCGCAGCCCAGGGGAGCTTCGCCTTGAGGACAAGGACGAACTCGCTAAGTGGGTTCAGAACGAGATGCGCTGGTTTAACAATAACGAAGTTTATACTGGTATGACATTCCTCAGAGTGAACGAGGCAGACCAAGAACGAAAAGCTGCGTTTTGTTATCTCATGCATTGCCATGATCGTACTGGAGCGACCTGGGGTGGTGCTGCAAAGGCGCTTTTGCAAGGTGGCGTCATGTCGCCGACGACATGGCTTACAGTTGGGACTGGGGGTTTGGGTGCTGGCTCGAAGGTTGCTTCGGAAGGAGCAAAACAGGCTGGTAAAGTTGCACTGAAAGAAGTTTTCAAGCAAAGCGCAATCGGCGTTGTGGCAAGCGGTGTGAAGCATGCAGCCACTCATATTGGTGAAAAAGGCGCGATCCGCGAAGGCGGAAAACTCGTGGCCGAAGGTCTGATGAAAAAGCATATTGTTGGTGCAGCGGCTGAAGCTGGTTTGGTGAACGCTGCGCAGGATTATGCCTTCCAAAAAATTGAGATCGGCGCGAAGTTTTCTGATGGCTATAGTTTGACACGTGGGGCCGGCGCGATGGGTATGGGCGCAGCGTTTGGTGCGGGCATGGGCGGCCTTGGCGAGGTGGCGTTCCCGGTTGCCGGACGCGCTACGAGCTGGTCGGCCAGAGTTGCGAAAAATGCCGCCGTGGACACATGGAGCGGCGCGAAGATTACCGCGAAAGCCACGGGACGATTTGCAGGTGAAGCAGCAAGAGCGGCAGGCCGCGCCGGAGATAAATGGGTTGTTGAGCCGATGTATCAGGCGGGAAAAGCCATGGGCATGTCCCCTCACCCCGGCTTGAACTCGAACATGGGTCTTCCTTTGGGGGGGCTGTTTAACAAGGCCTCATCAGATGCATTGCCTGACTACAAGCCGCGAATTGATCCGTTAAAATTATGGATGCGTCGCAATTGGAAGCCATGGAAACTTTTCACAAACTGGGCTCCTGTTTCAAGCATGCCTATGGAGTGCCGCCCTATTATTCGGCCGGTCATTGAGTATGCAGACAATCTCATGAAAAAGAATGACCTCATTCAGAAGATACAGAGCCTACAACATGAAGTTCTGGACGCTGTCGACAATGGAGGAGATGTAAAAGCTGTTCTTGATAAATTTGCTAAAGACAACCAAGCAAACCTCTCAAGCTTCCGTACTGAAATCCGTGAGTTGCGTAAGCATGTGGATGATACATATGGCAAGATGATGCCTAATAAAGACACAGGAGGCCGCGTGGCTGTTCCCGTGGATGAAATTCCGGCCAATACGTTTCTTAGAAAAAAACTGGCTGTTGGTATTCATGCCTTTGAACACCATAAAACAGGTATTACACGTGCTCAAAAAACGAAGCTTCTTGAGTTCCTAGATGATCTTGATAAAACGGCAAGCTCTTTGGAGAAAGGCTCTGCTGGAAAAGATGGACAAGTTATTCTGGATTCTGTTGCTAAGATTCAAAGTGGTGAGCTTACGACGTCTCAATTCAGAGAAAGCCTTACTGGAATATCGCACGCTAACTTTTTGGCCAATAACGCCAAGTCCCGTTTGACAGGAAATTGGCCTAACACGCCGGATGGGCAGACAGATGCAGCTTACAATCAATGGAAAGAAAGCCTGGAGCGCTCTATTCAATCCGGATATTACAACGTTGAACACTACAGCACACCTGTTGCCCTGAACAGAAAAGAGAACTTTGAAAAGAACTGGCAAAACCAGATCCTACCTTTTTATACGACTATTGCTGAGAAAGCCGAAGACGGCTCCGTAAAATCAGTAAACTGGACGGACCAAAATATTCCTACATTTGCTGCACACCTCAAAGAAGGTTTTGATATCGGGTTTGATCATGAAATTCTTTATATTGTTGATGAACTTGCCCGTCGCCGTCAGCAGTGGAAAGGAAAAGGCACCGGTCCAGAACTTAGCATCATGCCCCCTGCATCCTCCTTAAAATCCGCCATGGAAGCTCTGGGAGATAGTCCGAGATACAAAAAATTTATTGATGATGTTGTTGGTAAAGTCACAGACGATAACATAGGTGCTCCGGGAGCACCGAGAACGACAGTTCCATTCCTTAGGTTCTTCCAAGATAACCGCCCCAACAGACATCTTTATACAATGATGAGCTATCCTTATCGATATGCCGCTCGTTTTACGTACAACAATCTTATATCTGTTCCTGGGAAAAACTTCTTTTCCAACAGACTATTTTACACTCCTCTTAAGCAAGCTGGTGCCTTTGTTGCAGGGGCTAAAGTATTTGGCGCCGACATTGATAGCGCATCCGTTAAAGCTGCTGCGAATATTGTCTGGAGAGAGCTGGATAAAGACGGCAAGCCTATAGAAAGTTGGGCTGCTGTTGCTCGCAGAGCTGCTGTGCGAAACTTCTCAGGATGGACAGTCAATGACATTAGTAGAGCGCCTATACCAATTGTTGGACGTCTTATTCCTATGCCACAACTTACCAAATTGGGCTGGGTTGCAGCTGGAAGTGCGGGGCTTATAGCATTTGGCAAATATACAGAAAGCGAAAAAATTGAAGCTGTAGGAAAACTCGGTACATCCACAGCGTCTTATGGAATGCAATTAGGGGCAAACGTTACAGACAATACCGTGCCCTTGGCTGTTCGCGTTGGCCTGCAAAAAACTTTTGGTGAAAGTTCTATTTTCAGCTATTTCGATTTACCCCATTGGGGAGCAAAAACAGACGCCTTCCTTGATAGCACTATTCGTGTTGATGATGATGGTTTGTTCTCGGCCGCTGCTGCGGCAAGATGGGTTGGCGGACGTGGGCCAGCTGGTGATATTGTTGAAATTTCTCGGGTGAAGGATGCACTGGCGGCTGCAGACCAAACTCAGCCACCTGCAACTACAACACCTCCTTCAAATCCCCCTGCTGGGGGAAATCCTCCTGCGCAACAAGGGCAAGGTGGTTATGTTCCTGGGCAGGTTGTGCCTCCTGGCGCCTTGCCTGGCGGTGCGCAAGGTGGTGCGGCGCCGGGGACAACAAATCCGAATGCTGGGGCTGCGGCGCCTGGCACTCCGGCCAATCCTGCTTCTCCTGCAAACCCAGGAGCGCCTTCGGCTGGCGCGGCGCCGGGTGGAAACTCCGGAGCGGCACAACCTGGAGCAACAGCACCTAATCCTTATGACAGCGTGAATCTTCGTTCCGGCTGGCAGTCCGCGAAAAATCTTGGTAACTCCGCGATGAATAGTTTGCCGCTGAGTGATAACTCCAAGGAGAATTTAAGCGATGTTTGGAATGTTGCGGCGAAAACGACAAAAGGTATTGGCAGCTTCTTGTATCGTTTCCTGGATTGGGCGCATTGTCACCCAAGTGGAAACGCATTGCTTGGCTTTCTTGGCGGCGCCGCTGCGGCCTATATGGTTCCAACGGCTTTAAATTTCATGGGCCTTGGCGGTATTCCGGTTATAGGCACATTGTTGAAAACGGTTGGTGTGGTTGCCGGTTTCTTCATTGGTATGGAGATCACAAAAACTTTGGCATGTCCGAAGGGAGTTAGTACACATGTCGGACAATGTGGCAATTGCAGCTTTGCTCCAGATGCGCTGACTGAGAAACAAGCGGCTTATACCAACTTTAATCCATCTGAAGTTCTTGCCTTCACTCAAGATCATAACGGCGGGATGTATGTGAACGATAATCAGTTTGTGGTTATGGCCGGCGGCCCTGATTTTGCCTATACCAGCTTTGATACGCTTTCGCCGGATCAGGGCAACGGTCATTTGCCGAAAGAATTTAAAGGCATTGATGTAAGTGACGCACTGGTCTTCAAAGGTCAGGGTTATGAGAAGGTCGAGCTGAACTCTGCTGATAAAGCCCTTGTGGGAATGCGCCATGCGGCTGCACCAGAATACACTTTATCCGCTTAAACCCAAGTGTTAGGATAAGAGGTTGAAAATGCCTGCACGGGACTCCCTATCTTATGTCATCTGATGATCCATCACATGAGAAACCTATGAAAGACGCGATGAAAAGTGATTTCGCGGCTGGGCAAGGCACGGATGCTTCCCCCCTCTTTAAGCCGGATGAGCTTGATATCTACGTGAACAAGATCACGATGGAAGCCTATATCTTTCACGGCAAAGATGTTGTTTATGATTTGATTGATCATCTGGAGTATGATGACAAAGATTACAGTGTCACGATCGTTCAGAAAAACGGAGTGAAGCGTGACCTCGGTGTCAAAATTCAATGGCTTGTGCGGCCTTATTGGAAGAACGCGGGTGAAGTTAACATTGTGCAAACGAAGAATGGTGAGTCTATTAACGGTTGCTTTGTGCCGCTTGTCCATGTTGAAAACAAGTCATAAGACGTGGCAACGACGCGAAATTGTTGGTAAAGTAGAAGGGTTATGAAGCACGAAGCAGACAGCATTGAAAAGCCTCCGGTCGGTAATCTGACCGACTTTGTGTATGGGGTTGATAAAAACAACCGCCTAGAAATCGAAGTTGGTGTCGACGAAGTAGGCAAAGTTGTTGTTTTTCATAATAAGGTCTTCAAGAAAGAGATCGCCTGGTTTGAGTTTGATTTGCAGACTGGTTTTTTGACCTTTGTGATGGAGGACGGCGATATACGTGATGCGGGCTTGCCGCTGAGCAAAAAAATCTCCAAACACATGCATAACTCCCACCAGATTTTGATGGTTTTGGAAGACGAAAAAACCGGCGATACGCGCGAGGGGCATTTCATTCCCCTTATTTTGCACGGTCAGTAGAAAAATCTTATAAGCCATTGATTTTAAATAATAAAATCTTTGCCAAAAGCTGGCATTTTAAATCTGAATCGTGATATAATCGTACTTAGGTAATAGTAAACAATAATCTTCGAAAAGAAGGGTGTGTAATAATGAGAGATCCTATTTCTTCAACGTTCAATTTGATTGCTTCTGAGCGTCAGTTTATGACGCTTGATGGCGATAAAGGCGGCATGGCATCAAGATATACAACGTCCGAGCCTGCGGCTGAGGTTTCAAACAATTTTATTCCCTCAGGCCCTAACGGGATGGGTTAAATTTCTGGTTACCCGCACTCGATGCGGGTAATTTTCTTCTCTTTGTTCAAATAAACATTTATACGGGCAGGATCGCTTTGGCGCGATTGCTGCCCGATTTCCTTATAATACACTACAGGGCGCTGCGTGAGGCCCAGCTCATTGTCCAGTGCTTTGCTATAGGTTTTGCCCACATAGTCCGAAAAATCACAGGCTAGAGCCCCACCTGAGGTTGCTCTTTCCCTACTCCGCCTTGCCGATGTTTTGTGCTGTCTTGCTGAGGTTGTTGTTGTGGTTTGAGGCGCCTCTTCCACCTGGGCTTGAGGTGGGTTTCCCGGTGTCGCCTGCGGCGGGGGCGCGAAAATTGCGGCTAGAAACCCAATAACCACGGGGATGGCCATCAAGCCAAACCAGAAATATGGGGGGCCTTGACGGAGCGTTATTTCATCGGGCTGGGGGCCGGGCAGGTCATTTTTTTTGTCTTCAGCCATGGGTAATTCATAGCAAACAGTTGAAATTGAAGCAATCTGTGTATATTCATCTTTGCATGAGTAAAAAGCCCGTCACCAAACCTTTAGAGCATATCCGCAACTTCGCGATTATCGCGCATATCGACCATGGGAAATCCACCCTGGCCGACCGTTTGATTCAAACCTGCGGCGGGCTGGAAGAGCGCGAGATGACCGAACAGGTTTTGGATAACACGGACATCGAGCGCGAGCGCGGTATTACGATCAAAGCGCAGACGGTGCGTCTTGAGCACACAGCGAAAGACGGCATCACTTATCAGCTCAATTTGATGGACACTCCAGGCCACGTGGACTTTTCTTACGAAGTTTCGCGTTCTCTCGCCTCTTGTGAAGGATCACTCCTTGTCGTGGATGCCTCCCAAGGGGTTGAAGCGCAGACCTTGGCGAATGTTTATATGGCGCTTGATAATGATCACGAAGTTATTCCGGTCATCAATAAAATTGATCTTCCTGCGGCGGAGCCTGAAAAGGTGCGCAAGGAAATTGAGGACGTGATCGGGCTCGATGCCTCCGATGCTGTTTTGTGCTCAGGCAAAAGCGGCATCGGGATTCCTGATTTGCTGGAGGCAATTTGCACGCGCCTGCCCTCGCCCGTCGGCAACACCGAAGCGCCAACAAAAGCGCTGCTGGTTGACAGTTGGTATGACTCCTATCTTGGCGTTGTTATTCTGGTGCGCGTGGTTGATGGCTATTTGCAAAAAGGCCAGAAGATTAAATTTATGAGCAATGGGCGCACGCGCGAGATTGACCGTGTCGGTATGTTTACACCCAAGCACGTGTTGCTGGATGCGCTCGGGCCGGGTGAGATGGGCTTTATCACGGCAGCGATCAAGGACATTTCCGAGACCAAGGTTGGCGATACGATCACGGATGAGCGTCATCCCTGCGCCGAACGGTTGCCGGGTTTCAAGCCGTCGATCCCTATGGTTTTTTGTTCATTCTATCCGGCGGATGCTGGCGATTTTGAAAAGCTGCGGGACTCGCTTGGGAAGTTGCAACTCAACGATGCGGCGTTGCATTATGAGATGGAAAGCAGCCAAGCTTTGGGATTGGGTTTCCGCTGCGGATTTCTCGGACTTTTGCACATGGAGATTATTCAGGAGCGTCTCGAGCGCGAGTTTGACCTCGACCTCATCCCGACTGCGCCGAGCGTTGTTTACAATCTTCATTTGACCAACGGGACGAATATCAAACTTTATAACCCGGTTGATATGCCGGAAGTGCAGAAGATCGAGACCATCGAAGAGCCATGGATTAAGGCGACCATTCTTGTGCCGGATGAATTTCTTGGCGGACTGTTGCAGCTTTGTCAGGATCGCCGTGGACAGCAGGTTGATCTGACCTATGCGGGTGGACGCGCGATGCTGGTCTACCGCTTGCCGCTTAACGAGGTGGTGTTTGATTTTTATGACCGTCTGAAATCTATTTCAAAAGGTTATGCGAGTTTCGATTACGAACTTGATGGGTATGGCGAGAATGACCTGGTGAAGCTGGAAATCAAAGTGAATGATGAGCCTGTGGATGCGCTGGCGATGATCGTGCACCGTTCGAACGCGCAGACCCGCGGGCGGCAGATGTGCGAACGGTTGAAGGAGCTTATTCCGCGGCAGATGTTTAAAATCGCCATTCAGGCGGCGATTGGCGGCAAGGTTATCGCGCGTGAGGACGTTTCAGCGTTGCGTAAGGACGTGACGGCGAAATGCTACGGCGGCGATATTTCCCGTAAGAAAAAGCTCCTCGAGAAGCAGAAAAAGGGTAAGGCACGGATGCGGCAGTATGGCAACGTTGAGATTCCACAGAGCGCGTTTATCGCGGCGCTGAAGATGGGGGATGAGCGTTAGCCAGCCTTTCCGTTATGCCCGCGGGGGCGAGTATCCCTTTTCTTTTTTAGGCAGTCTATATAAAGCTTGCAGCAATTAAGGTATTATGTTAATTTGCCTTTTTAGCCAGTATGGAGTTACTCAATGGATTTACACAGACAAGATATGCTTAAGGCAGCCCTTGCCGAGACTCTCTATGTTACAGACCTTAATGGTGAAGTGTGCAGCATCCATCGGGGCGATGTCCGTAAAGTGGTTTTTTCCAGTCCTCAGGACGGTAAAGTCGAAACCATTATTCTTCTCAAGGGAGGCAGTGCTGCCGATAAATTCGGCCTTCATCTTGTGGTCCAGGAATCTCAGGCTCAGATAGAAGGAATTTTAAGAGGTGTCCCGACGCTGACGATGAAGAAGGCATGGAAGGAAGAACTTAAAAGCATACTGCAGAATAATGAACTGAGTGATATGAGGGACATTATTCGCCGTGTCTTTCAAGAAAAGGAAAACGATTTATATGCGGAGAGAAATAAAAAACTGGAAGACCTTGAATCAGTTCTCAGATCGGCTCAAAGGACAATCAATGACATAGAGTTGCGTAATGAAAAACGCGGAACAGCAAAGCATATAGGTGCGTTTCTTATAGGTAAAAAGAGCGATGAGGCACGTGAAATTGATGGCTTGCAAAGAAAAATACATGAAATACAAAGTGAAGGTAAAAAATTACGAAACGATTATGATCTCCGATTAAACGAATTTAGAATGCATAGAGATTCTGCCTTTGAGAATTTGGATGGCAGGGTCGCAGAAAGCCTTTCTGATTTTTCGCTTGATCCGCAAGTAGAAATCATTGCCGCGGTTTTTGAGTTTAACATGCAGAATTGGGGCACGGACCCTTCCACGCCAAGCGAGTCGGATGATGATGAATTTTCTACAAGACATCACGATAGAAAAATGAGTCGTTCCATCGGAGACGCCGTTTTAGAAGTTAAAGCTCCCGAAGACATGCGGTCTTTATACAAAGAACTGTTTGAGGAAGTGGCGCGGCGGAAGGCCAAAAACAACGAAGAATTCAGGCTTCCCAATTTGACATTTGAATTCCAGCGCTTGATCGACAGAGACTATGCCCGCGAGAGAAGGCATGAACGCTCGCAGGGACGCGGCTTTTCAAGATAGGTTTAAAAGGAATAAATTCCTTGAAATTGTTTGGCTTGTGTGAGACACTGGGGTCATGCTTTTGACCGTCGCCACAGTCCTGCGGGCGCCTGTT
Source organism: uncultured Micavibrio sp. (assembly GCA_964478225.1). Lineage (GTDB taxonomy): Bacteria > Pseudomonadota > Alphaproteobacteria > Micavibrionales > Micavibrionaceae > CAYZHM01. The sequence goes on from CAYZHM010000001.1 coordinate 480,042, forward strand.
CCGTCCGCCCTCGCCCGCCTTCCCTTTCCCGTTCTCCGACCAACCCACTGCCGTGCCCCGCCTGTGTTTTGTATTATATAAAATTATAACCCTCCCCCACCCCCTCAAAATTTTGGAACGAACTAATAGCCTCCATGACAAATGGGCGGGACGTGATAGAATGTTTCCTATGATATTTACCACTTTTAAGATTATGCTTTCGGCCGGTGTGATTGCTTTTGCCTCGTGGCTTGCGGGCAAGAAGCCGGAATTGGCTGGGTTCATTATTGCGCTGCCGTTGGCGACGTTGTTGGTGCTGCCTCTTAACTATGCGGAATATCAGGACGCGGACACGGCGGTGAGGTTTGCGCGTTCCATTTTGGTGGCTGTGCCCTTGTCACTCACGTTCTTTATTCCATTTCTTTTTGCCGAAAAGATTCCGGGCGGCTTTTGGGCGCTGTATGGACTAGGCCTATGTTGCCTGACCGCAAGCTATTTCCTGCACCGCTTTATCACCGCGCAACTTTAGGCGGCGATGGCGTTCGGGCGTTCTAGCCATTTGAGAGCCTGATCAAGTTCGACCTCATCGTATGTACGGATTTCAGCCGGGAGGAGGATCCCAAAATTCATAGTCAGCATGCGAATTTCCTGGTGGTTGGTCACAAGCGCGATGTGCGAGAAATTGTGCCAGTTTTTGATACCGTAAACGAAATCTTCCCAGATCGCGGCAGGTTCAGCGCCTTGTAAATTCTCCAGATAAAAAAGGATTTTTATTTTTTGGCCATTGCCAAATTTTTGCTCCGTTGCGGGAATAAGAACCTTCTTGTAATCGTCCTGCGTAATTGTACCGCTGGCGTGAATGCCGAGAATATCTTTCGGCATGTCTTTCATCTGGATCATCATAGCTTTTTCCTTTCTTCGTATTCTTCCTTTAGCAAACTCTTGCGTTCTGTGATGGTTCCTTACGAAGTTCGATATGTCTGTGCCAAAGATTCTGAACTTAATTTTTCTTAAAGTGTTGGTTCGGATCATAAACGAAGGAGAAAGATATGTCCGTTTCAACGCTTATACTGATTTTACTCGTGCTGCTTGTTATTGGCGCTGTTCCGACCTGGCCTTATTCGCGTGAATGGGGATATATGCCAAGCGGAGGTTTGGGTCTGCTTCTTATTGTTGTGCTGTTATTGGTCATGGCAGGACGCATATAGAAAATGGGCGAATAATGCCACAGCAAGAAGTTTTATCTGAAAAGCGGTCTGTTTCTGCTTCTGTGATGCGGTTTTTCGAAGCCTATGATTGGGTTTTTGTTGTTGTAGGGCTATTTGGAAACCTCATGTTTTTTGCTGGTAGCGTCTGCTTTTTGTTTCATGAAACGAAGACTTTTGGAGTCTGGCTGTTTATAGGCGGATCGCTTTTGATGCTTGTTAGCGGCTCAGCATCCGCCCTTTCAGAATATCTTCATCGCTCTAAAATCTAATGATGATGCCTGTTCTTGTGCCTTTTATGGCGGCGGTTGTCATGATGGTGGTTGTCGTTCCTGAAGCTCACGAGTTGTCCGTGGTTCCAATAATACAGATCTTTGCCATAGCGGCGGGGATGTGGATGTTCGGACACCATGAGCCAATCGCCGCGGCGTTCGCACGCAGTTCCGTATTCGCTGAGGCGGAGGATGCCCCCGAAGCTTATAACCTGCACAACCTGGCGGCAGTCCTTACGCGGGGAATGCGCTTTTGCAGATGTTGAAAATCCTGCCATCAGGGCAAAAGCCGCAAGACACAGAGGGAGTATTTTTTTGGTCATCCTTAATTATCCTTTTTCGATATGATTGATTTTGATTTGTGATATATACGGGGCGAATTTTGATAACCCTTCGTTATTGAGAAATAAGATGGTGAAGATTTTTGTTTATGGGACATTGATGCGCGGGCAAGAGAATGCGCATATGATGTCGGCGGCGGAGTTTTCTGGTGAGGCGGTCACACAGCATGCTGCGTATGATTTGATTGCGGTGGATTACCCGGCTTATCCCTACCCTGCCCTTATCACCGGGAACCGTTTTATAAAGGGAGAGGTTTATAATATCGACCCGAAATATTTGATGGTTCTGGATATTTTTGAAGGTGTTGAGTATGAGCGGCGCGAGATTGCCCTTGAAGGCGGAGAATTGGCAGACACGTATTATCTGCGGGATGGGCAGAATCCGCCAAAGATTGAAAAGCTTCAGAAACTCCACTATGATCCGGGGACAAACACCGTACAATGGAAATAAGGAATTAAAATCATGCGAAATCTTTTAGCCGTTGCGTTTCTGCTTTTTGTTATAACCGCGATGCCGGCGAAAGCGCAGGATTATAAGACAATTCTGGATTTGCCCGAAGGTGCGGCATTGGTCAGCCTCTCCGCAAGTGAACGCGTTGAGATTGAGCAGGATTTGCTCGTGGCGAACTTGCAATATGAGACCGAGGATAAAAACCCCCGTGCCTTGCAGGACAAAATCAACAAGAAGATGAAAGAAGCATTGGACACGGCAAAGAAAGTCGCGAGCGTTAAAGTCTCGACACAACAATATTATGTTTATGAATATGACCGCAATCAGGGCAAAAAAGGGTTGCCCGTTGATAAAGTTTGGCGCGGCCAACAAGGACTGATGGTCAAGGGCAAGACGGCGGATGAGCTGCTGGATCTGGTTGGCAAGCTGCAGGAGATGGGGCTTACTGCTCAGGGGCTGAATTATCAGGTGTCACCAGAGCTCCTTGAAGAGACGCGGGAATCCTTACTGGAAGCGGCTTTGGTTAAACTGAAGGCCAAGGCTGACCGCACAGCCAAGGCGCTCGGCAAAGGCGGCGCAGAGCTGAAAATGATCAATGTTGATATGGGTGGCTATTATCCGCAGCCGGTTATGATGCGGGCGGAAGCCATGAATATGGCAGCGGACATGAAAATGGCGGCGCCGGTTGCCGCGCCGGGCGAAAGTGAAGTCACTTTGAGTGTCAGCGCGCAAGCGTTGCTGAAATAACCATGGAGCCAGAGGACGCTCAATCCATTCTTGCACAACTTGCTCTTGCGAGTTTATCGCGGGTTGATGAACGGCGTTTTTCGTCTGATGTTGAGGCGTTGATTAAGAACGCCGAGCGTGGGCGCCTTCAATATATGAAAAAATACCGGATGCGTGAGATGACATCGTCAATTGTTGGATTGACGGTGATTTTAATTGGCGGCGCCGGGTTTGGGTGGTTTTTTCTTGTTGAGGCTCAGATTTTTAAGGCCATCGCTTGCATGGTTCTGGCGGGGCTTGTGCCTGTGATTTTGAATATCTGGGCCGAGTTTCCGGTTAAGGCCTATATCGACGATCACAAAGCCAATTTCATGCCGCAGATGGCCAAAGCGCTCGGCGGATTGAAGTACCACAGAGCGCGAGGTATTAGCGCGAAGATTTTGCCTAAAACGGGCGTTATCCCCTCTTATGACACTTATAAGGCCGAAGACTGCTTTATGGGCGTTTATAAAGGCGTGAAGGTCATTTTTTCCGAGGCACGTTTGTTTGTGAAACGGAAAAACATGCCTGTGTTTCATGGCATATTTGTGCTGCTTGAGATCCCGCGAGACATTCTTGAAGGTCATACTATTGTCACCGCCGACAAAGAGATGGCGCATAAGTATAGCAGGACACGGTGGAAGAATTTATCGGCCGTCAGTATCCCTGTGTCGCAAGGCGCGTGGGACAGATTTGAGGTGTTCTCAGATAAGCCCGAAGCGGCGGCATTGTTTGTTGGAGAAAAATTGTTGAAGGAGCTTGCAGAAGCTTCGGATATATTCAACACTTCCCCGCTCAGCGCCGTTTTTTTCAAAGGAAAATATGTGTTTTTGGCCATTCCTTATGAAGGAGACATGTTTGAGGCTTCGAATATTTATGTTCCTGTGACCACGAAAAAGCATGCAGCCAGTTGCAAAAAAGAGATTGAGCAGATCCTTGAAATCATTGATGTGTTTGAGATTTACCAGACTGAATCCGCGAAGGGCGCCTAGATTATTACGCGCAGTATAACGCGGGAGTCATTTATCATAACGGATTTTTTTGCCGTCTTTGGCAGCGGAATTCCACACCCACGGCAAAACAACATTAATGCCGCAGCCAGAAAATCACGGCTATATTCGCAGCGCGCAGCGGTTGTTTCCTGTGGGTTTTCTAGATCCATATAGATTTTGTTTGTATCGGCACTGTCTTCGATGATGGCCACGACTTGTCCGGCCGGCGGGATTTTCAATTGCTTTTGAATACAGAGCGCGTAAAGAGCTTTGTAAACCTCATCATTGCTAAACATAATGCGTCTGTCTTCACTGGGCATCTTATTGACTTTTGACCTTTTGTATTTGAAAGTATTTAGATTAAATCACCACTTGGGATCAAGAATGTCAAATCCAAATCCACTCATCCATAATACAAAAGACGGTGAAGAACATAGCGTCTTTACTGCTGTGAATAGTGTTTCTGAGCAGCTTGCAGCGATTGAGACTTTTATCAAACGGCGATTTGATGAGTTGTCGATGGAAGTTAATGCGACAGCTCAGCAAGTGGACATGGCTGAGGAAGGGATGGCAAAGCGATTCTCTGAAATCCTGGAAGTGCTGCATGCAGTCACTTACAGCGGAGATGGATCGAGCGCCGCCAACACCGGCGTGGAGTTGGAAGCGGTTGTTGATATTACCGAAGAGGCGGCAAACAAGATTCTTGATGCGGCCGACCGCATCGCGGATTCTTTGCGGGTGAGCAGCGAATGGGAAAGCGATCCGGATAAGCGCCAGGTTGCGCTTGATGCGATTAATATTGATGTGGAACAAATTTTGTTGGCCTGTTCGTTCCAGGATTTAACAGGACAGCGTATTAAGCAAACACTGCAAAACATACGCGGCATTGAAGAGCGTTTGAGTCACGCCATGCAGAAAATGGGCATCGAGATTAAGACCGATATCTCCGAGCGCGTTATCAGAGCCTCCTCACAAGAAGAGATTGATAATCTCTTCAAAGAAAAGAAGAAATAGATAAAGTTTTATATTTATTTTATGAAGTAATGGTCTTCAAAAAGACCATAAAATACTATCCATTATTAAACGAATATTTACCCCACCCCCCTATAGTAAAAGAAAAAAACTACGGGGGATTTTACAGTGGGTGTATCTGGGTTACTACAAAACGAGATCCGGCAAACGGACATAGAGGGATTGTTAAAAAGGTTGATGATTGAGCTGGCCAAGCTGGCGCCTCATCCTGACCGCCCAGATTACACCGGCCCCCTTTTCATTTCTGTCGATAGTGAATTCAAGCCCCCAGCGGAGTATGAGGGAATGCTAGGTTCCTGCCTTGCTGAGGGATTTTTACAGTCACAATTTTTTAGCGCTGCGCTTGATGTTTTAGAAACAGGAACGAGCTATTTGCTCGATCGTAGCGCTAAACAATCTGTAGCATCTGGGCAAAACACCAGTATCAGCAAAGCCTTTAATAACTCCGCCCAGCGCGCAAAACTTGTGAAATCTTATTATCGTGATTTGCCCAAGCGTATGGGCATGGAGGCCTGGATCGCGCATTTACAACGGCGCCTTTACACATTACGGCGAAATGAGTTACGCTTGTCCCTGTCTTTTGCTGCGTAAAACAAGCAATCATCAAGGGCTGGGGGCTCATGAAAGAATTCAAGACATCTCTGTTGCGAGAAAAATTCACAATTGTTGATTTGGGCGCGAAAGGAAAATCGGCGAAGCCGATTGTCGCGCTCAGCAACCGCATTGAGATTATGCTTAAGGCTGATAAAAAGAAAATTCAGGAAAATTTTGTCGTTCGCGCCCATAACATGCATAGCTGCGTTCGCATGTGTGCCAAAATATTGCAGTCATTTGCGCGCAGTGGCCCTTTTACGGATCGTGAACACCCTTATGAATGGGACAAAGCTTGGGGATCCATTTTGAATGATTATGAGCTGGCTTATAACCCGGGAAGCTGGATCGCTGTTTATAACAAGGGGCGCGTTGTTTATGAATGCGGAGAGCGCCATCCTTTGCTTGATGTGATTGAAAAGTTTGATGCAAATAATCCTGCGGAATATGAGATGGCTATACCCATGGCGGAAAGCGCATTCAAGAAAACCGGGAAAAATGTTCATATTGATTATGATGGGAACGTTGCCCTAGCAGTTCATCTTGAAGAGAATAATGGACGATGCGGGATTATATTACGCGGAGCCGACCGCACAACAACTTTCAGCTTTACCGCTGCGGCCAAAGAAGGGAAAGAATTTCAACATGGACAATGTCTTGCGGCGGCGGCGGCATTTTTGGAAGGGATCCAGATGGCCTTCATGGTCGGCATGAATGAAGAAAAAATGAAGCTGGGGGTTCTGACGCGCAAATCGGCGGAAGCGAAGCAAACAGAAATGGCAAAGGTTCGGTTAAACCGGCTTTCCGGTGAGATTGCCAACCTTGAAATGGCTTGTAATGTCCGGTATCGCCCGGAAAGGCCAGAATTCTTTCGCATTATTGCGGAAGCTGAAAAAGTTGCTAACGAATTGTTTTCCCAAGACTCTTAGTATTTTTTGCCTACAGCCTCAGATTGTCTTATGAAAAGGTGTTGACTCCCCTGTTTTCCTATGTTTTTTTCGGAAAAAACAGGGAGATGTCTTATGCAGAACAACGAAAAGATTGACGTTAATACGATATACCTTCTGACGCCAGAAATTCTGGAACAAGGATTGCGGGATCATAAACGTGCGACAATCACGGAGGATGCTCCATTTGGTTGGTCTCCTATTCTCAATGATGAAAAAATTCTTACTGATCGCTTTGACCTGAGTGGTAATGAAATTGACAAAGCTATTAAAGAAGGAAGGACCCCCTTTATTCAAGAGAGAAGTTATAATCAGTTTAAAAGAAATCGTGGCTTAGACCATGGAACTGAAGTTGCGGAAAACAAAACCAGCGCCAATCCTGTCTACGCCGAGCGCATTGTATCTGATTTGTCGGAATTTTATAGAAGGCATCGTCGTCTACCTTCTGTGCGCTGGGGTAAAGATCCTTTTGAGTTGGACTCTGAGACCGAAAAAGAGCTGAGGCTTATAGGTGGTTATCAAGAAGATGAAGTGTCGTGGTTTGATATTTCCGACATCAATAGAAGGTTTAAAAACCTTGATTTCATATATGGTTGGAACAATTTCGATGAGCGCATGGCTGAAGGAAAAATGGCAGCAAAGAAAAAACCTTTGACTTCACAAGTGATTGAAAGACTGGCCCCGCGATCTTTGCAAGAATTCCTGGTCAACGCAAAAATTATAGAAGTGAATGAAGCTGGCCAGGCATCACCGGGTAAACTCTTAACTGAAAGACCTAAGGACCTAAGAGATATCGATGAGAAAAATTTAGATATGGATGATGAGGACGATGATATGGGCCTCGGATTGCCCTATGCAAGCACACTTACACTCCAAGAGCAAGTTGCGCTAAGAATGCGCGCTTATGCTGAGCATGTTTTGGATATGGATGGCCATGCTTATTCCCCCGAAGAGGTTCACAATGCCTATTATCGGCATTTTAATACGGTTAATAAGGGTAGAGCCAAGCCCAAAGCCAAACCTCAGGCCTCTATTCCTGCACAGTCTTTCGACGTGGTTCAAGATCCGCCTTCTCTACAAGCTGAGTAAATCAACTCCTAAGCAGCGAGACTTCTCAAAACGTAGTGCAGAATTCCACCATTGCGGTAGTATTCGACTTCGTCCAGCGTGTCGATACGGCACATTAATGTGACATCTTTGGTTTTGCCGTCCGCGTAATGGATTGTCATCTTCACGTCCTGACGCGGTTTGATTTCGCCGTCGATCCCTTTGATGTCAAAGGTTTCGTTTCCGGTTAAATTGTGCGTCTGGCGTGTTTCACCATTTTTGAATTGCAGTGGCATAATGCCCATTCCTACCAAGTTGGAACGGTGAATACGCTCAAAGCTTTCGGCGATGACAGCCTTAACACCCAGAAGGCGTGTGCCTTTGGCCGCCCAGTCACGGGAAGAGCCTGTGCCATATTCTTTACCGGCGATCACGACCAGCGGTGTGCCAGCGTTTTGATATTTCATCGAGGCATCGTAGATGCTGAGTTGTTCGCCTGAAGGAACGTGTTTCGTGTAACCGCCTTCAACGCCTTGCAACATTTCGTTCTTGATACGGATGTTGGCGAAGGTGCCGCGTGTCATGACGCGGTCGTTACCACGGCGTGCACCGTAAGAGTTGAAATCAACAGGTGGCACTTTGTGATTGACCAGATAGGAACCTGCAGGGCTGTCTTTTTTGATCGAGCCCGCGGGTGAAATATGGTCTGTGGTCACAGAGTCGCCCAAGATTGCCAAAGCATAAGCTCCGACGATGTCCGAGGTTGAACCTGGCTGCGCTTTGATACCGCTGAAGAATGGCGGATTTTGCACATAAGTTGAATTGTCGTTCCATTTGTAGGTTTCGCTCGCGGCGGCACCGCCAATGGCTTGCCATTCTTTCGGGCCTTTGAAGACGTCCGCGTAACGGGTCTTGAACATTTCCGATGTCAGGCAAGATTTGACTGTATCGGCGACTTCCTGATTGCTTGGCCAGATGTCTTTCAAATAAACATCATTGCCTTTTGCGTCTTTGCCAATTGGGTCTTTATAAACATCGATCTTCATCGAACCGGCGATAGCGTACGCGACGACTAGTGGCGGTGAAGCAAGATAATTTGATTTCACGTGCGGCGAGATACGGCCTTCGAAGTTACGGTTTCCTGAGAGAACAGAAACCACGTTGAGATCGCCCTCTTCTACCGCGTTGCCGATTGGGCCTGGCAATGGGCCAGAGTTCCCAATACATGTCGTGCAGCCGTAGCCAACTGTGTTAAATCCGAGTGCATCGAGATCTTTTTGTAGACCCGCTTTGTTCAGATAATCGGTCACGACCTGCGATCCTGGTGCGAGAGAGGTTTTAACCCAAGGTTTGACTTTCATGCCCAGCGCATGCGCCTTCTTGGCGACGAGACCAGCAGCGACCATCACAGATGGATTGGATGTGTTCGTACAGCTTGTGATCGCGGCGATGACCACGTCACCGTTTGAGAGTTCGTAATCAGAGCCTTTTACAGCAACAGATTTGCTTTCAGGACATACGCCTTCGAATGAAGACACAGCTTTCGAGAGAGCGATGCGGTCTTGCGGGCGTTTTGGACCTGCGAGAGAAGGTTCAACGTCTGACAAATCAAGCTGTAACGTGTCTGTAAAGATAGGATCTGGTGTAGACGCATCGCGCCACATGCCCTGCTCTTTAGCGTACATTTCAACCAGTTTCACGCGGTGCGGATCGCGGCCGGTGAAGCTGAGGTAATTGAGCGTTTCTTGAGAGACAGGGAAGAAACCACATGTTGCGCCGTATTCTGGTGCCATGTTGGCGATTGTCGCTTGATCGGCGAGAGAGAGATTATCAAGGCCGGTGCCGTAGAATTCGACGAATTTTCCGACGACGCCTTTTTGACGAAGCATTTCGGTAACACGCAGGACGAGGTCGGTTGCAGTTGTGCCTTCCTTCATTTTACCGCTTAATTTAAAGCCGATAACTTCAGGGATGACCATAGACACAGGCTGGCCGAGCATTGCGGCTTCGGCCTCGATACCGCCAACGCCCCAGCCAAGAACAGCAAGACCGTTGACCATTGTGGTGTGAGAGTCTGTACCCACCAGTGTGTCAGGATAAGCGATGTTGGCGCCGGAATTGTCTGCGGAAACCCATACGGTTTGAGCAAGGTATTCCAGATTCACCTGGTGACAGATCCCTGTGCCAGGAGGAACAACGCGGAAATTTTTAAAGGCGCCTTGGCCCCATTTCAGGAATTCATAACGCTCGCCGTTTCTTTCAAACTCTTTTTCAACGTTGGCCTGAAATGCGGTGGGAGAACCGAATTCGTCCACCATCACGGAGTGGTCGATCACGAGGTCAACGGGAACCAGCGGGTTAATCTTTTGCGGGTCGCCTCCGAGTGCTGCCATCGCCTCGCGCATTGCGGCCAAATCAACAACAGCTGGAACACCTGTAAAATCCTGCATCAACACGCGGGCAGGACGATAAGCAATTTCATGATCGGATTTTTTGGTTTTTTGCCAGTCGGCCAAAGCTTGTACATCGCCAGTATTCACGGAGCGACCATCTTCGAAGCGCAAGAGGTTTTCCAGCAACACTTTTAGTGTGAAAGGCAATCTTGAGATATCGCCGATTTTCTCTGCGGCGGCTTTGAGGCTGTAGTAAGCGTACTCTTTGCCATCAACCGTTAAAGTTTTACGTGTTTGAAAAGTGTCGTGTCCGATGCGTGTCATAGCGCGTTATTCCTTATGAAAATTACTCCAGAATTGGAGCTTGAGATCACAGATTACGCAGCGAAGGTTAATATATCATGAAGAGGTTAAGGGAAAAAGAGGCGGGAATGCGGAGGTGGGCTTTGTGGGTTAATAATTTTTTGTTTGATTTCAGATGCTTATAAAAACCCTCAAATGTGCCCATTTCTGCCCCAATTGTGCCACATTTGAATTCCATACTGAAAATGTAATAAGTTTTACCATTACGTTTGCTCACAACCATATTAAAAGCCGCTGCCTTATCTCGGGCAGCGGTTTTTTAATGGCCGGCTTTTAAAGGGATTTTGGGCAAGATTGATTTGGTGCGGGTTTTGGGCGCAGGCTTTTCTTCCTTTACAGGCTCTGCCACAGGTATGAAAGTTTTTCCTTCTTCCGGGGCTGCGCTGGCGAACTTCGCACGGAATTTCTTTTGAGCATCTGGGCATTCAGCATTCACGCGCTCATATTCTTCAATACTGTCGACCGCTGACTGGGCGTCTTGGCGATCAAGTTCCATCCGTTGATATTCCCGTTCGATAATCTTGAACACCGTATCTTGCATACGATTTACGACCTGTTCCTTTTGAGAGACAGGGATCGGCCCAACCACAAATCCACCTCTGGCTTTTAAGCCTTCTTCGATCTTTTGGGCCATAAGTTTTGCGTAAGAATTCACGAGTTCCTGATCAACTTCGACGTGCTTCATTTCGTGGCCAAGGACGGCACTGCGGGCGCATGGATCGTCATAGACTTCCCGGGCGATGATGATGCGTGGGTCTATTTTGATTGTAATATCAATAGTGTTGTACCAAAGGCAGGCCATGCCTTTGCTTGGCTCGGTGAAGCCGCTTAGTTTTACAGTGGGCTCCATATGGATGGAGCCTTTCATAAAGCCCTGAGTAAAAGAGGCGCTGTGGAAGCTGTAGGGATTCAAGGTATCCATATCCTGGCCTTGAATTTCGGCCAGGGTCTGTGAAAAATCGTATTTAACGGCCTTGGTTGTGGGAATGACATTGATCTGGGCAGGCTTCGGCAGCTCGCATTCCATAGCGAATGCGGGGGAAATTGCACTACAAAGTAACGCCAATATTGCTAAAAAACCTGAACGTATCAAAGACCCGCCCTAACTAATTGGTGATTGATTATCGTTTTTATCTTCCTTATTGTACCTCAGATTATTTGATTAATGCCAATAAAAGGGTCAAAACCGTGATGTATACACTGATAAATCTCATAAATTTGGCTTTTCAGGTCTATTTGATCATTATTATTGCCCAGGTCCTTGTCAGCTGGCTGATAGCCTTTGATGTTATCAATATTAACAATCCGAAGGCCAGAAACCTGGTGGAATTGCTGAGAAAAGCGACCGATCCTGTCTATAAACCGTTGAGGAAGTATATTCCCCCGATTGGCGGGATTGATATTACACCGATTATTGTGATTTTTGGGCTTCAACTCCTAAGAAACTTCATCGTTAGTCTTTTGGCTGGCCTATGAATATTGACGGTAAAGCCATAGCCAAAGCCCTTCGAGAGGAAATCACCGCCGAGGTTTCTGGGCTCCCTAAAAAACCTGGTTTGGCCGTTATTTTGGTTGGCGATGATCCGGCGAGCCATGTTTATGTGGCCAGCAAGATTAAGGCCTGCAAAGAAGTTGGGATTGAGAGTTACGAGCAGAGAATGCCCGCCGACGTAGACCAGCAGAGAGTGCGACACGCGATCAAGAACCTCAATATGAACCCGCTTGTTCATGGGATTTTATTGCAACTTCCCCTGCCCCCTCATCTTGATGAAGAAGATCTTATTCAGACGATTGATCCGACCAAGGACGTGGATGGGCTGACTATTGAAAACATCGGACGTTTGGTGGCCGGGATGGACGGGATGGTGCCCTGCACTCCTCAAGGATCCTTGCGTTTGATTAAATCGGTGAAAGCTGACTTAACAGGCTTGCATGCGGTGGTGATTGGGCGCTCTCTCCTGTTCGGCAAGCCGATGGCACAATTGTTACTGGCCGAAAACTGCACGGTCACACAGGCGCATTCAAAAACGCGTAATCTTGCAGACATATGCCGGCAGGCCGATATATTGGTCGCCGCAGTTGGACGGCCAAAGATGGTTCAAGGTGACTGGGTCAAAGAAGGCGCGATTGTCATTGATGTTGGCATTAACCGGCTTGAAGATGGGTCGCTTTGCGGGGACGTGGATTTTGAGGCGGCTTCAGCCCGGGCGGCGGCAATTACCCCCGTTCCGGGCGGTGTTGGGCCGATGACGATTGCGTGTTTGCTGGATAATACGGTTAAGGCAGCAAAAAATACTTGACATAATCCATTGATGTCTATATATAGTTGCGTATCGACTATTTTGGGTAAGATATGAAACAAAGCAAAAAAAAGACAATAGACTGCACGCCTTCTGAATTGTTTAACGCTCTCACAGGCTCTACACGCCAGAATTTGCCCTTCAGTTATGCTGCGATGCACGATGAGATCCGCCGCTTTATCGGGACATTAGAATACAATCATGTTCAAGATTTTGATCAAGCTTGCATGACAGCTCGTGGGCTTATTATTCAAGAGAGCTATGCGGATATGTGCAACAATGATCCTGTAATAGCTTGGCAAGCAACTGGGCTGGCATGGCAATTTACTGCTCTTAATATTCTTAAGCAAATTCAAAATGAAGGTTCATCTCTTCAAAACTTTATGCGCAACAAAACAATCGATCAGATTGAAGAGCGTTTTGATGTCGAACGCATTCTTGAATTGGCCGCTTAAAACTACTCCCCTTGTGCAACCGAGAAGCCCGGAACACCGTTGAAGGTGTGAAGCATCACTGACTTTGTGAAGTTCAAATCCGCCTGGTTCATGCGGTCCATCAATGCAACGACCTGCGAGGTTTTTACGGTTGAGCCATCTTTGCCGATAAAGCGCAGGCGCCAGTTATCCGCGCAGAATGTTCCCGGCTTGCCGCCCGGCCATACTTTCGTGCCGCGGTTTGAGATCATCTGAAGCTGAAGATTGTCGTTCACGCATGCGTTGACTTTGGCAGCCAACTCGTCGGGCGACCCGTCCCAGTTGATACCAATATCGACGCCGATGCGTTCTTTCTTTTCCTCGATACGGGGCTTCAATGGCGGCATTTTAAGACCGCCCGCCGGCACGCCGGAATAATCCACGGCTTTCAATGTTGAGGGTTTAGCACCCAGGCGCTCGATAACCGCCTTTGAAAAATCAGCCGTGCCGACTTTTTTCTTGCTGTTGCCTTCGCGGTAAATATCGCCGGTATGAATACCGTCTTCGATTGTCTTGAGCCAGGCATTGTGAACTTTAGCCGCAACATCGCCCTGCCCGATATGGACAAGCATCATCACCGCGCCGAGCAGCAAGCCCGATGGGTTCGCAATGCCTTTGCCTGCGATATCAGGCGCGGAGCCGTGGACGGCTTCGAACATTGCGAAGTCCAAACCGATGTTGGATGAACCGCCGAGACCGACGGAGCCCGTGACTTCCGCGGCAACGTCAGAGATAATGTCGCCATAGAGGTTGGCGGTGACGATGACATCGAACATTTCCGGATGGGCGGCGACTTTGGCCGTGCCGATGTCGATAATCATGTGGTCTTTTTGAATGTCCGGATATTCCGGCGCGATTTCATCGAAAACTTTGTGGAACAGGCCGTCGGACAGTTTCATGATGTTGTCCTTGGTCATGCAGGTGACTTTTTTGCGGCCGTTGGCTTTAGCGTATTCGAAGGCGTAGCGCACGATGCGCTCGCAGCCCGGGCGCGAAATCAGCTTCAGTGATGCCATGACGTCTTGTGATTGACGGTATTCGATACCGCCATAGAGGTCTTCTTCGTTCTCGCGGATAATGACGAGATCCATTTTCGGGTGAGATGTTTCGACGTAAGGCGCGTAGGCCACGCAGGGGCGAACGTTGGCATAAAGCGAGCATTGTTTGCGGATTGTGACGTTCAGTGATTTGAAGCCGCCGCCTTGCGGGGTGGTGATTGGGGCCTTCAGGAATATTTTGGTACGGTTCAGGGATTCCCATGCGCTGTCTTCGATGCCGTTTTTAACGCCGCGTTCATAGACAGCTTTGCCGATTTCAATTTCCTCGACATGAAGCTGAGCTCCGGCTGCGCCGAGAATTTCCATGGTGGCGTCCATAATTTCAGGACCAATCCCGTCACCGCGTGCCAGTGTGATTGTTCTTTTTTCCATTGATGTTCCCCTAATCTAAATTCTTGGAAGGTGCGTAACGCAGTAAGAGATATCCAGCGACAGCCGACAATAGAGATCCGACAAGAACGCCGAGGCGGATGGAGGCCTGATGATGAAGATCATGGAAGGCCAGCCCGCCTATAAACAGGGACATTGTAAACCCGATTCCACATAAAATCGAGACACCATAAAGCTGTACCCAGCTTATATTCGGAAGACGAGGGGAAATTCCGGTTTTTATAGCCAGCCATAATGTGGCAAAAATGCCCAGTTGCTTGCCTATAAAGAGCCCGGCGATAATACCTAGAGTTACAGGCTCGAATAGCGATTCAAAGCCCATGCCGGTGAACGGCACCCCGGCGTTGGAAAAAGCAAAAAGAGGGAGAATGCCAAAAGCAACCCAAGGATGGAGCTTATGTTCAAGCTCTTCGCAGGGGCGGATAGTGTCGTCCTCTTTGGATACTATAGGGATAAAAAACGCGCATATAACCCCAGCCAGCGTTGCATGCACGCCCGATTTCAAGACGGCAACCCAGAGGATAATTCCAAGAATTATATAGGGAGCGGTCCTTGTTACGTTACTGCGGTTTAAGGCGAATAAGACCGCCAGGATAGCGATGACAAAATATAAGGCGTTAATGTTCAGGCCGTGGCCATAAAACAAAGCGATGATAATGATTGCGCCCAGATCATCTATAATCGCGATGGCGGTCAGCAGGATTTTAAGTTGGATTGGCGCCTTGGTGCCGAGAAGGCCTAAAATGCCTAATGAAAACGCGATATCGGTTGCGGAAGGAATCGCCCAGCCTCTAAGGTTTTCTGGGCTCTCTTTGTTGATAAACCAGTAAATTGCCGCTGGAATAACCATCCCCCCTATTGCCGCAAGGGCAGGCAAAAGAGCGCGGGAGCGGCTGGAGAGCTGTCCCGTTACAAGCTCCCGTTTAATTTCCAAGCCGACAAGAAAGAAGAAGATGGCCATGAAGCCATCGTTGATCCAGAGCAGTATGGATTTCTTTATTTCAAAATCAAAGGTGCCATCGGGATCATCAAAGCCGATGCGGAACTGCATAACATGCAGGATATAATCGTAAAAACTGTATAAAGGAGAGTTGGCTATAATAAGGGCTACGAGCGCCGCCATGACAAGCAGTATGCCCCCTGAGGCTTCGAGTTGAAAAAAACGCCGCGTGGCATGTAGGACGGGCTCTGCAAAAATTGCAGGGGCTGGCTTTTTTATGTGGGGGTTACTTTTCGTCATTTTTCCTGTCCTTAATATAAGGAAAAATGCAATGGCTGCAATATGTCACGCAGAGTCATCCCCGATTTTAAAATCAGACAGGCTCAAAGTCATATGCACAGTCTTGTTGTTGCCTGAGAATCTTTTTGATTTTTCTCAACGCCTTGTTTTTAAGGTCGTATATGGCCTGCGTTGTGAGATGCATTTCATTTGCCAGTTTCTCGACGGGGACTTCATCAAGATAATGTCTCTGAAGAACCTTTTTTTCTTTCTCGGTTAAGAATTCTAAATAAAACAGTAAATCTTCTATGTTCTCAAAATTATGCTCCAATATCTCATCAGCAATCGCGTTATTTTCAAGAAAAGTTTTTACGCTTCTTGTAGAGTGCCGGCCAACACAGTCGGAAGCTGGCATTTCTGAAGCACGGCCCCAATAAGAGCCGGGAAGGAGTTGTGTCAGCATGCGGCTGACCGCTCCCTTTACGTGAATATATCCAATCGTGGAGAAAGCGTATCCCGTTTGATAGGAGTAAGATTCAATAGCCTCTCTGAGGCCTTTCATATAAGCGTGCTGAAAGAAATCGCCCCAAGTGGCCTTATGAGCGCATAGAGATATTGCATAGTGCTTTCTATGTAATATGCTTTTTACCATGCCGTAATTATGAGAGGCAATTTTATTTTCTATACTCTCTATGGTGCCAAGAGAGCTCAACGCTCTTTGATACCGTTCATTCTCTTCCGGACAATCAGAGCTATGATTGCGGAGAATATTTCTCATTTTTTGTAAGGTTTGGGTTTTGTAAATAAACCCTGTTGCCAATGCTCTCGATGCATCCGTTATCACGGCCTGCTCGGCTTGAAATAACTTTAAGCCTCGCCAGTAGCGATATATTTTGTAAGCATCTGCGGCGACATCCTCGGGTTTGCATTTTTGGCCGAATAAAGTTGTCCTTCTCCACATACAGGTACGGGATATGTTGATGTACGGATTTATATAATGATTGTCCAAATTGTCGCTGAGCAGATCGCATAATAGATCATACCACTCTGGAATTTCTGCAAAGGCTTTTGCACATTTTATATGGGCTTGTTCTAGCCTTATAAAAATTTCGCGCTCTTCTTCCTTGGAAAGCACCCTTATTCTCGGAAGTATAATTTCCTCGAATCTATATTTCCGCTCATGTGGTTGTTGTTCCTCACTCTCTTCGCTCAGACAAGACTGGTCATCGAGGTAATCCGCTAGATCTTCCTCAGATATTGGTAAAACTTCGGAATCTTTCTGTTTTTCGGTAAAAACTAAAACAAGATTTTCATTCCTTATTTTTGTGGGCATGAGAGAGGTCATACGCAGCCTTTATTCATTCCTTTTATCTTTATTATGCCAATAGATAGTTTCTTTTGACGGATTTTGCAATTTCTTTTCCTCGGAACGCTTGTAAACGTAGACCCCTAGGACAGATAGCCCTACCCCCCAGATTGCCGAAAGCGAGCTCATGGCGTTAAGAATAATACCTGCGCGGGCGGTGTCCACGACAATCACATAGGCAATCGCAAGCATTTGAAACCCCCAGGTTACAGCCATAATATAGCCAAAAGTCGGGCGCATGCGGCGGACATATTTGTCCTCGGAGGCCAGTTCTTTGCGCATCGTGTCGTTGACTTGCGTCAAGCCGGTTTCATAGCGTTGAAACTCAAGTTCAGCCATACGTTCGGCATGGCGGTTGGCTTCGGCTTGATCTTCTGAGCTGATTTGCCCCTGGTGCCAGGCTTCGCCGAATTGATCAAGGGCTTCAGAGGCGCCTTTGGCGATGGGGTTGTTGATCTGCCCTAGAGCCTCAGAGACAATGCGCATAAGGATCGGCAAGCCGATGGATGTAATAAGAGGTGCGACCATTTAGACCTCCTTTAGAATATAAAAGATATGATTGCCAATTGTGGCGGTGGGTTTTTGGCCCTTGGCCCAATAGGGTAAAATCGCATTGGAGTGATAATGCGTCGCGCCGTAAGTCACATCATCGCCAAGTTTGCCAATGACGGCGCGGCGGGCAATACGAAGTGAGGTCGCGAAATAGAGATTGGCTTCGTCCACGTCTTGCAGCTTTTTGAAATTCGGATCGGAACGGTTCCAGCAGGAGAACTGATAGGGTTTCTGGCAAACCTGGATAATATTCCCTCCCCACCATGCGCCTCCCTTTTCCTCGGCGATCTTCACACGGTTGAGGACGACATGGGCGACGGCCTCCATGCCGAGATCCCCCTGCCCGCGTGCCTCACCCCAGATTGTACGGGCGAGCACATCGGTTTCCATGGCGCGATAAAATTCTATGGCATCGACGTCCTTGTTCACAGGTTTGCCGTTTTTGGCGATCAGACGCGGTTTTTTCATTTTTTGGTTCCTTTGGTCAGAGCTTTCAACGCCTCGGCTTTGAGGGCGGTGTTATCGAGTTTGGTTTCAATTCTCAGAAGATGTTCGACAAGGCGATTTTCGAGATTGCGCAGATCGTTTTGCGAGGCGTAGGTTTTGGCGACTTCGAGTTTGAAATTTCCAAGCGCGTCGCGGAGCTGGTCACATCTGCGGTCGAGGAGTTGATGCAGATGGTCGGAATCTTTTTCGCTGTCCTGACGCGTGCGCCAGATCAGCCAGAACAGTCCGGCGAGCGCAGGCAAATTGATCGTCGTGATCCACCAGATCAGATCGGGGTTTAATGTGTGCATGATTTTTATCCTTAAATTTCAAAATCGCTTTTGGCCTTGTGGGCTCCTGCGCTTTTCATCCAGCTATGACCGCCCTGACCGTAGGAGCGCGGCAAACGGACGGGTTGCTGGGCGATGGCTCCCGCGGCGGCATCGAGGCCGTCATCATGGGCTTTGGTCACGCCCGGCCTCCATTCCTGCATTTCGCTTATGAAGGGTGTTTGCAGGACAGATTTATGGACGTAGAGCCGCCTTGCCGCGAGTGGTGCGTCAAAGGCCTCCAGAATGCGAATGTCTTTCGAGCGCGTGGAGTGCATGTCTTTCACCGTTGCCGGGGCGTGCGCTTTTACCAATTGTGTGCGCAATATGGCCGGAAGAAATGCGCCGATGCCGTTGGTTTCCACCGTTATGGACGGCAGGACAAAACGCTTGGCCAGTGCGGCGACGATGTCGCATTGTTGCGTGGCCTCGTCTTTTTCTGCGCCCGGTTTGATCTTTATGTACTCCATGTGATGCAGGAACAAATTGCCTTCATCGTCTGCGTAGACGACCGCGAGGACGCTGTTGTCGCCCTTGTTTGATCCGAAGGCCGGGTCCCAGAAGCTTGAGGCAGCGACCATTCTGCGCTCGCCAACGAACAAAGTTTGCAGTTCCTTGATGTAATCAATCTCATCTTCATAGATCTGCAGGAGTTTCGGATCGAGGCGGCCGTCCATGATGTTCACGGGCTGGAGCATCATCTGGCTGGCGAATTTATTCGGGCCGGAGCGGCGACGGATATTTTCGATCTCCAGCTTTGAATAGCGTTCGGGCCAGACGGAGTCACCTTTGTTGCTATAGACAGGTAGCGTGAAGCGTTCGAAGCCTCCGAGAAACGGCTGTTCTTCACCCAGTTCAGTGCGGGCATCCTGCGCGTAAATGGTGTTATAGGTATGCGGAGTGCCGATGAAAATCTGAGTCCCACCGGGAACGAGGATAAAGGAAATTTCACCCAGTCTCCGGCGCAATTCCTCGCGTTTATCTGCGCTATCGCAGGTATTAGGCACTTCAACATCATCACAAATAATGACGTCGGCGCGGCTTCCCGTAATGTTGGAGGAAATCCCGGCCGCGAGCATCGACGGGTCTCGCAGTTCAATAAATCTTTTGACCGTGAAGCGGTCCCCTGCCCACTGATCCGATTTGTCCGGGCGCATGTGTTTGGTCAGCGGGTGACGTTCGAGGATACGGCGCACCTGACGCACCATCTTGGCGGCAAGGGTTTCATCCGCCGCCAAAACAAGGATACGCAAATCCGGACGCCGATACAAAAGCCAGGCTGCGAACAGGCCGATGATGCTTGATTTCCCGGAGCTGCGGAAGGCCTGCAGGAGAAGGCGCGTGTTTTTGCGGCTCCAGTGCCATTCCAGCCAGTCCATCATTTTGAAATGGATCTCGGGCGTGGTCATGTTCTGGCGCTGGTTCCAGATCACGGCAAAGAGTTTGAAGTCCGCGTCGCGGATGAGATAGCGGCTCATGCATTGTCACTCCCTTTGCGCTCTATGATTTCGACATGAGCGGTTTTCAGAATTTCTTCGGCGGTAACGATTTCTTCGATGACGGATTTTTGTAAATATTCTTCGATAGATTTTGCGACCTTTAAAACTAGCTCTATATGAGCAAGAGCTGCTTTACATCGCTCATAGTAGGCTTTGATTTTTTCTTCCTCTTCGGGCTTGTCCTTAACAATTTTTTCGTATGATTCAATTGCGGTTTCCAGCGCGGAAGGCACAAATTCGGCAAGCTGCCGGCGCGATTCATCATTCAAAGGATTCATTCCTGATGCACACCTTGTTTTATTGTTGGTTTTAGAAGCGGCTGACGATGTACCACTGCGCGCCGTTGGAGACGAGCGTGATGGCATCGAACTGATCGCCTAAGGTCTGGCTGGAACCGTCGGGGCCTGAGCCACCCTGCTCTGTGATCGTGATATCGTTGGCTGAGACATCGATTTTCTTTATGGTCACTGTGCGCCCAATGGCCTTCACCGCATTAGCGGGCGGAAGGCGGGCTGTCAGCGCGCCAGAAAAGGCGGAGAGCAAATACGTGTCGACGGCCATGTCGATGTCATAGGTTCCGGTGCCGTCATGATAGCGTGTGTTGCCGGCGGCTCGGTTGGAGGCGATCACATACCAGGCCGCGCCGTTGGAGATCATCTGCACGAAATCATGCCTTGCGCCCAGATCGAAATTACGTCCGTCCGGACCATTGCCACCGTCTTCGGTGACCGTAACGACATTGGTGGAGCTGTCGATCTTTTTGACGACCATCATCACGCCGACTGCATCGGCGGCATTGGGCAATTCGATCGTCAAGGCTCCTCCGTAAGAGGAAACGAGATGAATGGAATGCGACGTGTCGAGACTGACTGTGCCTGTGTCGTCAATGTATTCCGTGTCGTAGCGCTGCAAGGTTGAGGTCATGTCGACCACAGTGGTTTTTTGCAGATAGTTTTTGTCAGGATAGCCCGCGTTGTAGGCGCTATATTCGCCGCCACATAAATCCCAAATTGCCGCACCATTGGACTCAGAGACAAGATTGTAAATGGATGTCCCTACTGAGCCTGACTCGAGCTTCACGTTGGGGACGAGGTTTGTGGATTCCGCGAAAGGATTAATAAGACGCGTGCTGCTGGAGTTCGCGCCCATTGTAAAACATCCCTGCGCCGTTGGGCCGTTTACGTTCGCTTCGCAATCGACAAAGGAATTATTGTAGGAGCCATGTTCGATGTAAAATCCGTGCCCCGTTGTGGCCGCGCCGAGAGAATAGACACGGCAGGCATGAAATTTGTTGGCGTTGGGTGTGTCCCCTGCTCCGGATTTGGTCAGGTGAAAGCCATGGACTGTAGGTTGCACCACCAGCACACGATCGAAATTATTCCAGTAACAGGGTTTGTTGGTATCGTTATAGCCATCAAGCTGGACGCCGGTTTTTGATCCCTGGATGACAACATCGCTGACCACGGTTTGAACGCAAGGACGGTTTTTGCCGTAAAGCTTTATGCCTTTGTCGCCGCCAACGATCCGTAGGTTTTGGATTGTCACGTAGTCTCCTGCAACCTCAATCGCGTTGAATGTGTCCGAGTTGGCTTCGATGACTGAATTTTGTCCTAAACCGATCAGGCTTTGCTTTTCGTTTAATTCAATTGTTGATGTGGTCAGGAATGTTCCGACGGGAATGAGGACACTGTCATGCGCGGCGAGTGCGTTTTGAATGGCAATGGTGTCATCGGTGAGGCCGTCGCCGACCGCGCCGAAATCTTTAATGGAGATGAGATCAGAAAATTTATCGTGTGATGTGCGGGTGTGCGCCCCTGTGCCGATCGCTGTGAAATCGGGTGCTGCCATGGAGCCGGAAAGCGATACAGCAACAGGATCGCCGTTGCCGTCAAACCCAAGGGCTTTATTTTTGCGGATTTTGCGGGACGGTAATTCGACCTCGCCGGGTGTTTCGTGATCGCCGTATTTGAGCATCACATTGTTCTCGCGTTTGACCTGTTGCAGGCTGGCGACCATGTAATCGAGTTCGTTGTTGATAGAGGTCGCTGAAAATTCACCGCCTTCGATGAAATCACTGATGCGTTCGATGGACAGTTCCCGTGACAAAGTGATCACGACATCTTCTGCGGGTGCAGTGTCGAAGACTACACTTCCGCCTGCGGTATCGCCCGCACCATTGATCGTAAAGCCGCTGATTTGCAAGGCTCCATCCAGATAGACATGCATATCCTCTGAAGCAAAAATGGGGAACGGATAGATATAAGTGTCTTCGATACCGTCAGCGAGGTAGCGCACGATCGGTACGACATCGGGAATTTTGATGTGAGTCATGATTTTTTCCTATGAAAAAAAATGCCCCATGATGGGGCATTTTTGAAATGAGAAGATTGATTGCAAGTCTTTAGAATTCAACCATTTTGTAATTGTGGAGCATTTTCATCTTTGTAAGCAGCAACAGTTGCGAGGGCTGTTAGAGTAAGGCCTGTTGCGCCATAAAGGGCGACCCAATTGAAGGTCTCTTTAATGTCTTGGGCTTTTTCCTGGGCGGATTTTACTCTTGGTTGGTCTTTGTCGTGAATGTTGGGTATAGCTTCTTCAACCTTAACAAGTCCATAATTTACGACGCCTCCTACGGATGCAAGCAACGCACTAAATAGCAAGCCTTTGGTTGCAACCCTTTTTACTGAGTCTAATTGTGACATCATATCCCCCCGAGTTATGTGATGTCTTAAACTAGCACGATTGCTATATATGTCAAACCCTAAAATAGCCGTCCCAGCTTCTGCTTTTCCTGTAGTTGGGTTGCCTGCAAGATATTTACTGAGCGCTGCTGTGCAATGTCCAGATCAAGAGCAGCGTTCCTGAGCGTATCGAGTTGGTTGCGGCGTTGCAGCTCATCGTCTGTTTCATTAAACAAACCCAAGAGAACAGCATCTGATGAGCCGCCGGAAGTGATACCCGAGGCACCAAACTGTGCTTTCTGCCGGGCAACAGCCCGCCGCAGAGCTGCACGGCGGCTTTCTTCATCCTGTGAAGATTGTAACGCGATCCGTTCTCGCTCAAGAGCCGTTTGCTCTGCCAGTTGTTGCTGGTTGAGATTTTGCTGTGCTTGCAGTTGCTTTAAAGCAAGGTCATCATTTCTCTCAGGGTTGGCTATATTTCGGAATGCACCGATTGTGTTTCCCAAAAGCTGTGCTGATGAAGCAATTCCTGCCAGCGATGAGATTGCGCCAGTGGCCGCGTTTAATGCTCCCATAATTTTTCTCCTTTTAGTCGTTTACTTTAATTTCGGATATCACAGACAAAAGTGTAAAATTGTATGGTATATCCTGCTCAATTTTCCACAGGGGGTGTGTTCCGTCCTTTTTCCATCCTAGCGCTCGCACGCCGATATCACCGCTTACTGGCGGCGGCGCTGCGTCTAACAAAGATTCTCCAAGATCACGCAGCGGAATATCTTTTAACCCACGGCCGACATCAAGGCGCATAGACGGCGTTTCGTGCAGGCGGAAAATGCCTTGGATGAGCCTTATGCGCCTTCCGCCTCCGGCGTTGCCTGCCTCGCTTGGAGGGAGTGGCTCGATGATGTGGGTATATGGAAGGCCAATTTGAACTGTGCTCGCTGCTTCATCGAGAGTTACCGAACCCGATGTTACTGTCTTTTGCTCATCAAGAACGACGCCATCTGCGATGATCGTTACACTCTGGCCCTCAAGATGGCCCAGACCTGACCAGAGTGTTGCCGGCGAACCAACCTCTCCGGCAAGCGCGGAGTCAAGATTAAGGTCATTGTCGAGCTGCTCGATGAAATAATCGCCGTCTCTTTCGATCATCATGTAAACCTCGTCACCAACAACCGCTACAGACTTCACATTTCCGTCCGTGATGTGTTCGGTCCAGGCTGAAACTGCTTCGGAGCGGAATACTGTTAGTGTTGCGAATTTCCCGTCCCCGCGGACAACGAACAACAAGCGCCGCTTTTGATCGTAGTCCTGATCGACAGCGTTATCGATAATTCCCCCTGAGAGTAACGCAATATCGTTCGAGCTATAAGCCTGTTCAAGATCGGTATAAAGAAATTCATGGATCGCTTGTTTATTGCGAGCAATAAAAAAAGTTGCCCCGTCGACGTTCAGAGGAGGAACATGGCGATCAACAAGCGAGCCTATGCGGGTCTGCCGCCGGATCTGCACAGAGACAGGGGTCAGGGGGTCACCCGTCACTTGCCATTCAGCACCCGATGTAAAGACTTGCAAATGCCGGCCGGAAAAAATTCCGCGAATGGCGTTGACCTGATCGGAGAGAATTGAAAATTCGATGGCCTCATCATCAAGCCCTTCGCCGAGATCGAAGTTAAATAAATCGCCTGATTTTGAAAACCATAGACGGTTTGGCAGATCGCGCGAACCGCCGATGACAAGCCTGTCCTGATGGAAGGCAACGGTTGATGGATAGCCGCGTACAGGGCTAAACGCTTGCTCATACCAATCGATTGTTGGATTTGTATTAGGCAAATCTTCAATCACGGTCGCGGTAACAACGGTGGCGGAGTCGAAATCTGTAATTTCAACTTCTTTGCCCGCCACTCGCAAACGCGTGTTTTCGTGGCCAATTTCAAAGATACTTGCCGATGATGTGAGTGTGATCGTGCCCGTTGTTCCACTTGCTGTTAATGTGACTTCTGAATCTGCAAATTTGAAATAGGGCTGATAAACAACATTCTGATCTGAGAAAAAATCCCAATCGTTAAGCAAAAAATCTCCTCCGGAGTTTCGTGTCAAACGTTTAGGTGGGACATCAGGATGCGTCAGTAAAAGAGTATCGGCGCTTTGCGTCCATGCCAGTTGCTGAATCTGGCTTTCGGTCCAGGGGGCAGACAGAGTTTCAACCAGTGTCCCGCCAGCATAGACATCTATTTGCTCGTCCGTTACGACCAGCAAATAGGTTTGCTGAGTATTAAATTCGAAAGAAATCAGGCGGCCGTTTCCAGATACGGTATCGATGTAGGCCAGCCCGGCACGGCGTGTTACCCCGCCTGTCGGCTTGATAAAGACGTTCTGCAGGCTCAATGCTCCGTTCTCATAGGCTCGCAGATCACCGCGGCCCAGCAATTCCCGGGAAATCTGGCCAGCGGTAAAATTGGTCTTAACCTCGCGGATTCGCGTCATTTTTTGTTCTCCTCATGGCGTTGAAAACTTGTATAATGGTTTGGTTGTTAATAATTGAGATCACAGGAGTTACTTATGGTTCCCAAACAGGCTCTACTTATTGCCCTACTGGCAGGCTTTTGCTTATCGGCATGCTCAACCACTCACCGTCCGAGTGACGGGGAAGACCGGATCATGTATGGCACACTGGCCGGCGCAGCCGTTGGCGCGGGTATAGGCGCGGCAGCGGGCGGTTCTGTTTTGCCGGGAGCACTGGCCGGCGCAGCGATTGGTGCGATCGGCGCGGAGCTGACGCGGTAAGATTGCCTCTGGTTATGATTGTTGATATGCCAGAACTATGCTGTTTGCCAACGCCTGGAAATGTGGGAGGCGCGCCTGCAAATCTGATTCAGAAAGCTCAAAGCTTATAGCCCAAACTTGAGCAATAATTCCCTGCACATTTTTATCGGTCAATTCTTGCTCATAAACTTCTAAAAGTGCAACAGCAATAGCTTCTGCTTCTGTTTCATATTCATCAGGAGGTGCTCCATTTTGAATAAGACCCTCTATATCTGTCTCTCGAAGAAATGTATTAATGTGTTGAACTAGCATTTTCATTGTTATTTCCTTATTAGTGGCGCCACACAGTTATAACTTTTCCTGCATTTCTTCCTTCTGTTTCTACAACAACTGTAACTCCATTTGAGCCTACATAATGATCCTGCGGGGTTCCATATTTACCTGTCTTTTTAGCCACATTTGAATTTTCTTTTGCGGTTCTTATAGCCTCTTCAATTTCACTTGATGTTATATTTCTTTGATTTGATCTTACGCCTCCATGGGTAGTAAAATTACTTTTTCTTTCATTTGGTAGTAATCTTTCAATTATTTTTAGTATTCTTCCTATGCCTCTTAAAGCAGGGATCAATAATAATTCAGGATATACTGGTCGGACACCCGGCTCTAGAGGTTCGGCCCAGCAGCGGCAATTAAAATCTTCACCAGGGTGTCCGTCATCAGGAGGTGAGTCCCAGCAAAATATCTTGCCTTCGCGTGCAGCATGAGAGGGGCGAACCTTGTCATCTTTAGCTGTGTGCCATATGTAGCATTCACTTTCAGCCCGCTTATCCTGCGCTTTATTCAGCATCCTTTCAGTTTCGTCACCTGGCCTGGCTTCACCTGAGGCCATGAGGCCATTATCTTTCTGAAATTTTTTCAGGCCTTGAAATACGTTACGGTCGACGATGTTTGTTATTCCCGTATCTGCTGCTGGTTTATAATAGCCAAGCCTGTTCAGGACTCGCTTCATCTGGAACACGTCGTTTTCATCCACCTGCGTATTCGAAGCAAATGGTTTAATCAACTGGACGCGCATAATTTAACTTCTCACATCGGTCAAAGTGAAATCCTCGATGCGGTTTGGGGTGTCTTGCTGAGCGTCGATCTGGCGGGCGCGCTGGAGCTCATCGTCAGCCAGCTTGAACATTGCTTCGGCCCGTGATGTGTTTTCTGTGATCGGGATAGTAAATTCCGCCGCGAGCCTGGCGATAACCGCCTGGTCGAAATAAGGAGGAAAGCTTTCCTCGGAGGGACGGAAGACGTAAGTCAGCACAACAGAGCTGGAGTTCGTGTGAAGTGTGTTTTGATGAATACGGTAGGCCAATCCCCTGCCCCGTGTTCCAACACCTGCCGATAATGCTCGCAAAAAATCGTTTGGCAACTGGAAGGCATAATTGTAATCAGCGACAGGGTCTGTCATGAGCTGCGTTAGTTCTTCCTGAGCGGTGGCGAAGCTCCATGCGTATGATGAAAGAAGCGCGTTGGTCACCGGTTCAAACAATGCATTGGCAATCTCAGCCTCTACTGAGCCGTCGGTGAAAGAAGTGATCGGCGCAGCGCCAATTCGTATAAGTGCGCGGGAGGCCAGCGCGACATCATTTAAAGCCATTTTTAATTCTCCTAAAAAAAATACCTGCCCCCTTCCCGAAGAGGAAAAGGAAGGAGGCAGGCGTGGGGGTCGACACCAAACGTGGATAAACCCGGTCCGCGACTGGCGGGGAGGAACGATTAGCTGTAAAGCGTAACCGTCACGGCGGAACCGGTATTGGCGGTGACGATATAAAATTTCGTCGCCGGCGTGCCATCGGTGTCAACATTCGCAATGATAAGGTCGTTCACATTCAGCATGTCGGCAGCATTATTGAAGTAACCGCCTGTGGTTACCGCGCTGTCGATTGTGGTGTAATGCCACAATGTGAAGTTGTTGGCATAGGCCAACACGCTAAGGTCTTGCGCTACGAAAGCCATTTTTAGTCTCCTTTATGTTGGTCTATGGATTAGTCGGGTGTTTCATCACAATCGATCGTGACAACACCAGCTTCGTCAATCAAAGCGGCGCCTTGCGACATCATGTTATTCACGAAGTGAGCGGCACGGTCGCCGTGCCATGTGACATCGGTTTGAACGTCGCTTGAGGCGGCGTGGCCGATGGCGCTTTTGTGATAATAGAAGCATGAGCGGATATCACTTGCGACAGGCAATCCGGAGTGCGGAATAAAGATTGTTCCGAGGAACATTTTGGCCTGAGTGATGGATGCGAATGGCAATTGTTCCTGGCCGATATAATCCGCATTTACGAATTCCTCAATACCAAGCAATTCGCTCCATTGCTTCCAACCGACGATACAATAACGTTGCCCGTCGTCGGGAACATCATTGGTTCCGAATGTTTGAAAGGCAGAAAGGATTTTTGCCTTCGTCATGCCTGTATTGCCGTCCGCAATATTATGCGTGCTTGCGGACACAAGAGCATTGATGATGAGCTCATCAGTTTTACGACCAAGCGCGGCGGCGCCAGCGTTGGCGATGACCTGACGCTCATCGATGTTGATTTTTAGCTCATCCAAACGATCAACCCAGTCGCCTGCATAGTAATCGGACAACGTTGCCTCGACCGCGGTGTGATCGAGATTCATGACCGGCACAAGACCGTGAGTGGATTTGGTGGATGCAGTTCCCTTACCGACTTTTTGGAAGACCGCGGAGGAACCGTTAACGTTTGAGATAGTGCGGACAGTGTTTCTAAGTTTAGATCCCTGCCGCTGATAGGCTTCGTGCACTTCGCGTTCGAATTGCTTTACAAAAGCCTGGTCGATAGTTGTAGACATTACAAACCTCGTACAAGTTTAAAAGTTGAGATGAATAACCTTTGCGCTTGTCGCTCAATCGGCGGGCGATTTTGGTTGATGAATTGGGCTGGCTGGCAGTTGTCCCAAAGACGAGAAAGGCATCGTCATACCGTCTTATGCACGCGGTATGATTTGGATACAATTCTGCTGTTGATGGTTATCATATTAGGAAATATTTCCTATGATGTCAACTGATTTTTTACAGTTCTTGAAAAATTCATGTAATTTAATTTTTTTGATATATGTCAATTTTTCTGCTAAAGTTTGCGTTGTTTTGAAAGATAGGGAATAATTTTTATATGTTCGAGGCAATTGTCCAGCGCATAGTCAGACGCAGTGATTTTGGCAAGGACCACAAACGCCGGCGTGCACCACGCCGTGTGCAAGATCATTGCATCGCGCAGGTTGGGGGTCGCGCCTACCCTGTAGAAAACTGGTCGCAGGGTGGCGTGTTGATTTTTGCTGATGACAAGCATTTTGGACTTGGGGAGAAAATTGATCTCACTCTGAAGTTTCGCCTTCATGGCCGCATTTTGAACATTACACAAAAAGCGAGGGTTGTTCGCAAAGGCGTTAACAAAGTGGCGTTTCAATTTTCATCGCGCTCGAAAAACACCAAACAAAAATTTCAAGAAGTCCTGCGCGATCACGTCGCGAATGAGTTTGTGTGAATATATGCCCCGAACATGCCTAAATTAATTGCTGATAATCCTGAAAGGCAAAAGCATTTCACCGAGGAACTCGTTTTGGCTGTTTTGCGTGAACTTCCCGAAATGCAACAATATGAAGATTCTTTAATTGTAATTATCAGCGATCTTGTATGGATCAAAATGCAACATAGCGGATTAAGGCTTTACCCCTTAACCTCGGAACAACACCGCATGATAAGACATGTTGAAACTCAAGAATGGGATCAGGACAGAGTAGAAATGTTAGACTCCCCTCCGATGAAAAATTTAAGGTTAGCTGAATGGCAAATGGAACAATTTGAAGAAATTCAAAGACAAATCACAACGACAAGGAGCATTGTGCAACACCTCCAAAATCCTGCGATTATAAAGACTAAGCTCACACAAATATCAGCTGTAATTGATTCCGATAGATTATTCCTGGTTATAGCCAATTGTTTTAAAGGGATGTGGCCGTATGAGGTTTATCTTGGTTTAGAGGAAGACCGACATTATAGAGATATTCTGGAGGGATATTATCAGACACCGCCTTTCTCTGCTGATGGCCCTCCCTAAAAAAAGACCCCGGCTTTTTAGGGCCGGGGTTTGAGTTTTTCCAATCTTAGGGGAAGGAAACTTATTCGCCGTATAGCGTTTTAAAGCCGTCTGTAACTTTTGCGACAAATGATGGATCTTTTTCTTTCCAATAGCGCGGATCACGCATCATGGACTGTAATTCCATCTCATCCGCTTTGCTGGTTACTGAGGCTGTTGATTTTGGCATCCCTGGTTCATCGGACTTCATCATGCGGTAAAGCGCCAAGACGCCCTCATATGAACCTGAAAGATTTTCAAAAACTTCGCGTGGAAGATTTTGTTGACCGAAGGCCAAGAGTTGCTTGGACACCTGTTTCCAAGCGTCAGGCCCCCCAAAATGGTTCACCAGCTTTTCAACTTCGCGGTCGGCCTGAAAATCAGCAGCAAGTTCTGCAATCATCGGCACCATTTTTTCGGCAGCAAGATCATAAACTTCCTGGATTTGCTCCTGCGTTAGACCTTTGGCGTGCAAGCGCTCATTGACTTCAGTATCAGGTTTGAACATGCCGTGAGCACATTCGATGCAATAGTCATCTGCAGTTTCCGGCATACCCAAAGCCTTTTGGATACGAATTTTTTCTTCCTCAGAATTTGGCGCAGGCAAGCTTGAGGACATTTTGCGTTCGAGGGCTGCGTAGGAATTGGCGAGTGCATCAAGGCGCACGCGTTTGTTTTGGGCGTCCCAAAATTTTTCAGGAACATTCATAGGACGTTCGCCCACAGCTTCATTTTCGGGGGTCAATAGGTTATCAGTGGTCATTATTTTCTCCTTTATAGTGTGATGGGTTTATGGATTGCGGCCTTTGTCTATCAACCGCAAAATCGTTGCAACGAGCGCACGTTGGCCTTCCGCGTAGCGCAGATATTCATCTGTTGCGCCGGGTGGCTGTACGCGGTGAAAGCTCATGACTTGCAAATGGGCAAGGACCTTGCGACCGTCGTCTGATGAAAACAGACGCGCGAAGGTACGCTCTATGTCACGCTGATCCGTTTTGATCGTTTTGACAGCGTCATACACCAAGTCTGGCTCGGTTTCTTTATTACAAAATATATTAAACATGAGCTTTTCCTTGTTCTGGAGTTGGATTTTTAGCAATGGCTTGTGTGATTTCAGGAAGGACATCGGCGATCGTTATAGGATTTTTTCGAATAAGGTCACTCGGTACAGCCAAAGCCTCACCAAGAAACCTTGCAGCAGCCTGGAGGTCTACGGCACTGACTGCTTCCGGCCCCATAAGCAAAACTGAATTGATCCAGCTTAATGTGTTTTGAACATTGCGCTGACCTTGAGAGCGAGCAAGTGGAGAGCGATAGTCCACCGCGACAAGTCTTCCGTCCAATGCTATATCCGGAATTTCACCACGGCGTTTCAGGATTGCAAAGGCACGTTTGATCAGCGGCGTAAGAAGTTCAGTTTGCAAACGTCCGTATGTTGCCCCTAAAAGCAAAGACATTTCAGCGGAACGTTCCAGCACCTCCGTTGCGGTCATGCGCGGGCCAACGACAGGGCCAAGACGATCGGTTAACAAGGCATGGCGAATGCGTGACTGCAAATTCTCCAAAACGAGCTGCGATATATCAAAGCGTCCTGGCATCTCCAGGGGCTGCAATCCCCTTGAACCAACAGCTTTGGGAATAATGCTGCCGGGGGAAAGTTCGATATTAGCGGGGTTGAGGACACCGTCATCATCGGCCTGCCAGATCCCTGTTACAGCGATCGAAGCATTTTTGAGAATAAGCTCTACAACCTTGTTGGCGGTCTTTATATCCGGCAGTGCTTTCATAACAGGAGAGCGGCCATAGATTTCGCCCGGTGATTTCAACCAGCGAAAATTTATGAATGGAGATTGCGCGAATTTCCCCTGAGTTAGTAAAACAGGTTCACTTTCATCTTCCATCAGGCATGCTTTATAAGAATAAACCAGCCCTTCAGGAGCCACGATTTCGAGCACTTTAAAGCGCAGTTGGGAATCGCGCATGCCATCTTTGATGGTTTTTTGTGGCAAGGTTGCATAAGGAAAACGTTCGACCATCTGATCAAATGTCATTTGCGAAGTTCGGTATGTGTATTCCAGGAAACCGCTTTCACCCTCGTCAAGAACAACTTGCGTTAGTGGAACAGAGGTGAATCTGAATGCTGAGAATTCTCCGGGATCAGATTCCTGGAAATACATCGACGCCGTACCACCAACAATGAGGTCGAGATAGCATTGATGTATCTCCATTGCAAAGTTCGAGCGATCAAAATGATCTTGTATAGTTTTGGCAGCCTTTTCGAGCACTGGAGCGAGCCTGTCTGACTCAGCGTCATTGAGATCAGGCCCGGGTTTTAACCCAAACCATTGCGACCAGGTTGGCGTCAAATTTCCAAGCAGACTGGCGGCGAGTTGATCGACGGAATCCATTGCTGTCCCGTCATAAATTTTTGCGCCCTTGCTTTCGCCCGGACGAGATTCGAATAAAAACCCTCCCCTTTGCGGCAAAGCGTAATCATAAGAATCCTGCCAAAGATTTTCCCAATTGGAGCGCCCTTTTCGTGCTTGATCGTAGCGTTTGATAAGAAGATCAAGATCGATCTTTTGTTGTGCGATTTCGTCGACTTTTTGTTGTGAAACCATATTTATTCTCCGAGTAAAGTTTTGCGGCCAGTCAAAGCATCAGTGATGGCCAACAGCCCGCGAAAGCTTGTTTGGATTGTGCCGAAGCGACCGCGGCTGCGTTGCAAAAGGTTTTGTGTTCGCGCCTGCGCTTCACCTCCTCCTTCGTTTGAAGTTGGATTTGATGTTGTCCCTCCGGACGAGGTTGTACTTGGTGTTGTCGTGGGCGTGCTTTGCGGCACATAGACAACAGTTGGCTGGCTTGGCACTTGAGGCCGAGAGCTTAAACTGCCCATGCGATATCTCCTTTTTGTACTTCATAGTTTTGTAATGTGAGGTGGCGATAGAGTTGCCAAGGGGTGACGATCCAGCGCTTATGGACGCCGAGGATTCTTTTGACGGCCTCAACGCAGGTGAACACCATCCATGGGGCTTGCTTGGGCTCACGTGAAATTGGAGCGCTCACCACGCAATGGCCTCTATCCTCTAGCCAAAGCGGCAAATTAAATTCTGCAGGCAGATTATGAATGCTGACCTCCATATAGCTCGACATTGGATCGATAGTTGCCCAGTGTTCGCCGTCATTCAGCAAAACGTAGCAATGCCGAAAACCGGGCTTGAATATTCTCAGCCAGCGCATGTCAGTTTTACCACTAAAGACCACCCAGGCTTTGGTGGTGTTTGATATTGTTTTGTTTTTCATCAGAGTATTCCTTCTTCCAGTGCAAATTGTGATTCGAAATGCGAGAGAGAAAATTGTGGCTGTAGGCGCACGATGCCCTTTTTCTCCAGGACGGTTTCAAGCCGCATCATGGCCTCCTCCCATAAAGTATGGGCTTTGGCTTCATTAGGACGGCGAGGATCGGGAGCCATGTGGCGTAAGCCGTAGTGACGCAGCACACGAAAATGATCGAGCATCAGGCGACGGGAACGATAGAGACGGTCGAGAGCCTTGAGGATATCGATGGGCTCACATGGGCGAGGCGCGTGCGAGAGGCCGGCCGTAAATCTGGCGCCTTCTGCTCTAGCTTGCTGGGCGGCGATGAACCAAAACCATGCCTCTTCGGCGCTTTCAAAAGGTATAGGGTCTGTGTGATAGGAGCGGGATACGTAAATTTTTTTGGTCGCCATGATATTCACCTCATATTTTTGTTCTTTTTTTGTTCTCTTATGTTCTCCTTTGTGCTATATATTTTTCTCGATGTCAACAAAAAAAATAGGAATTTTTTCTTATTTACGACTCCTGCCCGTTATGGGACTATAGTCCTAGAAGGGGATTCTGATGTTTTCACACAAAGATATATGGCTTGGGATTGACCGGCTTGCGACCAGTATGGGGTATTCCCCTTCCGGACTTGCGAAAAAGGCCGGGCTCGATCCGACGGCGTTTAATAAATCAAAGCGCGTTAGCCCTGATGGAAAGCCGCGCTGGCCCTCAACGGAGAGCATTGCTAAGATTCTTGCCGTCACTGACATGACCATGTCGGATTTTATTGAGCTGATTGGGCATGACGACTCGCAACTACAAGGCCAGGTTGCTGTGCAGTTTAAAGATGGGAAAATGCTTACTGGCGAGCTTTTGAAGAAAACGGCTAAGGATATTAAGCTTTCTTCATCCCCTACGTCTAAAAAAGTCAAATCTTATAAGCTTGAAGATATTGAATGGATTGCCCGTGTGGTATGGGCAATTAATAAAAATTAAATAAAATTTTACATAATATTAACCTCCCGTTGCTAAATTGGATATAGCAGCAGGGGGTTGCGGTGTGTGACTGACGATATTTTATTCAGGTTTTTCAATGTATTACACCTTTTGGCACTCTTTACCGCCATGGGCGCAGCCCTATTTTTAGAAGTTAGTATCGTTTCAAAAATCCGCAATGCTCTAACGAAGGAAGGTGTTGAAACGATTAAACGTGGAAGCTTTCTTATTGTTATCGGCCTTGCTTTGTTTTGGGTTTCAGGACTGGGTTTTTTATATGAATATTTTGAACACGCTCCTGAAAAATTGATGAATCCTAAAGTTCATATGAAAATTTTTGTGGTCTTTATTATCACCATGAATGGCTTGTCATTTCATTTCTCGCTCATGGATGAGGTTTTTCAAGAAGGAACCAAATTGCTGAAACTTCCGGCGGACAAGCTAAGAGCCTTAGGTGCTTTTGCTGCGATTAATACAGTTTCGTGGCTGTATGCGTTTATGCTCGGTGCATTACCTGAGTTGAATTTTGTGTATACACTGCCCCAAATGGCCACGTTCTATCTGGTTCTTATTTTTGGTGCTGTTGTATTTTCGATGTGCGCCTGCGCTATCCTTTCTCGAATGGGACTCCAGAGAAAACCTGTGCTTTTTGGCACAAAACCCATAAATCAGTAATTGATTTCAGTCACTTCTGACTATAGTCTTCGTTTTTATGGATCAAGATAGATTAAAACATATTGCCCGCGAGGCAGGTAAAATCCTGCTGGACACAAAGTCAGTGTTGTTTAACGCGGCCGAGCCTTTCACTTACCGTTCCGGACGCAAAGGGCCAGTCTATACCGATTGCCGCCGGTTGATTTCTTTTGCGGAAGAGCGCGATACGCTCATGGGGTTTGCGGTTGAGATGCTGAGCGAATCCATCGGCCTTGAAAATCTTGATTATATTGCCGGTGGTGAGACAGCTGGCATTCCTTATGCAGCATTCATTGCTCAGCTCATGCATAAGCCCATGCTCTATGTCCGTAAGGAGCCAAAGGGTTATGGCCGCATGGCACAGATTGAAGGCAATATGCCCGAGAATGGGTGCAGCGCGATTTTGGTTGAGGACCTGCAAACCGATGGCGGGTCAAAGAAAGTTTTTGTTGATGCATTGCGGGCGGCCGGAGCAACGGTTGAACATGCGTTTGTTGTGTTTCATTACGGCATTTTTCCAGCAAGCGAGAAAAATATGAAAGATCTCGGCATCACCTTGCACGCACTGACCACATGGTGGGATGTGCTGGATGTTGCGAAAGAAGGCAATTACTTTGATGCCGCAACGCTCAATTCAGTTGAGGCCTTTTTAAATGATCCAGAAAGCTGGTAGTGATGATTAGAGAGCAAGCTCGGCAGGCTTAGCAAGGGGTTCTCTAAAATATTGAAACCCGTAGTCTCTTGGGTTCATGTCCTTGGCTTTAAAACCTTTGGCCAAATCTTCATCAGACTTACCAAAAGCAAGGACCAAATTTTTAAAAGGATCAGAACTAAACGCCCTAAGATCTTCTGGAAGATCTTCGTACATTTCGGCTGCTATTGCGCTGATATGGATTGGTTCATCCAACCAGAAATTACCATACTCGTCATTTTTCCCTGTCAGTTCGATCATAGTACTCTCCTTTTTTTCGTATAATCCCGAGCATAGTCAGTAATTTTTTAATGTGCAATGGTAGCAGGATGATTTTTATGGCAATATTAAGTGCCTTCATTTAAAGGCCTGCAAATGC
This sequence comes from uncultured Micavibrio sp., assembly GCA_964478225.1. Lineage (GTDB taxonomy): Bacteria > Pseudomonadota > Alphaproteobacteria > Micavibrionales > Micavibrionaceae > CAYZHM01. The sequence goes on from CAYZHM010000001.1 coordinate 515,754, forward strand.
TAAGTTATTACATCTATAGATTTATTTGATTGGTATCGTGAAATGAAAATTGCCTACTACGCCACGCCGAAGCCTCGCGCACAACAAGCCCTTGAAGAGCTTAAGGGCAAGTATAAGCCCGTAAAACCCGCGGAGGCTGACGCTATTGTCGTGGTTGGCGGCGATGGAACGATGCTGCGGGCGCTGCATGAATATAAAGATCTCGACATTCCATTGTTTGGGATCAATCAGGGCACATTGGGGTTTTTACTGAATGCGCATGACCGGCGCGCCAATCTCGAGAAGCGTATTGAGAGTGCTGAGGCATTCAAAATCCGTCCGTTGGAAATGATTGCGACGGATAAAAAAGGGAAGAAGCATAGCAGCGTTGCTTTTAATGAAGTTTCGATTTTGCGCGAAACACATAATTCCGCAAAAATCCGCGTCCATATTAATGGCAAGGTACGGCTGGAAGAGTTGGTGTGCGACGGCATTCTGATTTCAACGCCTGTTGGATCAACGGCTTACAACTCCTCTGCGGGCGGCCCTATTCTTCCCCTCGATTCCAATGTTCTGCCGATTACGCCGATATCGCCTTTCCGCCCGCGGCGCTGGAATGGCGCACTGGTTCGCGATAATTGTAAAATTCAGCTGGAAATTTTGAAGGCGGTTGAGCGCCCGGTTTCTGCAACGGCGGATTCACAAGAAGTTCGGGATGTAAAAGAGGTTTTGATCGAACAGTCTTCTTCGATTGTAAAGACGATCCTTTTTGATCCCGATAATCCGCTCGAGGAGCGGATATTCAAGGAGCAGTTTGCGCCTGAGGGCGCTTAAGCCTTTCTTGGCTTCGTCGGCTTTATGTCACGCAGCTTGCGCTCTTTGGCGAGTTCGTTTTCAATTTGCCCGAGTTTTTCGGCGAGAGCCTCGTTAATGTTGCCGCCTTTTATGATGCCGCCAGGAGGAACCAGGCCAAGTTTCTCGGCAATCTTTTGATAGCCTTCAACCACATCGCCCAAATCGAAGCGGAAACGATCTTTGTCGAGTTTTTCGCCTGTTTCGGCATCCCACAGACGGCAATTGTCCGGCGAGACTTCATCGGCCAGAAGAATATATATTTCCCCGTACTCACCATAGAGACGACCAAATTCGAGTTTGAAATCGACGAGCTTGAGACCGATGCCAGAAAATAATCCATTCAGGAAATCATTCACGCGCCACGCCATGGCGACAATTTCTTCCAGTTCGTATGGGTCGGCCCAACCGAAAGTCATGATGTGTTCTTCGCTGACCATCGGGTCGCCGAGTTCATCTTTCTTGTAGTAAAACTCGACCAGCGGACGGGGAAGAATTGTTCCTTCTTTCAAACCAAGGCGCTTTACAAGAGAACCGGCCGCGATGTTTCTGACCACAACTTCCAGCGGAATAATCTCGACGCTACGGACAAGTTGTTCGCGCATATTGATGGATTTTATGAAGTGCGTTGGTATGCCAATGCCTTCAAGCTTGGTCATCAAATGAGCGGAAATACGATTATTGAGAACGCCCTTTCCAGCGATCACGGCCTTTTTCTCAGCATTAAAAGCTGTCGCGTCGTCCTTGAAATACTGGATCAGAGTCCCGGGTTCGGTCCCTTCATAGATAATCTTGGCCTTGCCTTCGTGAATTTTTTTACGACGGGACATTTTTGGGCTCCAGTACTCTTTTATTTTCGAAAACACTTCTATATCATCAGGTTTTAGCAAATTCCAGCCTTAAGAGGGAAAAAAGATGAGTACATTCGACGATCGTGAACAGGCCTTTGAAAAGGCTTACGCCCATCAAGAGAAGATTGATTTTAATGTCGAGGCCAGATGCAGCAAGCTCTATGGGCTGTGGGCAGCAGAAAAGCTAGGCCTGAGCGGTGATGACGCGCAGACTTATGCTATGGATGTCGTCAGCGCCAACCTTGAAGAGCCTGGCTTTGATGATGTTCTACAGAAGGTAAAGGCTGATTTCGAGGCCAAAGGCCTTGAGATTTCAGACCATGTTATGAGGATAGAGCTTGATAAAGTGCTTGAAGAGGCACGCAGGCAGATCATGGATAGCAAATAAAAAAGAGCTCCTTTGATGGAGCCCTTTTTGTTTTGGTTTCCTGTTCAACTTCGCCGAGCTTTGTAATTATATTGCGCGACTGAATAATTTATGCATACATGATTTTTGTTATCTATGGCAAGGAAAATATGCGGGACCAAAATTAATTCTTGAAAAACAATGATTTATGCTATTTTATGCATAAATTATCTCACTAAACGAGGTTAAGACTCATGCCTATGGATGCTAAGACAATTGAAACCCTTATCAAGGAGGCTATTCCTGATGCCGAGGTCAAAATTGAGGACTTGCGAGGGGATGGGGATCACTATGCCGCCTACATCACGTCTTCTGTATTCATTGGAAAAACACGTGTTCAGCAGCATCAAATTGTGTACGAAGCCTTGGGGAAAAAGATGGGGGGAGAGCTTCATGCGCTCGCTATCCAGACAAACGTACCAACAGAGAATTAATTATATACTTTAAAGGAGATTCACTCATGCAGAATATTTTATTTGAACGTATACAAAAACAAATCGATGATAACGATGTTGTGCTTTACATGAAAGGTACAGCCGCGTTCCCACAATGTGGATTTTCGTCCCTTGTTGTGCAGGTTTTATCGCAACTGGGTGTTCCCTTTAAGGATGTGAATGTTCTTGAGGACAATGAACTTCGCGAAGGCATTAAAGAATTTACAAACTGGCCAACTATTCCTCAGCTTTATATCAAGGGGGAATTTGTAGGTGGTTGCGATATCGTGCGTGAAATGTATGAAGCGGGCGAATTGCAGGATTTGCTGAAGCAAAAAGGACTGGCCGCTTAATCATTAAAAGCGGTTCATGCGGCTGTCCCTGTGAACGTACGCTGATATGATCAATCCGAAGCTGATCATGGCTGCGAGCATGGATGTTCCCCCATAGGAGATGAGTGGCAAGGGCGCTCCGACGACGGGCAGCAGCCCCATGACCATGCCGATATTGATAAATATGTAGACTGAAAAGTTAATCATCAGGCCCATGGATAAATAGCGCCCGTAATTGTGCCTAACATTCAAGGCCGTCCAAAGACCGTATAAAAACGTAATACCAAACAGTGTAAGCAGTGCCATTCCACCAATAAAACCCCACTCCTCTGCCCACAGTGTAAAAATAAAATCTGTTTGCTTTTCCGGCAGAAAATTGAGGTGGCTTTGGGTTCCTTGCAAGAAACCTTTTCCATCCAGACCGCCAGAACCCAACGCAATTTTAGATTGGGTGATGTGATAGCCCGCGCCAAGCGGATCAGATTCGGGGTCAAGAAAAGTCGTAACCCGCTTTTTTTGGTAATCGTGCATAAAATGCCAACCGATAGGAATAACAGCCAAGGCAGCGGCAGCACCCCCAATAAATAACCAGATTGATGCCCCTGCAATAAAGAACATCCCTGCGCCTGCAAAAATGATCATGAGAGATGTACCAAGGTCGGGCTGGAGCATGACAAGGCCCACCGGAGCTAAAATAAGCAATGCTGGAATAATCAAAAAGGTAATGCGCCGCATATCGTCCCAGGTGGCAGAATGAAAATATCGCGCAAGCGCCATGACAACAGCAATCTTCATAAGTTCCGAAGGTTGAATCTGTATGAATCCCAAGTCAATCCAACGCTGTGCCCCCATCCCAATCCGGCCCATTGCCTCAACGATCACAAGCATCATAAAGCCGCCGATATAAATCAGCCATGTCATATTGAACCAGAAGCGTATATCAATGAGGCCGATAATAATTGCAATTATAAACCCCATTACAAAACGCATGATCTGACGCGAAGCCCAGGGATCAAGATTTCCGCTGCCTGCTGAATAGAGCGCCGTAAAACCTACACAAGCAATACAGGTTGCCAAAAACAGTAAAATCCAGTTTATGGACATAAGCTTGTCTATTAGGGTGGTCTCGCCTGAGTGAACCGTAATACCTCTTGCCATTTATAAAGCACCGCTCTTGTAAAAGTTTCCTGTCCTTGCCGTATCTGCAACTTTTCCTATACCGCGCTTTTGCGCTTCGTACAGTAAATCGCGTGCGATAGGGGCAGCACTTTTTGCCCCCCCTACTCCATGCTCCACCACCACACTGCAGGCATATTTAGGATAGTCAATTGGTGCATAACCAACAAAGAGAGCATGGTGGCGGTATTTCCATTGCAAATCTTCGTTTTTCACGCCCGCCTCACGCTGCGCCATTGTAATTCTTTTGACTTGAGCCGTTCCTGTTTTTCCGGCCATGGACATTCCTATCTCTTGGATTCGCGAACCGTAGGCAGTTCCGTGAGGGTCGTTTACGACAACTTCCATTCCTTTTCTTACCAATGCAAGATGTTCGGGATTTATATCTATCTGGGGCCAGTAAGGTCTGCTTGTTGGATCGTCCCCTAATGACTGCACAATATGAGGTTTTACCGCGTAGCCACCATTCACCATCCGTGCTGTCATGACGGCCAGCTGCAAAGGTGTTACAAGTGAATATCCTTGACCAATAGATGCATTGATCGTTTCGCCACCATGCCAAGACGTGCCGAAATGGCCGCGTTTCCACAACTGATCCGGAATCAAACCTGGGCGTTCTTGCAAATCAAAGCCCAGTTTATTTCCTAAACCCAGCTGCCTTGCCATATCTGCGATATTATCGATGCCAATTTCTGTTGAGAGCTTGTAAAAGAATACGTCGCAGGATTCAGCCAATGCGCCGACAACATTTTGTGTGCCATGGCCGCTTGGTTTCCAGCAGTGAAAGCGGTTCGTGCCATATTGGTAATGGCCAGGGCAATACACTTTTGTATCTTCATGAATGTGTCCGGATTTCATTCCTGCAAGAGCCGTAACCATTTTAAATGTTGAGGCTGGAGGATATTGTCCAGCGATGGCTTTGTTGGTCAAAGGGCCGCCCGGGGTTGCTAACAGCTCTTCCCAGAGGGCGGCAGAGATTCCTTTACTCATGACATTCGGATCGTAAGAAGGGTGCGAAGACATGGCGTAGACTTCGCCTGTATGAACATCCATTAAAACTGCGGAGGCGCTGGTCTCCTGCGATATCCTTGAATGAAGAAAACGCTGAATTTCTCCATCAATCGTAAGCACTATACGTTTGCCGGGCATGCCCGGAGATTCTTCGAGATCCCGGACTTCTCTCCCTACAACATTAACCTCTACCTTTGAATTCCCAGCCGACCCGCGCATGTCCTTGTCGTAAACTTTTTCAATCCCATCTTTGCCGATTTTGTAACCTGGCAATTTAAGCACGGGCGAGCCATCCATGTCTTTTTCACTGACCGCGCCCACGTACCCCACCAAATGTGCTGTTGCTTGGCCGTAAGGATAGTTTCGCACTTCTGCCCTGTCGATTTGAAGACCAGGCAACTCCATAATATTGACCTCAATCTTTGCTACGTCTTCCCAGTCCAGATTGCTCTTAACTTCTACAGGAACGAATTTTGGACTTTTGGATGCTTTTTTAATTATTGAACCAATATCTTCCTTATCCAATTTTATATAGCGCGCAAGATTGTTCAGTGATTGCTCAAGATTTCCTGCCTCTTCCGGAATGCAGAGAACTCTAAAATTCTTTTCGTTGATGGCAAGAGGCACACCGTAACGATCAACGATTTGACCACGAGGCGGAGGGACTATCCGGACATTGATACGGTTGTTATCAGAAAGGACACGGTATTTTTGTCCCTGGAATAACTGCAACCAAGCAAGACGCGCGCCAAGCGCACCAAGAAATGTCACTTGCAGACCAGCGACTATAATGGCCCTTCTTGAAAAAACACGGACATTATCAGCATCATCATTGATCATCGAATTCTCATGCTTCTTTGAACGCCGAGCACAGGAAGCAGTTTGTGTGTGGCATGCAACAAGATTGTCAATATTGGAAATATCAAAATTCCGCCAAGCATGAAAAGCTCAACGCCTTCCAAAGATAGTACTCTCCAGGCAATTAATGAATGTAACACCCATTGTAAAAAGAAGTGGGCCAGCAACACCATAGCAAATATGATCCAAACGACAGGAAATGTTTGCGCTATGAGAAAACGTCTTTGAGAGGTTATTACCACTCTGAGTATTCCAAAAAGCAAAGCATTTAAGCCGAGAGGTGCGCCCGTCATAGCGTCCATGACAACCCCCGCAAGAAACACCAACCACATTGGAAGCAGCGTCGGACGGTGAATAAACCAATAGTATAATGTAATGAGAAAGAACGGATACTCCGAGAAATGTGCACCGACATTAGAGAATGAGACCGTATTCAAAAAGAAGAAGAGCATGATCACAGTGTAAGGAAGCACCATACGTAATGCTTTCTCAAATGTTTCACCCATCGTTGGGAACGGATTCATATTACTTCCACACGCAAATTATATTGTCTTATGCTTTTTAAGGCGCATCGACAATTTTTTGCAGACTCGTACTTTGCGGAAAATCTACAATGCGCACATAAACAATTCTATTTAGATCAGAGAAAAGTTTAACATGCGGTTTGCCATGTTCAACAGAAGATATTTCGCCAACAGCCAAACCTGGCGGAAAGGCGCCGGCATGGCCTGATGTTATGATGCGCATTCCAGGCTCAACAGGGCTGTCTTTGTCCAGATACTCCAGGGTAAGAGAATCAAGGTTATCTCCGGACGCGATGGCGTGCTGATTGGTGCCGGATATTAAAACCGGGATCTTGGAGTTAATGTCGGTGAGCAGAAGTATACGTGAAACATTATCTCCCACCTCAATAATCCGGCCGATCAAACCACCGCCCGCCAGGACGGCTTGCCCCTTCTTAACGCCATCAGCAGACCCTGCAGGGACGAGCATAGTGCGTACGAAACGATTGGCAGAATCCGCAATAATACGTGCCGTAATGAAGGTTTGCTGTGGGTCTTCCTTAACGTTTAAGAGAGTGTGCAACGCTTTATTCTCAGATTCCATAACCAGCGCAGCTTGGTACCATTCACGAAGGCGTGCATTTTCTTCTGTTAGCCTTATGTTTTCAGCTTGAAGCATTGAAATTCCGGTCATGTCTCGGGTTACAAGCACTGCGCTTTGTAGCGGCGCAGAAATCGCTTTAACCGCGGGAGACAGAGCACCAGCAATGCCAAGACGCATATTTTCAGCCATTTGAGGATTAAGGACGGATACGCCTATAAGACCCACACAAGTTACAAAGAATATAATGCCTGCCGCGCGGCCCGTTATGAACGGAACCGACGATGCAATTATTCTTGACTTGGATCTAGGCCTGAACATGCGCATGTCTCACTTATCGTAATATAAGTCAGCGCAGAAAACAAAAGGTATTCTCGGCGTGTATGCCTAGTACGCGCCGATCAGAACATGGCGCAAAGCCTTGCGTTCTTCAAGAGCGTGCCCTGTCCCCAGTGCGACGCAGGTCAACGGATCGTCGGCAACCGTGATGGCTAAACCCGTGGCGTGACGAAGGACAAAGTCCAAGTTCATAAGCAAAGCGCCGCCTCCGGTCAAAACAATACCTTTATCCACAATATCTGCCGCCAATTCAGGCGCTGTATGCTCAAGTGCGACTTTAACACCCTCGATAATCTGGCCAACAGGTTCGGCCAAAGCCTCCGAAATCTGGCGCTCAGTAACGACAATCTCCTTGGGAACACCGTTCATCAGGTCGCGGCCTTTGATTTGCATCGTACGGCCCTCGCCCTCAGCAGGCGGACAGGCAGAGCCTATCTCTTTTTTGATGCGCTCGGCCGTGCTTTCGCCAATAAGAAGGTTATGAACGCGGCGAATATAGGCGATGATCGCCTCATCCATTTTGTCGCCGCCGACGCGTACAGACCTAGCATAAACAATACCGGCCAATGAAATGACTGCAACCTCAGTGGTTCCACCGCCAATATCAACGACCATAGAGCCAGTTGGCTCAGTAATCGGCAAGCCGGCTCCAATCGCGGCGGCCATCGGTTCTTCAATCAAATAAACTTCGCTAGCGCCAGCGCTTTCGGCAGATTCCTGAATGGCCCGACGTTCAACCGCTGTGGAACCTGAAGGCACACATATGACCATCTTTGGTGAAACGAAGGAGCGGCGATTGTGAACTTTACGGATGAAGTATTTGATCATCGCCTCGGTGACCTCGAAGTCGGCGATTACGCCATCACGAAGCGGGCGCATGGCGGTGATATATCCGGGTGTGCGGCCAAGCATACGTTTGGCTTCGTTGCCGACGGCCAAAACCTGCTTTTTTCCGCCCGATGTATTCATCGCAACAACGGAAGGCTCGTTCAGCACAATCCCCTGATCTTTGACATAGACGAGGGTATTTGCCGTTCCAAGATCAATAGCCATGTCGGCTGACATAAATCCGAAAAGTTTGGAAAACATGATAGGTAGAGTGATAGCAGACACTCGATGCAATTGCATCAAGTGTTTTAATTATCAGTTACAGATTTCAACAGGGAAAAAGAAAAAATGATGAAAAAGAATTATCCTTGGCGTGCTTTGTAACGCGGATTCTTCTTGTTGATAACATACACACGTCCTTTGCGGCGGATAACGCGGCAATTACGGTCTCTTTTCTTCAATGTTTTCAGTGAATTAACGACTTTCATATCTTTCACACAAATCTAAATATTACGAATTTGCGCCACAATAAGGCTTAAGTCTTGACTTTGTCAAGCATTCGTCCAAGATTTTATATCACAAATGGTGTATTTTGAGCCTGTAACCTACCCTTGGTGGCTTAAATTTACAAAAAATTCATTATTTTCAGGTATTTCTTCATCTATGAGTCTTGAACAAACCAAAAAGTCCTATCAGTCCGGCGAGATCATTATGGCCCAAGGGGAACCTGGAAAAAGCGCCTATATTATCGAAGAAGGACGCGTTGAGATTGTCTTGAATAAGCCTGACGGCAAGGAACAGATCGTCGGGACACGTGGGCCTGGGACAATCATTGGAGAAATGTCCCTTGTTGACCACGCTCCCCGGACAGCAACTGTTCGCGCCATTGATAAATGTGTTCTCCTAGAAATTACTGAGGAAGACTTTTCCCGCCGCCTGGCAACCGCTGATCCGGTGCTGCGTATGACTACACAAGTTATCCTTACCCGTTACCGTGATACGTTGACACGTTCAGAAATAAATAGAGAAAGCCAAAATTGGCCTCCGGCGGAAGCTGTTGAGTTGAATTATGCGGAACAGACGCATGCTGTAGAGCGGATTAAAATTGCTAACGAATTTCAAGCTGCCCTGAATAAAGGCGAGCTGACGCTTTATTACCAACCGATTATTGATCTTAAAACACATGCGATAGCAGGGTTTGAAGCGTTAATGCGCTGGATTCATCCTGAAAAAGGTTTTGTTCCGCCTGATATATTTATTCCAATTGCGGAAGATAGTGGTTTGATTGTTGATGCCAGCAAGTGGGCTTTGGAAGAATCATGCAAAGCATTGAAGCAAATTGAGGGGCAGACGGGCTATGAAGACGAGTTGTTTATGAGCGTCAACTTCTCAAGCACTGATTTTGCGTCTGATGGCTTTGTGAATAGTGTTTATAACACCGTCAGCAAACATGATATCCCGGCCAAGCAGATTCACCTTGAAATCACAGAGCGGCTCTTGATGGGCCAGCCCGATAATGCACGTGAGACCCTTAAGCAGTGCCGTGATGCTGGGATGGGCATTTCGATTGATGATTTTGGTACCGGATATTCATCACTCAGCTATCTTCATTACTTCCCTATCGATACTTTGAAAATTGATCGCCGATTTGTCAGCGATATGAACAAGGACGATAGTTCTATGGCGCTGATTAAATCAATAATTGCCCTTGGTAAAAACATGAAAATGCATGTCATCGCAGAAGGCGTAGAGGAAGAAGAAGAGGCAAAAATACTGGCGGATCTTGGCTGTGATATGGCGCAAGGGTACTATTTTGCGAAACCTGCGCCTTTGAAGGACGTTATCAATTTTATCATTGAGTCGCGAAAGCTTTAAATCTTCACTATTTTGTTTTTGCGACGTAGATCCCGTCCCAATTCGCAGCAGGCGGATTTTGTATCATAGCGGTTATGCGTTCTTTATATAAACTGTACAACGTATTGAGATTGTAAAAATCTAATTTTATGCATTCCTCCAGGTGACGCTGCGCCTCAACAAAGTTCGTATCGCGATAGGCCTTTATCATATTTTGGTGAGATCGATATAAAGCATCAAATCCATGATCATTTTTTAGATCTTTATCCCCTAATAACGCAAAAACTTTTTCGGGTTTTGTCTTGCCTTTGGCCTGGAGTAAATCCACTTCCAGACAAGCCATATCCTTGACCAATTCCCATGTTCTTTCGCCAATTAATATGCCTGCACCATAGGTTTTGGTTTGCCCCTCAAGGCGCGATGCAACGTTCACAGAATCGCCCAGAGCTGAATACGCAAAGCGTTGACGTGAACCCATGTTGCCGACCGCACAGAGCCCTGTATTGATCCCAATACCCGCGTTTAGCAAAACCGGTTCTTTACCAAGCTCACGAGCTTTTGCCGTTAGTCGTTCGTTGATAGGATCAAGGGCCTTTTGCATACCGAGCGCCGTGAGACAGGCATGGCGTGCGTGCTCAACATCATCCAGGGGTGCATTCCAAAATGCCATCATTGCATCACCCATATACTTGTCGATGGTGCCCTTATTTTGCATGACAAGATCTGACATGGGTGTCAAGAAATCGTTCATCAATTGAATCAATTCTTCAGGGGAAAGCCCCTCTGAAATGCCTGTGAAATTCCGAATGTCCGTAAACATGACTGTAAGAATTCTATTTTCACCTCCGAGTTTGAGCTTTTCAGGATTTTCCGTCAGCTCTTTCATATACTCGGGCGAGATATATAGTCCAAACGCATCTCTGATCTGGCCGCGCTCATATTCGGTGCGGAGATAAGTCAGAAGAGTTGATGTAACGAAAATGAGAAAAATGCAAAGGCTGGGGTATACAGGATCAATGAGATAGCCATGGTCGATATAGCCCACATAAGACGCCGCAAAAGCGGCGCTCATAAGGCCCACAGAAATTGCTCCTGTAGCGACGACGCTGACAAACGGGCTCATCAAAACAAGAAGAACACCTATGAAGAGAACGAATACAGCTTCGAGTGCATTGGCAAACAGAGGCCTTAATAAATACTTCTCCTGCAAAATCTGTTCGATGATATTTGCATGAATCTCTACGCCAGGCTGAAATTTCTCGATAGAAGTGGAACGCAGATCTTTAAGTCCTTCCGCACTAGAACCAATCAATACAATTTTGTCTTTTATTCTTTCCTGAGCATCCGCGTCATTATCAAGAATTTTATATGCTGAAATATAATCTTCACCGGATTCATCGAACGGCCGGTAATATACTTTGACTATTCCGTCTTTTTGTATGGGAACTTTGTATGTTCCGATAGTAAGAAGGTAAGCCGTTGCATACAAATTGTTTTTGAAATCCGGGTTGGGCTCGATCTTCACAAATTCCTTTTTATTCTCTTCGAGAGCCCTGATCGCCTCCAAACTAAGGGACGGAAACAAGTTATTTCCATCTGAAAATATCAGGCCGGCGTTCCTAAGAATTCCATCAAAATCAGGATTGGCAAGAAAGCTACCATTTCCGAATGCCTTATCTTGCAATGTGGGCAAGAAAGTCGCGGCCTTGTTAAAGGGAATGGCGTATTCAAGAAATTCTTGCTGGCTCGCCGGTTTCATAAGAATTTTGCGCTTGAGAACCGGCTTACCGGATGATTGGGAATAGCTTCCACCGGTAAATCCCGCGATGAACATGCCTGCCTTCTCTATTGAGCGTGCGAGAACATCATCATGGTCTTCAAGGCGCAATATTTCCTCGCGAAATGCCTGAAATTTTTCTTCTTCTGGAATATTGTTCAAAATATGCTTTGGAGATGAAGCGTCTTCTTCAGCAAGAACGCCATCAAAAGCAATGACCTGCGCGCCCATTGCTGTCAAATTGTCGACAAGTTGTGCGATCTTGGTACGAGGCCATGGCCATTGCCCTACTCTCTTTAAAGACTCGTCGTCGTAATCGACAATAATGACCTTGTCTGTCTTTTCTCTGGGATAAAGCTGGTTGTAGTTGTCAAAGACATAGTTTTCCAGCTCTTGCTTTAGCCGCGTGTCCGGAAAACTTGATCCCACGCAAAAGAGCACGAATATAGAAAGCAGTGTGAAATGCATCCAGCGATTGGCCAGGAAGCGGATCATGCGTTAACGCTCCGTGAAAACGTTTTGACGAGCGCGGAAAATAGGCTTGAGCAGATATTCCATTATTGTGCGTTTGCCTGTGATGATATCAACGTTTGCTTCCATGCCCGGTGATATAGGCAAAAGATTGTCTCCTTTGCCGAGGTGGTTCTTTTCAGTCTTCACATCGATTTCGAAGAACATTTGTCCGTCTTGTTCCGGAGATGCATTCGCGGCGATCCGTATTAATTCACCGTCGAGAGAGCCGTAAATCTGCGGATCATAGGCTGTGATTTTGACTTTGGCCTTTTGGCCCGCTTTCAAGAATCCGATGTCGTTTGGTTTGATTTTGGCAGTGATTTTCAACTCATCGTCGACGGGCACAATTTCCATCATGCGCTGCGCGGGTTCAATGACACCGCCAATCGTATTAATCGCAATCTTGTTCACGATCCCATCGACAGGAGAAACAATCTCCGCACGCGAAACCTGGTCGCCGATTGAGACCAAGCGCTCCTCCAGTCCTTTAATTTCTGTTTCAACTTTATTAAGCTCCGTTAATGCCTGTGAGCGGAAAGTGTCGGCCTGGCTTTGACGCTCTGTCTGGGTTACTTTGAGCGCGGCCTCAAGGGCCTTCTTGCTTTGAGCCAAGGCATTAATTTGACCATTGATATCGGTGAGATCGCGGTTGAGGCGAATTTCCTCCAGCTTTGGAACTGCACGCTTTTTGACCATCTCACGTGTCATTTCCAATTCTTCATTCAAGAGAGAACGGTTCTGCTGAAGACGACTAATTTGAGCTTCTACTTCGGAGAGGTCCGCATTCGCTTTATGAATGCGATCATCTAAAATCTGATACGCGTTCTTCAATTCCTGTTGGCGCGAGTTATAAAGTGCCTCTTCATTTTTTGCAATTTGGGCGGATTTTTTTGTTATTTCTTCGGGGATGACAAATTCTTTACCGCTTGCTTCGGCTTCAAGCCTTGCCTTTTGAGCACGTAGGCTCAAAGACTTTGCTTCTGTGCCTCGCTCTTCCGATGAAAACTGCACATTACTCAAACGCAAAAGAATGTCCCCGGCTTTCACTTGCTGACCTTGCGTAACCAGGAGTTCTTGCAATATCCCCCCTTCCAGACTTTGTATGTATTTAATTTCCTGGGTTGGGACGACCTGACCATGACCGCGGGCGAGCTGCTCAACCTTGGCAAAGCTGGCCCAGAGAATGGCAAAAACGACAATCCCTACAATGCTGAAATACATGGCAAGCACAGGCTTTGACGGCGCGAGGTTGTTTGCCGCCTGTAGTTCTGACATAAAATCTGTGTCGTTGGATTCGCTCATGCTTTTGCCTTGATATTCCCTGATTTAAGATTTTCGAGAACCTTATCTCTTTCTCCATCCATAAGAACACGGCCTGCATCGATCAGAATCAGCCGTTCCACCATTGGAAGCATTTGGGGTTTATGTGTGATTAAAATGAAGGTCTTGTTGTCCATTTCTGTCTCGACATAGGCTTTGAATGCTGCTTCGGCCTGCATGTCCATAGCATTCGTTGGCTCATCACAAACCAAAATGCTCGGCTTCATAAGCATTGCACGGGCTAAGGCAATTGCCTGACGCTGGCCACCAGAAAGCCCCTCACCGCCTTCCCCAACAGGTGCGTCGTAACCCATGGGGTGGCGGGACATAAAATCATCAACACCCGCCCGTTTCGCAGCTTCAAGAATCTCTGCCTCGCTGGCTCCTGGTACACTTGCGGCTATGTTATCGCGGACGCTGCCTGTGAAAAGGAAAACATCTTGTGATATATAGGCCGTACGCCGGCGCAAATCAGCTGGATCAATCTGACGACAATCTGTGTCATCCACTAAAATCGTGCCGTCATCTGGCTCATATAATCCCATCGCGAGCTTGGCAATAGTGCTTTTGCCCGAACCGATACGGCCGATAATTCCAACCTTTTCGCCTGGAGTAATTGTAAAAGATACTTTCTCCAGCACTGCGCGATTCACGTGAGGATAAGAAAACCCAACATTTTCAAATGCCAGTTTTCCTTTAAGGTCAGGGCGGTGTAAAAACTGTTTCTCCGGCGGCCTTTCGACTGGCTGGCCCATGATTTTCTCAAGCGTTTTAAGCGCGCCGCCCGCCTGGTGGTATTTCGCCATGAGATTGGCGATCTGGCCGATTGGCGCGATGGCCCGTCCTCCTAACATCACGGCTGCAATAAGTCCGCCGACTGAGAGAGTACCGTCTTTGACCATATACATTCCGAATAAAATAATAATGATCGAGGCGATTTGCTGAAGGAATGTTGCGATGTTGACGCCCAGTCCCGACCAAAAACGAGAGTCCTGTGAACTGGCGGCATTATCGCCTAGATATTGCGTATATTTGGCCCGAAATCGTCCGTCAGCACCGATGGCCTTGATCGTTTCCAGTCCGTGAATAGTCTCTACAAGAAGACCGTGCTTTGATTCCGAGGTTTTGATCGATTTACGAACATGGGATTTCAGCTGTATCTGAATGAGGAAGCCAATCGCGGCAACAAGGATAATCAAGCCAGCAAGAATGAACGCGAGATTTCCAGCAAGGAAATATATGATGGCAATAAAGAAAATTGCGAATGGAAGATCGACCAGAACGGTAATCGTGGCCGATGTAAAAAATTCCCGAACAGAATCAAAATCGCGCAGCATGTTGGCGAAAACCCCGCTGGAACGGGGGCGATGCGAGATTCTCATATCGATGAGGTGATCGTAAATACGACGCCCTGCAACTACGTCTATGCGGCGCCCAGCAATGTCGATCAGGTAGGCGCGCAACGTTCGCAAAATAAAATCAAAAAGAAAAACAGTAAGAGCACCAAGGCCAAGAACCCAGCCGGTTTCTATGGCCTCGTTAGGAATAACGCGGTCGTAAACATTCATGATGAATAAGGGACTTGTCAGAGCGAACAAATTTATGAATACAGCGCCCAACATGGAAATCCCGTATATGCCGCGGTTCTTATTAATTTGCCCCCAGAACCAATGATCGTCATTGTCCTGAACCTCACGCATTTCCGGGTTGGTAAAAACTGTCGAGGGATGAATAAAAATTGAAAAGCCCGCGTAGTCTTTTTCCAAATCATTCAGAAGAATTGATGTTTCTCCGCCTGTGTCTGGAAAGTAAACAACCGCACGCTTGCGGTCCTTGGTGAGGAGAACACATGCTTCGTTGCTGTGCAGTACAAGAACAGCCGGCAAAACGGCTGAGGGAATGTCACGAATTTTTTCGCGGCGCGTGATTTTGGTTTTAAGACCAAGACGTTCGGCGGCCTCACAAAATAAATTTGGGCCCATGCCCTTTCCATCATAAGCCAAGCCGGCCTTTAACGAGTCTGCAGATTTTGCCCTGCCAAAATGAGCGCTGAAAAATACAAGACATTCAAGAAGGGTGTCTGTGCTTTGCACGCTTAAATCGCTTGAAATGTCTTCTACTTCTTCATCCAGCATTGGCGTGGGCCTGCGTGAGGGAATCTTTCAAGCGCCCAAAACTGGCGAGAATAGCATATTGTGCCAATAGAGCGCGGTGAGCGGCGTTCATCTGATCCAGGCGTGATAGGAAATATTGATTATCGGTTTGCATGAGATCCAGAATGCGAACGACAGCAGCTTCAAACTGGACTTCATAAGTCGCGTAAAGATCTGCGCTTAAATTGACGCGTTTGGTTTGGTTGTTCAGCAACTCGACCGATGTCTGATATTCGGCATAGGCCAATCTTACGCCACGTTCAACTTGCTTGCGGATCTCATCAGCCTGCGCACGTGATTCACGAACTGTGCTTTCTTTTTGGTTAATGCGGGCAAACTGCCCCATCCCTGTTTCGAAGTCCCAATTCATGCGGACAAGGGCACGCCCGTCCGTCAACTCGCCCCCAATTTCTTCTTTCTTATCGCTTTCAAGATAGGATAACTCGCCATCAAAGCTTGGATACAGCGAAGCTTGTTCGGCACCAACATCATATTGCGCAGATTTTAAATTCATCTCTGCCGCCAAAACGGAAGGATGATTTTTCATAGCAAAGGCCAGAGCTTCGTCAACACCCTCTAGTATCAGCTGGACATTGGGTTGCGGGTTTTGAAGCTCGTCTTGAGGCAATGCCCCAACCAATTCGATATACTGCGCTTCCGCGGCAGCCACTTGCCCTTTATATTCAGCAAGCAACCCTTCGAGAGATGCCTTAACGTCCTTGGCCTGTTGAAGTTCGGCTTCGTCCATCACGCCCTCATCCACGCCTTGAGAAATACGCAAGATATATTCATCGACCTTGGCGTTTTGCTCCATGATCATAACCAGCGCCTTGCGCGCACGCAGCAAGTCGACGTAAGAGCGGGACGTGTTAAAAACCAGGTTCTCCTGCGTCTCGGCAAGTGTTTGCTCTGCTGAGAGTTTTTTAGCATTCGCAGAGTCAACGCGGCGGCGGATTTCAAATCCGTGAAAAAGCGGCTGACGTGCTGACACACTGCCTTCCCAAAGATACGAATAAGCCTCTCCTCTTGTTGTCGAAGATCCACGGCTTGTCGCGTTATCGCCGAACATGCGCCCGCCTGATGCTGTGGTTGAGAGAGTTGGAAAATAACCGGAAAACTCTTCGCGCCGTCTTTCATACGCAACATCCAGCGCTGCTTGCGCCGATTCAATGCTAGGGTGAGTCCTCAAAGCCGTTTGAGCGGCATTCTCGATTGTTTCCGCCCGCGAAGATAACGTCGGGATCATACAAAGCGCGAGAGTGAGAATACGTAATTTTGATATGCGCATAAAATGCCACGAGAGCTGGTGAAAAGCTTTATTGCTTTAAGAATCTAATGAAAATCACTTCTGTATTCAAGCACCAAGGTTTTTAACCCAAACGCCCTTCACAAATGAAAAAAGATCATGCATGCTCTATTTTCGATTGCACATCATTGCCAGAAAATGAGGAAAAGCCCTTGGGACTTACGATTGCCATAGCCAAAGAAACGGCTGATTTTGAAAAGCGCGTTGCCGCAACCCCTGAAACCGTCAAAAAATACATTGGATTGGGCTGCAAAGTAGTTGTGGAAAAAGACGCCGGTGAAAGCGCTTCTATTCCTGACAGTGCTTTTAAGGAATCAGGTGCGCAAATTGCTTCAGATAAAGAGAGTCTTTTAAAGAACGCCGATATTGTTCTGTGCGTTCAGCCCCCAGATGAAAAACTGACATCCCTTATGTCAAAAAATACGCTGGTGATCGGGCTTCTTGCTCCCTATGCCAATGAAGAGCTTATGAGTGAATTGGCCAAGGCCTCGATCGATTCATTCTCCATGGAACTCGTCCCTCGCATTACAAGAGCGCAGTCTATGGATGTTTTGTCATCGCAATCGAACCTCGCGGGTTATAAGGCTGTTTTGGATGCTTGTGAGTATTATGGACGGGCGTTTCCGATGATGATGACTGCGGCGGGAACAATCCCGCCGGCCAAGGTTCTGGTCATGGGTGCAGGCGTCGCAGGCCTACAAGCTATAGCAACAGCAAAGAGATTGGGGGCCATCGTATCAGCAACCGATGTGCGCCCGGCAGCAAAAGAACAGGTCCAATCGCTTGGCGGGAAATTCATCGCGGTAGAAGATGAAGAGTTTAAACAAGCGGAAACAGCGGGCGGCTATGCCAAAGAGATGTCTGATGCTTATAAGAAGAAGCAGCAGACCTTGATCGAAGAAACAATTTCCAAACAGGATATTGTTATCACCACAGCACTTATCCCAGGACGGCCCGCCCCGAAACTGATTACAGAAGCGATGGTCAAATCAATGAAGCCGGGCTCTGTGATTGTTGATCTGGCGGTGGAAACCGGTGGGAATTGTGAACTTTCAAAGGCTGGTGACGTGGTTCAAAAGCATGGGGTGAAAATTGTCGGTCATCGCAACGTGCCAAGCCGCCTCGCCGAGTCTGCGTCATCCCTCTATGCCCGCAACCTTTGCAGTCTGGTT
This sequence comes from uncultured Micavibrio sp., assembly GCA_964478225.1. Lineage (GTDB taxonomy): Bacteria > Pseudomonadota > Alphaproteobacteria > Micavibrionales > Micavibrionaceae > CAYZHM01. Next base: position 534,019 of record CAYZHM010000001.1, read on the forward strand.
ACGCTGATTGTCAAAGATGGCAAGCTTGAGATTGATGAGAATGACGATGTCATTAAAGGGGTCATGCTAACGCGCAATGGTAAAGTTGTGCATCCGAATTTCGGCGGCAAGAAAGAGACTGAGAAAAAGGAAAAAGCGCCAGCAGCCAATGATGAGGCACCAAAACCGGCAAAGAAAAAGGCAACACCTAAACCCAAGACTTCAAAACAGGATTAGAAATTATGGCTGACACACAAATGACTTTATCAGAAAGCGCCAGGCTCTCGGCGGAGCAAGTTCATCAGGGTTCTTACGATGTCGCCGAGCAAGTTGCGGCGATTATGCCTGCTGCCGGTGAAACAGCCATGCATGCCCCCTCGTTTTTTGTCGTCGGACTGACAGTTTTCGTGCTGGCCTGTTTTGTGGGCTATCACGTTGTGTGGCGGGTTACGCCTGCCCTGCACTCCCCTTTGATGGGCATTACGAATGCAATTTCGTCCGTTATCATCGTTGGTGCGTTGATGGCGGCAGGATCGGCGAGTGGCTCCTTCTTCGGATTTCTTGCGGTTATTCTGGCCTCGGTAAATATTTTTGGCGGGTTTATCATCACACGCCGCATGTTGCATATGTTTAAGAAGAAGGGAGCATAGAGTATGACCCATCTGGCTTATCTTATTTCTTCGGTTCTTTTTATTCTTGCGCTCCGTGGTCTTTCTCATCCTGAAACCGCACGCAGAGGTCTTCAATACGGTATGATCGGCATGGCGCTGGCGGTGGTTACAACGCTTTTTACGCCCCAGATCGAGGGATGGTTTACGATTGTTCTCGGCGTGGCGATCGGTGGCGGTATTGGTTATTCGATTGCGAATAAAATCGAGATGACCGCCCTGCCTCAACTCATGGCAGCGTTTCACTCGCTGGTTGGCCTGGCGGCTGTGTTTGTTGCTGCGGCGGCTTTTTATAACCCAGAAAACTTTGGTATCGGCACACGAGGCGACATTCATGCCTCTTCTTTGATTGAAATGGCTTTGGGGCTGGCGATTGGAGCGGTGACGTTCACAGGATCGGTCGTAGCCTGGGGTAAATTACAGGGCAAGATTTCTGGGAAACCGGTTAAATTCCCGGGTCAGCATAAATTAAACGCCTTGCTGGGCATTATCCTTGTTCTGCTCATTCTGATGCTTCTTGGATCGCAAAGTGGATTCTTCTTCTGGATGATCGTTCTGGTCGCGCTCGTTTTGGGTGTGACGATGATTATTCCGATCGGCGGCGCGGACATGCCGGTGATCGTTTCAATGCTCAACTCTTATTCAGGCTGGGCAGCGGCGGGCATTGGTTTTACGCTGCATAATAACCTTCTCATTATCGTCGGGGCGTTGGTTGGAGCCTCTGGCGCTATTCTCTCCTATATCATGTGCAAAGGGATGAACCGTTCGTTCGTTTCCGTTCTTTTGGGCGGGTTCGGCGGCGAACAAGCGACGGGTGGTGCGGATTACAGTGATAAGCAAGCCAAGATCGGGGCGGCGGATGACGCAGCCTATATCATGAAGAACGCCTCCAAGGTTATTATCGTGCCTGGTTACGGTATGGCGGTGGCGCAAGCACAACATGCGCTGCGTGAAATGGGCGATATTCTTAAAAAGGAAGGTGTTGAGGTGAAATACGCGATTCACCCAGTGGCCGGACGCATGCCGGGACATATGAACGTGCTGCTGGCCGAGGCGAATGTGCCTTATGATGAGGTCTTTGAGATGGAAGACATCAATCGTGAATTTTCATCAGCGGACGTCGCCTATGTTATCGGCGCGAACGATATCACCAATCCTGCGGCCAAGAATGATTCCTCTTCGCCGATTTATGGAATGCCTGTGCTAGACGTCGAGAACGCGAAGACGGTTTTATTTGTGAAGCGTTCGATGGGTTCGGGTTATGCGGGGATTGATAACCCTCTGTTCTTCGAGGACAACACCATGATGCTGCTCGATGACGCCAAGAAGATGACCGAGAACATTATCAAGGCGCTGGAGCATTGAGTTAAGGAGCAACAGTTATTTCATTGCTTGGATCATTATTTGGCGCTTGATCATCTATATCTGAGGCGCCTAAAAATACGTTAGCTAATACCCACTGCGAAGCAGCAGCACACAATACCCAGTCCCGGCTTAATGCTGCGCCTACTGCAATCGTTGCAACTCCAGGCCCCTCTATTAAGGCGCCCGTCAAAATTGGACGACGGTCAACATATTCCAACGGCTTTAAAATCGTATTGTCTGTTTTATAATGTACATTTCCCCGTCTGCTGTTCCATGCTTTTCTTATCATTAATATTCCCTGAAGTGCTGGCAGAATAGTTCCCATTTGTTGCACGGCCTTTCCAGCTCCGCGCGCTGTGGCAGCTATAATCCCTTGGGCTGTTATTACGCAACCTCCTGCAGCAGCAAAAAGTCCAGGTCTTTTTTGCGTTAAAGGATATATTGCAGAGGCGGTCAGCAGAAGTGCGGACGTCATGACTTTGGATACATTCCAAGACACGCTGTCGGATTCCATTGTTCCGGCAAGCAAAGTTAAATTGCCTGATATGAATACATATCCGGCAAGCGCACGCTTATTAAAATAGTCATTTAAGCTCATGGTCGCCACGCTACAATCCTTTTACATATTTGTCAATCTCACCCTTACCCCGCCATGTTATAATTAGGAATATTTTCCTTTTCAATTGATGTGATCTTTGATAAGGTGGTTGTGTCTTTTTGGTAGCAAAAAGGTAAAGTCAGTATTTTGTGTTAAGGAAACGAACTGATTAGAGCTATAATTAAAACAAGAGTTTACCCCACCCTTCATCAAAACATGACAAACGAACTGATAAGCCCCCCTCTTGAACCGCGTTTTCTTCAGCCTGATGGCTGGCAATGGAGTGAATTTTCGCGCAAGAACGGCCGGCAGTTGCGCTTTGGATATGCGCTCCCTAAAAATCCCAAAGCCGTTATCGTCATGCTTCCGGGTCTGTCCGAATTTTGCGAGAAACACTTTGAAACGGCGCATTGGGCGCTTGAGCATAATTTCGGGATTTTTATTCTCGACTGGTTTGGGCAAGGCAAGTCTGGCCGTTATCTCGATAACCCGCATAAACGCCATTCCACCGGTTTTAACAGCGATGTTCTTGATCTGAAATTTTGGATTGAAAAACATGTCCAGCCTATAACCAAAGATGTCCCGCTTGTTATGCTGGCGCTGTCGATGGGTGGAAATATCGGCCTGCATTATCTGGCGAAAAATCAGGAAAAATTTTATGCGGCGGCGTTTTTATGTCCGATGTTCGGAATTAAAACCATGCGCGCCATACCCATGGCGTCGCAAATATCGCAGGTCATGAAGAAATTTGCCGCCGAATCGTATGTGCCGGGAGGTGGGAATTGGAAAGAGATTATGCATCCCCCTCCGCCTCTAAGTTTTCTGAGCAAGGATCCAGACCGCAATCCTATTCATAATGCCTGGTCATTGGCTGAGCCTGAGCTTCAAATTGGCGGGGTGACATTTGGATGGGTTTACGAGGCCCATAAATCTTGCCAGAAAATTGCAAAACTTGATCTGGAAAATATTCAGACCCCGGTGCTTATCACCTGTGTCCAGCATGAAATCTTGGTTGATAACAAGGCCGTGCGCGGGGTGGCCTTGCGCTTGCCCAAAGCCAAATTGGTGATGTTACATGATTCTTATCATGAGCCGCTTATGGAGCGTGATTTCATACGTAACCGCTTTCTTGAAGATTTTTTGAGGTTCATAGAAGAAGGCTTGAAAGAGGCCACGTAAAAGGGCAAATTAGAAGCTTAAGATTGGAGAACAACGCCTATGACCAACGGAACAGAACATCAACGCCTTAGCGACCGGATTTTGTCAGCTCTTGAGCTTGCTATCGAGCAAAAGGATCTCAGCATTGCTGAAACTCTGCGCCAGGCACTGGATCAGTCCATGACCCGTAAATCTGGCGGCGGCCAGTTTGTTGAAAAGCGTAATTATCCTGAGTCGATGGAAAAGGCCATGGATGAGCTTAGACAGCTTGAAAAGCGCTAGAGCTAGCCTATCAGCTTCAGCCATTCTTCTTCGCTTAGAACGGTCACGCCCAATTCTTTTGCATTCTTGAGCTTTGATCCGGCATCAGCGCCGGCAATCACGTAATCCGTCTTCTTGGACACAGAACCCGAAACTTTAGCGCCAAGAGACTCTGCTTTGGCCTTGGCTTCCTGACGCGAAACCGTTTCAAGCGTTCCTGTAAACACAACTGTTTTGCCAGCGACGGGGCTGTTGCTCGTGGGTGCGGCATAAGATTCAATCGTTAACTGATTCTCGAGATCCGTCAGGACCTTCTGATTATGCTCTTCCGCAAAAAACTGGATGATATCTTCGGCCACACGAGGTCCAATATCTTCAATTGCGGTCAGATCGTCATGTTGCGCCTTTTTTAGAGAATCAAGATCACCATAGGACGACGCTAAACGTTTGGCTGTTGCTTCACCAACCTGGGGAATTCCAAGCGCATAGATAAAGCGGTTCAGCGCAATCGTGCGGCGCTGCTCGATGGCCTCAAACAGATTCTGGACAGACAAATCGCCCCAACCGTCCCTTTCCTGAAGCGGGGGCGTCAGGCTTTGATTGATGTCCTTGAGACGAAATATATCTGCGGGAGATTTAATTATGCCTTCTGCATAAAATTCCTCGATAATTTTTGTGCCCATACCTTCAATGTCGAACGCAAGACGGGAGACAAAATGTTTAAGTCGTTCAACGGCTTGTGCGGGACATATCAGACCACCACTGCACCGGACCACGACATCCTCTTCTTCACGAAATGCATGCGAGCCGCAGGCTGGGCAATTGGCAGGAAACTTATAGGGATGGGAGTTTTTGGGACGTTTATCCAGCTTGACCTCAACGATTTGTGGAATAACGTCTCCGGCGCGCTGCACGACCACTGTGTCGCCCTCACGTATATCTTTGCGTTGTATCTCATCGGCGTTATGCAAGGTTGCATTGGATACTACGACGCCGCCCACTGTCACAGGTTCAAGGCGGGCCACAGGCGTTAGAGCTCCCGTACGGCCAACCTGAATCTCAATTTTTTTAAGAATGGTTACAGCTTGCTCGGCAGGAAACTTATGAGCGGTTGCCCAGCGAGGGGCGCGGGAGACAAAACCCAGACGCTGCTGATAATCGATACGATTCACCTTGTATACAATTCCATCGATATCAAAATCTAGGGTTGCGCGCATATTTTGTAGACGGTTGTAGTTGTGCATGATGTCCTGGATTGAGTTTGTTACGACGTCATCCGTGACTATAAATCCCCATTTATCAAGAGATTCAATGATTTCCGATTGCTTCTTCGGTTTGTAATCTAAACTGATTTCGCCCAAACCATAGGCATAAAAATGAAGGCTGCGCTCCGCTGTTATCTCAGGGTCTAATTGTCTAACACTTCCTGCTGCTGCGTTGCGGGGATTGGCAAAAACTTTGTCATTGTTCTTTTCCTGATCCTCATTCAATTTTTTAAAATCGGAATGAGTCATGTATATTTCACCGCGCACTTCAAGTAGATCCGGAGCACTGGCCGGTAACCCCTTTGGGACATCATCTATTGTCATGATGTTGGCTGTAATGTCCTCGCCCTCTTCGCCATCACCTCGCGTTGCCGCTTGTGTCAATTTATGGTTTTCATATCGCAGAGAGCAAGAAAGGCCATCAATTTTGGGTTCTGCTAAAATTTCTATCGACTCATCATCGGGCAGACTTAAGAAACGGCGGATTCTATCTAGAAAATCCTGAACTTCTTCCTCGCTGAACGCGTTCGACAAAGAAAGCATCGGAACTTTGTGACGAACCTTTTTAAATCCCTTTGAGGGCGAGGCTCCGACTTTCTGCGTGGGGCTATCTTTGGTGATCAGCTCCGGGTGTTTCGTTTCAATCTCCTCGATTTCCTGCCGCAACTTATCGTATTCGGCGTCCGATATTTCCGGCTCATCCTTTTGATAATATAAGGAATCATGATGGCGTATTTGCTTAACCAAAGTGCTGTGACGCGCCTTGGCGTCTTCTAGTGAAAAGTCGAACAGTGATTTACTCACGCGCCTGTCTCCATCAATTTTTGAGCGGCGGCGCGAGCCTCATCGGTGACCTTAGCACCGGAGAGCATACGAGCAATTTCCTCCCGGCGCTTATCGGCAGCATCAAGATGAAGGACATTTGTTTTGGCCTCTTTTGCGCCCTCCTTGCTGACAATCCAGTGATGCGTGGCTCTGGCTGCTATTTGTGGGGCATGCGTCACGACAAGAACCTGCTTGCTTGCCGCCAGCTTTGCCAACCGTTCACCGACAGCATCTGCAACGGCGCCTCCGACCCCCGCATCAACCTCGTCAAAAATCATTGTTCCCGCTGTTCCCGTGGCCGCCATGACAACTTTAAGGGCCAACATAAATCTGGCCATCTCACCGCCGGATGCAATTTTGTTTAAAGGCCCCGGATTGCTGCCGGGATTGGTGGAGACAAGAAAACGAACTTCATCCATACCGGCTGGTCCCCAGTCGCTTTCATCTAAGGCAGAGACTTCACAAATAAAACTGGCCTTCTCAAGTTTGAGAGGCGGTAATTCCCTTTGGACTAAATCGCTCAGTTTTTTGGCTGATTTTTTACGAATTTGGCTGATGATTTCGGCTTCCTTGATGTAAGCCTTGCTGGCGTTATCAACCATTTTCATTTGGGCGGCCAGAACATCATCGCCGTGTTCAATGAGATTAAGCTGTTCAGCGAGCTGTTCCCGTTTCGCGGGCAGCTCATCCGGTGCACAGCCGTGCTTCCTGGCTTGAGCCCGCAAGCTATGGAGACGATCATCAATTGACTCTAAATTATGTTCTTGTTGTTCAAGATCGTTGGAAAGATCGGAAATCAGCGCTACGGCCTCTTCAATTTCCGTAGAGGCGCGATCGAGCGCAGCAATTGCTTGATTTGCAGAATCTCCCATTTTTCCTGCTATGCGATCAAGAGCAGCCCAGGCCGCCCGCACAGGATCATTCTCATCATTTAAAATCTGATAGGCCGCGTTTAGACCCTCAAGAACCTGCTCACGATTCATTAATTGCATTCTGAGTGACTTTAATGTCTCTTCCTCACCCAATTGCGGGCCCAGGGCATCAAGGTCTTGCAGAGATTGACGGAGATATTCTTCTTCTGCCCTTAAATTCTCGGCACTGCTTTTTGAATTTTGCAATTTGAGTTCTGCTTCTTTCCAGGCGCACCAGAATGCAGAGATATCCGTTGTGATTGCGGCATATTCATCCAATAAATTACGGTGCGTGGCGGGATTAAGCAGGCCATGAGTTTCAAACTGGCCATGAATTTCAATCAGCGTTTCACCTAAATCACGGAGCAAAGACGCGCTCACTGGCTGATCGTTGATGAATGCGCGGCTTTTCCCGTCACTGTTGAGCACGCGGCGGAGCAACAATTCATCGGCCTCAATTCCTGCATTTTCAAGAATTCTAACGGCCGCCGGGTTTTTATCGATTGAAAATTCTGCGGTGACTTGCGCTTGATCCGCCCCCTTACGTACAAGACGGCTTTCAGCCCGCGCACCAAGGGCCAACCCAAGAGAATCAAGAAGTATCGACTTTCCGGCTCCTGTCTCGCCTGTGAGCGCACAAAGACCGTCCTTGAACTCAATCGACAGACGATCAATCAGAACCACGTTTTGAATATGCAGTGCGAGAAGCATCGATGGCTTCCTTTTATCCTTAATCCGGCTTGAACAGTGATTGCACCGTTCTGTCGATGAATCCGCGGTCATCCAGGATGCGTTGACGGGATTGTTCATCCAATAAATCGTAGCTGCGCTTATACCATACGCTGCCGGGATAATTGTAGCCGAGGACTGAGGCAATCCGCAATGCCTCCTCTTTTAAGCCGAGGGTCAGATAGGCTTCAACCAAACGATGCAGGGCTTCGGCCACATGCGTTGTCGTTTGATAATCCTTGATGACGGTTCTAAATCTGTTCATGGCGGCGTTGATATGGCCGCGGTTCAGATAGTAACGGCCGATTTCCATTTCTTTGCCGGCCAAGTGGTCGAGCGTCAGGTCGCGCTTAAGAGACGCATCTCTTGAATACTGGCTATCAGGGAAGCGACGAAGCAATGTATCAAACGACTCGAGCGCAAGTTGAGTTATTTCCTGATCGCGGGCAACGTCGACAATCTGCTCGTAGAAGCTCAGAGCCTTGAGATAGTAAGCGTAATCAATGCTGGGGTGGCCAGGGTGAAGTTCGATGAAGCGGTCAAGGGTAAGCACAGCCTCATCATATTGCCCGCTTGAATAGGCGGCATAACCCGCCATAAGCTGCGCCTGGTTGGCCCATTTGGAATAAGGGTGCAGACGCTCAACTTCTTCAAACAGGCGGATTGCTTCCTGCGTGTTGCCCGTATCCAAAGCCTGAGCGGCTTTGTTATACAAGGTTTCAACTGGTTCGGATTCGAGTTCCTTTTGCTTGTCTTCCGGCGATGTGCCGCAGGATACAAGAAATAAAGACAATACGATCAATAAAAAAATGCGTGACATTTCTTTTGTATCCCACACTTTACCTCAACCGCGCAAGCCCTAACAGGCGCCATCCGCAAGTGGTGGGCAACTTGGTTCCGGAATTTCTTTAACTTCTGACTTATATCTTTCATCGATCCAAAGAGTATCCTGAGAAAACAATGAACAGGGAGACAATATGTACTGATGCGGATTTTCAGTTTTCGTAAAAACAAACACTTCAGGTTCTTTTTGCAGGTTTATGCCATGGATAGTTATTCTCGTATCCGTCACTTCTATTTTTTCAATTGTTCCTGAAACACCTTCTCCTGAGGCGTTTAGATAATACTCTCTTGCATTCCCTTTTACTTTTGTAAAATCAATAACAGGCAGGTCATGACAACATAAGGGGTTGTATATTACATAGCTTCCATCTTGTTCTGATAAAAGGTGCATCTTTTCTGGGAATTCTGAAAAAATATTGTCCAAATTAACAGCCGCTCTATCCTGAGCAAAAACACTCAATGGTTGGAAGAACAAATTAAGAAGGACAAGAAGACATGTTACATATTTTGTGTAAACGTGCACTTTATGCAAAGACTCTGTTTTCAAGAATATCCGAAGAGAAAGTTGTCTGGTTTTTTTCTATTTCAACAATTTCCCACGCACTGTCATCTGCGAAAAGCGCATGCAAAACGAGATTGTTCATCTCATGACCTGCCTTATGTCCATCATAGGCACCAAGGATGGGTGCGCCGGCAAGGTAGAGATCGCCGATTGCGTCCAAAATCTTGTGACGGATAAATTCATCTTCAAAACGCAAACCGGTTGGATTTAGAACACGGGTTTCATCAAGAACAATCGCGTTGTCGAGAGAACCGCCCAGCGCAAGACCGTTCGCGCGTAGATATTCCACTTCTTTCAGAAAGCCGAATGTACGGGCCTCAGCAATGTCATGCTTAAAATCGCCATTGACCAACTGGGTTTCAAAGCGCTGTGTGCCAATGCTGGGGTGGTCGAATTGAATATCGCCTGTAAACTCGCTTGCGGACGACGGAGACAAAGTTACCGCTTTTCCGCCCTTTTCAACGGTAACCGTCTTCAGGACGCGAATTGCCTTTGCTACGGCGTTTAATTCCTTTGTGCCGGCCTCTTCTATAGCTTTAATAAAGGGCATAGCACTGCCGTCCATAATTGGAACCTCTGGGCCATCCAATTGAACGACAACATTATCAATACCGCAGCCACGCAGCGCAGCCATAAGGTGCTCAATCGTGCCTACGCTCACCCCAGCGTCGTTTGCGATGACGGTGCAAAGCTTGGTGTCGACGACATTATTCCAGAGTGCAAAAATGATATTATTCTTGTCTTTGATATCGCTTCTGAAGAAAGTCACGCCCATGTTCGGGTCAGCCGGACGCAGGGTCAGGTTAACAACCTTACCGGAGTGCAGACCAACGCCGGAGAGAGATACCGGCTGCGCTAGAGTTACTTGCTTCATAAATTAAAGACCTCTTGTGTAGTCTCTAATATATGAACGGGCTGCAGACTGGACAAATAACAGTTTGTTGCGGATTGTTACACATCCGGTAAGACGTTGTAACATAAGAAAAAAACCCGCCTCAAAAGGCGGGCTTGTATAGTTTTAAAAGAAGAGAAGAACTATGATTTACGCGTTAATTTGCCTGGCGTCTGAGAAAAGCCGGAATATCAAGATCATCTTCAGCGCGCTTGGGAGCGGAAGGCGTGTCGATATTCAAGCTGCCTTGAGAGGGTTGAGGGCCTACAGACGCACCGGAAGCCGGTGTAGTCAATCCTGAAGGTGCGGGTTCCATACGCTGGCGCGGTTGGTGTGCGCTGCCTGTCAGATTTTCAAGTCCTTGTTGTACCGTCCCTGAAATACGCTCAAACAAAGATGGAGTCTTCTGTTTTGTGGCAGGGTTCGGCAATTTCGGCGGGTTAAGCACCAACCCGGATGATTTTGCCTGAGGCTGCGCTGGCGGTGAACGGTAATCTGCCGTGGCTGCAGGAACAAACTCCTGTGTCTGGTAAGCAGGAGGTGCGACCGGTGCAGGAACAGCTTCCGATTGCTGAGCTCCAACGCCAGCATAAGTCTGGTATGTTGGCTGAGGCCCGCCAGCTGGCTTTGGTGGAATAAACGCATTCTTATAGCGCGTGCCCCGCAGTGCAGTGTTTTGTGGCGACTCCATAGAAGCCCCTTGTGCAGTAAATTGCGATTGTTCAAACAAATCCGCTTCTGGAACATCTGGCTGAGCTGGTGTTTCAGGTGCAGGTGTTGACGCTGTCTGAGCTGCGGCAGGTGCGGCTGCCATCACAGGAGTTGTTTGTACAGCAACAGGAGCCGGCCGCGTTGCCTGCAAGCCTGCTACCGGAGCAGAATATGTTTTGGTTGATGCGACAGATGGAGCTGCCGATACGGTGTTCGGTACGGCACGCCCAATTTTTCCTGTCCCACCTTGTGGTTTTGATTTTTGCATCGACTCTTTTTCAATGCCGGTTGCAACGATAGACACACGCATTCTGCCTTCGAGGCTTTCATCAAATGTGGCGCCGAATATGATGTTGGCATCAGGATCAACTTCATCACGGATTCTGTTGCAAGCTTCATCGGCCTCAAAGAGCGTCATGTCGTAGCCGCCAGTAACGTTGATGATAACGCCATGTGCGCCTTTCATAGAAACGTCATCAAGCAGCGGGTTGTTGATCGCGGCTTCAGCAGCCTCGATGGCGCGCTTATCGCCTTCTGCCTCGCCAGTCCCCATCATCGCTTTGCCCATTTCGCTCATCGCTGTGCGGATGTCAGCAAAGTCAAGGTTAACCAGACCTGGGCGAACCATAAGATCAGTCACGCCGCGCACACCGGATTGCAGGACGCTGTCAGCCATACGGAAAGCTTCGGCAAACGTTGTCTTTTCATTGGCGATACGGAATAAATTTTGATTTGGAATCACGATCAGAGTGTCGACATATTCTTGCATCCGCTCCAGACCTTCTTCCGCCATTCTCATGCGGTGCGAGCCTTCGAAATGGAACGGTTTGGTCACAACACCAACTGTCAAAATCCCCATATCACGGCAAGCTTTGGCGATGACCGGAGCAGCTCCAGTTCCTGTTCCACCGCCCATGCCGGCTGTTACAAACGCCATGTTGGCGCCTTCAAGATGTTGCATAATCTCATCAAGAGTCTCTTCGGCAGCGGCCCTTCCTACCTCAGGCTTAGAGCCTGCACCAAGACCACCCGTTACATGAACGCCGAGCTGAATTTTTACTTCTGCCAAAGAATTGTCCAGGGCCTGCGCATCCGTGTTGCATACAAGAAATTCACATCCCTCGAGGTTGGATGAGATCATATTGTTGACGGCATTCCCACCAGCACCACCCACACCAATTACGGTTATTTTGGGCGACAATTTGGAAGCCTGCGTCACACTGGATTGCATTTTTATATTTATCATTTCTATTCCCCGGAAGGTTTGAAAAATTGTTCTGCGAAGGCTTCGAGCGAACCCCATCGCGGTAGGTGTCTTGATGATATGCAATGTGATTCAGGGTGGGAAGCGTTAATTTCTACTATTCACAGTGTTTCCACAAAAAGATCGGATTTTTTGAATCGTTATTGATTCATCACAAAAATCAAAGGTGACTCTTAAGCCCTTTATTTTGATTCACTTTTTGACTCTTGGAATTTTGAAGACAGATCGGCACACGGCGACACGGCAAATTCTGTGGATAAATTACCAATTTTCCTTCAGCCACTGCCCTACGCGTTCTTTGAGATTCACGGGCTGGGCATGGGACATGATTTCGGCGGGCATTTCGTTGCTTCGTTCAGCGATATAAGTGAGCAATCCAGCAACCGTTGCAAAGGCGGGGCCGCTGACGGCATCAGGCACACCTTGAAGATGTATAGGTTTTCCGAGACGCACTTGCTTGTCGAGCACATGGGCGCTGAGCTCTTTAATGCCTGACAAAAGACTTCCTCCGCCCGTTAGAACAACGCGGCGACCCAGCGTGTGCCCGAGGCCACTGTCGTGTAATTTGGCCCGTACCATTTCGAAGATTTCCTCCGCACGCGGCTGGATAATCCCGACAAGCAGCGAGCGCGGCACATGGTTTGGTTCACGCCCCTCGCCGTCTTCACCAAGACGCGGAACATCAATCAATTCGTGCTCATCGTTATGCGAAGCCATGGCGCTGCCATAGAGAGCCTTGATACGTTCAGCATCTTCACGCGAGGTGGTTAAACCTTTGGCAATGTCGCTTGTTAAATGGCGGCCACCGAGAGCAACGCTGTCGTGATAAATCATAGCACTGCCATGAAAGACGGCTATGGATGTTTGTCCGGAACCGATATCTACGACAGTACAGCCCAGCTCCTTTTCATCTTCAACAAGGCAAGCCAATCCCGACGCGTAGGCTGCGGCGCAGAATGCTGAAATATCAAGATGCGAGCGCTGGATGCAGTCAGCCATATTGCGCAAAGCCGTTGAATCACCCGTGAGGAGATGAATGTCGACGCTAAGATGGTCACCATGAATATCGATGGGCTGATGAATGCCGCCCTTTCCGTCGAGACGATAATCAACGGGAATGGTATGAACCAGTTCGTAATGCGGGCTGAGGATGCTTTCCTGGGCTTTGGCCATGGCGCGGTTGATGTCATTATGACTGACCTTGTGGCCGGCGATCTGGACATCAATACAGCGGCCGTGTGATTTGGCATGAATGCCTGGAAGATTTACCACGACTTCGCGCAAAGGGTAGCCCTTCATGACATCGGCAGCCATGTTTTCTGCGGCGTGCACAGTTTTGCGGATCGCGAGTTCGGCTTTGCCAATATCGATGACACAACCGTCTTGAAAGCCTGCTGATGGGCTATGGCCGACACCGATGATTTCAAAATGACCTTCATTATCGGTCACGCGCGCGATGAAGCAGGCGATTTTGTTTCCGCCTATATCAAGGGCAGCAAGCAAGCTTCCACGGGGTTGGTATTTCGATTTTTTCTGGTGTTTCGGACTCATGATATACGCTGTTTAGATTGGTTCGCCCTCTTTAAGGCTGGCCCGATATTCCTGGACCGTTCCCGGGCGGGTGCGGATTATCATACGCGCATGATCGCGCAGATCAATATGCTCGATATCCTTATCCAAAACCTGATCGCTTTTTTGTGCGTCCGCGATCTGGCGTAGCGCAAGAGCAGAATCTTTTTCAGGAAGTTTGAGGGTTACTCCATTCTTGAGCACAAGATCCCAGCGCCGTCCACCTATCTCTTTAATCGTTTCAACACGGCTCAAGATTTCAGGTTCGGCCTGAAGCATGGCGAGTATGGCCGGCGCTTGTTGCTGTGAGTCTTCGCCGATGAACACAATCAGGTTTTGAAAACGGGAAAGGCCGTTTGTGTTGATGATTTCGCCCTTACCGTCCATCAGATAAAGCTTTTTGTCCTTTTGCAAGAAGGCAAGGGGTTGGCGCTCGGTCAGGCGAATATAAAGCGTGTCCGGCCAGCGACGTTCGATCTCTGCACTTTCCACCCAGGGCATTCTTTCGATTTGCTCTTTGGCTTGTGTGGGATCGAACGCAAAAAGCGGATCGCCTTTACTCATATTCACGAGAGCCATAATCAGCTTCGCATCGGAATACACCCGCCCCTCAAGCAGGATGTTTTCTATACGGAAGCCAATGCTGGCCAAGGTTTCATTTTTGAGCTGAACGGACCAATCAACCGCGCGGTTGATATAACCACCCATATAGAGCCAGCTCCCGATCCAGCAAACAACTGCCATGAAGGCCATGCCCCATCCAAAGCGCTTTAGCCATGGAATAATTATCGCAAGCTTACCCTTGCGGCGCTTATTGGTGACTTTCTGACGATTGGATTTGGTCACGGCCATGAGTTTTACATAGAACAAATAATTGGGAATGACCCATCGGTATATGGGCTGCTGGGTTCATGATACTTGATGTGGATAAAATCTACAACGGACGTTTAAAGAGGCGAGCGTCCTTGGGAACCGGGTCGGCGGGCAGCAGACGGCGTTTGCGCTGTTCCATGGCTTCGGTCAGAAGATGTGTTAGGAGTTCTGTAAACAGCAATGGCTCTTTGGCCGCTTCCCAAAGGAAATAGCCGAAGGAGCCCGGAATGGGGTTGACCTCATTCAGCCACAGTTCGCCGGTTTCCCTGTTGCCGATAAAATCAATGCGCGGCGCGCCGGTGCCGTGAATGGCGTCAAACATCGCAGCAGCCCAGCCGCGAATATTGTCTTCGGTCTTCTTATCTAGGTTTGGATTAATTTCGCGGGTGAGCGAGAGCATGCCCTGGCTTGGCATGGCTTCTTTCGTGCCTGAGGCCTTGCCGGATTTATTGTCGCCGCCTGATTTATATTTCTGGGCGAAATCAAGAAGCTCCTGCTCTGTGCTGAGTTTGGGGCGCTCGATGGCCGAGGTGCGGATTTCACCGTTAATACGAGCAACTGCGACGTTGTATTCGATCAGGTTCGGAACAAACGGCTCCAACATCACCGCATCATCCATTTCAAAGGCGGGCGGCAGGCATGCTTGCACTTCTTCAATGCTGTTCACTTTGGCGATGCCGATGGAGCTGCCGAGATGGACGGGTTTGAGGATACAGGGAAATTTTAAATCCCCCATCGCCGCTTTGATTCCTTTTTCGTCGATAAAATATCCGCTTTGCGGGCGGCTCAGCACCGCGAAAGGCAATTGCGGAATACCCGCGCTTTGCAGGACGCGTTTGGTCATGGTCTTATCCATGAGAACAGCCGAGCCGAGCATCCGAACGCCGGTGTAAGCGACGCCTGCGAGCTCCATCAAGCCTTGAATGTTGCCATCCTCGCCATAAAGGCCATGAAAGCCAAGAAGGGCGATATCAAACTCAACGGGCTTGGTTTTAAGCAAACCGCCGAGCGGCACAAGCCGGCCAACGGGGCCTGCGGTGACATCCATCGTCACCTGCGTTGTTTTTTTGAGGGCGATTTTATCGAGGAAATAGCTGGATCTTTCCTTTAAAATGTCACCAATAAGCCATTTTCCATCGGTAGTGATGTAGACGGGAAACGGTTCGAACTGCGCTGAATCTATGGCTTTCATGGCCTGAAGAGAGCTAATAATGCTCACATCATGCTCGGGGGACCTTCCACCAAAGAAGACTGCAACGCGTTTTTTCATTTATAAAGACCTCTAAATCATTTAAGACCAACATGATGCAAAGTTTCGTCCATAACGGTCAAGAGCTGAAATATATGACCCTTGGCAATCCCGAGTCCGAGATGATTGTCGTCTGGGCGCACGGCTGGGGGCATAATCACTCCAATTTTCTTGCTGTTGCCGAGCCTTTGCAAAACAAAGCCTTTCATATTCTTGTCGATTTTCCGGGATTTGGACAAAGCCCAGTTCCCTCGTCTCTATGGGGGCCTGAAGATTATGCCGATTTTATGGCAGCGTTTATAAAATCTTTGTCACCGAAGAAGATTATCTGGATCGGTCATTCTTTCGGATGCCGCGTTGCGGTGCATATCGGATCACGGTATCCCGATCTGATTTCTGCGATGTGTTTGATTGCGGCGGCGGGGTTACCCCGTAAGCGGCATTTGCATGAAAAGCTTTATTTCAAGTTTCGCATCGCGCTATATAAATTTTTGAAAAAAATAACAACGCTTGGACTATCTGAAACTTGGCTCAAATCAAAATTCGGCAGCTCCGATTATAGGAACGCCGGTGCGATGCGTGATATCCTAGTTAAAACTGTCAATGAAAACCTGACAGAACAAGCCAAGCAAATCACCTGCCCTGTAACGCTGGTGTTTGGATTAAAGGACGATCAAACCCCGCCGGAAATGGGCGAGCGTTATCAAAAGCTAATTCCAAACGCGCAGCTTATAGAGCTTGCGGGATATGACCATTATAGTATCCTCGATGAAGGGCGGCATCAGCTTGCGCTTATTGTGAAGTCTTTTCTGGAAAAATCATGAGTATCGTTGTTAGCAGCCTTGTTTATCTTGCCTTTCTGGCTTTTTGCGCGAAGCGGCTGATGACCTATTTGCATGTGTTGCAGCAGGAAGATTATTTGAATGCTCGGCTGCTTGGATGGATCAAAGAGAACAAGGGTTTTGATAAGCGTCTCACGCCGGTATTGTTTGTGCTTGGCGCGATTGCCTTTGCCGATGTTGCTTCGCCGATTTTACTCAACATCTTAATTCTTGGGTGCTTTGTCGCAGCTGCCTATTTTGAGGCTGATCCGCGCAACCGGGCGAAGAAGAAACTTGTTCTGACGTCGCGGGCGAAACGGATTTATTTCCCGGCGATTGGGTTGATGGCGATCATCGGGTTGTTGTGTTTTGGTGCAGGCAATCCAGCCCTTTGGATTATTCCGGTACAGCTTACGGCGCTTGCGATTCCTCTGGTTAATCTCGCGTTGCAGCCTTATGAAAAAAAAATTCAAAAGCATTACTGGAACGAGGCAAAAAGTAAGATCGATAATTTTCAGCCGACAGTGATTGGCATTACCGGATCATTTGGCAAGACGTCGGTGAAACATATTCTTGGTCATATTTTAAAGTCACAAGCGCCGACCTTGATTACGCCGGGTAGCGTCAATACACCGATGGGGATCACGCGGATTATCCGCGAACAGCTGGATGAAAGTCACAAATATTTTGTTGTGGAGATGGGGGCTTATGGGCCGGGGTCGATTGCGACATTGTGCAAACTGACGCCGCCGGATTACGGTATACTCACGGCCATCGGCCATGCTCATTACGAGCGATTTAAGACATTAGAAACCGTGTGTGAGGCAAAGTTCGAACTGGCGCAGGCGGTCATTGCAAAAAACGGCAAGATGATCGTTCATGAGAGCACGATGAGATTTGATTACGCGCAAACAATGCGGGATAAGCATCCAGCAAATTTTCTAACATGCGGAGAGAATGGGGATTGGGTTATTGACTCTGTTACACAAACCCAGGAGGGTCTCACGCTGCGTTTATCGCATGACGGAAAGACGCATGATTTTGATATTCCCCTCTTTGGCCTGCATCACGGCCATAATGCAGCGCTGGCCATCATCATGGCACTGGAATTGAAGGTTGATGTGACGACTATCAGGCAGGCACTGAAATCTGTGCCGCAAATCCAGCACCGTCTTGAGGTTAAAAAGCAGCCGGACGGCACGCGGATTATTGATGATGCGTTTAACTCCAACCCACTTGGTTTTAAAGCAGCGCTTGAATTGCTCGGAACGCTGAAAGGCGACGGGCGCGGCATTTTGATTACGCCAGGCATGGTGGAGCTTGGCAAAGCACATGACGAAGAGCATGAGAAAATTGGCCTTTATGCGGGCGAGGTTTGCGATGTTGCGATTGTTGTCGCCTCACAACGTATTCCGAGTTTTATTAAAGCATTTAAAAACAAAGGTTCAGGCAAGACCTTGTTAGAAGTTGCAACGTTTGATGAGGCGGCGCAGTGGCTGAATGATAATCGCAAAACCGGCGACGTCGTTTTACTCGAGAATGATTTGCCAGATATTTATGAGCGCATACCGCAGATGTAATTAGCGCTCGCCTATGCGCTTGATTTCCCAACTTAATGTCAGCCCCAATTCCTCTTTCGCGCGGCGGATGAGTTCGTCGCCGAGGTTTTCGAGGTCTGCAGCGGTGGCCGTTCCTGTGTTAATCATAAAATTGCAGTGTTTTTCACTCATCTGTGCGCCGCCGATTTGTAGGCCGCGACCTCCGACTTTCTCAACTACCTGCCAGGCGCGTGTGCCTTCGGGCAATCCCGCTTTGGCGAGTTCCTCGGCTGAGGGATTGGCAAAAGTCGACCCGCCAGTTTTTTCCTTGATGGGCTGCGTGTCATTGCGTTTTTTCTTGATGACGGTGAGGCGTGTTTTGACGACTTCATATGTATCGGGCTGCCCTTGCAAGATCGCCGCGATAACGATCATGGTGTCCGCAATATCCGTGTGGCGGTAGGTCATGCCGAGTTCAGCTGGCGTTTTAATATGAATGTTTCCAGCTAAATCCATGAGATGCGCTTCGATCAAAACGTCCTTTACTTCTGTGCCGTACGCACCGGCATTCATTTTGACCGCACCGCCGAGCGTGCCCGGAATGCCGGAAAGAAATTCCAGACCCCCTATTCCATTTTTGAGTGCGGCAGCGGCAATAGAGCCATTCAGCGCTCCTGCCTCAACTTTGACTTGATTGTTTTCAAGAACATCAATATTCGCGGAAGATTTGCCGAGGCGGATTGTTGCACCACGAATGCCATCGTCTCGAACAATGGTGTTGGCCATGCCACCAAGAATGGTGATGGGTTCTTTGTTTGCAGAGAGAAAAGTTTTGAGATCATCAAAGTCGGCTGGCTGAAACAAGAGATCGGCTTTCCCGCCGCAGCCAAACCAACTTTGAGCGCCTAACGGTGCGTCCTTGGTTATCATTCCGCGAAGATCAGGCCGCATTGCTCTTCAAAAGTTTTTCAAGCTCGCCAGGCAGGTCATAGGCCCAATAGGTAATATCGCCTGCGCCCATGCAAATAACAAAATCGCCGCGTGTGGCTTTACTGTAGATCATCTGAGCAAGGTCTTCGCTCTTGTTCAGCATATCAACATCTTTATAACCATGTTTTTTTATACCTTCAGCGAGGGATTCTTTGTTAATCCCGGCGATTGGCGTTTCGCCGGCCTCGTAGACATCTGCGACAATGACCATGTCCGCGTCGTTAAAGCATGTACAAAAATCCTCGAACAAATCATGAAGACGTGAATAGCGGTGAGGCTGAACCACGGCAATTATTTTGCCGCCCGTCTCTTTTACGGCGGTGCGGGCCGTTGCGAGAACAGTTGCAATCTCAACAGGGTGGTGACCGTAGTCATCAATAATTGTGATGCCCCCAACTTCGCCGGTTTTGGTGAAGCGGCGCTTGACGCCCGTGAATGTTTCCATTCCCTTTTTCATCAACGGAGGCGCAACGTCGAGCTCCCTTGCCACCGCTAGCGCAACCAATGAGTTTTGTACGTTGTGACGTCCAAGCATGGGAAGATAGACATCTTTTAACGTTAGTCCGTCTGTGAAAATAACATCGAATGTTGTTCCAGATGAATCGTGACGCAGATTTTCGGCGCGGATATCGGCCTGCGGGTTAAAGCCATAAGTAATGATTTTACGGTCGGTGATCTCAGGAATAAGCGCTTGTACTTCCGGATGGTCAATACAAAGAACAGCAAAACCATAAAACGGAATGTTGGTGATGAAGGTTTTGAAGGCCTCTTTCAGAACATCGAACGACCCATAATGTTCCATATGCTCAGGATCAATATTAGTCACTGCGACAGCGCTGGCCGGTAATTTTGTAAAGGTACCGTCACTTTCGTCTGATTCAACAACCATCCATTTGGATGAACCCATGCGGGTATTGGTGCCGTATGAATTCACAATGCCGCCATTGATGACCGTTGGATCCAGACCGGCAGCTTCGAGCATCTGGCCAACCATCGCTGTGGTTGTGGTTTTGCCGTGAGTACCGCCAATCGCGATAGCGTATTTCAGGCGCATAAGCTCAGCCAGCATTTCGGCGCGGCGAACAACGGGAATTTTTCTTTCCCGCGCTGCCCTCAGCTCCGGATTGTCCTTTTTAACGGCTGAAGAAATAACGACGCAGGCGACGTCTTTAACATGCGCGGCATCATGGCCAACCTTAACATCGATCCCTTGTTTGCGGAGGCGTTCCACATTTGGACTGTCTTTCAGGTCAGATCCCTGGACCTTATATCCCAGCGTATTGAGAACCTCAGCAATGCCGCTCATGCCGATCCCGCCAATGCCGACGAAATGAATTGTGCCGATATTCGTATCCATAGCTTTCATGTTCAGTAACTCCTATTCATTCCATCCACTGATCAATGCGGTCACCAGATTACCCAATTTTTTTGCCGCGTCTGGCTTCCCACAACTTTGTGCTTTTTCAGCCGCTTTGAATAACACAGCAGGATTTTGTAAAAATCCCTCGATGCGTGCCCTTAAGGCCTCAACCGTAAAACCGTTCTCTGTCATAACCCAAGCGCCACCAATATCTGCAACAGAATCCGCATTCATTTTCTGCTGCTGGTCTTTGTGATGTGGGTATGGCACGAAAATCGCCGGGCGGCCTGCCGTCGTGACCTCAGCCACAGTGCTTGCACCTGACCTTGCGATAACCAAATGACATTGCTCGAGTTCATACGCCACGTTATCAAAGAACGGGGCCAATGTGGCATCAATGTGGTTTTTTTCGTATGCTTTTTTGACAGCTTCTAAATCTTCCTCGCGGCATTGCTGGATGATTTTAAGGCGAGATTTGTAATCATCAGAGAGGGCCCCAAACGCCTTGGGAAGAACATCGCCAAAAACACGGGCGCCCAAAGATCCTCCAATAACGAAAATTCTAAGCTCACCGTCTTGCTCTAATGACGGATAGGGCTTTGTATAAAGCGCAGCGATGTCCGCGCGCACTGGATTGCCTGTGGGAACCGCGCGCACTTCTTCATCGCGGCTTAACCCTTGCACTTTGGGCAAGGAAATTGCGATGCGTGTGGCTTTCTCGACAAGCAAAGCATTGGCCTTGCCTATAATTGCGTTTTGTTCGTGAATGACAGTCTTAATTTTCTTCTTTTGTGCCGCGTAGACAGCAGGAAAGGACGGATAACCACCAAAGCCGACCACAAGATCAGGTTTAAGCTTTGAAAGAAGCGCACCGGCCTGCATTATGCCCAGTCCAAGATTGATTGCGCCTTTGGCCTTACCAATAAAACCTGAACCCAGCGTTCCCGAGCGGATGACGTGAACGGGAATATTCTCAAACATTTTTGCATAGTTCTGACCGCGCGTATCGGTCACCAGTTCAATCCGGTAACCTCGCGACTTTAAATCAGCGGCCAATGCCTGTGCAGGCGTCATATGCCCGCCTGTGCCGCCTGCTGAAATCATAACGAAAGGTGATTCTTTTTGTCCCATTGCTCCCCTGTATTACACCGCAAAACTGCGCTATGCAAACTCTACATGGATAATCCGCCCTTGGAAATCCCTGGACGCTTTGTTCTGCGCGTCAGAGCAAGGACAACACCCATGGCATAAGCCGTGGATAACAAAGATGAACCGCCATAGCTCATGAACGGGAGGGTCATACCCTTGGCTGGCAGAAGATTCATCGCTGAGCCCATATGAACAAAGGCCTGGAAAGAAAATATGGTTAGGAGCCCCCCGGCCGCCAGTACGGAGAACAAATCGTCGTTCGCATTCATTTTCCCAAGCCCTCGAATAATAATAAATCCATAAATAAAGACTATAATCAGAATAGCAATCAATCCCATTTCCTCGCCTGCTACGGAAAATATAAAATCGGCATGGGCATCCGGTAATCCGAGTTTGACAACACCTTGCCCCGGGCCTGTGCCCATGATGCCTCCTGTCTGGAAGGCTTCGAGAGAACGCTCAACCTGATAATTGTCTCCGCTTTCCGGATCAAGAAAGCGGTTAACCCGGCTTTGAACGTGATCAAAGCTGAGATAAGCGAAAGTGGCACCAATGACACCCAACGCCACAAGAATGAACAGCATTCTAAAACGTAAGCCAAATATAAAAAATATAGTCATGAGACCGATAGTTACAACGAAGGTCATACCGAAGTCGGGCTGCATCAATAGTAAGAAAGCAACGATTGTATATAAGACCACTGTTAAAAATTTTCCGGGAAATTTTTCTTTGATTTTTTGCAACGCCATCAGCCACGCAGAAACAATAATAAAAGATGGTTTGATAAATTCGCTGGGTTGCAAAGAAAACCCTGGCAAGTGGATCCAGCGGCGCGCGCCTTTAATTTCTATGCCGACGAATAAAACCAGAACCATGGCAAAGATTCCGCAAACAAATATAATGCTTGAGATGCGCCATATTGTGCGCGGATCGCACATTGAAAACCCAAAAAATAGCGCCAAAGCCGGTATCAAGACCACTATATGGCGAATAAGAAAGTGAAAGGACCCAAGCCCGAGATGCTCTGCAACGGGTGGGCTTGCCGTTGCGACAAGGATAATGCCGATCACCATAAGAAGAAGGAAAGCGAATAAAAGCGGGCGATCAACCGTCCACCACCACTGTCCCAAAAATGATCGATCGGCACGGGAAAAACGGCTCATAAGGCCTCCACCAATTTTGTGAAGTGATCGCCGCGCTCTTCAAAATTTTTATATTGATCGAACGATGCCGCCGCCGGAGAGAGAAGAACCACGGCGTTTTCTTTGCTGGATTGAGCGTCTTTATGCGCGGCGGTGAGAGCTTTATCCAACGTGCCACACAGTTCGAATTCTGCGTCATGTCCTTTGAGGTAATTTGCAAAATCTTGCTGAGACTCGCCAATCAGATATGTCTTTTTTACATGAGAGAGAAATGGGGAAACGCCTGCCAGACCACCTTCCTTCGGCCGGCCGCCTGCGATCCAGAAAATGTTTTCAAAACTGGCAAGCGCCTTTGTTGTGGCTTCTGCGTTGGTCGCTTTGCTGTCGTTGATATACTCTACGAGCCCTATCCGGCGGGTCACAAACTGGCGGTGCGGCAACCCCGGAAATGATTTAAAGGCCTTGATGATTGTGTCCTCTGGTACACCCAGCTCTTTGCATACAGCGAAAGCAGCCTGCATGTTCTGAATGTTATGCGCCCCGCGCAGCGTCGCATACTCCATCAAACCTTCAGGAATACCCAGAAGTTTTCTGCCTGTGTTTTGTGCAATTTTTCGGCTGTATTCATCACTGCCGGTAATAACGGCGGCGCCCTCCCCTTCAAACAGGCGAGCCTTGGCGACGGCGTATTCGTCCATTGTGCCGTGACGGTCGAGATGATCAGGCGTGATGTTCATCAACACGGCAATATCGGGTTTAAAGGTCGGGCAGAGATCGATTTGGTAAGATGACAATTCCAGAACCAGAACGCCGTTCTCATCTGGGACATCTAGATCAAAAATGGCTTTGCCGATGTTGCCACCAACGGCCGTGTTTAGGCCGGATTCTTTTAATATATGGCCGATAAGGGCGGTCGTGGTTGATTTACCGTTTGTCCCCGTAATCCCGACAGTTTTGCAATTCCAGCCTTCGCGATACCGCAGCTCGATATCACAAATAATCTCAAGACCTGCCGTTCTGGCATGTGTGACAACGGGATGAGGGTTATAGGTGAACGGCACTCCCGGCGCGAGGATGAGCATGCGGCATTTTTGCAGAACTTCGAGGGTAAGATTCTCAATCTTTGCCCCTAAAGCAACAGCCTTATCGCGAGCGGCCTCATTGTCGTCCCAGGCGATGACTTCGACACCCTGCTTCACCATCTCGCGAATAACCGCGAGGTTGGATATGCCGAGACCAAAGATGGCGATGGAATTTTTCATCGTAATTTTAAGGTGCTGAGTCCTATCAAAGCTAGAATAACTGCGATGATCCAGAATCTTATAACAATCGTCGGCTCGGACCAGCCTTTTTTCTCAAAATGATGGTGAATGGGTGCCATGGCGAAGACACGCTTTCCCGTCAGCTTGAACGAAGCCACCTGGATAATCACCGAAGCAGTCTCCAGAACGAACAACCCGCCGATGATCGCAAGAACCAATTCGTGTTTGGTCGCAACAGCAATTGCACCCAATACACCCCCCATAGCCAAAGAGCCTGTATCGCCCATAAAAATCATGGCCGGCGGGGCGTTGAACCAGAGGAACCCCATAGCGCCGCCTATGAGCGCGCCGCATAAGATAGCAAGTTCGCCCGTTCCGGGAACGTAAGAGATCTGTAGATATTCCGCGAATTTGAGATTGCCCGTCATGTAAGCGATGACGCCAAAGCTTGCGGCGGCGATGGCAACAGGGACAATCGCAAGGCCATCAAGACCATCCGTCAAATTCACAGCATTGGAAGAGCCCACCACGACCAATAATGCCCAAATGGGGAATAGCAGACCGATAGAAATATAGGCCTCTTTTAAAAACGGGATTGCAATATGCGTGTTCATATTGTCAGGCAACGCATTCATAACGGCCAAAGCAAAAATAATTCCGAATAAAAACTGCCCTGTGAGTTTGAGCCTTCCTGGCAAACCCTTAACATTGCGCTTGGTCAACTTGAGGTAATCGTCTGCGAAGCCAATCAAGCCATATCCCGCCATAATCAATAATGCGCACCATACATAAACATTGCTCAAATCGGCCCAAAGAAGCGTGGATATGGAGACCGAGATCAAAATCATAAGACCGCCCATGGTTGGCGTTCCGGCCTTTTTGAAATGCGTTTCTGGGCCATCGTCTCGAATAGGCTGACCTTTGCCCTGCTTGGATCTGAGCCAGCGGATCATGGGCGGCGCTATTATAAAGCAGATAATAAGAGCCGTCATAATTGCCCCGCCCGTGCGGAAGGTTAGATACCGGAACAAATTAAAGAAGATAAAATGTTCGGAGAGCGGTGTGAGAAAATGATATAGCATGCAAAACCCTAGCTGTTAGAAGTGACCATACGCAGAACGCTTGAAAATTCAATTTTTTGCTTGCTGGCTGGCTTTTTAAAGACCATATAATCGCCCGGCGCAAGCACTTCCGGTACGACTTTCTTGAAATCTGTTGATCTCGGTTTTTGAACAGCCTGCTTTAACGATGGCTGCAAAATGATATCTTTTGAAGTGTAAACGAGGTTTAAAGAGTCAATACGGTGAGGAATTTCCAAATCAGGAATTCTTTGTGTTTGAATGCCTTGTGAGACCCGGCGTGAATCAAGAATAACCGTTCTGTTCATCACACCAATGTCGATTAAGTTCTTCACCTTGAAGGCGGCAAATTGCTCCGGCTCGATCTTCGATAGATTTCTCATCATAGACTGGGCGCAGACTTCCAAGGCCGTACGCACATTCTTTGATTTTATTTTACACTTGTCCCAAACCTCGTGAATATCAAAAATACTTTCCAATCCGGATGCCTTAATAATCGCCAAACATTCCGCAGAAGCAGGTAAGGACATATCCATCAAAACAGAAGCATGAAGCGGCATCGCGCTAAAAATGCGGCTATGCACGGCCTTGGCCGGGTCTGTAATAACGGCAATGTCAGGCGATACCGAAGGTGAAAAACCAAATACGCCATACGCAACATCGTCTGGAAGCGCGGCAAGACCTTGAGACATATGACGGCCACCTTCATGAACCGATGATCTCTCCTGAAGCATTTGTGTGACGGCGGCGCGCTCATGCTCACCTTGCACGGCGATCACGCAGGCATGCGTCTTAAAACGACCGGCTCGGGCGAAGCTGCGTAAGGCCTCGAACGTGTTGTTCACCCTTAAGCATGCCCATTCATCGCGCGCCTTCATATTTGAAGGAATCACGGCCGCCGATGCTCCCTTATGAAAGACAGCATCAAGGTTATCGCCATGGGCGGCAAAAAATAAATCGCCTGGCTGAACCTCATCAACGTTGATCGCAACACCGCTTGCAGACCACGGACGGGAATTTTTTCCACCTGTCAGTACGGCCGCCTCGTCGGATCGCCAGAGTATTCGTTGTGAGTGTTTTTTAAATCCGAACATTTGTTTTTCCCTATTTCGCTCTCAGGATTGATTGGATTGATAATTCAGCTTCGCGAACGTCATCGAATGGTTCGGTTCTGTTCGCAAAAATTTGTCCCTGCTCGTGGCCCTTGCCAGCGATGACCAAAACATCGCCGTGCCCAAGCATTTCTATCGCGCGCTTTATAGCCACGCGGCGGCCAGGAACTTCTTGCGCATTGCTCTTCATAATCCCTGCGATCATATCGGCACGAATTTGTGCTGGCTCCTCGCTGCGGGGGTTGTCATCGGTAATGATCACGTGATCGGAAAGATCGCTGGCCATACGTGCCATTTGAGGCCGCTTGCCTTTATCGCGATCGCCGCCGCATCCAACAACACAAACCAAACGGTTTTCTGTGTGTGGGCGCAGCGCTTTAAGAACATTTTCCAAAGCATCCGGCGTATGCGCATAATCAACAAATACGCCTGCTCCTTCGGGGTGTCCTGTTACAGGCTGAAGACGACCGGGCACGCCTTGCAATTTTTCAAGGAAAGGCACATAACGCTCCACATCACCTTCACATGAGACCAGCCCCAAAGCGCACAACGCATTCATAAGCTGAAAGGCGCCAACCAACGGAAAATTGATATCATGAACTTTACCGTTGATCTCCAGTTTAAGAATCTGACCGTGCGGCGTTAATGTGGTCTCAAGTATTTTGAAATTCTTACCGTTTGATCCATACGACACAGTGTTTTTGCACACGGCCTTTATTGTTGTATATTCCGGCACATCTGCATTCAAAACCGCTACGCCATCTTCGTCTAAAAGGTCGCTGAACAGGCGCATCTTTGCAGCAAGATACGATTTCATATCAGTGTGATAATCAAGATGGTCGCGAGAAAGATTGGTGAATCCTGCTGCTTTCAACCGCACTCCGTCAAGACGATACTGATCAAGACCATGGCTCGAGGCCTCCATGGCAAGATGCGTGATGCCCTGCTCCGCCATCTCCGCAAGGTCCTTGTGCAAAGCCACAGGATCAGGTGTCGTAAGGGATCCTATGCGCTCGATGCCTGAGCCATGTATACCAATCGTTCCCATGGATACCGATTTGTGACCCGCCATCGCCCATAATTGCTGAGCGAAAACCGCAGTTGATGTTTTTCCATTCGTCCCCGTCACGGCGACAATTGTTTCCGGCTGCGCTGCATAAAAAGCGGCAGCAATTTGAGCAAGTTTGCGCTTGGGATTATCATCAGTCAGGAACGTTATATTTTCGTTGGATGGCGCAGCAGTTCCTGCCGGGGCAAGGATATGCGTGGCCCCCTTGGCAATCGCGTCATCTATAAACGACGTCCCATCAGCCTTACTCCCAGGCAATGCGGCAAAGAGATAGCCACTCTCGACCTTGCGGCTGTCTTGAGTAATTCCCTTTAATGCGCTCACGTCGAGTTCCTTATCCATTATCCAACGACACATACTGTTTTAGATCGTGACTGACATCTTGATCAGCCGTTAAATTTTGTGATGGTAATGCCATAAGCGTTGCCATTCCTGAAATGACTTTGGCCACCGCCGGAGCAGCAACCCAGCCCCCCGTTGCATAGCCATAGCTTTTCTTTGTTCCTTTTGGTTCGTCGATAGCGATGTAAATCAGATACTGAGGATTATTCATTGGGAACACGCCTACAAAAGATGAAATCAAGCTTTTCTGGTTGTAACCACGCCCTGATACTTTTTCTGCCGTTCCAGTCTTTCCTCCAACAACATAACCTTCAACTTCTGCATTTCCTCCCGTTCCATCCGTTACCACGAGCCTCAACAACTGACGCATCTTGAGGGAGGTTTCCGGCGAAATTACGGCAAGCCTGGAGCTTTTTTGCGGTCCGTCATTTTCTGCGCGGATGTAAGTTGGTTTTGTGATGAGACCATCATTGACAATCGTTGCCACAGCGGTTGCCACATGCAATGGCGTCACCGCAATCCCGTGGCCATAGCTTGCGGTTAATGTATTCAGCTCACTCCAAGATTTTGGAACTTGCGGCCGGCCCTTTTCAGGAACTTCTATGTCCAGGGGATCTGTTAACCCAAGATCTTTGTAGAAAGCGCTGAGCTTTTCGGTACCAACAGCCTCCCCCATCATCGCAGATCCGATATTCGAGGAATGCATGAAAATCTCGGGAATAGTAAGCGGATGGGGCTCCGGGTGGTAATCTTTAATTGTAAAGCGACCGCGCTTTAATGGTTTGGTCGTATCGAACGTTGTGCTCATCGGGACATCATAATTTTCAAGGAATGCCGCCGTAGAAAAGATCTTGAACACAGAACCCAATTCATATGTACCCAATGTCATGCGGTTAAATTTCTGTTCAATCTGAACATTCGTCATATTGTTAAGATTAAAGTCGGGCAACGACACACTGGCCAAGACTTCTCCTGTATGGATGTTCATAACGACCGCACTTCCGCCTACGGCACTGTATTCATTGATGGCCCCAAGAGTTTCCCGGCGCAACAAATGCTGAAGGCGCATATCAATGCTGAGATGAATATCCTGCCCGCTGGCCAGCAAGCGATTAAAGCTTTTTTCAATGCCGGCAATACCAGAACCATCAACGTCGGTATAACCAATGACATGTGAAAAAAGATCGCTTTGGGGATAGAACCTTGCGTATTCGTACTCAAACTCCAAGCCCGGCTCACCGATTTCAAGAACGGCTAGTTGCTGTGCGGGCATGATCCCGCGCTTGAGCCAAACAAATCGTTTCTTGCTCTGGAGATCTTCTAAAACCTTGCCGTAAGACAGGTCAGGAAAAACCTTTACAAGCTGCTGAGCGGCCGAAGTCGCATCTGAGATCAAGTAAGGATCCGCGTACAATGATGCTGTTTTGAGTGTTGTCGCAAGCTTCACATTATTGCGGTCATAAATCGCGCCGCGCATGATGGGAGCGTCAGAATGTCTACCCTCTATGGAGGTTATCTTCACCGAAGTGGGCGCATCTTTGCTTTGCAGAATAGACAGATCTATTGCGCGCACACCCACCAATAAAAATACAAGAATAAAAAATCCTTTGATAATAACGAGCCGGCCGCGAGCAAGCCCGAGCGCACTGGTTTTATCGCCAACCAGTTTTATCGCGCCGCGTCGCAAACGATCCCTTTGCATGTCACTGCTCATGGCTGTCCTCCGCCACTGAGAGATGCGGGCTGAACAAACAGCGCGTCACCTGGCGCATTTTCTATAGCAGGCATATTTTCGATCGGAGCCGGAAATGGCAAATCAATGTTGCCGCCGATCATTTGTGAGGTGCTGGGTTTTTCAACGCCATAATATTCCTTGGCTAATTTTTCCAAACGTTGAGGCGAGTTGAGAAACTCCCACTCCGCCTCCAGAACAGCGATGCGCTCTTGCTCTTTCGTGATATTGCTTTGTATGGCGGCGAGAACATCGTTCGCAGTCTGCACGTTCTGAGACGTATAAAGAAGCGCCCCACCAGACAAACAAGCCAAAAGCATCACTACAAAATTCTGAACGGTGAGCGTCTTCATAAGAACCTCCCCGCCCGCAACTTGGCTGACCGCGCACGTGGATTGTCCTGAGCCTCTGCATCTGAGGGCTTCACCGCTTTTTTATGAACAAGCCCAAACACAGGCGTCGTAAGCCTTGCTTCAGGCTGATGGCGCGAAACATTTGGCAAATGTCCTGCATTCTCAGCCATAAAGTTTTTGACGATGCGATCTTCCAGCGAATGAAACGTCACAACAACCAAACGACCGCCTGACCGCAGGATATTCTTTGAAGAGTCCAGAGCGCGCTCCAGTTCACCAAGCTCATCGTTAACCGCAATCCGCAAAGCCTGAAACGTGCGCGTCGCAGGGTCAATTTTATCTCTGCCTTTGGGAAGAACGCTGCGCACCACATCAGCCAGGGCGCCCGTTGTTTCGATCGGCGCACCCTTACGAAACTCCACAATCTTGCGGGCGATGCGCCGGGAATGACGCTCTTCGCCATATGTATAGATTATATTTGCAAGCTCCGTTTCATCGTAGCCATTGATAATATCAACGGCACTTAAGCCCTGATCGCGATCCATGCGCATATCAAGCGGACCATCAAAACGGAAGGAAAAACCGCGATCCACCTGATCGATCTGCATTGATGACACACCAATATCCAAAACAAAGCCATCGACTTTTTCAAATCCGGCACCATGCAGCAGGTTTTCGACATCACCAAACGCACCACGGATAAAAATAAAACGCTCGCCGTAACTCTTCTTTAAGGCATCCGCACCCGCGATAACGCTATCATCACGATCGATTGCAATCACCGTGCATTCCGCCGCATCCAAAATCGCCTTTGAATACCCGCCCGCGCCGAATGTGCCGTCGACATAAATCCCGCCCTCCTTGGGGGAGAGGGAATCCAAAACTTCCTGCAACATAACGGGCTTATGCGCCGCGGAGTGAATCATAGAGTCTATCCTGAAATAGGATGGGATTAAGGTTTAGAACTAGAGAAATATAAGAGGTGGGCAGAGTATAGAAAAAATCCATTGACTCTGTAAAGCTTAGAATGCCTTGAGGCTCGTGAATCGTCAATGAATCCCGCGATTCGCATTTAATTTTGTACACAGGAAAAATTTTCCAGAGTCACAACAAAAGAAAACCGCCCGGATTTCTCCGAGCGGTTCCCATAAGTCAATCAGAAAATCTATAAGCCGGGTTCTGTCGAGGACAACCATTCATCTGGGATGTTTGTTACCAAACACCTCTTGCAACCTACCCGGAGTGCGATGTGAAAAGACATCATATGCACTCCCTATTTGGTCTTGCTTCCGGCGGGGTTTGCCATGCCGCGACTGTTACCAATCACGCGGTGGGCTCTTACCCCACCCTTTCACCCTTACCTCTTGCGAGGCGGTTTGCTTTCTGTTGCACTTTCCGTTGGATCACTCCACCCGGGTGTTACCCGGCACCGTCTTTTCATGAAGCCCGGACTTTCCTCCATGTTCTGCCTAAGCTTTGCACAGCGATTGTCCAATTTTCTGAAAGTGGCCTGACTATGCCGAATTTTGAGGATTTTTTCAAGTTTTGCTCTGTTCAAAACGGATTTTCATGTTATCTCTATGCCAAGTCCTTATTTCCAAAGGTTTATCATGAAAGAATTTATTGCCTTAATGGCCTTTTTGACGGCCCTGATTGCGCTGTCGATTGATGCAATGCTGCCGTCTTTGGGGGTCATGGCCGAGGATTTGGGTGTCACTAACCCCAACCATATCCAGTATGTCGTGGGCTTTATTTTTATTGGCATGACGATCGGGCAGCTTTTTTATGGGCCCTTGGCGGACGCGATTGGGCGTAAACCTACATTATTTATCGGCATAGGCCTTTTTATGATCGGCAGCTTTATTTCATGGCTGGCCGATGACATCACCGTGATGCTTGCGGGGCGGTTTATTCAGGGTCTGGGCGTGGCCAGCCCGCGCATTATGACCATGGCGATTGTCCGCGACAAATATCATGGCCGCGAAATGGCGCAGGTCATGTCGCTTGTCATGGGCGTGTTTATCATGGTTCCTGCGGTTGCGCCCTCGATCGGCCAGGTCATTATTCACGTTGCGGGATGGCGGGCGATTTTCCTTTTTTATATCCTGTGCAATGTTCTCGCCGGGGTTTGGGCATGGATCAGGCTTGAGGAAACTTTGGCGCCAGAAAATCGTCGACCCTTTGAAGTTGGAACAATCTGGACGGGCATCAAGGAAATTTTTCGTACGCGCATGACCATGGGATACACGATCTGCAGCGGTATTGTATTCGGCGCCTTGCTGGGATACCTCAACAGCGTACAACAAATCTTTCACGATATTTTTAAAGTGGGTGATATGTTTGCGGTTTATTTCGGATTGCTGGCGCTGGCGATCGGCGCGGCGTTTTTCTCCAATTCCGCTTTGGTCAGAAAGCACGGCATGCGCAAAATCACGTCTTATGCTTTGATTTTGGTCATCGCAGCCTCTGCGCTTTTCATGGCATCCTTAATATTGTCTGGCGCGAATTTGCTTTTCTTTATGTTGTTTGCGGCGACGGCGTTCTTCTCTTTGGGCCTCACTTTCGGCAATATGGGCGCGATGGCGCTTGAGCCGATGGGGCATATGGCCGGCCTTGCTTCGGCCTTTATGGGCGCGATCTCCACCGCGATCTCCATCGTGGCAGGCACAATCATCGGGCAATTTTATGATGGATCACTCTATCCTTTAGCATCCGGATTTCTAGTCCTGACGGTGGCGGGATTGCTGATGATGATCTGGACAGAACGCGGATTTCCGCATAATCATCCGGAAAATATCGGCACCTAATTTCTTTTCGCCACGCCGTTTTCAATCAGTGTTTGCCATGGAAACAACGGGCCGGGATCGATCTTGCGACCTGGCGCGATGTCTTCATGACCGAGCACATTTTCCGGCGGAATGCCCCAACGCGTCATAATCTGCTTACACAAAATGATGAGCTTCTCAATTTGTATGTCCGGGAAAGGCTCCAACCCATAAGTATGACCTGGGTTGACCAATTCAATGCCGATTGAAACGGAATTCATGTCCGTCTCACCTTTCCATTCCGATTTCCCGGCATGCCATGCGCGTTTTTCTTCGTCGACCAGTTGCAAAATATTGCCATCTTGCTCAATCACGTAATGAGAACTGACTTCGGCCTCAGGGTTACATAGGTAGGACAGCGCCTCGACGGTGTCCTTCGTATCCGTATAATGCAAAATTATATAACACGGCTTTTTGGAGTCTCGGCGATCATTAAAATTTGGTGATGGCACTGATTTTATTTGTAACGTCATACTGGCCTTGGGCGAATTTTGATTTAGATAGATTACTGTAAGGACACACAAATGCCAAAGCTTTCCTTTGTTTTATTTGTTTTTTCGCTAGGAATTCTGGCGTTTTTGTTTGCAGGATCAGTCAGTTCTGCAATGGAGAAAGGATCAAATTTGATGGACACGAAACCTCAAGGCTACCCGAGCGCTGTTTTTGCCGGAGGCTGTTTTTGGTGCACGGAAAGCGAATATCGCGCATTGGATGGCGTGCTTTATACCCGCGTTGGCTATATGGGCGGGCATCTTGATAACCCGACTTATGAAGACACGCATGATAGCAAAAGCGGCCATGCCGAAATCGTTGAGGTCACTTTTGACCCTGAGAAAATCTCTTATGACGATCTCGTGCGGTTCTTTCTGACCAAGGCGCATGATCCGACGCAGCTTAACCGGCAAGGGCCTGATGTTGGCACGCAATACCGCTCGGCGATTTTCTATGCGGATGATGAACAAAAGATGATTGCGGAAAAAGTGATCGCCGAAGTGCAGCCGCAATTCAGCAAACCGATTGTCACGACCTTAGAGAAACTGGCGACCTTCTGGCCGGCTGAGGACTATCATCAGCGTTACTACGAGAAATATGAAGCAAAAACCGGACGCATGCATCCCAACGAAATGGCGAAGAAGGCTGTGAAGAGTGCCGGGCAGTAATTAAGGCTGTGGAGTTTTTGGTTCGCTGGCGGCCTCTGAGGGAGGTTCTTCGTCTAACAGCTCCTCAAATGGCTCTATAATCAGCTGGTAGGGTCTGTAAACCCTATCCAACTTGCGTGAATCGCAGACGTCTGAGTGCAAACCGCGCAATCTATCATCATCAAAACTATCATCATATTCGTACATTTTTCTTTTTTCCTTTTGTCGTTTAAATTAAGGGTTCTGGGTTGCTGAGAGATGGCGTTTCTTCTGCCTCATCTTCGTCTTGAAGCACTATAAAGCGGGGGTCTACGGCAACGTAGTGATCTCTCGGCGCATGCTTCAGCAGATTCATATTGATGCAGTCACTGCCTCGTACACCGCTTGTCCATTCTTCACGCATTTTGTTTTTCCTTGCTATAAGTTTTTCTATTAAAAAGGCTGCGGAGTATTCGGTCCGTCATTGATCTCTGATGGAGGTTCGTTGCCTGTTTTGGCCTTACCTTCAGCATTCTTGGGTAGAGGCGTTATCATGTGGGGATCAAGGGTCAGCTGGAAATCTCTGGGCGCAAAATCCAACAATCTCATATTGATGCGCCTGCCTATTACCCCCCTTGTCCGATTTTCTTTCATTTCGTTCCCCTTGCTATTATCTATCTCTAAGCGACTCGCGCTGAATTTTCAATAATTATAATTCGCGGACACCCGAAACATTACGTCAATTCGTTGCGAGGAGCTTTTGTTTCATCCGGTGAAGACACCTGACTTTTATTGTCGCCCGGCTTGTGGGGTTTTCTTTCTTTATGTTCGGCAGACGCTCTTTGCATCAGCATGCGCAAAGCGTTGGTTCCTGCGCCCTCCTGCAGAGGGAGCGCGCCGTGAATTTCTTCGGCAATTCGTCCGGATTTCGACATTTTGAGTATCCTTCTTATGTAATATTTCTTTATGTATATAAACCGAATGCAAATCTGTCAATGGTTCGAAGGATTTAAAGAGTTTTAAAGGATTTCTGATAGACTTCGAGGAATGGACGTTTCCGAACTTAAAACATCCCCAAAGCGCTTTTTGAACCGTGAGCTGAGCTGGCTAGCGTTCAATCGTCGTGTGCTGGAAGAAGCAGAAAATCCTGCTCACCCTTTGTTTGAGCGCCTACGCTTCACCGGGATTGCCG
Organism: uncultured Micavibrio sp.; assembly: GCA_964478225.1. Taxonomy (GTDB): domain Bacteria; phylum Pseudomonadota; class Alphaproteobacteria; order Micavibrionales; family Micavibrionaceae; genus CAYZHM01. Next base: position 568,825 of record CAYZHM010000001.1, read on the forward strand.
CACGGAATATGGAAGAATTTTATATGGTGCGGGTTGCGGGCCTTAAGGCGCAAATCCGCGAAGGCATCGAGGAACTCAGTGTTGATGGGCTGACCGCGCAACAACAATTGGAAATGGTGCGAGAAGATGCCAAAGCATTAATTGAGGACATGCAATCGACGTGGCGGAAATTGCGCGAAGAAATGGAAGGTCATGGTATTCGCATCCTCACGGTTGAAGAACTTGATCGTAACGATCTCGGCTGGCTCGAAAAAAAATTTGAAACCGACATTCTGCCCCTGCTCACCCCGACGGCACTCGACCCCGCCCACCCGTTTCCGTTCATTCCAAACCGCGGGCTGGCGATTATTCTGAAACTTGTCGATAACATCACGAAAGAATCTCTTGAAGTCCTTATTCAGATCCCTGCAACGCTGGAGCGGTTTATCAAATTGCCGGGCGATGACCGTTATATGCTGATTGAAAAAGCCATCATTGCCAACATCCATCAGATTTTCTCGGAAAGTATGAGCATCGCGCATTACGCGACTTTCCGCCTGATCCGCGACAGCGAAATTGAATTCGAGGAGGAAGCGGAAGACCTTGTCCGCACGTTTGAGCGTGCGGTGAAAAAGCGCCGACGCGGCTCGGTCATCCAGCTTAGTGTTCACCACAATATTGATCCGCATGCTTTGGCGACGCTGACCGAGCAATTGCACCTCAATCCACATCAAGTCGTGCATGTCCATGGGCTGGTCGGCCTTAGCCATATCAGCCATCTTATCTCCCGCAATCATCCGGAGTTTTTGTTTACGCCCTACACACCGCGCTTTCCTGAACGCATCCGCGAATATAGCGGGGATTGCTTTGCAGCGATCCGCGCCAAGGATATTCTGGTTCACCATCCGTATGAAAGTTTTGATGTGGTGGTGCAATTCCTAAGGCAAGCGGCGCGGGATGAAAATGTTGTCGCGATCAAACAGACCTTATACCGCACATCGGAAAATTCCCCGGTTGTTGAAGCCTTGATTGAGGCGGCGGAGGCCGGGAAGTCCGTCACGGCGATGGTGGAATTGAAAGCGCGGTTTGATGAGGAAGCCAACATCAAATGGGCGCGGGATATGGAGCGTGCGGGCGTGCAAGTTGTCTATGGGTTCGTCAATTTAAAGACCCATGCGAAGGTTTCCCTTGTCGTGCGTAAAGAGCCAGCAGGCTTGAAATCTTATGCCCACCTCGGAACCGGGAACTATCACCCCGGCAACGCGCAGATTTATACTGATCTTTCCTTCTTTACATGCGACGTGGACATTTGTCAGGACGTGGCGCAGATGTTCAATTACATGACCGGTTACGCGAAACCGAAAAAGCTCGACAAACTGGCGGTGTCGCCGGTGAATATGCGGGAGACGCTGAATGATTTGATTGATGCAGAGATTGCTAATGCGCGGTCTGGCAAACCGGCGCAAATCTGGGCGAAGTGCAATGCGTTATTAGATACGCAGATGATTGATAAACTGTACGAAGCCTCACAGGCGGGCGTGCAGATCGAGCTCATCGTGCGCGGCATCTGCACATTGCGGCCTGGCATTAAAGGTTTGTCGGAAAATATCCGCGTTAAGTCCATCGTCGGGCGCTTCCTTGAGCATGGGCGGATTTATTGTTTTGCGAACGGGGCGGATCTGCCATCGCGGCAAGCCAAGATTTATATCTCTTCTGCGGATTTGATGGCGCGTAACCTGACACGCCGGATTGAAGCATTCGTGCCGATTGAGAATGATACTGTGCACGCGCAAGTGCTCGATCAAATCATCCTCGCCAGTTTGAAAGACCAGCGCCAAAGCTGGGAAATGCATGAAGATGGCAACTATCAGCGGCTCTCGCACGATCCGCATTCATTCTCCGCGCATGAGTATTTCATGCAGAACCCATCATTGTCGGGGCGCGGAACTTCGGTTAAATCCGCACCAATGCCGCCACGGTTGGTGTTGAGGGACGAGAAGACGGAAAGCTAAGCTGCTTTTTTGACCTTTTCGACGACGGTGTCGCAGCGGGTGCAGAGGCCGGTGTCTTCGGAGACTTCCTCCAACACGCGCCAGCAGCGTTGGCATTTATCGCCGGAGGCTTTTTCGATGTTTGCTATAGTTGCTTCTGTTCCCTTAGCCAGTTTTACTGTCGCCTGTGACGTAATACAGATTTCGGCCATATCTACTTCTGACGTAATATCACCATATATCTCTCGACTATAGATGATGTATGCGTGAGCCTCTAATGAGGAGCCTAAAGTTTTATCCTTACGTAAAGGTTCTATTGCTAACAATGTAGATTCCCTCAGATGCCCTATACTCTCCCACTTATCAGCCAGTTTTTCATTTTGCCATGCGGCGGGGACTTGCGGGAATTCACGGAGGTGCACAGATTCAAAATCTTCAAACACTTCTCGCGGTCTATGCTGCCACGCTTCTTCCGCCGTGAAGGCGAGGATCGGCGCGAGCCACGCAGTGAGGCATTTGAAAATTTCCGCCATCACTGTGCGGCAAGCACGGCGCTTATCGCTCGCCGGGTCGTCACAATACAAACAGTCTTTGCGGATGTCGAAATAGAAGGCGCTGAGATCTTCATTACAAAAATCGTGTAAGGCCTTGGCAAGCTTTCCGAATTCATAATTTTCAATGTGATTGCGTACAGTTTTGTCCATTTCATAGAGACGATGCAAAACAAGCCGCTCTAACTCTGGAATTTCAGAAAGGTTAATCGCCTCATCGGCTGAAAACCCTTCGAGAGAACCCAATACGAAGCGGAGCGTATTTCTGATGCGGCGGTAGAGGTCGGATGTCGTTTTCAGCATGTCCTGACCAATTTTCATGTCCTGCGAATAATCTGAAAGCATGGTCCAAAGGCGCAGAAGATCAGCGCCGTATTGCTCCATCATCTTGAGAGGGTCAACAACATTGCCGAGAGATTTCGACATTTTGTAGCCCTTCTCGTCTAGCACGAAGCCGTGAGTCAGCACCGCCTTATAAGGCGCAACGCCACGAGATCCAACACTTTCCAAAAGAGAAGAATGGAACCATCCGCGGTGCTGATCTGATCCTTCGAGGTAGAGATCGGCAGGACTACGCAGCTCTTGGCGATCTTCACAGACAAAAGCGTGGGTTGATCCGGATTCAAACCAAACATCAACAATGTCAAAGACTTGATTATAGTCTTCTGATTTATAATCTGAGCCAAGAAAATCTTGGGCATCGCGAGACCACCATGAGTCGGATCCCTCCTTCTCAAAAATCTCTGCAATACGATTCAGCACGTTTTCATCGGTGAGCACCGCGTCTGTTTGCTTGTGGACGAACAATGCGATCGGCACGCCCCATGAACGCTGGCGCGAAATACACCAATCAGGACGCCCTTCAATCATGGCCGTGATACGGTTTTCACCACGCGCCGGAAGCCATTTTACTTTCTTGATTTCAGACAAAGATTTCTCACGCAGCTTGCCCGCGCTGTCCATCGCGATAAACCATTGCGGCGTGGTGCGGAAAATGACGGGAGCCTTCGAGCGCCATGAGTGCGGGTATTCGTGACGCACCGACCCTTTGGCCAGCAAAGCCCCTGCTTCATCCAAAGCTTTTAGAACGGCAAAATTGCCCTGCCCCATTTCGCCTTTTTGCGTATAGACTTCCAGTCCGGCGAACAAAGGAACATGATCACGGAATTTACCATCGTCTGTGACGTTGTCGGTGACTTCGATGCCGTTTGCCACACCAAGATAAAAGTCGTCTTGTCCGTGGCCTGGCGCGATATGGACAAAGCCAGTTCCGGCGTCTTCGGTAACGAAATCTCCAAATAAAACCGGCACATCAAAATCGTACCCTTGGCCGTTCAGAGGATGCTTGCAGATAGTGCCCGCTAAATCAGTACCCTTGATCTTTTTGTCCTGTTCCCAAACACGAATTTTTGCAGCCTGCATAACGTCGTGATTAAGCGAGCGAGCCACGACAATTTTATCGCCTACCTTGGCTTTGGCCCCGTCCTCGACTTCGACCACTGTAAAAATGCTGTATTCAATCTTTTCACCGCAGGCTATGGCGCGGTTGGAGGGCAATGTCCAAGGCGTGGTTGTCCAGATAACGACACTCGCGCCGTTTAGTTCACTGACTTTACTTTGCTTAACCTCGAACTTTGCCCAAACCGTGATCGATTTATGTTCTTTATATTCAACTTCAGCCTCGGCCAACGCTGTCTTTTCAACAACCGACCACATCACAGGTTTTGCGCCCTTATACAAAAGTCCGTTTTTTGCAAACTCATGAATCTCACGCACAATCTTGCCTTCAGAACGCAGATTCATTGTAAGATAAGGGTCTTTCCAGTCGCCGCTGACGCCGAGACGTTGAAACTGGCCTGATTGCACATCCACCCATTTCTGGGCAAACTGCCTGCATTCATCGCGGAATTTGAGCGGCGCAACGTCGTCTTTGTCCTGGCCTTTTTCGCGGTAACCTTCTTCGATCTTCCATTCAATGGGCAACCCGTGGCAATCCCAGCCCGGGACATAAGGGCTGTCGTAGCCCATCATGCTCATGGACTTCACAACTACGTCCTTGAGGATTTTGTTCACCGCATGCCCCATATGGATGTTGCCGTTGGCGTAGGGCGGACCGTCATGCAAGATCCATTTCGGTTTGCCTGCTGAGGCCGTGCGAAGTTTGGCGTAAAGGTCCATATCCTGCCATTTTTTCAGGATTTCTGGTTCCTTCTTCGGCAGCTCGCCGCGCATGGGAAACTCCGTTTTGGGCAGGAAAACGGTGGTGCGATAAAATTCTTCTTGTTGTTTATTGTCGCTCATCGGGTCTTTTTATTGAAAAAGACCTGAGAGCGCAAGCATCATCGGAATATAAAACAGCGCAAAAACGGTTCCCAATAAGATCGTCGAGGCGGCCTTTTCTGGCTTCAGGTTCATTTGGGTCGCAAAGCCAGCGATATTGGCGCCCTGCGGGACGATGGCCATAATAAAGAGCAACTGGTGGACTTCGCGGCTGTAAAGATGCAGATAATTCTGGTCAACAAGGATCAATATCCAGGCCAGCAGCGGCCAAACAATGAACTTTCCGATAAATGTAAAGGCCAGAAAACGTGGGGCAATCACCAGTTTTGTGAGTTTGGACAGAGCGGCCCCAATAACCATCATCCCAACCAAAACATAAGCGCCCTTAAAATATGCCCAATAGGTGTAAAACATTTCCGGCATCTCAACCTGAAAGTGGTTACAGAGTAATCCGGCGGTCATCGCGTAAAGAGTTGGAAATTTAAGGAGGCGCTTAAGGCTTTGCTCCACGGTAAACTGTCCGCGGGAGGCGATGTAATAAGAGACCGTGGATTCGAAAATCACGCCCCCAAGTAGCATAAACATATAAACGCCAACCCATTGCGGATTGTTATGAAAGATCAGAATGGCCAGCGGTAAACCGAAATATCCTGTGTTGCTGTGGGCGCTGCACATCGCGGCCAGGTTCGCGCGTGCGTCCTTAAAGACGCATTTACCAAGAGCCAAAGCGCCAAACGCAATGGAAGAATGCAGGAAAAAAACAATAACAGGAAGCCAAACCCATTGGACCTCGAGGTCGAGATCAAGGACAAAACCGAAGATAACAACGGGCACACATATATAAATGGCGAAATTGGCCAATGTTTGGCGATCGACCTCAAAATAACGTCCAGCGACCCAGCCGATAAAGATCAGAACATAAAGGGGGAGGAGATTTGTAAAGAGAAGAAAGAAGATGTCCATTGCATCATCATTCTAATATGTCCCGTGCGTTTTCACAATCGAGCTGCATTTGTCTGATGAGATCCCCCAGCGAGTTAAACTTGGCTTCCCCGCGCAGACGCTTTACTGGCTTAACCCTTAAAGTCTTGCCATAAATATCGCGATCGAAATCGAAGATATAGCTTTCGACCTGCGCTTCGGCGATTTCAAACATTGGGCGAATACCTATGTTGATTGCGGATTTGTGCCACTCGTTCTCGCCTTCGATCTGGACCAGACCGGCATATACGCCGTAAGCCGGGTGAACGGTATCGCCAAGCTTCATATTGGCTGTGGGATAGCCTAGTTCGCGCCCGCGCTGATCGCCTTTAATCACCTCGCCGCGTATCTCCCACTCCCAACCGAGTATAGAATTGGCGGCGGCAATATCGCCGTGTCTGAGAAATTGCCGGGCGCGGGATGAGGAGAATGCTTCGCCTGTCTCATCTTCTATTTTCTCAACAATTGTCGTTGGGATTCCGGCCTCTTTAATATGCGCCGGCTCGCCTTTACGAAGCTGGCCAAAGCAAAAATCGTGGCCAATAACAACATGCGCCGCTTCCAATCCGTCTTTCAAAACATTTGTGATAAAGTCTTGATAGCTCTGCGATGCAAAGTCCCAATCAAAGGGAATGGAGTACAACGATTCAACACCACACTCTTCCAGACGCCAGATTTTTACAGGGGCTGGAGTCAGGCGGGAAGGAGGATCATCCGGGCGAAATAACCTCGTCGGATGAGGCTCGAACGTAAGAACTCCAAATTTCTTGCCCATTTTCTGGGCAAGATCGCGGGCGGTTTGCAGCAAAACTTGATGGCCGCGATGCACACCGTCAAAATTGCCGATTGCTATAATATGCTGTTTGTCTGCGGCGGCGAGATTTTTATATGATTTATAAATTTTCATCTGCCTTTTTCTAGTCACTGTCACCAGCCTTCGTCAACATATGAATTTGCTGTTGAAATGGGCTGATATATCCGCGTAATCTGGCCGTCATGAAAAAAATACTGTTTTATGCCCTCATCATTGATTTGATTATTGCCGACCAACTGAGCAAATGGGCAGTGAGTGAGTTCATCATACGTAAAGATGGTGCTATCGGCCTTATTGACTGGATCCTGCATGCGCCGGAGCGTTTGCCCTCCTCCCAGATCGAGGTTCTGCCGTTTTTCAACTTCGTGATGGTCTGGAACCGTGGGATCAGTTTTGGCCTTTTTAACAGCGAGACAGATTATGGTGCTTATATTCTGATCGCCCTGGCAGTTGTCATATCTGCGGGCTTTCTTGTTTGGCTTTCCCGCTGCACGAATAAAATGCAATGTTTTGGCTTTTCTTTGGTTGTCGGCGGCGCGCTCAGCAACGCATTAGACCGTGTCCGCTTTGGCGCGGTGATGGATTTCCTCGATTTTCATGCCTTTGGTTACCACTGGCCAGCCTTTAATATCGCCGATAGCTGTATTGTCATTGGCGTATTTATCCTGATGATACACGCATTATTTTTTGATAAACCCCTTCATACGGGCAAGCAAATCCTGTAAAAATAGGGACGTTCTCGCATTTTTTAGCAATTTGGAAAATATGACCATGAAAAACCGTGTATTGAGTTTTGTAGTTTTGTCGTGTGGATGCGTTATGCTCGCCGCCTGTGGAGGCGTCAAAAAGCAAATCGGTCTTGAGCGTACACCGCCGGATGAATTTGCTGTGGTCAAACGCGCGCCTCTGTCGCTGCCTCCTGATTACACGTTGCGCCCGCCGCAACCTGGTGCTCCGCGTCCGCAAGAACAAGAAACTGCTGCCCAAGCTCAAGCGGCTGTCTTTGGCTCTGCCGCTGCGCAAGTCACGGCTCCGACAACTGCTGAAGGGGCTTTGCTTTCGCAAGCGGGAGCACAAGAAATTGATCCTGGCATCCGCCAGAAAGTTGACGCAGAAACCGCAAGCCGCGTTGATAAAAACAAGCCTGTCGTTGACAAGATCCTTTCGATAGGAAGCTCTGAGAAGGAAGTCCCGGCCACTGTGCTTAATGCGAAGAAAGAAGCAGCCCGGCTCGAGAAAAATAAAGAAGAAGGAAAGCCTGTCACCGAGGGCGAAACTCCCTCGATAGAGGATTAAGTTTTGAAAAATGTTTTTCTAATATTTTTAACAGCGGCCGTTTTGTATAGCCCTCGCGTTGCTCTGTCTACTGAAACCCTGCCTCCACAAATAATGGAAGAACCTGTTACCGGACAGGAAAAAGTTTTTAACGCAGAAATTTTTAAACTTGATAACGGCATGCAGGTCGTTGTTATACCCAATCATCGCACACCTGTCGTTACTCACATGGTTTGGTATAAAATCGGTTCGGCTGACGAAGTGATCGGAAAGTCAGGAATTGCGCACTTCCTGGAACATCTTATGTTCAAGGGTTCAACATATACAAATGAAAAGGGCAAGCTGGTTACGCTGGAGCCCGGAGCATTCTCAAACATCGTCAAAGGCTTTGGCGGGCAGGATAATGCGTTCACTTCCCAAGATTATACAGCTTATTTTCAATCGGTTCCCATTGAGCATCTTGAGGAAGTCATGCGTATGGAGGCGGGACGTATGCGCGGCATGACTTTACCAGAGTCAGAAGTGTCGTCTGAAAACAAAGTGATTTTGGAAGAGCGACGCCAACGTACGGACAATGATCCGAATGCAAAATTCTTTGAGCAAATTCAATCCGTTCTTTTCGTCAACCATCCCTATGCCATTCCGATTATCGGATGGGAACATGAGATGGCCAAGTTAACCCGTGAAGATGCCAAGGCGATGTACGATCTTTACTATCACCCGAACAATGCCATCCTTGTTGTTGCGGGCGATGTCACAGGCAAGCAAGTCTTTAAATTGGCGAAAGATATATACGGGCCCATCGCGACCACCGAAGTTCCACCACGTACAAGACCTCAATCACCGCCGCTTTATGATGAAGTGGAAATCGTTGCTTATAACACTGTCATCCGTGAACCCAGTGTTCAGATCACAGTGAAAGCGCCGAGCTATCATACAAATTCGAAGGATTCCTATGCTCTTGATGTTTTGCAAGACATTATGGGGGGCGGCCCGACGTCACGGCTTTATAAATCTCTCGTGGTTGACCAGAAAATTGCGACCGGCGCTTCGATGTCATATGGCGGCAATTCGTGGGACGAAACACAAATATGGCTCCAGGCCACTCCTGCGCCTAAAACTTCCCCCCAAGAGATAGAAGCAGCGCTTAAAGAAGAGATGCGCAAGGTTGTAAAAGACGGCGTTACCGAAGAGGAATTGAAGGATGCCATTACACGCCTGCAGGATGAAGCGGCCTATGCCCTGGATAGCCTTTCCGGGCCAGCGATGATTTTTGGTCAGGCCATGGCCTCCGGGACTGATGTCGATGACATTGAGTATTGGCCTACATATGTTGCTGGCGTGACCGCTGAAGATGTTCAAAGAGTGGCGGCGAAATATCTTGACCCTGAAGGACATGACCGCATTCGTTTTGTAACCGGATATTTGTTGCCGAAACCCGCGCCGGCGGAGGTCAGTGAATGAGATATTTATTCACCCTCTGTTTGCTTGTTTTCATTGTTCTTCCGGTTCCCGGCTGCGCCCGCGAAGCTGAGCCGATTTTAAAAATTCAAGAAGTCACCAGCCCCAAAGGATTAACCGCCTGGCTTGTCGAAGATCATTCCGTTCCTGTCATTGCGGTCAATTTTACATTCCAAAACGGTGGGGCAATTAACGATCCGCCCGAAAAACAAGGGCTGGGACGAATGGTTTCCAACATGATGGATGAAGGTGCGGGAGACTTGGAGTCTCAAGCTTTTCAAAAGGCCCTTCGCGACTATTCAATCTCCCTTGGTTATGGCGCAGGACGCGATGATTTTGGCGGCAGCCTTAAAACCCTGACCAAATACAAAGATAAAGCGTTTGAGCTTTTGAAACTCTCTTTAACAAAGCCGCGCTTTGACGAAGAACCTTTACAGCGCATGCGCGCTTCAAACCAAAGCCGCATTCGTTCATCCATCTCTGATCCTGACTGGCTGGCCGCACGGTTGTTGAATGACCGCGCCTATGAGAATGATCCTTATGCGCTCAACAGCGGAGGAACGCTTTCTTCTCTGGACAAAATCACTGCTGAAGACCTGAGAGAATTTCACAAAACAAAGCTTGGCAAAAACAACCTCATCATCGCGGTTGCGGGCGATATCGATAAGGCTGAACTGGAAAAGATGTTGGATGATGTTTTTGCATCCCTACCGGATGTTAAGATTCCTATGCCGCCGGCACGCATCGATCTTCAAAACCAAGGGCAAACCTACCTCTACGAAAAGGACATTCCTCAGACGATTATTGAGATGATGCAGCCTGGCATCTCGCGTAAAGATCCCCGTTATCATAAGGCTCAGGTGATGAACTTTATATTGGGCTCCTCGGGTTTCGGCTCGAGGCTCATGAGCGAGATCCGCGAAAAGCGCGGCCTTACCTATGGTATCTATACGTATTTTTCCAATATGGATCGTTTTGACGGGCTTGCGGTCAGCACCTCCACAGAAAATAAAAATGTTGGAGAGATGATGTCCCTTATTCAGGCGGAATGGAAAAAAATGAAGGAAGCACCTCCTTCAGAAGAGGAAATCCAGCAGGCTAAAAATTATTTGATAGGTTCACTCCCCCTCTCCTTAACGTCCACGGATAAAATCGCCGGGATTGTTTTATCTTTGCGGGCCGATGATCTGCCGATTGATTATCTTGACCAACGCAAGATCGCCATTGAAAACACAAGTGCCTCCGACGTGCAGAATCTTGCCAATGAGCTTTTAGATTCTAGCAAGATGCTTACTGTTCTGGTTGGAAAGCCGGAAAATGTTGTTGCCACAGCCATTACAGAGCTCCCGAATGTCGAATAAGCCCCGCTCCGAAATGGCTGCATGGAAGGCTCTTGCCAATCACCATCAAACCCTGAAAGGCGCGCATATGCGTGACTGGTTTGCCGCAGATTCAGAGCGTTTCAATCACTTTCATATCGCCTTCGATGATGTGTTGTTTGATTTTTCCAAGCACAAGATTACAGCAGAGACAGTTGATTTGTTGGCCGCGCTGGCAATGGCCTGCGATGTGGAGAAAGCCCGTGATGATTTGTTCTCCGGTAAGAATGTTAATAAATCTGAGAACCGGCCCGCGCTTCACACAGCACTCAGGGCAAGACAATCTGCTGCTAAAGATTATGTTGATGCAAGCCTTGAGCAGATAGAAAAATTCTCTAAAAAAATTCGTTCAGACCGCAACATTACCGATGTCCTCGTGCTTGGGATTGGTGGGTCTATCAATGGGCCGAAAATGGTTTGTGAAGCTCTTGCTCACCTGGCCGATGGTCCGCAGCTCCATTTCCTTGGTAATATTGAAGGTGATGAAACCTCTCGTTTTCTCGAAACATTAAAACCCAAAAGCACTATCGTTGTTATTGTTTCCAAGACGTTTTCGACTCTTGAGACGATGGCAAACGCCGTTCATATCAAAGATGTTTTCGAGCGGGATAATCTGTATGCGGTTACTGAAAACACTGCTTTGGCAGAGTCATTCCAGATTCATAAAGACAATATATTCCCTCTGAAAGACTGGATTGGCGGCCGTTACAGCGTATGGTCTGCTGTGGGTTTACCCATTGCGCTTTCTATCGGTTTTAAAAACTATATGGCTTTTCTTGAAGGCGCGAGAGCGGCAGATTCTCATTTTCTTAACACGCCTCTTTCCAAAAACATTCCCGTTTTAATGGCCTTGCTTGGCGTGTGGTACCGTAATTTTTGGCATTACCCCGCCCATGCGGTTCTACCCTATTGCGGCGCGCTGAAATCTTTCCCTTCCTATATTCAGCAGCTCGATATGGAATCAAACGGTAAATCTGTCAGCCGCGAAGGTGAGGTTTTGAACTATACAACAAGCCCCATAGTTTTTGGTGATGTGGGAACAGAATGCCAGCACAGTTTTTTCCAGCATCTCCATCAAGGCAGCGATATTACACCCGCAGATTTTCTTGTTTTTAAAAATGCTCATCATGGTCTAAAAACCCACCATAATGCATTGGTTGCAAATGCTCTGGCGCAGGCCCAAGCCCTTATGCAGGGCGATAGCAACGAGGCAGAACCTTATCGTACTTTTGAGGGCAACCGGCCCAGTACCCTATTCCTTGTTAATACATTAAGCCCGCATAGTTTGGGCTTAATGATGGCACTGTATGAGCATAAAGTCTTTGTTCAGGGCGTCATATGGAATGTTGAAAGCTTTGACCAATGGGGGGTAGAGCTTGGTAAGAGCTTGGCCAAAAATATCCTTCACAGTCTTAATGACAGCGATGTTCCTGAGGATGTCGACTGCTCTACGGCGGCACTTATTTCTGCTTTTAAACAGAAAAATTCATAATATTTTAGAGTTTACCAGCCTAAACTTTTCTATAATCTGTAATATGTCTGTGAGGGTCAGAAATAACCCCTTATATAAACAAAGAGCGCAGAATACGCATGCAACATTATTACAATATTCCAGATCCTTCTAATCTGCCTCTTATGCATCAGGATTATCTTGATGAGATCATTAAAAAGCATGAACGTTATCTCAAGGGACAAAAAGGCGGGGCGCGCGCGGTCATCCAATATCATAATCTGTCCGGGCTGAGTTTCAATGCCGCAGATCTTTCACAAGCTGATTTTACAGGCAGTTCCCTCGTAAATTGCGAGCTCTCACACGGGACATTTCTCTCCGCCAGCTTTTTTGCTTGCGACATGCGTAATGCGCGGCTGATAGAAGCCAATCTTGCCCGTGCCGATTTCCGTGGCGCTTATCTCGCGGGCGCAGATCTAAGCCGTTCCAACCTGAATGATGCTGATCTGCGTGAAGGCAAAATCATGAAGCGCGGCGAGCATGGCGTTCTAACTGAGCGTAAACGCAGTGGTGGAGAAGGTGGGCGTACAATTCTCAAAGGTGCCAAACTGACAGAAACTTCCATGCAAAAAGTGCAAGGCAAGTCTGTTGATTTTTCTGATGCGGATCTGACAGGCGTTATTTTGCGTGATGCCTCTCTTTCCGGTGCCGATTTTTCGGGTGCCAATTTGGTTGATTGCGACATGACACGCTCAACCCTAACTGATGCCACGATGCGCGGCGCGATTATTGCAGGCATGACTATTAAATATGCTGAAAAGCAAGGTCTTGATATGCAGGGCGCCATAACCGAGCGCGACATGGGGCATAAGCTGGCCAATCTTGGCAAAACCTTGCCTGAGCTCTTGGATGAGCACACCCTGTGGGTTTCGACCGCCGGAAAAAAAGGGCGTCAGCTTGATCTGAGCGGATATGATTTGCGTGATGTTATTGATCTTCGCTCCTATCCCCTAACGGCCATCCGAGCGATTGAAGGAAACTTTATTAATCAAAATCTTGAATATGCCCAATTGCAAAGCGGGACGTTTGACCATGCAGACTTTCGCGACTGTAATTTTCATGAGGCTGATTTGCGAGGCTCCAGCTTTAAATATGCACAGTTTGCCCGCTGTAATCTAAGAGGCGCGATATTGTGCCCGTTGCAGTTTGAGGGGCAAAACGGGCAGGAAAACAGGCTCCAGCGTGTAGATCTTAGCGGTGCAAACCTTCGCTATGCCGACCTTTCAGAATGTGACTTGCGGGACTGTATTTTGATGGGCGCAGATTTAACCGGCGCCGTTATTCGCGGATCCGACCTTAGACGTGCTGATTTTACAGGGGCTATTCTTGAGCAAACGCTGCTGGATAAAGTGAGAACAGAAGACGCTATCATTGATCTCAGCGGCCTTTAAGGCTTAGACTCGGATTATGCGAATCCGGCATTTACCAGAAACACTGATTAATCAGATCGCGGCGGGCGAAGTTATCGAGCGTCCAGCAGCGGCGGTTAAAGAGCTTGCCGAAAATTCAATTGATGCAGGAGCTAAGACCATTGAAGTCTCAATCCGAGAAGGCGGAAAATCTCTTATCATCGTTCAAGATGATGGCTTTGGTATGTCGCGCGATGATTTGAGCGCGTCGATTGAACGGCACGCCACCTCAAAACTTCTCAGCGATGATCTCTTGAATATCAGCACCATGGGATTTCGCGGTGAGGCCCTACCTTCAATTGGTTCTGTCTCCCGGATGAGTATTTCTTCTCGCGAGAAAGATGCTCAAGAGGCCTGGGAGATTAAAGTTGAAGGCGGCAAGAAATCTGCGCCAGCGCCCTCCTCTCAAATACAAGGTACAAAAGTTGAAGTCAGAGATTTGTTTTACGCAACGCCTGCACGATTGAAGTTTTTAAAAACAGAGCGTGCGGAAACTCAGGCTGTTAAGGATACACTGCTGCGGCTGGCGATGGCCAATCCAGCGATCGCGTTTCGGTTTACTGTTGATGATAAGCAAAACTTTTACTATCCCATAACCATGAATTCGCAAGATCGGTTGGCCGATATATTGGGGCGTGAGTTTGGGGCGAATGCTATGGCCATTGACACTGAACGTGAAGGCCTTCACTTATCAGGCTTTGCCGGATTGCCAACCTATAACCGTAAGACGGCCCAACAACAATATCTGTTTGTGAACGGAAGACCCGTGCGCGACAAAATGCTAAATGGTTGCGTCCGCGCGGCCTATGCGGATGTTTTGGCACGGGATCGAAACGCCGTTGTGGTTTTGTTTTTGAATATCGATACCACTCATGTTGATGTGAACGTACATCCCGCCAAGGCTGAGGTACGGTTTCAAGATCCAGGCCTTGTGCGCGGACTCATTATTTCTGCCCTCAAACATGCCATTCATGATAATGGATTTCAGACATCCTCAACTCTGTCGATTGCGACATTAGGGCACTTAAGGCCGCACAATCAAAACGCTCCGGCCCTCCCGCTTCATCGCGAAGCACAAGCTGCGGTTCCTTATTCTTATGCTCTCCCGTCCTACGGTAATTTGGCCGAAGCCGTCCAGAACACTTATGCCCCCTCTGCACGTTTTGAGGAGGGCCCTCAAGCCATGCCCACGCAAGAAGATTATCCACTCGGCGCCGCACGGGCGCAAATCCATGAAAACTACATCGTTGCGCAAAGTGAAAACGGCATGGTCTTAATTGATCAGCATGCGGCCCATGAACGATTGGTCTATGAACGGTTTAAGCAACAAATATCGAATGGCGGGATCGAGAAACAAGGCTTGCTCATGCCGGAAATCATTGAGCTTGGCGAGGATTCCTGTGGCCGGTTGCTGGAACACGCAGAAGAGCTTAGCCGTTTGGGGCTTGAAATCGAACCATTCGGACAAGGCGCCATCGCCGTACAAAGCGTTCCCTCGCTGCTCTCCGGGCGTGTTGATGTCACTAAACTTATTCGTGATTTGCTGGATGAAATTGATGAGAATGACAAAGCCACAGGCCTTGAGGAAAAGATCAATCATCGTCTTTCGACAATGGCCTGTCATGGATCTGTGCGCTCGGGGCGGCGATTAAGTGTTGAGGAAATGAACGCGCTTTTACGCCAGATGGAGGAAACGCCATTGTCCGGCCAATGTAATCACGGTCGCCCCACTTACATATCCTTGTCCTTGAGCGACATTGAAAAATTATTCGGGAGGACATGATATGAACTTGATTGAGCCACCTCCTCATGCGGATCCGGAAAAGAAGAAAGTTCTCGCGGTTTATACGGCCTTTGGATTAAGTCTTCTTATGGGATTTGTGCCCATGATCGAAGCCGCGGGTCTTTGCCTTGTTCTTATGATCGTCGTGCTGGTCTGGGCCTACATTGTGCGCGGTAATGCTGAAGACCATGGCCTTGCCGACAATCACATGACATTCATCATCCGTACAATCTGGATTGGCAGCTCCCTTTCAATCGTTACGGCCTTTATTGGCGGCGTTTACATGTTTGGCATGATTAATAACGAGCCGTTAATGCCCTGTGTTGAAAATCTCTACAATGTCATGATGGATATGAGCAACTTCCTCGATACATCGAACGTTGAACAAAAAATAAAGGCAAGCTTGCAAGGATGTATGGATGAATATTTGCGGGTAAACCTCATGACGCTCATAGTGAGCGGCGTAATTATTATCGGCCCTGTTGTCGTGTATTTCGCTGTGCGATTTGTGCGCGGCTTCTCGCGGGCTGTAAAGGGCTATCGTGTAGCGAATGAAAAAAGCTGGTTTTAGGCTACTGCCGCGTTGTTTTCAGGAAACTGCGTGACCATTGCTATTCCATGCTGACGTTTAACAGCCTGGAGTTTCGCGTAATAGGCTATTTCTTGCGCCTCAGCCTTGCCGTTGTTGATTTTGTTGAAAAGGGTCATCTCACACATCCGCTTGGAATCATCCTTCTGCCATGAATCCTCATCGATTGGTTCTTGAGATGCCTCAATGATGTAGTCTAAAAATTTTCCATTCGGAGACAGGGCTATCACTCCCCAATTTTTTTGAGGTGATAACCAAACAGCTTCCCATTCCTTTGTTAACGACATAAAATTGCTTCCTTCCCTGAGTTTTTATAATAAAAGTGTTAGATATTTCTCAGCAGCAATCAAGTCCTTTTTAATCGCAATGGCCTTCTTTTCCTCTATAGGATCTGGGCCGTATTTTTCTTCGTTATAAATTTCGGCGTGATAATTCTCTTCCACACGGATCGTTTTAAACAACTCATCAGCACTTATAAGTTGAGACGTGAACATTAATCCCAAAATCAAAGATCCAGAAATTGAGCTGACAAGCTGCATGATTGTAAAGCGGTCTGCATCCATCGCGTGTATATGCGCCAACACCTTCTCGTGAGCGCCCTTTTCCTGCGTGAGTGCTTGCAGTGTTGTGGTGGTTTGCAACTTCACCCCGAATTCCTTTTCAAACCACAGCAATGCTGGGTCCCATGCCTGTTGCTGCCGTGCATGCAATTCGGGCGGGAAATCCGTGCGGTAGCATATGAGATCGGTGTTCAAATACTTCATCAGTGTTTGCGTGATCGCATCGCGCTCTACACAGATACGGTCTATTTTTGTTGTTAGAATTTGGGTCAGCGGCATCGTATCGGGGATGATTTTGTCTTCTTGAGCGGCCCATTCCAGAACAAGAGCATCGGCGATTCTTGAACTGTTTGTTGCCAGTGTCGATTTTGATGGCGTTTTGACAGGCCGCCCATCAAGCAAGATCTCGTAGCCGTTATCCCCTTGGCGGGTTGTTACCATTTTATAAAAACGATTCATGGCTTCTTGCTCAACAGACCATTTTCAAAAACAAGCGGGACCTTCTCACCATTGTTTCTCTCTAGCGTAATTTCGGATTCAACGCGCACATCCTCCTGGCGGGCGTTTATTTTTTGCCACAATGTCTGAAGGTTTTTATTTAATTTTGAATCAGGCTTGAGATCGTTGTCAGACATTGTAGCGGATTGGATTGTGCCGATAATCTTTAAAGCCGGATCATCGACAGACTCCGTAATGTTCTCAAGCGTTATCGTTGCAGCGCTATCTCCGATCAAAATCTGAAATGGGGAAGCGTGATCAATACGGTATGATTGATGAGGTCTTTCACCAAAAGTGGTTGTCTTTTTGCGCATCGTATAGGGAGCTGAAGCGAAAGCGCCTCTTGCTTCTAAAAATGTTTCCCCGCTCTCTTCTTCCTTGAATTCCAAAGCTTCCAGCGTAAAAGGATCCTCAATAACACTTCCGGGAATGGCGTAAAGCTCTTCCAACTTCAGGGCCTGGATCTTGCCTGTTCTGAATACCACGTCCCAAAAACTTGCCGCCAAAAATGCCTTCTTAACGTAGATGACGGGATCAGGAAAATATTCGCCATCTTCATCCTGTGCCTTAGGCGGCGGCTCGCGAAGCTCCGCATTCTCAAAATCAATAATGACCAGCGGAAAAAAATTAAGAGAATTAAACGTACCGATGCTTGCCTTATATCCGGTAAATTCAGAGATATATTCTTCAATCATTTGCCTATGGACATCTTCGCTTCCACCAATCCTGGCAAGAACTGCAAAAATAACGACAAAGAAAATTGAGGCGAAAAGCATGTATTTCAGCAATCTGCCGATTATGCCCGTTTTCCTTTTCACGCTTGTTTCTGTCATGGTCTAAAGCTTTAAATCTTCAAACGGATCGGATTTTACTTTCGTATCAAACCCCAGCGCCTTCCAGCTTTTCTTCATCGAGTCAGGCAAAGGCGCGGATATATCAAGCATGCCCGCACGGCTCGGGTGTTTTAAAATAATACGCTGAGCATGAAGATGCAGACCTTCAACTGCCTGCAAGCCCTCGGGAACTTCTTCTGTGCCGCGATATTTTGGATCGCCTACAATCGGAAAACCCGCGATCTCCGCATGGACGCGGATCTGGTGCGTTCGGCCTGTACGCGGCCAAAATGCCATGAACGCAACCTTGGTCCCGGCGCGGTCAAGAACGCGATATTCGGTAATGGCGATTTTGCCTTCCTTCTCATCCACCTTCATGCGTTCCTTATTCGCGCCTCCTGATTTTACCAGCGGTGCCTTGATTGTGCCATCAAACGTTTCAGGCACAGGAGATACCAGCGCCCAGTATATTTTTTTAATATCACGCCCTTTAAAGGCCTGCCCTAAGTCCCTTGCGGCCTGCGCCGTGCGGGCAAGAAGCAAAACGCCGCTCGTGTCTTTATCAAGGCGGTGAACGAGCCGCGGCTTGATACCTGCCTTATTCTTCAATCCATCAAGAAGGCCGTCGATGTGAAACTTTGTTTTGGTACCGCCCTGAACAGACAACCCGGCGGGCTTATTCAAAGCAATAACATCGGCGTCCTCATAAATGACCAGCGACCTGATAAATTCTTTGTCTTTGTCAGAGAGTTTACGTGGCGTCCCAGAGGGCTTTGGATCTTCCATCGGCGGCAGACGAAGTTCCTGACCGGCGCTTAGTTTTGTCTCCGCTTTAGCACGTTTTCCATCGATACGGATCTGTCCCTGACGAATGAATTTTTGTGCCAAGGCATAAGGCAATTCCGGCACGTTCTTTTTCAGCCAGCGATCTAAACGCTGACCGTCATCGTCATCTTTAATCGTGATGTGTTTAATGCGGCTCATGCTGCTAATGCCCGAATAAGAAACATACCCAGAAACAGGGCCGCGATTGAGAATACAACCGAGGTGACAATATAAATCGCTGCTGGCGCAAAATCGCCTCGCTCAAACAAGACCGAGACATCCAGTGAAAATGTTGAAAATGTTGTGAACGCGCCAAGAAACCCTGTGATGAGAAAAACGCGCAAATCCTGAGACGGTTGCCAGAAATAGGCGAATGTTGAAATCAGTATACCCATCAAAAACGAGCCAATAATATTCACGCCCAGTGTTCCGAAAGGAAAACCGTCCCCAAACATTTTTAACGCGCCTATATTGAAAAAATGGCGCATAACGGCTCCGAATGCGCCGCCACAGGCAATGGCCAGTATTGTGTTCATGGGCTTTTCCTCTTACAAGATTAGGCTATGTTTACAAGATTTTCACCCGCCGTCCAAGGAATAATCCTAGGGATCATCGGTTTTACCTGCTTCTCTGCGGCGGATATCGGCGCAAAATGGCTGTCCCAAAGCTATTCCATCTATCAGGTCATCGTCATTGAGTGCTCCTTTGCCTGTGCCTTTATGCTGTGTATTTCGCCCTGGATTGGCGGCGTCCGAAGTCTTATGGAGCGCAAAAATCTTAAATTTCATGCCGCGCGCGGCATACTGAATGTCTTTATCAATATCATCATTGTTTACTGCTATACCCAATTGCCGCTGGCGGATATTTATACGCTTTTGTTCACCGTGCCGATGATTTCGGCAGTGATGGCAATCCCTCTATTCAAGGAGCATGTGACACGTGCCCGCTGGGTGGCGATTATCCTCGGCTTCATAGGCGTTATCATCACATTGCGGCCCGGCACGGAGGCGTTAAACCCCGCCCTGCTTTTGGCGTTTGGCTGCGCGTTTATTATTTCGCTTATGTTCATTTTCGCGCGCTACCTTAAAGACCCCAGCATTCTGTCCCTTGGGTTTTATCCTATTTTCACCAGCCTTGTTTTTACGCTGCCGCTGATGCTGGGCGACTTTAAACCGATAGAGCCGATGCATTTTTTGATTTTCTTTCTGCAGGGCTGTGCGATTGCGGGGGCGATGACCTGCGTTTCGCTGGCCTACCGCAAGGCCGCAGCGGCGCTGGTTTCCCCCTTTATGTATTTCGAGATGATCTGGGCATTGCTGTTCGGATACCTGCTGTTTGGCGATGTTCCGGACTTTATCATGCTCTTGGGGGCGGCCATTATCATCGCCAGCGGTATCTACCTGATTGAATCCGAACGCAGGTTAGGGCAGAATAAGCCATGATGGAATTTCTTCTCGATCCGGCCATATGGGCCAGCTTCCTAACTTTGGCTTTGCTGGAGATCATTCTCGGCATTGATAACGTCATTTTCCTTTCCGTTATTTCGCAAAAACTGCCGAAGGAGCAACAGGCAAAAGCGCGTTTTATCGGTCTTGCGCTAGCGCTGGTCATGCGCATTGCCCTGCTTTTCAGCATTACCTGGATTGTCGGGCTCACTGCGGCGGCCTTCAATGTAGGAGAGCATGTTGTTTCCTGGCGCGACATCATACTCGGCCTCGGCGGTTTGTTCCTGCTTTATAAAGGCACGCATGAAATTCACAATACAATTGAAGACGAGCATAACGAGCTTGCGAACAAGAAGAGAGCCAGTTTCTTCTCCGTTATCATGCAAATCATCGTTCTCGACGCTGTATTTTCTTTGGATTCCGTTATTACCGCTGTCGGTATGACCGACAATCTGCCGGTGATGATCGCGGCCGTGACCGTGGCGATTATCATCATGCTTGTAGCCTCTGAACCGACAAGCAGGTTCATTGAAAAGCACCCCACCGTGAAGATGCTGGCGCTCAGCTTCCTTTTGCTGGTGGGCGTCGCGTTGATTGCGGATGCCATGCATTTCCACATTCCGCGCGGTTATCTCTATTTCGCGATTGCCTTCTCGATGGGCGTCGAAGTGCTCAATCTTCTGGCCGCGAAGAGCAAGCAAAAGAAAAAGCTTAAAAAGAAGAAATGACAATTGACTGGAAACGTATAACGGACGACCTCAATCAATTCGGGTCGGCCGTCCTGCCCCGCATGCTGGAGGCCAGCACCTGCAAGTCGCTTGTCGCCCTCTACGATAAAGACGATATGTTCCGCAGCCGCATTATCATGGCGCGGCACGGGTTTGGACGCGGTAAGTATAAATATTTCTCCTATCCCCTGCCCGATGTGGTGGCGGAGCTGCGCGCATCGCTCTATCCCCATCTCGTACCCGTTGCCAATGCGTGGTATGAGATGATGAAAATCGATGTGCGTTTTCCCGGCAAACATGAAGATTTTATCAAACGCTGTCATGATGCGGGACAGAAGCGTCCAACGCCGCTGCTGCTCAAATACAAGGAAGGCGATTACAACTGCCTGCATCAGGATTTATACGGCGAACACGTATTCCCGCTGCAAATCGCTTTCCTGCTTTCGAAGCCGCAGGAGGATTTTACGGGCGGGGAATTCGTGATGACCGAGCAGCGCCCGCGCATGCAGTCCCGCGCTGAAGTCGTGCCGTTAAACCAGGGCGACGCAGTAGTTTTCGCCGTGCATAACCGCCCCGTGATGGGCACGAAGGGTTTCTACCGCGTCAATATGCGGCATGGCGTTTCCCGTCTGCGTTCGGGTGAGCGTTATACGATGGGCATTATTTTTCACGATGCGACTTAGTGTTTCGTCTGCCATTCACCGTCTTTTTTTTCATATTTTTTCTTTACGGCGGCCCAGGCAACGCTATGCGCGGTTTCCTCACGGTCTTTGCCGGCGCGGCGCTCTTTCGGATCTTTATACTGATCCCATGCGGAATTAAAGGATTCCTTGTAAATCTCTTGCGCGTGTTTCGGAAGGTTGTCTTTGACGCTGTCCGGCAGCTCAGTGATTTTATTGTAAGGCATGATTTGTCTCCTTTACGCGGCGACAAACAATTGCATCAGGACTTTTGTTCCTTTTGTGCGCGCAGCTTTTGCCAATAATCCAAGCGTTTTTTGATCTCGCGCTCAAAGCCACGTTCCGGCGGATCATAAAATTGCCGGCGAGGAAGTTCCGGCGGGAAGTAACTTAAGCCTGAGAATCCTTCCGGCGTGTCGTGATCGTAAATATAACCATCATGATAGCCTTCCGCTTTCATCAGTTTCGTCGGTGCATTCATTGCATGCTTGGGTGGCATCAGTGAGCCCGTTTCGCGGGCGAGCGCCTTGGCGACGGCGAACGCCATGTAGCTCGCGTTCGATTTCGGTGCGGTGGCGAGATACGTACAGGCCTGCGCCATCGCAAGTTCAGCCTCAGGCAGTCCGAGTTTCTCATACGCGTCCCACGCCGCCAATGCAACCGTCAGCGCCTGCGGGTCGGCGTTGGAGATATCCTCAGACGCGACACAGGCCATGCGGCGTAAGATATATTCCGGGCGCTCCCCGGCCTGTAACATGCGGGCCATCCAGTATAAAGCCGCGTCGGCGTCAGAGGCGCGCAAGGATTTGTGAAAGGCGCTGATGAGATTGAAATGCGCGTCGTCACCCTTGTCGTAGAGCGGTGCGCGGCGCTGAAGGATTTGCAACAGGCCTTCGCTGTCCAGCTTCTGCCCCTGAGCGAAAATCTGTTCGGCCATCGAGAGCATATAGCGCCCGTCTCCATCGGCCATGGTTTTAAGTAACTCGCGGGCGTCTTTCTCCAGCGGGAGGTGTTGCCCGCTTTCGTCTTCGGCGCGGGCGAGAAGTTTTTCAAGCGCCCCTTCATCGAGGCGTTTGAGGACAAACACTTGCGCCCGTGACAGCAGCGCACCGTTGAGTTCAAAAGACGGATTTTCGGTTGTGGCACCGATGAGAACAATTGTGCCGTCTTCCATCACGGGCAGGAACGCGTCCTGCTGCGATTTATTGAAGCGGTGAATTTCATCAACGAATAATAAAGTCTGCCTGCCGTTTTTATGGCGCAGCTTTGCGGATTCAAAAACCTTGCGCAAATCGGCAACGCCGGAAAAAATCGCCGAAATTTGCTCGAAATGCATATCGGTGTGGCCGGCCAAGATACGCGCCAATGTCGTCTTGCCGCATCCCGGCGGGCCCCAGAAGATAATCGAGGGTAAAACGCCGCCATCAACCATACGCCGCAAAGCCCCCTCAGGGCCTAGTAAATGGTCTTGCCCGACCACGTCATCGACGGTCACGGGGCGCAGACGGTCGGCCAGCGGGCGTTTGCCCCTGTTCTCCGCGTTGTTTTGCTCTGCAGCAAATAAATCCGCCACTTTGGTTTATCCTTGTGCCTTGAAACTTGATGGGTTAAATATACGTCAAATTACGACATGAACAAGCTATGAGCGCAGAAAAACTGACATATACGGCAGAGGTCGAAACGGCCACAGCGCCTCTCTATGAAAAGCTTTCCCGTCAATATAAGGAAAGCCACTGGCGGACGCTTGCCCCGTATATCCATGAAATCAACCGCCTGAAGCGCGAAAAGAATGCCGTGATCCTCGCGCATAACTACATGACGCCGGATATTTTCTACGGTGTTGGCGATGTTGTCGGGGATTCGCTGAAGCTCGCGCAAGAGGCGGCAAAGTCGGATGCCGATATCATTGTTCAATGCGGCGTGCATTTCATGGCCGAAACCTCAAAGATCCTGTGCCCGGAGAAGAAGGTGCTGATGCCCGATATGCGCGCGGGTTGCTCGCTGGCCGACGCAATTACGGGCGCGGATATCCGCAAGCTTAAGGAACAATATCCCGGCATTCCGGTTGTGTCCTATGTGAACACTTCTGCGGATGTGAAGGCGGAGAGCGATGTGTGCTGTACGTCGTCGAACGCGCTGAAGATTGTGAATGCGCTGGGGGCGCAGGGGCATGACACGGTGATCATGACGCCGGACAAGTTTTTGGCGCAGAATACGGCGGCGCAGACCGACGTGAAAATCATTATCTGGGACGGGACATGCGTGGTGCATGAGCGGTTTAGCGCGCAGGACGTGCGTGATTTGCGGGCCGCGAATGAGGGCATCGTTATTCTCGCGCACCCGGAATGTCCGCCGGATGTGATTGCCGAGGCGGATTACAGCGGTTCAACCGCGCAGATGGATGATTACATTAAAAAATATCAGCCCAAGCGGGCGGCGCTGATGACGGAATGCTCTATGAGCGACAATATCGCTGCTAGCAACCCAAATGTTGAGATGATCGGCACCTGCCAGATGTGCCCGTACATGAAAATGATGTCTTTGCCAAAAATCCTCAAATGTTTACAAAATGAGGAGCCGGAGATTTTTGTTGATCCAGAGATCGCGGTCCGCGCACGCAAGGCCGTTGAGCGCATGCTGGAGCTGAGCTGACGTGAGCTTGGAAGCTCTCATAAAAGCCGCCTTGGCCGAAGATCTGGCTGATCGCGGGGACATCACGACTTTGGCGACGATCCCCTACGATGCGCAGGCCGTTGCGGTTTTGAGGGCGCGCAAAGAGGGCGTGGTGGCTGGCGTGGATGTGGCGGCGGCGGCGTTTTATATGGTCGATCAGTCCCTTGCTCTGGGCAAAAATCTTTTAAATGGCTACAAAGTCTCTAAAGACGACATCATTTTGAGCGTTTCGGGTTCAGCCTCGTCCATTCTAACTGCCGAACGGACGGCTTTGAACTTTCTCACCCACCTTTCAGGCACTGCGACCTTGACGCGGCGTTATGTGGACGCCGTTTCCGGTACAAAAGCGAAGATTTACGATACGCGGAAGACGTTGCCCGGCTTGAGAGAACTTCAGAAAGCCGCCGTAGTGGCCGGTGGCGGGCATAATCACCGCATGGGGCTTTATGATGCGATTTTGATCAAGGACAATCACATTGCTGTGGCTGGCGGCATAGCCACTGCCTTGGATAAAGTATCTGATGGCAACAAAGTTTCTATTGAGATTGAAGTCGACACATTGGAGCAACTCGAAGAGGTTCTCAAGCATGGCGGGGCAGATATTGTCCTTCTCGATAATATGGACGTTCCCACGCTGAAAAAGGCCGTGGCCATGGTTGATGGCCGCATGATCACGGAAGCCTCGGGCGGCGTAAACCTCGACACCCTGCGCGCGATTGCAGAAACCGGCGTTGACCGGATTGCGGTTGGAGCGCTGACCCACTCCGCCCCTGCCCTTGATATCGGGCTTGATATTGAATTTAATCCTTGACATTATAGGAATAATATCCTAATATATAATCAGACAGTCTGTGCGGTCTGGTGACTGAAGTCGATGGGTGTTGCTTGCACTCTACAAAACGGCGAAGAGTCAGACCGCGCCTCGCGAACCCTACAGCACGCCTGAGATATGGGCGCCCATATTTTTTACCCGAAGAAAGAAAAAAGAAGAAAAAGAGAAACGATTAAACCCGCGCAACCATCAGCTTTTTAATCTCCGCGATCGCCTTGGCCGGGTTCAGGCCCTTGGGGCATGTTGTCGTGCAGTTCATGATCGTGTGACAACGATAGAGCTTGAACGGGTCTTCCAAGGCATCAAGGCGCTCGCCTGTGGCCTCGTCGCGCGTATCAGCAATCCAGCGGTAAGCCTGGAGCAATATTGCCGGGCCAAGGAAACGGTCGGCGTTCCACCAATAAGATGGGCATGAGGTAGAACAACAGAAACAGAGGATACATCCGGCAGGGCCGTGGCCGTCTTCGCCGTTGAGGATATTCGAATCTTCGTTGCTTTGCAGGCGTTCGCGATTTGGAGCCGGGCTGTCGGCCTTCAACCATGGCTCAATTGAGGTATATTGCGCGTAAACATGGTTAAGATCAGGGACAAGGTCTTTGATCACAGGCATATGGGGCAACGGTGTAACTTTGACATCGCCTTTGCAATCTTCAATCGACTTGGTACAGGCCAGCGTGTTCGTCCCGTCGATATTCATGGCGCAGGAGCCGCAAATCCCCTCGCGGCAGGAGCGGCGGAAGGTCAGGGTTGAATCGATTTTGTCCTTGATATGGATGAGGGCATCCAAAACCATCGGGCCGCATTTGTCCAAATCAATCTCATATTCATCAAGGCTTGGGTTTCTGCCGTCTTCCGGGTTCCAGCGATAGACCTTGAATGTCTTCTTGCGGGAAGCCCCCTGCGCCGCGTCAATATAGCGGCCTTTGGTGATTTTTGAGTTTTGCGGAAGGGTAAATTCAGCCATGGGAGTACCTCGTTGTGCCCTTATAAAATAAGGCATGTTGCCACCCGTGTGAAGGGCATAGTTGTAAAAAGATGAATCTCTCCGGTTTTAAGTGAGTGTGTTTGATTATTGACAGACTCCTGCACTTTCTATAAAAGGGCGGTGATTCTTAATCACCCTGCTTCATGGAAAAATTATGAGTAACAAATCCCTAGAAATATCCCTTTCCCTTGGAAAAATTTTTACAATTGTTGGCCGCGATGGTGGTGAGCAACTTTCTTTAGAGGACATGCAGGCCATTAATAATGTTCTCGAGATTCAGGATCACGTTCCGCCTGGACCTGCGGCTTATGATTTTGCCTATGGCACACTGGCGAACGTTTTCAGCAGACGCTATCCCGCTTTAAAAGGTATGGATAGCCTCGAAGAGGCCGTCGAAGTTTATGGCGATACCATCGTCCTTAGGCCGGCCGTCGCCTAATTCATATTGCTCATCGTTGTTATGAACAGCATATGCCCGCGCCGTCATTTCCTGGGGACTCGTAGGGTTTATCACGGTCTTCAGCTCGTTTTCGTGCTATGTCTTTCCCCCACTCGGCTACATCCTCTAGCACTGCAGGATCTGCATCCCCTGCGCCCACAATAAATGAAACTGCCATAACGAACGCTTGTGCAACTTTGTCTTTTTGTAAGTCTTCGTCTGAATTTGATGTCATTTTTTCTCCCTGATCATTATTACAAATAAAGTATCACAGGGATTTTGAAGGAAGCAAATTTAGGGGAGCTTATCTAATAAACCCGCGCTTTCGGTGGAACGGGTTCGACTTCATCGGTGAGCGTATGGAGAATGACGGGGCGGTAATCGATTTTGATTTTGCCCTTGTCGTCGCACCACGCCACTGTGTGCTTCATCCATTTTTCATCGTCACGATTGGGGAAATCTTCGCGGGCGTGGGCGCCGCGTGATTCTTCGCGGCCGGCGGCGCAGTGCATCGACACCACCGCCTGAGACAGCAGGTTATCAAGCTCGAGCGTTTCAACAAGGTCTGTGTTGAAGACCATCGAACGATCCGTGATTTTGAGATCGGTTTTGCGTTTGAAACATTCATCAATCATTTTCACGCCTTCGTTCAAGGTCTCGCCCGTGCGGAAGACGGCGGCATGATTCTGCATGGTTTTTTGCATTTGCAAACGAAGGTCAGCCGTTGAGAGCGAGCCCTTCACATTGCGGTAATGATCGAGACGCGCGATGGCTTTGGAGCCATCGTCGCCTTGCATGGGGCGATGAGGCAAGCCGCGCTGAACGATTTGAGCGCAACGATTGGCCGCCGCGCGGCCGAAGACAACAAGATCGAGAAGCGAGTTTGAACCCAAACGGTTTGCGCCGTGGACAGAGACACATGCAGCCTCGCCAATCGCCATCAATCCAGGGACAACGGCATTCGGGTTGCCGCCACGTGGATGGACGACTTCGCACATGAAATTCGTTGGAATGCCGCCCATATTATAATGAACCGTTGGGAGAACAGGGATCGGTTGACGCGTCACATCAACGCCGGCGAAAATTCTTGCGGACTCAGCGATCCCAGGAAGACGTTGATGGATAATATCGGGATCAAGGTGCATGAGGTTGAGGTGAATGTGGTCTTTGTTTTGTCCGACCCCTCGTCCTTCACGGATTTCAATCGTCATGGAACGGGAGACAACGTCGCGAGACGCGAGATCTTTGGCCGATGGAGCATAACGCTCCATAAAGCGTTCGCCTTCGGAGTTGGTGAGATAACCACCCTCGCCCCGCACGCCTTCGGTAATGAGACAGCCGGCCCCATAAATTCCCGTCGGGTGGAACTGCGTGAATTCCATGTCTTGTAGAGGTATTCCGGCACGCAGCGCCATCGCGTTGCCGTCGCCTGTACATGTGTGAGCGGATGTGCAGGAGAAATAGGCGCGGCCATAACCGCCGGTGGCCAGAATGGTTTGATGCGCGCGGAAACGATGCAATGTTCCATCGTCAAGGTTCCAAGCCATAACGCCGAGGCACTGACCATCATCGCTCATAATCAAATCGAGCGCGAAATATTCGATGAAAAATTCGGCCTTATATTTCAAGGCTTGCGTGTAAAGTGTGTGCAAGATCGCGTGGCCTGTGCGGTCGGCCGCGGCGCAAGTTCTTTGGGCTGTGCCCTTGCCGTAATGGGTGGTCATCCCCCCGAAGGCGCGTTGATAGATTTTGCCTTCGGCGGTGCGTGAGAACGGCACACCATAATGTTCCAATTCGATAATGGCGGGAATCGCTTCGCGGCACATATATTCGATTGCGTCCTGATCGCCGAGCCAGTCGGAGCCTTTAATCGTGTCGTAAAAGTGGAAGCGCCAGTCATCTTCGCCCATATTGCCAAGCGCGGCGGAAATCCCGCCTTGTGCGGCGACGGTGTGTGAGCGCGTTGGAAAAACCTTGGAAATCAGCGCGGTTTTCAAACCTTTTTCAGCGCAACCGAAACCTGCACGCAGGCCAGCGCCGCCGGCGCCAACGACGAGAACGTCATATTCATGGTCGATGATTTCATAACTTTGTGTCATTGTTTTCCTTGCTCGTTAGAATAGCAGAAGATGAATAATCGGCAACTCCCATTAATTTTTCTCCAAACGAATTGCCCCGGTTATAATAATTGCGTCATATTTTTCTTCTGTGGCGTACTGGGTGTCCTGACCTTCAGTGATTTTCAAGAAACCTTTGGCCGGAACTTTTGTCGTTCCAAAAACCAGATTTCCACTTTCAACTGGTTCAACTTTAAGATATTCGCTCGAGGCGCCTTCGCTTTTGAGCGAAGCGGAATCATGGACAATTAATATATTCGCGCGCGCTCCTGTGTTATAGCCGACCAGAGTCACGAGATGACCTCCGACAGAAGTATATTCATCAGTTTTTGGGTCATGCTTGAACATGTTAATCGTTAGCCATGTCCCGCTTTTCATGCCGATGCCGTCTGTGATCCAGTCCAGTCGAGGAACATCGACACCGGAATCAAATGTGCCATAATTGCCAACGCCTTCGTAAGCGATCTCCTTGTATCCGCCAAAATTTTCATTCATGTACCGGGCGAGGCCCTTCATGAAATCAAAAAGCGTGGTGCCCTTATTCGGATCCGTGTTCATGTAGCCCGGCGAGGCCAAGGTTTTGATCATCTGACCTTGATCGACCTTGCCCGCATGAAAGGTTTTTAGAATGTTTGAGGCGGCGGACGGGGCACAAAACCCACCTTTATCGTAGTTTTCTATTATTTTTTTTAGTTCGGTCTGCGGATAGTCGTAAACTTTATTGACGTAGAATGTGCTTTTGCCTGCGAATGCCGGCGCGGCAAAAAAGAGCAGAATGAATACACTCCAACAGACCTTCATTAGAGCGCGATTTTGAGGATTGAAAAAATACATACCACTGCGCCGACACCGAAGAAGATTTTTATACCAATCAATTTCACGATCTTGCACCATTCGTTATGAACGTAATCCTCTACGATCACCTGGCAGCCAAGGGCCGCATGGTAAAAACCGATAACAATGCTCAAGATCATCGCAATCGCGTTAAAAGGTTCGGCAAGCCAGAGAACAAACTGCGTGTAGGTTGCGCCTTGTAATGACACAATCGAGAAAACCAGCCATAGCATCAGCGGGATCAGGAATAATGAGGTCAAGCGCTCCTGGATCCAATGATGAGCGCCGGTATGTGCAGAGCCGTAGCCTTTGGCTTTGGCAAGAGGGGATTGGATTGTGGCTTTATCCCATTTTTTCATGTCACATCACCCAGACTATAATTGTAAGGAAGACAGTCGCACCTAGGACCACCCAGCCCGCTTTTTGCGCGTTTTCGAGTTTGAACAGGCGACCGGTGTCCCAGATCAAATGACGGATGCCGTTGCACATATGATAGAACATGGCGAACGTCCAACCGAAGAGCATGAGTTGTCCTATAATTGATGTCATAAAATCCATGACGTTATTGTATGCCCCTTCGCTTGTGGACGCAGCGAGAAGCATGACAATGACCAAAACTGAACCCACAGCCAATCCCGCGCCTGTTATACGATGCGCGATGGACATCAAAGCCGTCATTGGCAATCTATAGACTTGCAAATGCGGGGAAAGCGGGCGTTTTGATTTATCGGCGGGCATGAATAGTCCTGAAATTTGTTGCCCTTTCATCATAGGAGATGTGGCCGTAATTTCAAGCTGTTTTAGTCGCTCTCTTTTGCGTAATCCATGGCGACGCCATTGATACAATAGCGCAAACCTGTGGGCGGCGGGCCGTCATTAAAGACGTGGCCCAAGTGGCCGCCGCAATTGGCGCAGTGGACTTCGGTACGGGCATACCCCAGTTTGTAATCAGTTGAGGTGCCAACCGCATTGTCATCAACCGGTTTATAAAAACTCGGCCAGCCGGTTTTACTGTCGAATTTGGAGTCGGTTGAAAACAACAAATAACCGCAGCCCGCGCAATAAAATTTACCATGTCCTTCAACGCCTAATAATGGTGATGAGCATGAGGCTTCGGTGCCTTCTGTACGCAGAACGCGATATTGATCGGGTGTAAGGCGTTTTTTCCATTGTTCATCGGTCAGCTGGAATGGGAAAGATTGAGGGTTTTTGTTTGCTTCCATTGAAAATGCTTTCGTAAACGCTCCTGAAGCCCAGAAAAGCGCGGTTGTTGCTGATAATCCTGTTATAAAATGCCTTCTGTTCATGACCTCTTATTCGAGCAAGAGGTGGGCAAAGTTACTTACTTTTTATGAGTAACTCGGCGATCTGCACCGCATTCAAGGCTGCGCCCTTGCGCAGATTGTCCGAAACGCACCAGAAATTAAGGCCGTTTTCAACCGTAGCATCTTCGCGGATACGCGAGACGAAGACATCATCCTCGCCCTGAACTTCCGCCGGCGTGGCATAGAGCGCCTCGTTGTCTTCGTCGATAACCGTGACGCCCGGAGCCTTGCGCCAGATTTTTTTGGCGTCTTCAGCTGAGAGTTCTTTTTCAAGCTCTATGTTCACCATTTCCGAGTGGCCAATGAAAACCGGGACGCGAACGCAAGAGGCGCAGACCTTAATTTTTGGATCGAGGATTTTTTTGGTCTCAACAACCATTTTCCATTCTTCCTTGGTCATCCCATCATCCATGAAGACATCGATCTGTGGAATGAGGTTGAAGGCGATTTGTTTTGGGTAAACGTTCGGGCGCGGCGTGTCGTTCATGTATACGCCTTTGGTCTGATTGAACAGCTCGTCCATCGCGTCTTTGCCGGTTCCTGATACCGATTGATACGTGGCAACGACGACGCGCTTGATTGTTGCAACATCGTGAATAGGCTTCAAAGCGACGACCATCTGGATCGTCGAACAATTGGGGTTGGCAATGATGTTGCGTTTTGTGTGGTCTTTGATTGCCTCTGGATTTACTTCAGGCACAATCAGCGGCACATCAGGATCCATCCGGAAATGCGAGGTGTTGTCAATAACAACCGCACCGGCCTTGGCCGCGCGCGGGGAATGTTCGGCGGAAACCTTCCCGCCAGGAGAAGACAAAACAATATCCACGCCCTTAAAATCAAACTTTGCGAGATCGTGGACCTTGACGTTTCTATCGCCAAAAGACACTTCCTTACCGACGGAACGGCTGGAAGCCAAAGGAATCAGCTCATCAACGGGGAAATCGCGCTCGTGCAGAATCTTGAGGATTTCATGTCCTACATTTCCTGTGGCTCCGGCGACTGCGATTTTGTAACCCATTTCATTTTCTCCTTGTAAGCCTTCTGTGATACTCTAAAATCCTATTGAAACGCAAGGATTTTTAAGTTTTTCATGACCGATAAATATCATATCCCTAGCCTCGATGCCCTGAAGAAATCGATTGCCGAGCCGACGATCGAGGAGCTTATGAAGGCGGTTGAGGAAGCTGACGCCGCGGCGCAGATGAAATCAAACTTTTTGGCGACGATGAGCCATGAGATCCGTACACCGATGCAAACAATCTATGGGTTGCTGGAGTTGATTGCCGATGAGAAGCCGGACGAGAATATTGCTTCCATGACAAAAACCGCACAAGCGGCGGCGAGCGGCTTGCTTGAGATTCTGGATGACATTCTTGATCTGGCGAAGATGGATGCCAACAAGATGGAGCTTGATATCTTCGAGGTTCCGGTGCGTATGCTTGTGCGCGGGACGCTTGAAGGGCTTTCAGTGAAAGTGCACGGGCTTAAAGTTGCGCTGAAAGATGACATTGCGCAGGAGGTCCCTTTCGTGATTGTCGGCGATCCCAAACGGTTGCGGCAGATCATTATGAATCTTGTTGGCAATGCCATTAAGTTCACCAAAAAAGGCAGCGTGACCGTTCGCGTCACCAGTCACCCTGTGCATATTGATGTGCCGAAGGGCAAGGTTGGATTGAGGTTTGAGATTGTTGATACGGGCATTGGCATGAGCGAGGCCGTGTGTAAAAAGCTCTTTAGCGCCTTCACGCAAGCGGACAGCTCAACCCAGCGCGAATTTGGCGGCACGGGATTGGGGCTTTCCATTTCCAAAAAACTTGTCGAGTTGATGGGTGGCGTTATTGGCGTTGAGAGCAAGGAAGGCGAAGGATCAACCTTCTGGTTTGAGATTGCGACCGAGGAAGTGAGTACGGATGAGACAACGATTGAATTGCCGAACCTTGATGGAATTTCTGTGATTTCTGTAGAAGACCATCCGCAAGGCGCGCAAGAAATCGTTCGGTCGCTACATTCGATGGGGGCGAAAATTGAAACTTGTCCGACTTATAAAGAAGGACTGGAATTGATCCGGCGCCGGCCGTTTGATGTGGCGATTATTGATCAAGGTTTGCCGGATGGACTTGGCCTTGACCTTATTAAAGAGACCATGAAAATCCGTCCGAATATGGGGATGATCATGTACACTGTGCGGGACGATGTTGGGCTATCTCATTCGTTGCAAGCACTAGGGGTTACTTACTTGACGAAACCAGCCAGCCGCGTTGGTCTTGGTGAAGCGGTGCGCGATGCGGCCAGCAAGGTCGAGCAGATGAGCATTGATGGGCCGCGCAAACTTTTAATTGCCGAAGATACAGAGGGCGTGCGCGAAGTTCTTTCGCGGCAACTTAACAAGCTTGATATTGATTATGCCTTTGCCTTTGATGGCGAGCAGGCTTTGGCGGAATGGAAGACCGGCGCGTATGGTTTGCTCATTACTGATTTACACATGCCGAAAGTTGATGGGTATGATGTTGTTAAAAATATTCGCGAGCAAGAGCGTGGCGGCCAAAAGCATTTTCCTGTGATTGTTTTGACGGCCGATGTCCAGATGGCTCAGCGCAATACTTACCTTCAACACGGATTTGATGAATGTTTGCTGAAGCCGGTTTCGCTTGGACAATTCAGGCGGCTTCTTATCCGTTGGGGTTTGCTGACGGAAGAAGACGTAGGAGAGATGAGCAGCGAGAAACGAGAAAAAAGAAACGCAGGGGCTGCGATCGATAAGGATGCGATGATTGAACAAATGGGGGCATTTGGGGAAAATGAGATTGAGATGCTCGGTATGTTTATTGATATGACCAGCCCTTTGGTTGAAAAGATCCAAAAAGCCCAGGAATTGCAAGATTATCATGATCTGGCGGAAGCGGCCCACAGCCTGAAGGGCGCGGCGCGGTCGGCCTGCGCGAATATCCTTGGCGACATTGCAGCCAAAATCCAAGAAGGCGCAGAGGGACAACAGCAATGCCTGGATGAGATTCAAATGTTGCTGGCTGAATACAGGCGTGTGGATGAAGAGATTAAGTCTTTAAGAGCTTAGCAGCCTGACTCGTCGGTATCGGTATCCCCTTCCCATGTGGCCGAGCCAGTGGTGAGGAGGCGGACACGGAAGCAAATGCTGTTGGCGGCACAAAGGTAGGTATCATCGCTGTCAAGATAAACTGTTGCCCCGCCCGTGATAACATCTGCCTCGCATTCGGAAAACTCTTCATCCAATTTGGTCAGAGCTGAAATAATAAACGGGTCGGTTTTGGTTGTGTAAGTCCATATAAAAACACCGTCATTGCCGCTGTAATATTGCCAATCTTCAAAGAGGTCAGGTTTGGGAGGCATAAATTTTCCAGAAGCGCCACCGAACAGAGGGGCGTGATCATCATGGTTGCCATTTTCGCCGCCATTATTTCCAGGGCAGCGTATGTCCGATGCCAAGTGCGTTGCTGTTGGCCCTGGTGTAGCGTTTGTATAATGAGTTGATGCAGGATCAAGTGGGTAATGATTGCGAGCTCCTGCGTCTGAAACACCGGCAGGATTGTTACAGTATGCGGCAGCCGCATTGTCGTTAATGCATCTATCCCCTTTGGGATAGGAGATAACACACTCCTGAATTGCGGAGCGCATAAAATCGATTTGGGACTTGAGGTCTGTGTGAGCTCGCACTGTGTTTTGCGATGAGGCCTGTTGGTTTGAGGGTTGCATAAAGGTGAAGGTCAACGCCGCAAGCAGCGCGATTGCGATTAAAATGTAAACGAGGGCGCTGCCGCCCTCGTTTTGAGATTTAGATTTGATTGGAGAAAAAATCTTTAACCTCTAGCGTTCGATCAGGACGTGATAGTAAATGTGCTCACCGGCGTTGTCTGTCAAGCATCCAAAAGCCTGGCCAGAAAGCCCAAGAGTTGCAGCATCGCCGATAATGTCAGCCTCCGCATTCCATGCAAAGGAGGTGTCATTTAATTGATCAGCCCCTTGAATATCCCAGTTTGCGCCTGCGTCTGTGGTGTTGCCTGATATTCCTAACTCTTCATTGATCTTAGTACAAAGAGCGGTGGAGATACCTGGCAAAAAAGCGATAATATCGTTTCCAGGACCAGTAATAGAGCCCGTTGTCGCCGCAGTATCAGAAGTCCCAACGTTTGCAATTTCGAAATCACCTGTAAAGTACCACTCACCGGCAGCACCTGTGGCCATAAGATCAGCAGGGACAGAATTCGGTGATGCTCCGCCGCCTGTGGGGTAGAACACGCAATTGGCTTGTTTGTTGGCAGTGTCGCACTGCGTAGAGAAGGCCGAGGGTGGTGCAAAAACGATAGCCTGTGCATCAATACCGTTCGACACCATCATGCGAATGATGGCCGTACGCAAGGATGATGGATATTGTGTAACGGAAGCGCTTCGAACCAAGTTTGATTCCTCACCAGAGTTTCCGCCACCCGAACGGGAAGAAGACGTTACTGCGTAAGAAAGCGCTGCGAAGAGAGCCACAGCTATCAAAATCAAGAATAAAACGTTTCCGTTTTCCTTGCGTATAAAACTTTTATTCTTAAAATCCATGTTTTTCTCCAATCATGTTCGTACAGTTTTGTACTTTTCTATTCAGCGCTCTAGCCTAATTTATCCGTTATCATTGATTTATCAACAGAGAATCGTTTCGCTCCTCATTGTATGTCAACTTTGCTTATTTTTAAAGAGGCCGTAAGCGGCTTTCCGTCACATTCACGACCGACGCAAAGTTTTTCTACATTGACCTGCCATTGGCGGTTACGGTTTTGCACATGACCTATGGCTTCGCGGAACTGACCAAAAGCAGCTGTAGTTTCACCTACTATAGCGATCGTGCCAGAACTAGCTGTTATGTTTAATCCGCCGTATACTTCTTTTGCATTCTCGACAAACTGATCAATCTCTTCGTTTGCGGCCTGCGCGTTCTTAATTGTTGGAACAGTTGGTTTGGTTGCCTTGGCTTCCTGGAGCTCAGCCCTCAGCTTTGTCAGGCCTTGAGTTTGTACCGTGGTATAAAGCCCCATGGCGGCAGCGGAAGCCCATACAATCCCCGTGATGGTCAGAAGGGTCTTGTTGCTGTTTTGAGGGAGCTTTTCAAGAAATGCATTTAAATTGTTGGCTGACTGTGTTGAAAACATCCCGGCCAAGGAGCGCCAATTGATGGATTTCAATTGGCTCATATCCATCTTCTTGGTTTTTAAGTTAGGAACCTTTATTTTGAAGTCAATTTTTTTCATCTTAAAGCGCTCCACCAGTTATACGTATGCGGCCGTCCTTTTCGACGCCTTCTTTAGTCTGGATGTTCGCCTTTTTAAATTTGTTGATGAAGGCCTGCGAAAAAGCAGCAGGAATCAACGCTTCCCATGACACTTTTCCGCCATCAACTTGATATTTTACAAGTGTGCCTTCAAGCTTGGCCAGCTCATCCAATAAAGTCTGTATAGAGGTTAGATGTTTTGCAGTGTCACTTTGCTTGAGCTCTAGAGCTTTAAACATTAAATCTTCGGCGGCCTTATCGGTTGCAATTTTTATCTGAGCCAAATCTCTTTTCATAAAATTTATTGAAAGGAAGCTGAATACCAAGAATAAGGCGGCGGCGAAGAAGACGAACATTCCAGCAAGCAGTAAGCCGCGAACCGTGGCACGGGCAAGTTTCTCGGTTTTGAGTGTGCGGTTGCGCCAGGGTACGATTGTCGCCACTTCTGGATTAATCGTGACAAAGTTGGCATCCATACTTTGGATACGCGGCAATATTGTCCGGGAAGCACCAAGAAACACCTGCATGCGGTGTGTTTCCGGATCCCAGCGCAGCGCTGAAGCCACGCCTTCTTGTTCATAAAGATACACAGTCTCCTGATCCCAGTATTCACTGTTTCCCGGAAGGGCGGCGGCCAGAGGACACCAGCTATCCGGGTAAGAGGCCAGACTGTGTGACGGACAGGCAAGATACCAGACACGGTTGGCATCAACAGTATAGCAGAAATGCACCTTTTCTGTTCCACAAGCTTGAGAGGCGGCATTCCATACAGCTTCTTCTTCTGTTCCAGGGATGTGCGGAATGACACCACCAATTAATTCCTGAGGGAGATATGGTCGGAGGTTGGCAACAAAATCCTTTGCCTCTCCCGCGATATAATCCGCCATTCCGGGCCTGCGCCGTGGCGGCATCTTCGCAGAAGTCCCCTGCGTGTCTAATGAGCCATTGTTTTTTATCTCCAAAGCCACGCCCCTTATTCTCCTGTTACATCGCGCCTTCCATGAGCCCGCCCATCATTGAGTCCATGCTCATGTTCATGACAGTCAAGGCGTAGATGGCGCTACCAAAGGCGATTGCCAAGAAGACACCGGTTAAAGCGAATGCCAACCAGACAATCAGTGAGTGTTTCGTCTTTGCGGCTTGTGCGCGCATTTCAGAAATAGACTCCATTACTGTAGCAACTTGGCCGAGATCGGACAAGCTCGCAATCTCGAGACGTTCACTTTTGGTCAGAGGTTCGCGGTCAAGAGCCGAACCCAAACTGACCCCTCGGCCGAGGTCTGTTTTTGAAGCTTCCCAATATTCCGCGACCTCGGGTGCTGAGGATGCCTGAGCTGACTGTTCCAGCGTATCTCCGATGGGAACGTTTCCGTTTAACATACGAGCGGCCGCAGACATGGAGTCCGCAAAACTGAGGTCTCGCAGATACCCCCCGATCAGCGGGATTTTTCTGACAATTCTTGCGGTCGGCCAATCACGCTTACCGCGGTTGTTCCAATATGAAAAAACGCACCACGCCATAAACAGGCCGCTGCCGTTTGCTGTCCAGATCAGAATGTCCCATGTCAGACCAAGATTACCAACTGTTGATTCAAATTTGGCGAGAGCCTCAGGATCGGTCGGTGGGTTATCCCTAAACCATTTCAAAACCATGTCCTTGGCACCCCAAAGGCTGGAGACGATCGAGAACACGTCGAACGCGAGCCAACCCATGGTTCCCATGATTGCACGGGCGTTTTTACGTTTCTGTGTAATCGAATGGATGGCGTGAGGGATCCCTTCGATCAGGCGATTGGCGCGCTCGCTACCGGCCAGGATCGCGAGAGTTCCATGGTCAAAAACATTCAGAGCCTTAAGAGCATCGATCACGCCAAGACCGCGAGCCAGGGCTTCGCGTGCCGGGGCCATAATATTTTGCCGGCGAGGGTTGGTTTCCGCCTGAATAATTTTCCAGAGCGCAACGCCGGGAGATTGCGAAATGGAGCGGAATTGAATACCGCGCAAAAGCTGAACTTGCCACCATGTTGAGCGCGCCAAAAGACGTTCGAGCGGTGAGCGTTCATGCGGTCTTATGCTGAGGGCATAGCCACCTTTTTTGGACACAGCATTGCGGACGTCTTCCGGAGTCGGCAAATAGAAAGACTCAGTGACCTTGCGGGGCCCTGATGTTGTTTCATATGCAATTTCAACAACCCATTGCTGCATTTTAGTTTCCAGTTACAAGGTGCGAGTTACAAGATTCCTGAAACTTGTAACTTGTAACTTGTAACTACTCCTCAAAGTAAGACAACGCAGATTTTGGATCGATCAGGCCGCTTGTGACCAGATCTATGAGCCCCTCGCGGCGGGTGTGAACTATGACGCCATCTTCTTTGGTGACAAGGTTGACGTTGGTGATGAGGGCTTCGTAGATTTCATTGCGGTGAGCCGGGCTGAGCGTGATGATCAAAGCATCCAAGAGCAGTGTACGGCCTGCGATGCCTGTACGGTTACAAAGATCGCAGCCGCTGGTGTTATGTGTTTTTACAAGCGTATCCGCTGTGACGTTGAATTTTTTCATCTCAACTTCAGTCAAAACATCACCGGCTTTACGTTTATGGGCACAGCCCTGACAAAGGGTTCTGACGAGGCGTTGATTCAAAATTGCGCGAACCTGTTGCGCCAGAGTATATGTTGAAGAACGTTCGCGTTCGGCAGGCATTAGCGATTTTAAACGCTCGAATGTTTGAAGCGCGGTGTCGGCGTGAACGGTTGAAATCACGGTGTGACCGGATTCAGCCGCGCGCAAAGCGGTTTCAACGGTGTCGGCGTCTCGCATCTCCCCGATGATAATGTAGTCAGGGTCATGACGCATAGCGGCGCGGATCAGATCGGCGAAATGACCGCCATCCATTCCGGGGCGCACTTGCCATTGCGTGGCATAGCGTAATTCGTATTCAATAGGATCTTCGATGGTCAGAACATGTCGGCGGCGGCGATCGATTTGCTGAACGCAGGCATATAAGGTTGTCGTTTTACCGGAACCGGTTGGGCCAGAGAGCAGGATGAGGCCCCCGCCCCCTTTAATCTCTGGCGACAGCAATTTTGCAAGATAATCCGCGACATCTTCATGGCGACGGAACAATTCATCAAACCCTTTCAAAGACGCGCGGTCTAGCAAACGGAGTGTTAGCTTTTCCCCGTCCTGGGCTTGCGGGCCGGCGGCGACACGGACGTCGATCTGGCGGCCCTGCCAGGTGAAGCCGAAACGTCCGTCTTTTGGCGTTGTTCTGTCCCCGAAGTTGAGGCCAGCATCACGTTTTAAAAGTGTGGTCAAACGCGCCATGGCTTCGGCAGGAAGTAAGTGCATTGGGATAAGATCGCCGTCGATACGGTATTGGATCCAGTTTGGAG
The DNA here is from genome assembly GCA_964478225.1 of uncultured Micavibrio sp. Classification (GTDB taxonomy): domain Bacteria; phylum Pseudomonadota; class Alphaproteobacteria; order Micavibrionales; family Micavibrionaceae; genus CAYZHM01. The sequence goes on from CAYZHM010000001.1 coordinate 608,284, forward strand.
AATCCGGATTGTTATCTTGCAGGATGTGAATATCTGAGGCTCGCATTTGCAGAGCTTCGGCGAGCATGTCCCGCATGAATTGGTTGAGGAGGAGACCGTTATCGCTGTCGGCGAGCCACATGGCCAAGGTTTTTTCGCAGCGGTCCGCGGAAAGGTCATGCACGGAGCGCAATGTCTCCATCAGTTCTTTACGGTCCCAGATTTCAGTTTCTATGCGGTCAACCATTAACCCTGAACGGGTGGCCGTTGACATGAGCGCGTCGATTTGACGATCGTTGAGATCGTGCAAAGGTGCGATGCGGAGAACGCCCTCGCTCAGACCTATAAGATGGATGCTTAAGGGGAGCCAGGATTGAACCGGGAGAATGGAGCGGAGTTGATCACCTGTAGCGCGGTCTTTAACGTGTTGGTCTTCCTGATCTGAAGGGCCAACAGCACCAGCCATATCGAGGAGTTGTTCTGTTGAACGGGCTATGCCTTGTTCAAGCAGCAAAGAACGTTCGCGCTGAACCATGTCCAGGTAACGTTCACGGCCCTCAGTGGAGCGCGCTTTGGTCGACTTTTTCTTTGGCTGAGCCGGAGAACCGGATTCCGGCCCTTCTCCAGACTGCAAGATTTGCTCGTCAGACATATTTATTTTCCAATAATATTAGGTGCCGCCACCAGATGCGGCGGCGCTATTCCCCGATGATGCCCCAATACGGTTAATAGAAGATAAAGATCTGTCAAAAAGCAGCAAAACTCTTTGGCCTTCATGCAGGAATTCTATGCCGTTCTTCTGTATTACGACAAACCAAGGCACACCTCCAAGGACAACCTCTTCCTGATCGAAGATCAGGCGGCTGCCCCCGGGGCCGTTGACGATGGCGCGGGTCGGTGAAAATGAGGTGATTTTGTAGCCATCAAGAACACTGGCAGGATTGGCAACTTCTTGCGAGTAGCTTACAGCCTGTGTTGGCGTGGGCGGGTTTGGTGTTGGCGCGACCTTCGGCTTTTTGGCGCCATCCCCATCGATGATTTCTGCAAGATCGTTCTCGTTGATGTTCCCGTCAAGAACGACCGTTTGCGGCTTTGAGAGCACGATTGCTTTTTGATCCTGGCTGACTGCGACGGTCGAAGCCCCCCTTACCGGGAGAACCAAAACACCACGCGCTCCTGTGTGCTTGATCTGGATGTCATCAAAGAGGCTTCCTATTCGTGTTGGCGACCAGGCAACGGTCAGAGGACACGCCTGAATGGGCTCCAAAACTGTGCCTTCTTTACATCCTTCGCTTTTAAAGCTCAGGCCGTTATCTGAACCCGAAAAAGAAATACCTTCAATTGTTAGGTCGGCATCACCTGTGTTGACCAAGGAGACTGTCATTGTTGATGCCGTAGCCACAGTATCTCCAAAGTTCACTTCAGTTTGCGAGGCCGTCATCAACCCCTTGCCAGGAACGGCCTGGGGGAAGACCTCGACTGCGGATACCGTCTCGGGCTGGTATTCGCCGCTCAGCGGGATACTTGTTACGCCTGCGGGGCCGTTGTGATTAACAATGACAACACCGGAAGAACGCCCCTTGAGTTTGGGAGACCATGTTATGACCACCATACAAGCCTGTCCGGGTTGCAGTGTTTCGCATTCTGTGACCATGGAATATCCAGCTTGCTCGCTGGTGTCGATGTAGATTTCCTCGATATCAATTTTGTTAGAGGTGATGTTCCGCAGGGTTATCGGCTCAACGAGAGTTTGACTGGAGTTCAGGCTGCCGAATTCAATTTCTTCGGGTGTTGCCTCAACGTCACTGGATAGCTTATCCGTTCCATCGCCGACCGTTTGCACAGCCCCTGAAATGGTTGAGGTAACAAGACGTGTGCGGCCGCTGTGCGCCATCAGCATTTCAACGCGCCATGAGCCGGCCTGCAGGCCTTTTACAGAAAGAGCAACCGCGCACTCCGCCCCTGGCGCGAGAGGCTCTTCCTCGCACTGATTCAAAGAAACAGTGGCAGAAACGGTCGAAGATGGGTAGAGGCGTATCAGGCCGGTTTGGACGGGCTGGCCACCGTCATTGCGAAAACGCACAACAACTTGCGCTGTACTGCCTGTAGGGACCTGGCCGCCATCAATTGTCGCGGAGACAGGGACCAAGCCGCCCGTGGCGCCTGCGACCGAGGAGCCAGGATCGCTAAAGCCCGGATACTGCGCGATGGCGTAACCGGTGAAAGCCCAAATACATAGGAGTGCAGCCAAGGCCACACCGTAATATTTTCGCATATAGTTATATAATTTCATGATCATGAAATAGAAAATGAGGCAGCCGAACGCCGCCCGTGTTTATAGTGTAACACAATTTTGGAAAATAAAGAGCCTGTTTTCCAATTTTTTATAGCAGATAGCCTGTGGATAAAATGTGGAAAAATCAACGTGATGGGTCGAGCATTTCCTTGGACAGAGTCCCCGCCGGAAATTCTGCGTTGTATTCAAACTTCATGTCGGAATTGTCTTCAAACATTTTATGACGAGGAACTTCGAACTTTTCATCTTTGGTATTCTTTTCATCGGTGTAAACAATAACCCGCGGCTTCAACATGAAAACAAGCTCTGTATTGATTGTTGATTCTGCGTTGGATAAGGGCAGAATGGGCTTTTTGAAACCCGGCCCAGATTTGCTTACATCGTCGCTTTCACGCACCAAGCCTGCAAGCAAGAGAGCATCGCCAGGACGGATGCGTATTTGTGTTGTCAACTCTCGCTCTGTAGTTTGAGGTACCGTAACCTGGCTGCCGGTTTCTTCGTCAACGGTGAAAGATGGCGTTGCGATAACATCCTGCACTTCGATTTCAATATTTCCGTAGACTGTTGAATTGTCCCAATCACTCGAGAGCGAGATTGTGAAACCGGTATCAACGCTGTCGATTTCTGTGGAAGTCGATATCTGACCGTTGTCAGAAGTACGCGTGAGTGAGGCGACATAAGATTGCGTATCTGCAACCCTTAGAGTGGCTTGCGAGCCGGAAAGCATAGTGACCTGCGGCTGCGATATGGTTTTGACCGCGCCGTAGTTGGAGATGAATTGAAGTACGTTTGTTGTGTTGAACGTCAAACCATCGTTCCAAGTTGGCAGGCCTATACTTATCGGCGAACTGATTGGGGCAGGAGAAGGGAAGTTAATTGACGCTCCGCCAATTTTTCCGAAATCGCTCCAGTCAATTCCTGTGGCGTTATCAGAATTGAGCTGCACTTCCCAAATGTAAATTTCATAGACGATGAGGGCCGTGTTTGAGCGCAAGCGTTGAAAATAGCGTTCCGCTAGCTCGGCTGTGCGGCTGGTGGCCTCGTAAATAATTGTGCGGGTTGCGCTTTCTGTGATCGGCGCCACACCTGTGATTGCCTGCAACCCTTGTGCCAACGAGCCTAGATAGTCCGTTTCTCCGCCAATTGGCGGGATGGTCACGGTGAAGGTTTGAGAATCCTTGATAACGAGCAACCCATCTTCATAAGAACAATATAAATCGGCAAGGCCGCAAACCTTACTGACAACACGGTTGAGCGGTCCTTTGAGATTGGAGACAGTGATTGTTCTGGTCAGCCCCTCTTCCGTTTCAAACGCCAAAGGCATTTCATAATCAGCCAAGATAAGTTGCAGAGCACCGGCGAGTGTTTCCCCACGCAACTCGAATGGCCCCACCATTTCCGCAGGCAGTTGATCGCTGCCGTCTGCTTCGGGAACAAGAACATCACTGCCAAGCGGTAGGTATAGAACACTGTCGGGGCGCTCGTTAATGCCCTCCGGTTTTTTGTCGGCGATGGTTGGCGATGGAATTGACGCCGTACGAGCACCTGGAACATCAACATCCGCACAAGAGAGTAAAAAAGGCGCCAGCATTGTAAAGAGGAGGATTGATCGCCATCCCTTTCCGTCACGTCTTCTGTGATGGTTTGCACCATACTTCATCATTGTGTCTGCCTTGCCTTTACTTGCAGTGAACGCTGTACTGTTTTGACAAGCCTATCGCGTTGAACAGGCTTCATCAAGACCGCCGCGACGCCCCATTTTCCTGCCTCGGTCAAAAGGTCAGGGTTTTGATCACCAGTAACCAAGATGACATCCGTCTTCATGTTTTTACCCCGGATTGCACGGATAAACTCAAACCCGCCCATAGGCTCCATGCGGATATCAACGATCGCCACGTCGAAGGTGTCGTCCATTTTTGCAAGCGCGTCCTCTCCGTCCGTGCTTTCCAAAACCTCATAGGACTCTGCCTTCAAAAATTGAACAATTTGAAGACGGACAAAATCATTGTCTTCGACAACCAGTATTTTTACATTTTTATCCATAAATGATGGAATCACAGAAAGTTAAGCTTGACGATCATTGACAATGATGCAGCATTTCTTCAGCTTTTAAAAAGCTTAAATTGATGTTACTCACAGGCTGACAAAGGGTTTTTTATGAACACGGAAATATTGAACATCGTTTTACCAGCTGCTTCGGCTTTCTGTGCCTTGGTGTGTCTGGGATTTTTGTTTATTATAGACCTGAAAACCCGCCTTTTGCCCAATAATTATGTTTTTGCGCTGGCTTTGTTGGGAGTGGCCTTTCATGTTTCGCTGGGATTTGAGTTTCTTACGCCCTCGGACATGGCGGGCGGGATGATTGTTGGTGGCGGCCTTTTACTTATTATTAGAACTTTGGGGAACAAGGTTTACAATCAAGACACTCTGGGGTTGGGGGATGTGAAGTTGATGATGGCGGCCGGGTTGTGGCTTGGGGTCCAAGACGTTTTGAGTGCTTTGGTTATTGGTGCGAGCCTCGGGATTTTTCATGGGATTGGCCTGGCGCTTTATGAAGCGCGGCGCGATGGACGTGCTGTTGATATTTCGCAATTTTCGCTGCCGGCGGGGCCGGGATTTATTTTGGGTATTGTTATAATCGCAATTTATAATTTTTCAGGAGTATTTATATGAGCAAGGCTTTAGACGGCATTCGCATTCTCGATTTGACCCGCGTACTGGCTGGGCCGTATTGCACACAGATGCTGGGGGATCTTGGTGCAGAGATTATCAAGATTGAAAAACCGTATGTTGGGGACGAAACACGGACATGGGGTCCCCCGTTTTTAAAAGATGCGGACGGCAATGACACCACGCAGAGCGCCTATTATTTATCGATCAACCGTAATAAGAAATCAGTTGCCATTGATATCGCCCAACCGGAGGGGCAAAAGATTATCAAGCAGTTGGTTGCCGAGTGCGACGTGTTGATCGAAAATTTCAAAGTTGGCGGTTTGGAAAAATACGGTCTGGGATATGAGCAGCTTAAAGAAGAATTCCCCTCACTTATATATTGTGCGATTTCGGGATACGGGCAGAACGGCCCTTTGGCGTCCGAGCCGGGATATGACTTTGTTGCGCAAGGCATGGCGGGATTGATGGCAGCCACCGGAGCACCGGGTCAACAGCCAACGAAAGTGGGCGTTGCGGTCAGTGATATTCTGACCGGGATGAATGCAGCAGTTGGAATTTTAGCGGCGCTGCATGCGCGGGACAAAACCGGCAAGGGACAGATGGTAGACGTGGCGCTGACCGATTGCACTTTGGCGGCGATGACCAATGTGGCGCAATATTATTTAACGTCAGGGAAAACCGCGCCGCGGGTTGGTAACGCCCATTCGACGATTGTGCCCTATCAGGCATTTGAAGCGATTGACGGGTTTGTGATTATTGCTGTCGGAAACAACGAGCAGTTTGCACGATTGTGCGGATTGTTTGGCAGAAATGATTGGTTAAAAGACGAACGGTTTGCAAAAAATTCGTCGCGTGTGACTCACCGCGAGACACTCGTGCCGATGATTGCGGAGATTATAAAAACAAAGTCTGTTGCCCATTGGATTGAAGGACTGAGGGATATCAATGTGCCATGCGGACCGGTGAACACGATGGACAAGGTTTTTGCGGAAGAGCAGATTCAGGCCCGTGATATGCAAATTGATATCGATGGAATTGATTTGGTTGGCAGCCCTCTCAAATTGTCGGAAACGCCTGTAAATTATGGGATTGCGCCCCCCGTATGCGGGCAGCACACGCAGGAGGTGTTGCAGAAATTGCTGGACATGGGCGGCGAAGACATTGCACAACTGGCAGAGAAAAAGGTTATTGAGGCACTATGAAACACTTATTGGGTATTGATGAGCTGAGCGTGGGTGAGATCCAGACCATTTTGGATCTGGCGCAGACATATTCAGAAGCCCTTGATAAGGGTGATTGGGATCGCGACAAGCTCAAGGACAAGATTGTTATCAATTTGTTTTTTGAAAATTCGACACGGACGCTGACGAGTTTTGATATTGCGGCGAAGCGGCTTGGGGCTGATGTGGTGAACTGGTCGCCCAAAGACAGTTCGCTGGCGAAGGGCGAAAGTTTTACCGACACGATTGACACGTTGAATGCGATGCGGCCCGATTGTGCCGTGATCCGGCATAACGAATTTGGCGCCCCTGTTTATGTTTCGAAGCGCATGGATTGCCCGGTCATTAATGGTGGCGACAGTTGGCGTGAGCATCCGACACAGGCTTTGCTCGATGCGCTCACGATGGTTCAGCATTTTGGAAGTCTTAAAGGTTTGAATGTGGCGATTATCGGCGATATCGCTCATTCAAGGGTTGCGAGTTCGAATATTCTTTTGCTGACGAAAATGGGGGCGAAAGTACGCGTGATTGCGCCGGAAATTTTGATGCCGCAGAAACTTGAGAATGGCGTTGAGAAATTTGCCTCTCTTAAAGAGGGATTGCCGGGCGCGGACGTTGTGATGACTTTGAGATTGCAAAAGGAGCGGATGGATACGGCGTTGATTTCATCGGATGAAGCTTATTTCAACGAATTTGGCGTGACCGCCGTGGTGCTTGATAAGTTTGCGCCGAAAGCGATGGTGATGGATCCGGGGCCGTTGGTGCGCGGCGTGCAGATTGCCGACGATGTTGCCGATGATCCGAAGCGCAGTTTGATTTTGAAGCAGGTCGCGAACGGGATCCCGACGCGCATGGCGGTGCTGGATTTGTTGGTGGGGAAATAATGGAAGATTTAAAATATGTGGATGTTGGTTTGAACCCGAGTCTTAGTATGGCGTTTTTTTATTTTTTTATTTTTAGTGCTGTTTTATATCTAATTGGCTCTATTCCTTTTGGTTTAATTCTAACAAAAATTTTTTTGAAAAAAGATGTTCGTGAAATTGGCTCTGGCAATGTCGGCGCAACGAATGTCTTAAGAACTGGTCATAAGGGCCTTGCTGCAGCAACTTTGTTTCTGGATTTATCAAAAGGATTTGTAGTTAGTTTCTTTTTTACAGTAGCCGCAGATCCGGCTATGGGGATGTTCGCCGGTCTTTTTGCCATCATCGGCCACTGCTTTCCCATTTGGTTAAAATTCAAAGGTGGAAAAGGCGTGGCGACGGCGCTGGGCGTTCTCTTGGCGGCGGTGCCGGTGACGGGGCTGGCGGCGATTGCGGTGTGGTTGATTTCTTTCATGGCGGCGCGGATTTCGTCTCTGGCGGCGATATCGGCGATGGTGGTTGCGCCGGCAGTGACGTATGCGATGTATGGTTTGGAGCCGGCGATTATTAACGTGGTGATTTCGGTGCTGGTGATTGCGCGGCATCATTCGAACATCAAGCGTTTATGCAAGGGCGAAGAGCCGCAGTTTAAATCGAAATGATTTTTTCCAACATACAATCCAAAGCCCAGCCGGACGACAAAGAGCGTCTTGCGTGGGTGCAGTTGTTTCGCACGAAAAATGTTGGCGTTGTGACGTTTCATAAATTGATGTCACGGTATGGAAGCGCGGCGAAAGCTTTGGAGGCGTTGCCGGAACTCTCCAAACGTGGAGGCGCGAGCAAGCCGCTCTCCCCTCCTCCGGCGCATGTGATTGAAAAAGAAATAAAGCTTTTGTCCAAATTAAACGGGCGGATTGTGACGATGGCGGATGCGGACTATCCCGAGGCGTTGGCGGCAACGGCGGATGCGCCGCCGGTGATTAGCGTGATTGGGAATGCGCAATTGATGAACGGCAATTGTATTGCGATGGTTGGCGCGCGGAATGCGTCGCTCAACGGGCGGAAGTTTGCGGAGAAATTAGGGCGTGATTTGGGACGACGCGGACAGGTTATTGTTTCCGGCCTTGCGCGCGGGATTGACACATCGGCGCATCAGGGCGCCCTCGACACCGGGACGATTGCCGTCGTGGCGGGCGGGATTGATGTGGTCTATCCGGAGGAAAATAGTGACTTATATAAGAGTATCTCTGAGCAAGGATTGATTATTGCAGAAAGTCCGCTCGGCGTGGCGCCGGTGCGGGAGAGTTTTCCGCGACGGAACCGGATCGTGTCGGGATTATGTAAGGGGACGATCGTTGTTGAGGCGACCATGAAATCAGGATCGTTGATCACGGCAAGACTGGCCGGCGAGCAAGGGCGGGACGTGTTTGCAGTACCTGGGCATCCTTTGGATCCGCGCGCGGCGGGGCCGAATGCGCTCATTCGGGATGGGGCCACGTTGATCCGGCATGCGGATGATGTGCTGGAAAATTTGATTAATTTTACCCCCAACAGTTTGTTTGATGTCAGCAAAGGCGAGGAATTTGAAGGGTTTGCGCCTGAAAATGACATCCCCGAAGACGCTCAGGATATGGTGATGGGGCATTTGTCCTTTACGCCGGTTGCCATTGACGAATTGATCCGGACGTGCCATGTGAGTGTTTCGGTCATGCAGACAATCCTGCTGGAATTGGAGTTGGCCGGACGGATTAAACGCTTGCCGGGGAACCGGGTGAGCTTGTTGGAAAGTGAAGGATGAGTACGTATTCCAATGTCATTAGCAGCGATTGTCATTGTGGCAACATTCATCTGGAGTTGCATACAAATCGTGCCCATAGTGAATTTGTTAAGCGTACTTGTCAGTGTGCGCTGTGCCGTAAGCATGGTGCGAGTTGGATTTCTGATCCGGAAGGCGAAGCGCGTGTGCGTATTAGCAATAAGGATAAAGCAAGTTTTTATCGGTTTGGCACCAAGACGGCAGACTTCATAAGCTGTATGGATTGCGGGGTTCTGATGATTGCCACATGCGAACTGGATGGACGATTGCGAGCGGTTTTGAATGCAACCGCTATGACGGACGAAAAATTTACGGCTGAACCTATTCAAACCAATTTTGATGGTGAGAACAAGGAAAGCAGACTTGAACGCCGCGGCCAGAACTGGACCGGGCATGTGATTTTTGAGGATTAGGAGTTGAGTACGAATATTGTCATTGTTGAATCGCCGGCCAAGGCCAAGACGATCGAGAAATATCTCGGCGGGGATTATCAGGTACTGGCCTCGTACGGGCATGTGCGTGATTTGGTGAACAAGGATGGCTCGGTGCTGCCTGATGAAAACTTCGCGATGAAGTGGGAATTGGGCGAGCGCGCGGGCAAAAATGTCAATGACATCAAGAAGGCCGTGAAAAATGCCGATACTTTATATCTGGCGCCTGACCCCGACCGCGAAGGGGAAGCCATTGCCTGGCATGTGAAGGAAATTTTGGAAGAGGCAGGATTGTTGAAGGGCAAGACTGTCCGCCGCGTGACGTTTAATGAGATTACAAAATCGGCCGTGCAGAAGGCGTTTGAGCAATCGCGCGAATTGGACAAGCCTTTGATTGAAGCCTATCTGGCGCGGCGCGCACTGGATTATCTGGTGGGTTTTAACATCTCCCCTGTTCTTTGGCGGAAATTGCCGGGTTCGCGGTCAGCGGGACGGGTACAGTCGGTGGCGCTGCGCCTGATTTGCGAGCGCGAAGCGGAGATCGAGAAATTCAATGCGCAGGAATATTGGAGCATTGTTGCAAGGCTAAAGACACCAGAGGGTGCCCCATTTACCGCGCGATTAACATACCTTGCCGGCAATAAGCTCGACAAACTTGATATCGGGTCCGAGGCGGATGCGATGAAAGCCGTGCAGCGCATTCAGCAAAAAACTTTATCCGTTCAGAAAATCGAAAAGAAGCAAGTCCGGCGTAATCCTTATGCGCCTTTCATTACATCATCTTTGCAGATGGAAGCTTCACGCAAGTTAGGATTTGCAGCGTCGCATACGATGAGACTGGCGCAGCGTTTGTATGAGGCCGGGCATATTACTTATATGAGAACGGACGGCACGACGCTGTCGGATGATGCGGTGGCACAGGCGCGCAGCGAGATTAAAAAGAATTACGGCGATAAGTATTTGCCCGATGCGCCGCGTCTTTATAAGTCTAAAGCGAAGAACGCCCAGGAAGCGCACGAAGCGATCCGGCCAACGGATTTATCGAAGAGCCCTAATTTGATGAAATCTTTGGATGATGAGCAGTGGAAGCTTTACGATTTGATCTGGAAGCGGACGATGGCCTCGCAGATGGAAAATGCGGTGATGGACCAGATGAGCGTCGATATTTCGGACGGGACGGACGACGTTGTTTTGCGGGCGAATGGATCGGTCGTGACGTTTGACGGGTTCTTGACGCTATATCAGGAACAAGATGAAGATCAAGAGGATGAAGAGAAGGAAGACAGCGATCGCCGCCTGCCGCCGATGAATGAAGGTGATGCGACGAAGCTTGTGGGCGTTGATCCGAACCAGCATTTCACGCAGCCGCAGCCGCGATATTCCGAGGCGTCTTTGGTCAAAAAGATGGAAGAATTGGGAATCGGGCGTCCATCGACTTATGCGTCAATTTTGCAGGTTTTGCGTGACCGTAATTATGTGACGATGGACCGCAAGCGGTTTATTCCGGAAGATCGCGGGCGATTGGTGACGACGTTCCTGGAGAAGTTTTTCACGCGTTATGTGGATTATGATTTTACTGCGAACCTTGAGGAAGAACTGGACGCGATTGCGTCCGGGCATGTGCAATGGACGGAAGCGCTGCGGCAATTCTGGCTGGATTTTAAAACAGCAGTTGACGGGACAAAAGACCTGACGATTACCGAAGTGATTGATTATCTGGATGCGGAGCTTGGCCCGCATTTCTTTGATCCAAAAGATTCGAAAGCTCGAACATGTAAGGCTTGTGGTACGGGGCGATTGGGGCTGAAGCTTGGAAAATTCGGGGCGTTTATCGGATGCTCGAATTATCCGGAATGTAAATTTACGCGGCCTTTGATTGTGGAAGAAGGACAATCCGCAGAAGAAGCGCAGCTGTCGAATGAGCCGAAGGAGCTGGGTGTTGATCCGCAGACCGGACGCACGGTGAGTTTAAGGCTGGGGCCGTATGGGCCGTATGTGCAGATCGATCCGCCGCCGGAGAACAAAGACGAATTGGTACAATACGAAAAGGATCTCGCGGCGTGGGAGATCAAGAAAAAAGAAAACAAGGCGGAAGGCAAAAAAGCGCCGCCGAAACCGAAAAAGCCGGCCAAGCCCAAGCCGAAGCGGCAGGGATTGCCGAAGGGTACCAATGTTGAAGATGTGACGCTGGAGAGTGCTTTGAGCTTGCTTGCCCTGCCCCGCGAGGTTGGGACACATCCGGAAACCGGCAAGATGATCGAGGCCGGAATCGGGCGCTTTGGACCGTTTTTGAAGCATGATAATGTGTTTACGTCCCTGCCGAAGGATGACGATCTGATGACGATCGGGATGAACCGGGCGGTGGAAGTTCTGGCCGAGGGCGCGAAAAAGCGCGCGGCGCGGGAGGCGGCAAAAGCGGCTAAACCTGAAGAGAAGGCCGAGACGAAAAAGCCTGTGAAAAAGAAAGCTTCTAAAAAGAAGAAAACAACCAAAAAGAAAAGCGCATAGCGCATGACCCCGAATGCCATCCTAGAATTTATCAAAAGTTCGCCGCATCCGGTGAACAAGCGCGAGATCGCTCAGGCTTTGCGTTTGAAGGGCGTTGAGCAACGTGTTGAGCTGAAGCAGTTTTTGAAACAGTTGGTGAAAGACGGCGCGATTTCCAAACTTAAAGGTGGCGCGTATAGCGCGCCGGACGGGTTGCCGGAGGTTTGCATTCTTGAGGTCAGCGCCATTGATGTTGATGGCGATGTGCTGGGCAAGCCTGTGGAATGGAATGTCGATGTTCTTGGAGATCCGCCACGGATTGAGGTTACACCCGACAAGAAAGGACATCCAGCGTTGGCTGTGGGTGATCGTGCCCTCGTTAGATTGACGCTTGGCGAAGACAATACTTACGAAGCGAAAATTATCCGGCGCGTTGATTCAGAAAAAGGCCGCGTTTTGGGCATGGTGAAGAAAACGCGTAATGGTGCGTTTTTGCAGCCGGTTGATAAAAAGGCCCGTTATGATTTTGAGATTGCGCAGAATGATTTGGGTGGTGCGCAGGATGGCGATATTGTTCTTGGTGAAATTCAATCAGAGCGTGGATTAAAGCGAAAGAAAGTCAAGGTTGTTGAAGTTCTTGGCAGCCAGGATGATCCCAAAGCAATTTCACTGATCTCCCTTAGCGAGATGGGTTTGAATGAAAAATTCCCAGCCATGGTTGAGAAAGAGACCGAAGGGATGAAAGTGCCCGATCTTAAGGGGCGCGAGGATTTACGCGACATTCCTTTGGTGACGATTGATGGTGCGGATGCGCGGGATTTTGATGATGCGGTGTGGGCAGAAAAGACAGACGAAGGATTTCATCTGATCGTTGCGATTGCCGACGTGGCTTATTATGTGCGGCCGGGAACAGCTTTGGACAGGGAAGCACAGAAGCGTGGGAACTCGACTTATTTTCCTGATCGCGTGGTGCCGATGCTGCCCGAGGCGTTGTCCAATGATTTGTGTTCTTTGCGGCCCAAGGAAAACCGCGCGTGCATGGCGGTTCATCTTTACATTGATGAGGCCGGCGAATTGCAACGATATAAGTTTGTTCGCGGGATTATGCGTTCGGAAGCGCGACTGACTTATGAGCAAGTACAATTTGAAAAGGACGCGGGCAAAGGCGAGCATTTGGTTTTGCTTGAGCCGCTGTATGAGGCCTATGCAGTTTTGGACAAAGCGAGGCTCAAACGAGGGGCGCTTGAGCTTGATTTGCCGGAGCGACAAATTCTCATCGATAAAGATGGCAATATGACGGGCGTAAAGATGCGTGAGCGATATGACTCACACAAGCTGATCGAAGAATTTATGATTCTGGCGAACGTTGCAGCGGCCAAAGCGATTGAGGCCAAGCGGGATGCAAAACAGTTTCCTTGTGTTTACCGTGTGCATGATAGACCGTCACTGGAAAAATTAGAGAGTGTTCGTGAATTTGTTGAAGGATTTGGATTGTCGCTGCCGAAAGGACAAGTGACGCGGCCGGAGCAAATTAACATGGTTTTGAAGAAGGCGTCGGAGATGCCCTATTCCCATTTGATTTCGCAAGTGATTTTACGCTCGCAAGCGCAGGCCGTTTATTCAGCCGAGAATGTCGGGCATTTCGGCTTGGCCTTACAGCGTTATGCGCATTTCACATCGCCGATCCGCCGGTATGCGGATTTGTTGGTTCACCGTGCACTGATTAGCGGGTACGGCCTTGGTGAGGGCGGGTTGTCGGAAGAGGAATGCGCGCGCATTGATGAGATATGCCAGCATATATCCGGCACAGAGCGGACGTCGATGGAGGCGGAACGCAATGCGATAGATCGTTTTACGGCAGCGTTTTTATCAGAAAAAATTGGCGCCCAGTTTCAGGGACGCATTTCAGGCGTTACACGGTTTGGATTGTTTGTCACTTTGAGTGAGAGCGGCGCGGATGGTTTGGCGCCCATTCGCTCGTTGCCTGAGGATTTTTATCATCACGATGAAAAGGCGCATGCTTTGATTGGGCAACGGACAGGACGCGTTTATAGATTGGGAGCGACTGTCAGTGTGAGGCTTTTGGAGGCTGATGGTTTAACGGGATCGACCATTCTTGAGATTACAGGAGAGAGTTTGCGCGGCGCAGATATCGTGGGGATGGAATTAAAGGTCAAGATACCGAAAGACCGCAGGAATGACCGCAGTCGCAAAGGCCATGAGTTTGATAAGAAGCGCGGGAAAAGAGGCGGGAAACCCCCTTCCGGAAAGCGTGGAAAACGTTAATTTTAGCGAATTTTCAGCAAAACCTTGACATTCACGCCTAAAACCCGCATAAACACGTCACAGAATTTTAAAGGAGTTTAAAAATGGCCAAAAAAGGCGGTGCACTCAAGGTGCGTTTGGAAAGTGAAGCGGGCACTGGATACCGTTATTACGCGAAGCGCAGCACGAAGGCGGAATACAAGCTTTCGTTGAAGAAATATGACCCATGGGCTGTGAACCCAGAAACGGGCAAAAAAGGCATGCATGTTGTCTTCGTTGAGAAGAAGATGCCTCCATCCAAGAAAAATTAATTGTCTTTGATGATAGTTTTTTAAAAGGGAGCCGTTGGCTCCTTTTTTATTCGATTTTCTCGCGTTCGGCGCTTTTGAACTTATCAGGATCGAGGCGACCGATCTCTTCGAAGAACGTGCAGTTTCGGCCAGCCTCTTTCGCGGCGTAAAGTTGTGTGTCGGCGCGTTGCAGAGCTTGTTCGATTGTCGTGTTGGAATCGGGGCCAATAATAGCGCCGCCGACAGAAGTTGTGACACTGAGCTTGCCCCCTTCTACATTACAAGAAAAGGCAGAGCCGGCGATTGAAGAGCGCAGACGTTCGGCGACCATATAAGCAAGATCAGGGGACACGTCAGGAAGGATGACGACAAATTCTTCCCCGCCCATCCTTGCGACAAGGTCGAAACTTCGCAGGCCATCTTTAAGGCGTATAGCAAAAATCCGGAGGATTTCATCGCCGACAGCGTGGCCGAATGTATCGTTTACTTCTTTGAAGTGGTCGATATCGACCATAAGGACAGCAAGAGATTTGTTGTTTTGAGCGTTCTTGTCCAAAAGCTTTTGCAGGTGGACCTCAAGATAGCGGCGGTTATAAAGGCCGGTCAGGCTATCGGTTAACGCCATAGAGAGACTGACTTCGTATGTTGCGCGCAGACGTTCCTGGAAGCGTTTACGCCGAATTTGGGTACGGCAGCGCAGAAGCATTTCGTTTTTATCTATGGGCCGTAGAATGTAATCATGCACGCCGATTTCAAGGCCGTGGGCGATGCGTTCCATCTCGTCGGTTTTGCCCATCATGAGGATGGGGATGTTCCGGGTTTTTTCACCGGATTTGAAATGTGAACATAAACGAAGGCCGTCCTCGTTTTGCAAGCCAAGGCTGACGATGATGAGATCAAAGGCTTGCTGGCTTGCGGCTTCCATGCCCTCTACGCCGCTTGATACGCAAACGACTGTGTCGTGATCGCGGCTGAGGGCGTCGGATATTTTGCGTTGCTCGAAGTCCTTATCCTCAACAATGAGGATCCTGGCGTTTTCGGTTGGCTCGTTCATGACGTTGGCAGCAACGTCGACCATGCCGAGTTGGTTGGCTGTGTTTTCACGGACGCGCCATTCATCCATGGCCATTTTCAAACGCACCAAAGAGCGCACACGCGCCATCAGCGAGGTATCATCTATGGGTTTGCTGAGAAAATCATCGGCGCCAACTTGAAGCCCGCGCACTTTATCATCCGTATCGGTTAAGGCGGTTACCATGACAACCGGGATGTGGGCCACGGTCGGATTTTCTTTAATTTTTTGACAGACTTCGAAACCGTCCATGCCGGGCATCATAACGTCAAGCAAGACTAGATCAGGGCTTTCTTTTTCAACTTTATCGAGGGCCTCGGGGCCACTGGTGGCGGTGAGGACGTCATAGTACTCGCCCGTTAACTTTGCCTCGAGCAGCTTTACGTTTGGCAATATATCGTCAACAACAAGAATACGTGCAGCCATTATAAATTATGCCTTTATTTCTACCCGTGGACGGGGGAGCTGTTGCCCAAATATTTTTGAATGACCTCAATGAAATGAGAAACTGTGATGGGCTTGGAGATATAATCCTCGCAACCGCCCTCACGGATTTTTTGTTCATCGCCCTTCATCGCAAACGCCGTAACGGCTATGACCGGGATGTGCTTTACCTCGTCATCCGCTTTAAGCATTTTTGTTACATCCAGCCCAGAAATTTCAGGAAGCTGGATATCCATCAGGATCAAATCTGGCTGGTTTTGTTTTGCAATGTCCATGACTTGAGAACCGTCGCGGGTTTCCAGCGTATTGATGCCATGCGCTTCAAGCAAGTCTTTGAAAAGCTTCATATTTAGCTCGTTGTCTTCAACAATTAGTACGGTTTTTGTCATTTCAATATTATACCCTTTATTCCCCAAATTTGGTTAATTATCGTTATTAATTTCGCAACCACCTTCGATTTTTTCAAGGGCTACCAGACTTTGGCGCACTGTAAAGTCTTCATATTCCACGATCATATCGCTGATGACGCTGTTGTCGTGAAATAGCATCTGCATCTCGTAGTCTGCAGAGGATGAAGGGTTATTCAGCGGGAAAAACGCAAGTCTGACGTCGTGGATCGGGGATTTGAGCAGATCCTGGTCGATTTTTTCGACGTTGAGAACAGTTTTCGGCAGATTCATTGGCTTTTTGCTTAGAAACGCATTGATTTCGACCGGGCCTTCTTCGTCGCTACCATCGAAAATAGTGGCGGAGAAGAACCGTTTGCCTTCATCAATGGCTTTTTTCACTTCCAGGGAATGTTTCACGGGGAACATGCTTCCCTTGGGTAGATCAAAGACAAGGCCTTTGGGCAGAGAATAGAGGGCCTGGCCTGGTGTGCCGTTTGTTGTGG
This sequence comes from uncultured Micavibrio sp., assembly GCA_964478225.1. GTDB lineage: Bacteria > Pseudomonadota > Alphaproteobacteria > Micavibrionales > Micavibrionaceae > CAYZHM01. The sequence goes on from CAYZHM010000001.1 coordinate 625,009, forward strand.
ACGTGCTGGCTTTGGTGGCGGCGGGGACACTGCCCAGCGCATGGCCGCGGATTTCTTCGAAAACGTTGCCTTCGCGCTTTCTTTGCGAGGTGAAGTCGAGGCGTGAGCCGTCGAAGGTTTCAAAATTTGAAAAGTCACTGGAGACGCGCATGGCCGGGGTATCGGCATATTCGTAGACCAGATTGAAACGGTGGTTGGAAATCCAGCCGTCACAGGATGGGCGCCATTCGTAAAACATCTGGCCTGTGATGTTGATGATTTGGGAGCCGCTTTTGGTGCTGACCAGGCTTATGTCATAGAGGGCTTTGTGCGGTGCAAAGCCAGCGGTTATTGCCGGATCTTTGGAAGGGTCTACCGGGGCTCCGCTTGCGGGTTCGATTTGAGCCGGAGAGGTTGATGCCTGGTTCTTGGCGCCCATGTAAATGGCAAATGCAGCTGCGGCAAAGATACAGGCCGCGGCGGCGATTTTTAAAGTTTTGGCAATTGGCAGTGAAGAGGTCATGAATCGTCTTGTTTTATAAGGACTTTATCATATCGCAAATACCGGAGAAAACAAAGCATGGGTTCGGTATTTTCAAAGGTTTTCAGGGACGAACCTTCAATATGGCAAAAATTACCGCCCTTCAGGCAGGGCAATTTATGCTGGGCTGCTTATTTTTTTGGCCTGAACTAATATAAACGTTTGTTTTTAAATGATATTTTTACAATCCGATTTGGCATGGGTTTCGCATTGTTATGGGTAAGAGTTAATACCAGGCGGAGAAAAAGATGACCTATGAAATTTTACAATGGAAGACCGGGACGGCCCGACGTTTTTATGATCTGGTTGAGAAGGCCAATGAGAAATCTGCGCTGACGCAGCCGGATGGTTTTGAGCTTTCGCGTTCTGGCGCTTTTGTCGATGGACGCGTTGATATCCTTGATATTTTGGCATACCGCAACGGATTAAATGGTGAGCGAAACGATTAAATATCCATGAAATACCCAACGTCTGCCGCCCCTTCCCTAACCCAAACCCAATGGCAGACGATCCCCAAAGCCCGGCTCTTTTCCTCCCTTTTTGTGAATTGAGTCGGGCTTTTTTTCTCGTTGGAACACAAAATTTTCCAATAGGCTCAATGGTTTAGCATAGGCTAAATTTTGACATATCATCCAAGAATCATTATGATGCCTTTATGGTGGGATTGAACAGGATGATGCGGGCGACCCACGAGGGCGCGAACGGCTTTACTCAGCTCGATAGGCTGAGCGTATCGGAGCGTGCACGGTTTTTAGCGTCGGCAGAGCGCAGCCCAGCTATAGAGGGTTTGCGCCCCCGCGTAGTTCCCTGGGCCCAGACTTATTGGGGAGAAGTTGAAACCCAGCAGAAAAAAGCAAAAAAAATTAAAGAATTTCTAAAACGCTTTTTGGAAAGATATAACGCGCATGACCGCGAAGTGTGGCGCGAGGCTTTCAGCAGAATTCAAGAAATGATGAAACAGACGGACAGAGCCATTGCGCGGATTAATGAAATAGAGGAGAAGACTCTCTCAGATGAGCCGGATTCCGAAAAAAGAGAAGAGAAATTGAGTTTCTTGCACCGGATGAGAAATCGTCTTGTGGATTTCAAGCAAGAGAAACTTAAACCGATGCAGGAAAAGATGTTGCGCGCGCCGCCACCGAACGATCTTCATAAAATTTCGAAGGATATTGAGAAAGAACAAGAATGGTTCCTAAAGCGTTATGCACGATATTTGCAGCCGACGGCGGAAATTCTTGTGGAAGGTGTGGCTTCGGCTTTTAATTATGTGGCGGATATATTTGGTTCTGTGCGCAGGAAGATTCCGCGTGTGTCGGGGGCTTTTACGAAGAGTGCTGCTGCGCCGGTTTCGTCCGTTCGCAGCGTTCCTATTTTGAAGAAGAAGGTTGCGAACGAGAATAGCAGCTCTGAGGACGGCCCGGAAATTCCTCCGCCCTCGCTCTCATAAATATTAAGCGGCCTCGGATTTTTTCGGCAGATTTAATTTCAGGTGCAGGTCTTTGAGCTGATCTTCGCGGATCATGGACGGTGCATTCATCATGTGGTCTTCGTACTGGCCGTTCATGACGAAGGCATAAACCTCACGCAAGTTCGGCTCGTCCGCGAGCAGCATTACGATTCGATCCACACCGTATGCCAATCCGCCGTGCGGCGGGGCGCCGAATTTCATCGCAGACAGCATGCCGCCGAATTGTTTTTCAAGTTCTTCTTTGGGGTAGCCGGCGATCGCGAAAGCCTTTTCCATGATGTCGGGTCTATGGTTACGAATCGCACCGGATGCTAATTCGAAGCCGTTGCAGACACAGTCATACTGGTTGGCGTAGATGGTTAGAGGGTCCTGATTGTTTAGGGCATCGAGACCGCCTTGTGGCATGGAGAATGGATTGTGAGAGAAATCGATTTTCTTGTTTTTCTCGTCATATTCGTACATCGGGAAGTCGACGACCCAGCAGAATTTGTAGACTCCTTTTTCACGGGCGTATTGATGTCCTTCTGGCAGATCGTCGCAGATTTTATCGCGCGCGAGGCCGGCCATTTTTGCGGCAGCGGCTTCTTTGTTGCAGATGAAGAAGATGGCATCGCCCTCTTCCAGACTAGCGATCTTTTTCAGCTCGGCTTGAGCTGCCTCGGGGATAAATTTGGCGATTGGCCCCTGCCCTGCGCCATCCTTGAAGAGGACATAGCCAAGACCGGGTGCACCCTGAGATTGCGCCCAGGCGTTGAGTTTATCGAAGAAGCTGCGCGGTTGGTCGCCGACTTTGGGGGCACGGATGGCTCGGACAACGCCGCCGTCCTTGATCACGTTTTTGAAAGCGTTGAATTCCACATCATCGCGTTTGAAAACCTCGGTCACATCGACGATTTCGAGCGGGTTGCGGAGATCAGGCTTGTCGGAGCCATAGCGAAGCATCGCGTCTTTGTACGCCAACGCAGGCAGCCATTCGACTTTACGCTTTTCTCCGGTGAAGTCAGCGAACTCCTCGAAGATGCCCTTAACCACGGGCTGCATGGTGTTGTGGACATCATCCTGCGTGACGAAGCTCATTTCCACGTCGAGCTGGTAGAACTCGGCGAGGCGGTCGGCGCGGCCGTCTTCATCACGGAAACATGGCGCGATTTGGAAGTATTTATCGAAGCCCGACATCATCAGGAGCTGTTTGAATTGCTGTGGTGCTTGCGGGAGTGCGTAGAATTTTCCGGGGTGCAGACGTGAGGGCACAAGGTAATCACGTGCGCCTTCCGGTGAAGATGCGGTTAGGATCGGGGTCTGAAATTCCTGGAAGCCTGCGTCCCACATGCGCTGGCGCATGGATTTAATGACCGCGTTACGCAGGCGAATATTTTTCTGCATCTTTTCGCGGCGGAGATCGAGATAACGGTAGCGTAGACGAATATCTTCTCCTGCGGCGTCGCCTTCCGCTACCTGGAACGGGATGACGTCGGCGGCAGATTGTAATGTCACTTTCTCGATGACGATTTCAATCTCGCCGGTCGGCATTTTGGAGTTGATTGTTTCAGGCGTACGAGCGGTGACTTTGCCGTCCACCGTGATCACGCTTTCAACGCGGAATTTTTCGATTTCGCTGAGCAAGGGCAAGCCCTCCTCGACCACGCACTGGGTCACGCCATAGGTATCGCGCAGATCGATAAACAATACACCGCCGTGATCCCGGATACGGCTGATCCAGCCGGACAGGCGGACATTTTGTCCTTCATCGGCTTTTCGGAGCTGAGTGCATGTGTGCGTGCGGTAGATATGCATTTTTATTTAACTCTTTCTTTTTACGACAAAAATGTTTAACCACAAAGGGATGCTGATTACAAACCAAAAAGAACTGGAATCCTTCTGTTTATCCCTTCAATCGGCCGATTTTATCACTGTTGATACCGAGTTTTTAAGGGAAAAAACCTATTACCCCAAGCTTTGCCTTTTGCAGTTGGGGGCCCCTGATGGGCGGGCGGCGGCGATTGATCCGCTTGTGGAAGGTATTGATTTAAAACCTATTTTTGAGCTTTTGGCTGATGAGAGGGTTTTGAAGGTTTTTCATGCGGCGCGGCAAGATCTTGAGATTTTTTATAATTTGACGGAATGTGTTCCCAGTCCGATTTTTGATACCCAGATTGCGGCGATGGTTTGCGGGTATGGGGACTCGGTGGGGTATGAGAGCCTCGTGAAGCAGATTACGGGGCATCAGCTTGATAAATCGGTGCAGTTTACGAATTGGTCGCACAGGCCGCTCAGCAAGAAGCAAGTTGAATACGCGATTGGTGATGTGACGTATCTGGTTGAGCTGTATCAGCATCTGGCGAAAGAGCTTCAGAAAAATGGGCGAACGGAATGGGTGTTTCAGGAAGAGGAAATCCTGAATAATCCGGCGACGTATAAAAGTGATCCTTATGACGCATGGAAGCGCATTAAGATGAAAGGCGCGAAGCCGAAAAGTCTTGCTGTGCTCCGTGAGTTGGCGGCGTGGCGCGAGGAGCGTGCACGGGAGAAGAATTTACCGAAACCGTGGGTTATGCGGGATGAGACTTTGGCCGATCTTGCAGCGCAAGCGCCAGACAAAGCAGAGCAATTGAAGAAAATCAGAAATATCCCAGCGGAGATGGCGAATGGGGCTTTGGGCAGCACTATTCTTGCCCTTATCAAGAAGGCCGTGGAGAGCGACCGCAAAAGCTGGCCGGAGGTCGACAAACGCAAGGCGCCGAGCGCAGATGTTTCAGCCAAGGCAGAGATTTTGAGTATGCTCCTTAAAATCAAGGCGGCGGAATATGGTGTGGCGGCGCGATTGATTGCGGATAAAGATGACTTGCAGGATTTGGCGGAAGATGAGAAAGCAGACATTCCTGCGGTCAAAGGATGGCGCCATGAGATTTTTGGCGAGGATGCAAGGAAAGTCTTGCGGGGAGAGTTGGCGATTGGTTTGAAAAATAATAAAATTAGCAAGTTTCCGGTCGGGAAAAATACGGATTAAAGGATGATGAAGCGGATTTATCTTTTACGACATGCACAGGCCTTGCCGGGGAATGGTATGCGTGACATCGACCGAGTCTTGAGCCCGAAAGGGGAAGCGGATGCGAAGGCGCTTGGCACGATGATGCTTGCGAAGAGTTATGTGCCGGAGATGGTGTATTGTTCGCCTGCCGTGCGGACAAGAATGACGTTAAGCGGTGTGACGGAGACGGTCAACGGTCTTAAAGTAGAATTTGTGGACGACATTTATTACCAAGGCACTGAGGTCTATCTGGATTTGATAAACGGGTTGGATGAAAGTGTTCGCAATGTGATGATTGTTGGACACAACCCGAGTGTGCATGCGGTGGCGGCGGGATTGGCGATGGAGGATGGGAGTGATCTTCTGGGCCAGCTTATAAACGCCTATGCGCCGGGAACTCTGAGCGTTTTTGAAACGGACCGGCCATGGCTTGCCGTTCGTCAGCAGCAGAACAAGCTTATTGATCTTCTTACACCGTGAGCTTTAATCGCTTTGCAGTTCGCTGAGGACTTTTCTGACCAATGGTATTGAGATTGCGCGCTTTTGAGCGAGAGCCTTGCGGTCCACATGCTCAACGACATCACGGGCACCGGCGAATGAGCGTTCCATGCGCGGAAGGATGTATTGAATGATGTCGGCGTTCACCGCGAGTTGGCGGTCGTGGAACATTTTGATCAGAATGGATGAAAGAAGATCATCGTCAGGCGTGTGGATACTGACGAGCGGCGCAGCGCGGAAACGTGAAGCAAGATCAGGCACTGCGAAAGTAATTTCGCTGGGGCTCATGCGCATGGTAACGAGGAAGCTTCCGCCCTCTTCTTTGAAAAGATTGTAAAGGTGAAAGATGCGCGTTTCGGTTTCGCGGTCGCCGAGCCAAAGATCGAGTCCGTCTAAAACAACATGGCCGTTGATGATGCTGGCGTCCAGCGTTTCAGGTTTGCAAAATTCGGCATTCGTGCGCTCACGCCAGACAGCGGCGAGGTGCGACTTTCCACTTGCAGGCGGTCCCTGAATGACCAGCATGGGGGCAGGCCATTCCGGCCAACGGTCGAGCCAAGCAACGGCGTCTTGATTGCATTGACCGACAAGAAAATCCTCGCGGCCGGTTGCGGCACGGTGCGGAAGATCAAGTGGGATTTGTTCAGCTTTTTGCAGAGCCAGGGCCATTATCCATTTTCTTTTTTGTTACAGGCTTCTTTTGATAATAAGGGCTTTTGCGGTATTGATGCAAAGCAAATGCGACGAGGACGCTCGCGACCGCGGCGACAGGAATGGCCACAAGCATGCCGACGATTCCAAATAAGCTGCCTCCGGCCATCAGAGCGAAAAAGACCCATAGAGGATGGAGGCCTACACTGTCGCCGACAAGTTTTGGTGTGAGAACGTAACCTTCGATGATTTGCCCCGCGATAAAGATGCCGGCGATGATCGCCATGTATGAGAATTCTCCGGTTTGAAATCCGGCAACCGTGACGGCGACCACAAGGCCGAGTATTGAGCCAACCATTGGAATAATCGAAAGAAGGCCGGCCATGATGCCGATAAGGAATCCGTATTTCAGACCAGCGAGGGACAGTGCGGCCGCGTAGCCGACGGCAAGGATCAACGCGACGCTGATTTGACCGCGAACAAATGAAGAAAGTTTTTTATCAATTTCCTTGAACAAATTCATAATCGTTGCCTTGTTGTCTTGGGGGATGAGATCTTCGATTGCACCCGTGATGTGCGGCCATTCTTTCATCATAAAATAAGCCATGATCGGGGTAATAACAATGAAGGTTAGGAAGTCGAGAACTGCCAAACCACCAACGGCCAAACCACCCGCGACTGAACCCGCAATATTGGCAGCGCCTTTGGCATGCTGCGTGATCATTGTTTGAAGATCATCCTGGCTCTGGACGCCGAACCAGGCCCTGATTTTTTCCAGATAAGGATCGAAATGAGCGGCAAAGTTCTCAATGAGCGTTGGAAGATCGCTGGAGAAGTTTGAGAGTTCCTTGATTAGAACCGGCACTAACACCGCGAAAAATCCGATGACAAAAAGAAAAAACACGGCAAGGATTATGAGCGCAGCGGGGCCACGTCCGATTTTTATTCGGCCAAATTTTTCAACCGTGGGGTTAAGAAAATAAGCTATGGCCATGCCGAGAACGAAGGGCAGCAGGATCGATTTGAACAAGGCGATAAAACCGATGAACGCGGCGAAGGCGATGAGCCAGAAGATGAAATGATTTCTAAGGGTCATTGAGAGAGCTCCCTCTTGTTTCACGGTTAAAACGTCCGGGCGTATGGGTTTGTGTTGCCCTGTGGTGGTGGGACTTGCCCTTGGTATTGGTAGGTGCCGTAAGATGATGCTGATTTTTTCTGTAGCATGTAAGTTGGCGTCACGCCAAAAGCCGCAGGGGTTGAGCCTTGCTGGGTTAAGGCCAAATCAGCCTGATCGAGAGCCAGCGCGAGGCGTTGTGGATCGCCTTGATAATCGAGCTGGATTTGTGCCTGACGCGGGGAGAGGGATTTTACAGTGATGTTACGGACGCTGCCTACCCGGCCGAGTAAAGATTGAATTTCAGCCCAATCGTTTAATGTGCGAATGGGGACGGTGACGTTGATGGATCCGGTTTGACCGGCTGTGGCGAGGGTCTTAGCTTTCCAGTCTTTTTTCAAGAATGTCTGTGTTTGTTTGACGGCCTCGTCCAAAACTTGCGAGAGCGTTTGATCGTTTCTGGCGCCCAAAACGATTTGATTGACATGCTCAGGGACATTGCGATCTGTGCGGTAGATATCGATGGCGAGGCTGCCGGAGGCAGGTTGATTGTTGTTTGTGATCATGGACAGATGCGAGTCAGCCGTGGCGATGATGATGACTGCCTCGCCCGCTTTGTAACGCTTGAGCATGTTTGAAAGATTGTTGGCGCTGTAGACCATGGATTCATGATCACCGATATCGCGAACATCTTCGAGATCACCGATGGGCACGACCATGGGCACCAGAGCGCCCGCGCTTTTGGAGCGGGCCCAAGCCTGGATCCAGAAATTATCCGCCGACCAGAGTTTTGTTTGGGCTCCGGTTTTGTAGAAAGGAAGAATGAGCAATGGTTTGCTTTGGACGTCGGTGTAGGTTTGGTTGCTTTTATTGAAAAGGTTTCTGACGGCATTTTCCTTAAAACGGAAAGTGTAATTGCCGATATACCGAACACTGGACAGTTTCTCCCGCGTGATTTCATAGTCTTTGATCAGAGTGGATATCGTCATAGGGTCGGGTGTTTTGTAGGATTCAGCCCCGCCTTCGGACATCATCCGTTCGACCAAAACCCCGAAGGCCTTAACCTGAGCCTGTTCGAAGGCCTGATTACGCGCATTCAGGGCGTTATCGGCCGTTACATCCACCTCGACATTTTCAACTGTGAAGAGTGCATTCGCAGAGGCTTGGCTTGTGAAACCTGCGAATAAACAGACAGAAAAGACTAGCGAGAGCGCAAGAAGTGACTTATAAAGCATGTTTAAAGTTATAGCGGGAAGCCGCGAGGAATGAAAGTTATTTCGATGAGTGAAAGTGCCTATAAGAAAGCTGGTGTGGATATTGAGGAAGCGGCCCGTTTGGTGCAGCGGATCAAGCCGCATGTGAACAAAACCCGCCGCCCTGGTGTTATGGGTGGAATTGGGGGGTTTGGAGCGTTTTTTGACCTGAAGCCGACTGGATTCCAAGACCCGGTTTTGTGCGCGTCAACGGACGGTGTGGGCACCAAGCTTAAAATTGCCATTGAGATGGACCGGCATGACACGATCGGGATTGATTGTGTGGCGATGTGCGTGAATGACATTGTGGCGCAGGGCGCGGAGCCGTTGTTTTTCCTTGATTACTTTGCTTGCGGCAAGTTGGTGAATGATGTTGCGGAAACTGTGATTGCAGGTATCGCGGAAGGTTGCCGGATGGCGGGATGCGCGTTGATCGGCGGCGAAACGGCCGAAATGCCGGGGATGTATGCGCCGGGAGAGTATGACATTGCCGGGTTTACAGTCGGCGCGGTTGAGCGAAGCCAGATGATTTCCGGTGAAGATATTCAGGAGGGCGATGTGCTGTTGGGCCTGGCGTCGAACGGTTTACATTCGAACGGATTTTCGCTAGTGCGCAAGATTGTGAAGAGCACGCCGGATTATGATTATGACTCAAAAGTCCCGTTTGAAACTGAATTGACTTTAGGGGAATTGCTTTTGATCCCGACGCGCGTTTATGTACGTTCCATTTTGGAAGCGCTGAAAGTCAAAGCTGACAATGGACGTCCAGCGATTAAAGGCATGGCGAACATTACAGGCGGGGCGTTGTTTGAGAATATTCCACGGATGTTGCCTGAAGGGCTTATGGCGGTACTGGATACGAATAATTGGACTTTGCCGGTGATTTTCCATTGGTTGAAAGATAATGGTGACCTGACTAATAATGACCTTGGATGGACGCTGAATTGCGGGGTCGGCATGGTTTTGGCTTGCGCGCCTGAGCATGAAGAGTCTTTGAAGCGCGTCTTGCAAGAACAAGGCGAGAGTGTCTTTACAATCGGACATGTCGGAAAGTCCAACGGCGAGCCGATTATCATTAAAAATCTCGAGAGCGCATGGCAAAAACCCGCATAAATCTGGCGGTTTTGATTTCTGGGAGCGGGAGCAATTTACAGGCTTTGATTGATGCCTGTGCGCGGCCTGATTATCCTGCACGGATTGCCGTTGTGATTTCCAATAGACCGGATGCTTATGGCTTGCAGCGGGCGAAGGACGCGGGCCTTGATACGGTCATGATTGATCACAAAGAGTTTTCGAGCCGGGAAGAGTTTGATGCGGCGCTGGCGAGCGCTTTGACCCAGTATGACATTGATCTTGTCTGCCTTGCCGGATTTATGCGGATTTTGACGCCGGAGTTTACCAAGAGCTGGGAGGGACGGATGATCAATATCCACCCTGCCCTTTTGCCTAGACATGGCGGGGCCGGTTTTTATGGTATGAAGGTGCATGAAGCCGTGATTGCAAGCGGAGATACCGAAAGCGGCGCCAGCGTGCATTATGTGATTGCGGAATGTGACGCGGGAGACGTGATTTTGCAACGTAAAGTGCCGGTTGCGCCGGGTGATACTCCTGAAAGCCTTGCAGAAAAGGTGTTGAAAGAAGAGCATAAAGCCTATCCGCAGGCAGTGGAGATGCTTGCCAAAGAGATGTTGAATTTGTAGAATTCGTGAGTACCGGAGGAAAGCATAATGGGACAAGCACATAAAGTAGAAGTTACGTCAACACAGATCGAGCGTGCCGAGAATATGTGGCATTCGTTTGTGAAGGCTGGGAAATTTGCGGTCATTGCGACCTGTATCATTGTGGCCTTGCTGGGACTGGTTTTTATCGACTGGTAAAGCGCCTGTTTTGGCGTTACTCTGGTGGGGCAATGGATATAAGACGCCTTCCCTTTTTTATGCATTCCTGGTTCATTTTTCTTGCTTTCGTCCTTTGTTCGACGCTTGCGTTGGCGCAGGTCACAAAGGCGCACAGAGCTGAGCTGACTAATAACAGTCATCAAGTTTTTATTGGTAAGAATGTTTATGTGCATCCCGACCGAGAAAAAAGCCTTTCCTTTGAGACGTTAATTGCACGATATCGCAACAATTCGCCCGGCACGCCGCATGATTCCAGCATTATCAACCTTGGCCTGTCGAACGCTCCGGTCTGGATTGTTTTTTCGGTTACCAATACATCCGATACTGAAGATTGGTTTATGGAGTTTGGGGATGTGTTTGACGGCCGAATGAGCATGATCAAGGACATTGAAGTTTACAATGCGTCGGCCAGTCCGCCTTTAGTTTTTAAATATGGCAGTGGCCACGCGAAAAAAAGCGAGGCAAGAATTCCGGTTAAAATCGGGGTGGGCAAGACCGAGGATTTTGTTGTGTTTGTGGATGCGGCGGGATTTCTTCCTTCCACGATTGCACCGAATATTGTGTTGTCCGATTCATGGTCACACAGTCTTTCCGATAAATTTATTCTGTTGTGCTCATTCGCGTTTTTTATTGGAATGACAGGAATTTTTGCAGGTATGTTGATGACATATCGCGATTATTCCAGCATCGCGTTTATTGTTTATTACTCTATTCTGATCCTTCTTTTTGTAACGCTGAATGATGTGACGTTGGTGGGGTCTGGTTTTCTGGCCAATGTGTTGGCTTGCTTGTTTCCGTTGACTATGATTGCCGGTATTTTTGCATCGAAACTGTTTTTGGAAATTAATGCGCGGCAGTATGTTTCAAATGTTCTATTGCTTGCCATGGCCGGATTTATCGGCCTTGTATGCCTGTTGTCGTTGTTACTGCCTGAATCCTCAAGCCTTCTGAAGAGCATCTTTGTTTTTGTTCCTTGTTTTATGGCGACCTTGGTTATGGCTGTTATTTCTTTCAAACAAATTGAGAGAAGCCAGGCGGCGGCCTATTATTACTCTCTCGCATGGCTGGCGGTTGCTATTGGGTTGCTGATTACTGGATTTTCGGCCTCTGGTGTTGCGGGAACAAGTGTTTTCTCGATTAATGCCTATTGGTTGTCGCTTGTACCGCAGGCGGTTTTGTTCCTGGTGGCTCTGCGTTTCAGATTGCAGCTTGATAAAACCCGCATGAAATTCACCCAAGCCAAAGAAATTCATGAAATGCACGCGGTTGAACGGCTTAAGAAATCCAAAGAGTCCGTAGACCAGGCACGCTTGATCCGGGTGATTGAGCGGGAGCGGGAGTTGATGGCGGAGCTGCGCGAGCGCGAGATGAAGCGGACGGAAGAAATGCGCAAGGCCCGTAATATGGCCGACGAAGCGAACCGGGCCAAATCTGCGTTTTTGGCGGTGATCAGCCATGAAATCCGGACGCCATTGAACGGATTGATAGGAACGTTGCGCTTGATTTCTGACACCCAGTTGACCAAAGACCAGAATGATCTTTTGGGCACAATCCGGCAGTCTTGCGACAATATGATGGTGATGCTGAACGATATTCTTGATTTTGAGAAAATTGAGAAAGGCCGGATGGAGCTTGAGGTTATTCGGTTTGATATTTTGAAGTTGGTGCAGGACGTTATTACGCTGATGGGTGGACATGCACGAGACAAAGAAATATCGCTGACATATGACATTGACGAGACGATACCGCGCTTTTTACAAGGTGATCCTACTCGATTAAGGCAGGTTTTGTTAAACCTCATTAACAACGCGGTCAAGTTCACCGAAGAAGGGCATGTGAAGCTGGTTGTGAAGAACACCGGTGGCGGCGATTTGAAGATCAAAGGCAAGCCCGTTGCGGAGATTTATTTCGCGATCATTGATACCGGGATCGGGATTTCAAAAGAAGCGCAGAAGACATTGTTTGATCCGTTCCGTCAGGCGGATGAGACGATTTCGCGTAAGTTTGGGGGAACAGGTCTTGGTTTAGCGATTTCCAAGAGCCTTATCGAGACCATGGGAGGCGCACTTTTGGTGGAAAGCCAAGAGATGAAAGGCAGTACGTTTTATTTCACCCTGACCCTTGAGCAAGCGGAAGGATCTGCGGGACAAGTTTCAATTTCTGAACGGCTTGAGAAAGATTATGTTTTCATTGATCCTTTGGAAATCTTGATTGTTGAGGACAACGAAGTGAACCGTAAAGTTTTGCGCAGCTTCCTTGAGAAATACGGACATGTTGTGACGAGTGCGGGGTCTGGGGAGGATGCGCTTGAACTTTGTGGAAAACAAAAGTTTGATGTGATTTTTCTTGATATCTGGTTGCCGAAAATGTCGGGGACGGAGACAGCTTCCTTGATCCGTACGATGCCGCAAAATCCAAACGCCAAAAAACCAATTGTTGCGATTACGGGCACAACGAGCCCGGAAACTCTTGATGAAATTAAAGAATCTGGCATTAACGGTTATATTCAGAAGCCGATTGATTTTGATCAGTTGCTTAAAACTCTTGCTGAAGTTGATAAGCGCAAGAGAGAACGTACGAAAGATAAAACTGAAGAGATTGAAACTTTCTCAACGGCGGATGTTAATGAATCCCGCATTCATCAGTTTGTTAAATCGGAAACAAAAACAACGCCAGGATCCGCCCTAGGCAAAAAACCAAAAGAAAATGCAGAGGATGCAGCTCCAAGAGAGTATCCAGGTTTGAACAAAGAGTGGTTTGATGAAAAAACCCTTCTGTCGTTGGCGAAGGCCATATCGCCCGAGCAACAAGAAGAACTTTTGCAAAGTTTCTCGGAGAAGGCGGATGAGATCATCAAATCATTGAGTGCGGTTCTTTTGGAAGACGATCAGAAGACTGACTTACACAGCATTCAAGCACGCGGACATGAGCTTAAAGGCATGGCGGCGAATTTCGGCATGAGCGAAATGGCGAGCATTGCAAAGAACATTGAAGACCTTGCCAAGCAAGGAAATTATAACGGCGCGGTTGAGCATATTGCCAAGCTGCCGAGCGCCAATCAGAACGTTAAGAAAGTTATCCGCTTTTGGGTTGAAAACCCGATCAGCAAAAATTAACCCACGATTTCTTCAGGTCTGAAGAAATATTCGATTTCAATTTTTGCGTTTTCAAGGCTGTCGGAGCCGTGGACGGAATTTTCACCGATATTCAGCGCGTAGTCCTTACGGATCGTTCCAGGTGCCGCTTCGGCTGGGTTGGTGGCGCCCATGACTTCGCGGTTTTTGGCCACGGCATTTTCGCCTTCCAGAACCTGAACAACAACGGGTTCGGAGCTCATGAACGTTGTAAGTTCACCGAAGAAAGGACGTTCTTTGTGGACAGCATAAAACCCTTGTGCTTGATCCAACGTCATATGAATGCGTTTTTGTGCGACGATGCGAAGACCTGCGTCCTCGAGTTTTTTGTTGACTGCGCCTGTCAAATTGCGGCGGGTTGCATCGGGTTTAATGATTGAAAATGTACGTTCTTTGGCCATGTTTTTTCCTCGGGTTAACTGGGAAGCCTCTTATAACGGTCACGAATGATAAATTCAAGCCTTTAATGCTAATGTTGGGGCTTCGTTTTGGGCCGGTTGCGTGCTCAGCTTGATTGTATTCTGAGCGGCATGTGCCTCGAAGTCTTTGACATGCATATTGCGTTCTCTCATATAGCGATATCCCTCTGTCGTAATGCCGGGGCCTTGCTTTGTGACACCTGTTTTGTCCTGGAGGATGATATAGCCATCGTGCTGTCCTTGATAAATTGTGACGGCGTCTTCGTATGTTGCTTGCAAGGGTCCGATGGAGGCCTCTCCCCATGCCTGAGAGAGACGGTATTTCGAAGCCTTGTCATCGTAGCCTTCGTCGGTTGTGATGACCTGAGTGCACAGAAGGGCTTGGCCATTCACCTCAACAATTAAGGGAGTGCCTATTGTCCATTCCTGCAATGGGCTGTACATCAATTTTTCTTGTCTGAGCATTGTGTTTTCCTCTTTATGACGGCTTGTTTTATAGGAGACATTGACTTATATGTCAATATTTTAGCCGGCCAGCGCTTTTTCGATGGCGATTACGGCATCATTCGCGGCAGTTGCATCGGGGCCGCCGGCTTGAGCCATGTCGGGGCGGCCGCCGCCGCCCTGCCCGCCCAAAGCTGCGGAGCCGATTTTCACGAGATCGACAGCGTTGTAGCGGCCGATAAGGTCAGCGGTGACGCCGACAACGATGGAGGCTTTGCCATCATTTGTGGCAACCAGAGCGATCACGCCGGAGCCGATTTTGGCCTTGAGGTCGTCGGCCATGGGCTTGAGATCGCCGGGCGGGAAGCCCTCCAGAACTTTGCCTGCGAATTTGATTCCACCGATGTCTTTGATATCTTCGGCCCCTTCGGAGGCGCCCTTTTGGCGGCGCAGATCGGCGATTTCTTTTTGCAGTTTCTTGTTCTGCTTTTCGAGTTCGTCCGTGTCCGCCGGGGGCGTACCGCCAAGGGTTTTTAATTCGGCGCGCAGCTTTTCATTTTCGGCTTTGAGTTTGTCTTCAGCGTACTGCGCGGCCTGTTCTTTGTTTTGTTCCCAAGCGTCGGCACGGGGGCCTGTGACGGCCTCGATACGGCGAATTCCAGCGGAGAGCGCGCCTTCGGAAATGATTTTGAGGCGTTGGATTTCAGAGGTGTTTTTGACATGTGTGCCGCCGCATAACTCGATCGAGAATTGTTTATTGCCTTGCGACGTGCCCATAAAAACCACACGGACTTCGTCATCGTATTTTTCACCGAACAGAGCCATGGCGCCAGTGGCGCGGGCGGAATCAATGTCCATCACGCGGGTTTCAACGGCGGTGGCGGCGGCGATTTCACGGTTCACGATCTCCTCAACGGCGGCCAGTTCCTCTTTGGTCATGGCCTTAGGGTGGGAGATATCGAAGCGGGTACGGTTTTCGTCTTGCAGCGAGCCTTTTTGCGCGACGTGATCGCCGAGGGTCTGGCGCAGCGCTTCGTGCAGCAGGTGGGTGGCGGAATGATTGGCACGGATGGCGGTTCTGCGGTTGTTGTCCACCTGCATGTGCAGCGCGTCACCCTTGTTTACGCTTCCCTTATTACATTTTACACAATGTGACCATAGGGAGGGCGCGGGTTTGCGCGTGTCGGTGACGGTGAGAGCAGAGGTTTCGGTTTTGAGGGTTCCGGTGTCGCCGACCTGCCCGCCGGATTCGGCGTAGAACGGGGTTTGATTGGTGATGAGGATGCCCTCTTCGCCTTCTTTCAATTCGTTCACGCACTTGCCGTCTTTGACGATGGCGAGGATTTGCGCTTCGGCCTCTTCGGTTTCGTAGCCGAGGAATTCTGTCGGGCCGACTTCGTCGAGGATTTCGAACCAGAGTTTGTCGGTGGCTTCGCCGCCGGCCCCACTCCATGATGCGCGGGCGGCCTTTTTTTGCTCGTCCATGCGCTTCTCAAATTGTGCGACATCAACCTCTATCCCTTTGGATTTTAAGGCGTCCTGTGTCAGGTCTAATGGGAAACCGAACGTGTCGTATAATTTAAACGCAACGTCGCCCGGAAACTTGCCGGCTTTCAAATTGAGGACTTCGTCTTCCAGCATTTTGAGACCGCGATCGAGGGTGGTTTGGAAACGAGTCTCCTCGGATTCCAATGTTGTGGTTATTAATGAATCAGCGCGTATCAGTTCAGGATAGGCCTCGCCCATTTTGTTACGCAGAGTTGGGAAAAGTTTATGCATCAAAGGTTCGTTTGCGCCGAGCAGATGAGCGTGGCGCATTCCGCGGCGCATGATCCTTCTCAGAACGTAGCCACGGCCTTCGTTTGAGGGCATGACACCATCAGCCAGAAGGAAAGAGGCGCAGCGCAGATGGTCGGCAATCACGCGGTGGGAGGCGGCCTGTGGCCCATCGGGATCGACACCTGTTAAATCCGCAACATGTTCGATGATGTCGCGCAGGAGGTCGATGCCGTAATTGCTTGTTTTGCCCTGGAGAAGTGCTGCTATGCGCTCCAGCCCCATGCCGGTGTCGATGGAGGGTTTTGGCAGTGGGTTTAATGTATCGGCATCGATCTGTTCATATTGCATGAAAACGAGGTTCCAGAATTCGAGGAAGCGGTCGCCGTCTTCATCGGGTGAGCCGGGAGGGCCGCCCTGTAATTTGTCGCCCTGATCATAAAAAATCTCGGAGCATGGTCCGCAGGGGCCGGTATCGCCCATACGCCAGAAATTGTCGTCGGTGGGAATGCGGATGATTTTGTCATCGGAAAAGCCTGCGATTTTTTTCCACAGATCGGCGGCTTCTTCGTCGGTGGAGTGGACGGTGACGAGGAGTTTGTCTTTGGGCATGGCGAAGTTTTTGGACACAAGCTCCCAGGCGAAGGAGATGGCCTCCTCTTTGAAATAATCGCCGAAGGAGAAATTGCCGAGCATTTCGAAGAATGTGTGGTGGCGGGCGGTGTAGCCGACATTGTCGAGGTCGTTGTGTTTACCCCCTGCCCGCACGGATTTTTGCGCCGTGGTAGCGCGGGTGTAAGGCCGTTTTTCCGCGCCCGTGAAGACGTTTTTGAATTGCACCATGCCGGAGTTGGTGAACATCAATGTCGGATCGTTTTGCGGAACCAGCGGAGAGGACGGTACAATGCTATGGCCGTTTTTTTCAAAAAAGCCCAAAAATTCGCTGCGGATGTCTTTGACCGTTTTCATATCTTCAAATTTTATATGGCATTTTTACTGTGAATTCAAAGAAGTATTTCGCCAAACCTCTGGAAAAACTAGTTTTTAGAAACAAGTTTGAACGGTTTCTTATCATAGCCAGGATAGAAAGGAGTTTTGCCTGCTGCTACTGCGTCGAGAGACTGCATGTCATTTCCGAAGCGCATTTTATAGATCCAGTAGTTGGCGATTACGCGTTCGACATACTCTCGTGCCTGAGCGGAGGGAATGGATTCAATAAACAGCATGGAGTCATCGATATCTGAGAGCTGGGTTTTCCATTTTGCAAGATTGCCGGGCCCAGCGTTATACGCAATCAAAAGGTTCAGGAGATTGCCGTTTACACTTTTATCGCCCAACAGATTTTGGAGATAGGCTTGGCCGATCTTGAGATTGGTTTTTGGATCTTCAAGCTTGTGCATTCCTTGTTCTGTTTTGAGGGTTGGATCACCAGTAATGAAGCTTGCTGTGGTTGGCAGCAACTGCATAAGGCCGGTTGCGCCGCTGACGCTTTCTGCTGTGGGGTTGAATTTGGACTCCTGACGGATGATGGCGTGGATAAGCTCAGGCTCTATGCGGTATTCATCTTGGCGGAGCCAGTTGCCCTGCGGATAGAGGGCCGCATCGTAAGATGCATTGTCCATGCTTGAGAAATATCCACCCAAACGCAACGCGAGTGAGGGCAAGCCCGCAAAGTTCGCGTAGGCGATTAAGGCAGTGCGTTGTGATTCATTTTTTGTTTCGACAGATTTTAGCTCTTCTGCGGCACGGAAATATTGCTTTGCCGCGACCAAAGCGATGGCGCGCCGGCCATGGGGGTCCGACATCAGCCATTTGGCATCGCTATCCTTGAATTTTGCCACTTTCCAGTCGAAGTTATGGCTTAAGCCCAAGGCGCGGGTTGCGGCCAGACCATAGAATGTGCGTGGGTAATCACGGGCCTTGTTGTACCAGGCGCTGACCTCGCGGATATTCCCAGCACGCATATGAGAGCGCGCCGCCCAGTAAGCTCCCGCGGATGCCATCCAGCCAGACACATAAGGTGAGGCCGCGGCAACCTCGAAATAAGCGGCGGCGACTTTGTGTTGGCCAAGGCGCCAAGCCGACAGACCACCGATCCATCCAGCTTGCGGGACGTTCATCATTGAACTTTTGGCTGCTTTGGAAGCGAGTTCGAATGCCTTTCTGGTTTCTCCCTGATAATAGTAAGACGCAGCAATGTCGGCCTTTTCGATATCTTGTTCCGCTGTGTCCATAAATTTCAAGGCTGGTGATGCTTTTAACATTCCCAGTGCTTCTTCCGGTTTTCCTGCCTTGAGGGTTTTGCGGATATCGGATTTTAGCGATGCGACCTGTTCGTCTTCAGCGGCCGATCGATTTTTAGAAGTTTTATAATTGCGAGCGGCCTGCATTGTTGGCTCGGTCATGCGGACGGCCTGAACAGTGTTTTGCGGTTTTTCCAATGTGCCCTTGAATGAGTCCGGTTGTTTTCTTTTGGCCAGTTCATATATGCGGTCGGCTTCGGGATGATCGCTGTATTTGTCCAACCATGATTTCAGTTCATTGAAGCTTGAAGTGTAGGCCGTGGGGTGCATGTAGCGCTGAGAAAGGACATGCCCCATCAGCACTTTATCGCCCAGCTTTGAAATGAGTGTGTCCGCTTGTTTTATATCTCCTGCGGCCTGGAGATCGAATATTTTGCGGTATAATTCGGCGTCACCAAAATTTTGACGCTCCGCGTTCTTTAGAACCGGCTTGTCCGTGGGTATGGGAACAAGCACGCCCAAATCCTGATCGTTCTGGCCGTTTTGAGGTTTCATGAAATCATTGAGACTTGGCTTATACACCGGTTTGGTTGTGTAATTGATGAGCTGGGGTTTTGGGCGCGGGATGGGAACCTCTGTATAGGCTCTTGCGACATGGGCAATTGAAAGGATTACAACCGACAGCAATGCCGGAATCCCAACAGAACGCCTCAACGTTTTGCTTTTTACCAAGATACTCATGAGTCTCATAATATCCCCTATCTAGCGCAAGGGGGCCTGAGAGTCCAGAAAAAGGCTTAAAACTGTCGTATTTTGTCCTGAATCATAAGCATATCTGCCCATACGGCCTTTTTGGCGGAGGGGGTTCGCAACAGGTAGGCAGGGTGGTAGGTCGCCATGGCCGGGATTGCCTTGCCTTCCGGCAAAGTTTGAGGGCTGTAATCCTGAAATTTGCCGCGCAGCCGTGAGATTGGAGAATCGGTGTGTAGGAGCGCTTTGGCAGAGACGCCGCCGCATAATATGAGAATTTGCGGATTGATCAGAGCAATATGTTTTTCGATAAAAGGGAGGCTGGCGTCGATTTCAGCGGGGCTGGGCGTGCGGTTGCCAGGCGGGCGCCAGTTGAGCACATTCGAGATATAGATGGACTTGGCCGGATCTTCTTCAGTGCGGTCCAGGTTGATGCATTTCAGGATTTTATCAAGCAATTGGCCAGACACACCAACAAAGGGTTTACCCTGGCGGTCTTCATCTGCGCCGGGGGCTTCGCCGACCAGCATAATGCGCGCCTTTGGATTGCCATCGGAAAAAACGAGATTTGTTGCGGTTTTTTTGATGGCGATGCCGTCGAAGCCGGCGATGGCTTGTTTGAGGTCGTCAAGCGAATTTGCCTTGGCGGCAAGCTCTGCTGCTTCCGCTCTTGCGTCTGATGTTTTGATTGTGATGGGCTGGGAGGACATGGGCGGCGCAGAGGTTTCGACCTTGGGGATTTCAAACTTTTTGCGACGGTTTACCGGCTCGGCCAGCAATGCCTCATCAACGCCATGGTCAAGATACCAGTTCAGAGCCTGTTTATATGCCAAATTGTGATTCGTCATATTTATAAGAGTAAGCAAAAATGTTAGAATGGGAAGCAAAAGGACAAAAGATGCCTGAATCTGTACGCGCTGATCGCGAAAATATGGAATATGATGTTGTGATTGTTGGCGGTGGACCTTCGGGTCTGGCGTGCGCGATCCGTTTGAAGCAGATTAATCCTGAGATTAATGTTTGCCTTCTTGAGAAGGGTTCAGAGATTGGCGCGCATTTATTGTCGGGGGCAGCGTTTGAAACGCGAGCCCTTGATGAGCTTATTCCGGATTGGAAAGACAAAGGCGCACCTTTGAATACGAAGGCGACAAAGGACACGTTTTTATTCTTAACAAAAACAAAGAGTTTTAAATTCCCTGCTCCGCCGCAGATGAATAATCATGGCAATTATATTATTTCGCTTGGTGAATTTGGGAAATGGTTGGCAGAGCAGGCAGAAAGCTTGGGCGTTGAAATTTTCCCAGGTTTTGCAGCCGCAGAAATTCTTTATAAGGATGGCGCTGTCATTGGTGTGGCGACAGGCGATGTTGATGGTGAGCCAGGGATGGAATTACACGCACGGCAGACCGTGTTTGCGGAAGGGTGTCATGGCAGTTTGACGAAGATGCTGATCCAGCATTACGACTTACGAGCTGATAGCGATCCACAGACTTATGGTTTGGGCGTTAAAGAGGTTTGGGAAGTTGCGCCCGAAAAACATAAAAGTGGGCATACAACACACAGCGTGGGTTGGCCGATGGATTCAAAGACTTATGGCGGATCATGGATTTATCATTACGGAGAGAATTTGGTTTCGATCGGGTTTGTGGTAGGGCTTGATTATCAGAACCCTACCCTTTCGCCTTATCAGGAGATGCAGAGATTTAAAACCCACCCGGCGATTAGACCGTTGCTGGAAGGTGGAAGGAGAATTTCATATGGCGCACGGGCGTTGGTTGAGGGCGGTTTTCAATCTTTGCCCAAACTCAGTTTCCCCGGAGGCGTTCTGGTTGGCGATACGGCAGGGTTTTTGAACGTTCCCAAAATTAAAGGCAATCATATGGCGATGAAATCCGGCATGGTTGCCGCCGAAGCGATTGCCGAGTTTTTGAAGGATGGGGAATGGGGCGGAGAATGCGTTTTGTACCCCGAAAATTTGAAAAAATCATGGCTTTGGGCAGAGCTTAAAAAGGTACGCAATATAAGGCCGGGCTTTCATAAAGGGCTGTGGCTTGGGCTTTTGAATGCAGCTTTTGAGACGATTACGGGTGGTTTGACGCCTTGGACGCTACGGAACCACGCCGATCACAAATCATTAAAAAATATCAATGATTGCAATAAGATAGAGTATCCAAAGCCCGATGGCGTGATTACATTTGACCGCTTAACGTCGGTTTCGTTCTCGAACACGAACCATGCGGAAGGTGAATGCCACTTGAAGCTTAAGGATTCTGAAATACCTGTTAAGGTAAACTTAAAGGACTATGGCGGGCCGTCACAGTATTATTGTCCGGCCGGCGTTTATGAGTTTGTAAAGGATGAACAAGGGCAAGACAAGTTTCAGATTAATGCGCAAAATTGCGTGCACTGTAAAACTTGCGATATCAAAGACCCAATGCAGAATATAAACTGGACTGTGCCGCGTGGTGGTGATGGGCCAAATTACTCGGGGATGTGAACGAGAAGATAGTCATGAGAAATAAAAAAATATTCATTTTGTCGCTTTTGGTTTCCTGCGCTTTTCTTGGCGGATGTTTTGAAGAGGAGACCGCCCAGAAGGACGAGAAAGCGAAACAAGTTTCCGTCGCACAGAAAGTTCTTTCCGCTATAAAAACCGGCCCGGTGGATTCTCAGGAAGCAGAAATTGTTGACCCGCTTGCGGTGCCGAATATTTCTGGACAGTACCTTGCCAGCCAGTTTGCTCAGAACCGTCATGACTGGAAGACGGCTGCGGCGCATTTGAATGATGTTTTAAAGGCGACGCCGGACGAACCGAATTTGCTGAAGATGTCGATGATCTTATCGGCGGGGTCAGGAGATGTTGAAGAGGCGTTGCGCGTCGCCAGCCAGTTGCGCGAAACCCCGGATGGGGGGTCGCTGGCTTCGTTATTTGAAGCAGTTGGCTTGATTAAAGCCGGGGACATGAAAAAGGCCGCAGACTTTATTGCAACGATGCCGCGCAGTGGGCTTGCTGAATTTATCCATCCTTTATATGAAGGTTGGGCGCAAGCGGGGCTTGGCGTTTATGACGTCGACCACCTTCAGAGCAATACGGTGCATTTGAAGCATGCGGTTTTGATTGCGGATTATTTAAAGAAAGCAGACAAGATAGAAGCCTTGCTTGATCAGTCTTTGAGCGCGCAGAATATTTCCGTTGGAGAAACAGAGGTTATTGCCGATGGGTATGCCCATATAGGACAAAATGAGAAGGCCACTGTTTTATACGAAGAAATTTATAAGCAGTTGCCGCAAAATAAGGTCATTTTAGAAAAAATAGAGGGCCTTAAGGCGGGCAAACCAGTTGATGCTTTTAAATCCGTGAAATCTCCGCAAGATGGTGTGGCGCTGGCGATGGGTGATATGGCGCGCCTTTTATTTCAAGAGGGCAGTGATGACAGTGCGAGGATTTTCGCGCATCTTGCACTCTACCTAGACAAAGACAATCAATATCCGCTTATTTTGCTTGGAGCGATTGCAGAGCAGAATGAACGGTATGAGCAGGCTTCTGAATATTATTCGATGGTGAAGGACGATAATGAAAATTATCTTGAGGTGAGACGCCGGGCGGCAGAGATGCTGGACAAGCTTGGAAAAACTGAGGAAGCCATTCATCAACTCCGTGAACTTTATAAGAATTCTGATGACACGCAGGCTTTGATTGTGATTGGTGATTTGCATAGGCAAAAAGAGCAATTTGCAGAGGCGGTTAAGGTTTATAATGAGGCAGAAAAGCACATTCATAAGAATGCCGGTGCCGGCGAGATGCCGCCGGAATATTGGAATCTTCTTTATGTCCGCGGGATGGCGAATGAGCGCGCGGGCAATTGGGTTGAAGCTGAAAACGATTTGACCAAGGCGTTGGATTATCAACCAAACAATCCTTTTGTTTTAAATTATCTGGGGTATGCGTGGGCGGACCAGGATAAAAATCTTGATAAGGCTTTGGAGATGATTAAGCGCGCGGTTGAGCTTCAGCCTCAGGACGGTTACATTACGGACTCTTTGGGATGGGTCTATTTCAAAATGGGACGTTTTGCTGAGGGTGTGCCTTATTTGGAGAAGGCGGTCGAGTTGTTGCCTTATGATCCGGTGATTAATGATCACCTTGGTGATGCGTATTGGCGCGTGGGACGCAAGCTGGAGGCGCGTTTCCAGTGGGAGCGAGCAAAAAATCATTCAGAAGACCAGCAGTTGATTGGCCAAATTGATGCCAAGATGATTGATGGGTTGCCGGCGTTTGAGGCGATCAAGCATGCCGATGCTGATCCGGCCGCGGAAAAGCTTTAACCTTTCCCCTTTTTGATTTAAAACTCCGTTTATGAGCGATCGCCTGGAGATATTGGCTGCGGCCAAGGTTAATTTGTTTTTGCATGTGGTCTCCAAGATGGAGAATGGTTTGCATGGCTTACAATCTTTGGTGTGTTTTGCAGACATTGGCGACACGATCACGATTGAGAAGGCGCCCCATTTTGAGTTTGTTGTTCAGGGCGATTTTGCGAGTGGGCTTGGCGCGAATGAAAATAATCTTGTTGTTCGTGCGGCGCGGATGATGGCGAGCCGTTTTTCCCGGGATATGGATTATAAGATTACGTTGACCAAAAGCCTTCCTGTGGCGGCAGGGATTGGTGGAGGATCAGCGGATGCGGCGGCGGTTATTCGCGGGTTGGCTCAATTGTGGGACATTCAAAATTATCCAGCGGATTTGGGATTTGATCTGGGGGCGGACATTCCGGCGTGTCTTAAAGACTGCGCGTCGTTGATGGAGGGCACGGGAGAAAAGATAACCCCTGTCCCGCATTTTCCGGCGTTGCATTGTGTTTTGATAAACCCGCTTCAATCGTGTTCGACCGCCGATGTATTCCGATCGTTTTCTCAAAATTTTTTAAACCCCATTCAGATTCCAGACCGGTTTGAGAATTATGGATCGTTAATAGAATTTTTGTTGAGGCAGAGAAATGATTTGAGCGCGGCGGCAGAAAAGATTGTGCCAGAGATTACAGTTTGTCTTGGCGTCCTTAAACACTCGGGTAGTGATTTGGTACGAATGTCCGGATCGGGAGCGTCATGTTTTGGTTTGTATGAAACGCAGGAACAAGCGCGGATGGCATGTGAACAGATTCAAAGCCTCCATCCTGAGTGGTGGGTGCGCGCAGCAGTTTTGAATGGTTGATTATTGCTCGCGAGATCCGTACTCAGGCATTGTGCTGCGCGATTTTGCGAGCATATGAGCCAGCAATGATTGGTCAGCGATTCCTGTGATTCCCAGATTGTTTTGCGCCTGGTAAGAGCGGATTGCATCCCGGACTATAGGACCGGGTATGCCATCGGCGGGTCCAGGAAAGAGACCTTCACGCATTAGAAGTTCTTGAATTTGAGCCATGGTGGAAGGGCTTTCCGTTTCCTGCACAGGAATTTCAGCTTTTTTGACGGCCGCGGGAGGAGAAACAGGGGTTTCGTCTAATAAGTCAGTTTTTTTTTGTGTTTTGACACCATCAGCGATGCGGTTGACGTCTTCGAGATCGATGTTCAAAGATTTGGCAAGCTGGCGCAGGGCTTCGCTTGCTTCCGGGCTTCCTTTGTCGGCGGCGGTTTTATACCACATAAGCGCCTCGTCAGGTTTGGGTTGCCCCAAAAGCCCATTCTCATAGATCAGGCCGAGATTGTAAGCTGCTTCGGTCACATTCTGATTGGCGGCATTTTCGAAATAGCGCGTGGCTTTCTCGGGATCGTAGGCAACACCTATCCCCTCAATATAGGCGATGCCAAGATTATATTGTGCTTCGGGGTGATCGAGGCTGGCGGCTTTGGTGTACCACTGGATTGCCTTGGCGATATCTTTTTTGGTGCCGAGACCTTGATGGTAGAGCACGCCGAGATTATAGGCAGCATTCGCAATATTTTGATTTGCGGCTTGTTCGAACCAGAAGGCCGCGCGTTTATAATCCTGGCCGACGCCGCCATGTCCGGCGGTATAGATTGCAGCGAGATCGTGCTGCGCTTCAGGAACGCCTTGATAGGCCTGGTTTTGGATATCTTGAACCATGGCCGGCAGATTGGGATCTGGCTTGATTTGTTCCTCAAGAGGTTTTGTTGACGCCGGTTTTACTGGCTCTGGTGCGGGCGCAGGTTTTGCACGTACGGGCTCAGGGGTAGGAATTGCTGTTGCGGTTTTAGCAGAAGGTTCGATATTATTGAGTTGGGTCGCCAGAGCCTCAGGATCATTTTCAAGAAGCTCAAGAAGCTTCTTGTCGTCTTGCAGATCGACTGTGCCGAGATCATCAGCTTTTGATCTGACTGGCGGAAGGGGTTCTGGTGCTTCCGGTTCTGGCGTGACGGCTGGTTCCGTTGCTTGTGGTTCTTCGAAATCATTCAGTGCAGATTGATATTCTGTTTGCTCAGGTTCTTCATAAGGACTGCTGTAGCTAGCGGGCTCTTCCTCCGCCGTCCAGCTTTCTTCCGAAAGGTTACGGATGTCGTCCAATGTAGCGGCTGCGTTGTCGCGGGTGGCGTTGATTGAGGCGGTTTGCTCGGGAAGTCGGCTGAGGCTCCAGCCCAGCAAGGCGGCAAGCAAGACAAGCATGGCGGTGCTGGCGGGATTGAAAATTGCCGATTGTTGCCACCATTTAATGACGGGGTTTTCAGATGTGGCGGCTTTTGGTTGCGCTTTATCACCGCTCAGGATGCGGCCCTTTTCATCCATATCGAGGGGGGTGTCGTTGCTGGCGCCCGCTTGATGGGGCAGGAATGTGGTTGCCCGGGTGTTGAGAGCTTCCTGGGTTTGCAGGACGGCTTCTTCAATTCTTTCGATTTTGCGCATAAAACGCGCGCGATCATCGACCGCTTTGCTGACCTGGCGCACGACCTTGGCTTGCTCGGCTTTGGTTTCTTGTACAGTTTTGGCAAGTTTGGATTGTTGCTGTACGGTTTCGAGCATTTGGGCTTGAAGTTTGCTCATGCCCTGATCGGCGCGATCGGCCTTTTTTTCGATTTGAAGCATGAGTTTACGTGCTTCTTCCAGTTCACGCAAGGCGCTGCCTGCTGTGCCGGGTGCTGCGCTGATGGTTTTCATGTCTTCAACCATGCGGCGATAATGATCAAGCTCCATCCGCATCTGGCGGCGCTCGATTTGCGAACTTTGAAGTTTTTCATTCAAGGCCCGCAAAAGCCCCACCACTTGCATGTTTGTGACCGATATATCGGAATTTGGGGTGGCCTTGTTGGCGGGAGGCGGCACATCGCCGCGGACCTGATCATGGCTTTGGAAAAAGACCCGGCCTTCGCTTGTTTTTTTGAAACCCATAGCAATACTCTGTTCGTTCAATGGTTAAGACTGTTTCGCGATTCCCCAACTATACGCAATTTTGGAAAATAGCACCAAGAATATTCGCTTTTCTTTTCCACAATCAGACACTTAAAGTGCTTGATTTTGGGGGGGCTATTGGTTAGTTTCACGCTGTTATGAGAATGTTGGGGCGTCGCCAAGCGGTAAGGCAGCGGTTTTTGGTACCGCCATTCGTAGGTTCGAATCCTGCCGCCCCAGCCATTTTTAGATTTTAGAACACAATATCCCAGCTGAAATTGTTAAACTGTGGGTATATTTATGCCTCTGTCTTGCTGAAATTAAAAAACTTCATCAGGCTGTTGTCATGCTTATAAACTCTTAAATGATGGCGGCCTTAGCTATGCACTCAAATTCCTCCCTGTTCCTGACCTGCGTTTCAAGTGTTGCCCTATTGTCTTTCATTCCTTCCTCTGTCAACGCGGCGAACTTTACCGTGAACACCGGGGTGACGGATAACGTGGCCAAGGTTATCGACGGCGCAGGAGAAACAGGAACCGTTCAAAGCACAGGTGTGCTTGATGTAACTGGCAGCAGCGCCATTGCAGCAGATGCGCTGAACTATGTGATTAACAATAACGGTACAATTCAGACAAACGGTGCCGGCGACCGGGGCATTTTCTCCTCGTCTTCCAATTCCACAGGATCCACAATCACCAATTCCGGCACTATTCGGACTCTTGGCGGCGGGGCGGCGCACGCGATTCAAATTACGCCGGGCGCTACGGGCGGCTTAACGGTCACCAATACAAGCACAGGGACGATTTCAGCCACAGGAACAGGCAACGCCATTCGTTTTTTCTCGGATAACAATACACTGAACAATAGCGGCACACTGAGCGTTGCGGGAACAGACGCCATTTTTGTCAGCGGCAACAATAATGTCATTGTTCTGAACCAGGGAACATCCTTGACCGGCGGGATTAATTTTGCGGGCGGCGCGGGGAACACCCTGGAATATTGGACCGGAAGCTCGTTTGCTGAAGGCGGCGGGATTGGCACGGTCAGCAGCGCACCCACGATTACAGGCGGCACTTTGGGCGTTGAATATACGCAGACCGTTCACACCTCCAGCGGTAATGTGGCGGGCAGCACGAAAACGGTTACCGGCGGCGGCCTTACCGTTGCGGTCACCGAGGACAATTCCGGACACAAGAACGGCGTGGAAACAAAGTCGGCGAATCAGGCTGCGGAGATCGCTGTCAACCATGTACAGACTTCGGAAACGACAACAAGTAAGGAGACTAAAAACCCCTCCGTTAAAGATCAGATTGCCGCCATTAATATTCAAGTGAATGCGTTGAAGGCAAAGATTAAAAAGAACAAAGAGGTCATCGCTGGCATTGATGGTATTCTTGAAAAAGTAAAAGATTCAGGGCAGCAGGAATATATTGATCATTTGAAAAAGCAAAGGGCAGACTTGCTGGCGCAAAATCAAAAAATGCAAAATGAAATCGATGAACTTCTCGCCAACATGCCTAAAGAAAGAACCAATATTATTAATTATTCGGATAATTTATTTAAAACCTATCTTATGAGTTTTGAGGATATTCGAGAGCTGGCAAAAAACTCGGCTGGCTTGGAATCCTTGGAAATCGGTCGGATCGATCTCGCGCAACTTAAAACCGAAGAGCTGCATAGTCTTTTTTGGACAACCATTTTTGAATACTTTGCTTTGGCTTCAAAGCTTGGTTCTGCGGCATCCGCCTCTCTATTTGATGTAACCATATC
>CAYZHM010000001.1:653323-657140 GCA_964478225.1 uncultured Micavibrio sp.
ACCATATCAATATTAATGGCGGTCTGGAATGAAATACAGTACAGGGTAGCACAAGGGGAAAATGCTGGCATAAGCGGCATTTCGGCCGGGGATGTTGTGCCATCTGAAATGGATAAGATGCAAGCCGCCATGAACAAAATGATGGCGAATATGACGCCGGCGCAGCGTGCAGAAATGGAGCAAGCCCTACAAAGTGGAAACAGGATCGGTAAAGACCGCAAGCCTTATAAAGCCTGGGCGGAAGTTTATGGCGGTTACCGCGAACGTCCAAATTACAAAGACTCACTTTATTCCGAAAGCAAAAACGGCGGGATCGTTGCGGGCGTTAATCTGCCCGAAGCGATTAACGGCGTGAATTATGGCGTTTACGGGAGTGTCTTTGCCGGATCAACCGAGATTGGCAAATCCAAATTCCGTCAGATCGATACGCAAGGGGCGATGATCGGCGGCGTGGCGTCGACGAGCATGGGTGAGTATGCCGTGAGTGGGCAGCTTGCACTTGGTTTTTCAGCCAATGACAGCGACCGCGTTGTCGGTGGCGGCTCGGCCAAGGCCAAGGCGGATTACAACAGCTATTTTGCGAACCCGTCTGTGACAGTATCGCGCGAGTTTATGGATGGGGACACCGGTGTGAAATATAAACCTTCGCTGACGGCGGGCTATACTGCCACGCGCACGGAGAACTATACCGAGCATGGATCACTGGCTAATCAAAGCATCGATGATAAGACCAGCCATATGCTGAGCGGTCGCGCATTGGTGGAGGCTACGCCGTTGCCGAAGATTATTCAGGGCGCAGAAAATGAGCCGCGCGGTATCTTGAAACATTCCTACCGCGCAGGGGCGCAAGCGCAAGCGGGAATCGGCGACCAGAGTATTGATGTGAGTGTTCTGGGTAGCAATGTCACTATCGACCCTGATGCCGACCGCACAGTGGACGGTATTGTCGGGATCAATCTCGATTATATCGACCGCAGCGGCACGAATGTCTATTTCGATGCCGAGGGCTCTGTGGGTCTTAACAAAGGCGGCCCAGGGGATAATATGGGTGGCACAGCGAAAGTCGGTCTGCGATGGGCGTTTTGATCTATTGTTCAGTAAGGAAATTTAGGTCTGATTGCACGAACAGACGTTTTTGCATTTAATTAGTGTTGATCTTGCAGGCCTGCAGAATCTTGTCACTGCAAATGCATTCTAGCAAAGACTTGGCCATTGCCTCCTCAAGCGCTCGAATGGATATGCGAGTGATGAAAATCTTATACTATCAGATTGCCCTGATTGATGAGTGTCTGGATGTCCAGGGCCCCTTCGGAGACGCTGTGGATTTGGGCAATTGTTATAAATTGGTCGTCTGCGGGATTTGTTTTGATGGCCATAATGTTATAAGCGCCCTGCTTTGTGAAGCTTACGTAGTCTGCTACGGCGTTGCTGAGAGGGTCGAACGTTGTGAGAACGTTTGATAGATCGATCACATCGCCTTCAGAAGCATTAAAGTCATGGATGATATCATGCTCTCCGTTCACCGTTACCGGAGATAGAACGAATTTATCTGCTCCTTCGCCTCCGAAGAGATAATCTCTGCCTTCTCCACCGATTAGAGTATCATTACCGTTACCCCCATCGAGGTAATCATTGCCTGCATTCCCTTGAAGAGCATCGTTACCGTCCTGCCCGTATAATTTGTCATTTCCGTTTCCGCCCATGAGCATGTCTTTGCCCGCTTTGGCTTTTAAAACATCATTGCCGTCCATGCCCATTAAAAGATCATTACCGCTGGTACCGTAGAGGACGTCGTCTTGATTGGTGCCGTGAGCATGAATATCTTTGATGCCCAAAACGCTTTCCAAAGGTTCAGGGATATAAATGGAGGGATCATGGATATAAGCGCCGTGATTGACTGCGGCCGGGTCAATGTATGACCACTTGTGCAAGACCATAAAGATATTCATTGTTTCGACATCGCCTGTTCCCCGGTCGGAAAAAGCCCATTCGAATGTTGTGGCCTTACTTCCGTCCGCGAGTGTGTAATAACCGTTGGCTTTTACCGTTGCGGCGATGTCGTGCTTGCTCAGAAAAAAGCTATCTAGATTACCAAAAGGGTAGTCCATTGTGCCGAAAGTATCGGTTTTTGTTCCTGTAATTGTGATGGGCTTGTTTGAAGGGTTTGTGTGGTCAACATAAGCTAAGAGGCTATCGTCAAGATCAAGATACAATCGACCGGGAACAATATCGGCAGGGTCCACAATAATGAAATCAGGGATCTTGGTAATGTCTCTTTCAATAAAGTTCAACGAGCCGTGATGTAACATGCCTTCGTAAGTATTTTTTTCTATATCCACGTTGGAAAGCACAACATTGATGCTTTCAAGATATTTGCTTTCAGCGTGTTCTATTTCCATGTGACGAATGCCGGCATAGAAATTTTCAATAGTGGAGTCACGAATAGACATGTCCTCAAATACGTTCGCCACTGTAACACCCACACTGTCATACATACTCTTGAAAGCGCTATCGCCTATGATCAGAAAATTTGCCAGGTCCAGTTTAGAATAATAGTTGGTAGTCAATCCTTGCGCGACATTCCATGCTTCGAATCCATCGAACTGAGTCCTTACGTCGTGTTCGGTATAAGGTGGTTTTCTAACGATGAACATTCCAGTTTCCGAAGCGATCACTTCGTTCTCGCCAAACTCAAATCCACCGCCGAGATGTGATGTGTCGTAGGTCTCTCTATATCGCGCGATTTCAGGATAAGGGAGATTATTTGTATCAACCATAATTTTATCAATACCCGCCGTTGAATAGGCAAAGCCTACTCTTGCGCCGGCCACAATGTTCCCTGTGTTAGCAATCAGGTTTCCAGTCAGCCAATATCCTACGCCCTGGGAACCGAAATCGTGATTGGTTACCCCTAGCTTATCTACGCCGTAGTAACCGTTGTCATGAGTGCTTCCGACAGCATTTATAGATATGTTATTTGTCCATGCGCCGATTTCATTGCCTGTTTCCGTGGCAAAAGCCGATCCGTACACGCCATAGGCGGCATTGTTCTCAAGCACAGCAAAACTGTCGTGTTGTGCATATCCCCAGCCAGGAGATCCCCAAACGGCATTCCCTTCGAGATGAGCCGGCGCATCATCATTGACCGTTCCTGTTTTATGAAGGTGGACGGCGTAGCGGCCCCGTTGATTGTCGATGTCCGCCGGAGCGGCTTTGATATAGTTTCCGTTGTCGTCAACGGCTCTTGATTTATGAACTTCTCCGTTAACTACTTGTTCGGTTAGAACATAATCGTCTAAAGGCGTTGACTTATCTGTGCGGCCCAATTCATAGAACTCTACATACTGGACATCAACATTGTCGTTATGCATGAACATGACATGGCCGCGGGCCTGAATATCAACTGTGTCTGCGTTTTCAGTGGAGATCGTTATATTACGTGAGTAGTTGGCTACGGATGTAAATAACCCTTCTGCGGGTGAGTCATGATTAAATTCTAAAGCCTTGTTAATTGTGACCTTGTTCCCGTTGATTGCGACGATTTCGAGCACTTCATCTTGAGTGCTTTTGATGTCGCTTTTGTGAGACATTTCAAGATTATAGTGAGTCCCTGCGAGGACAATCTTATCGCCGACCTGCCATCCTTGGGGGGCTTCGCTGAGGACAAGTTTTGTGTCGCCGGCCATAGGGGTTTCAAGGACTTTCAGGTGGACTGTCTTTTCCTGACCGTGCATCTCTACGGCGCCATGCGTAATCACCCCACGGGAGAGCTGCGTTGGGTCCCAGCTTTTATTAATGGCACCGTTATCGGCAATCA
>CAYZHM010000002.1:0-316451 GCA_964478225.1 uncultured Micavibrio sp.
GGCGCCTTGTCAATCTGGTCGTATGCCAACGCATCCTTCGAAAAATACTTCGTCAACGCCGCCGTCAGCGTCGTCTTACCATGGTCAACGTGACCAATCGTCCCAATGTTACAGTGCGGCTTGTTCCGCTCAAATTTTTCTTTAGACATCGTAGTGCTCTCCTTTTTTTAATTTAAATTCTAATGGCCAATCCCATATTCGATATGGATCGTAATCTGTTCAGCGATCCGCTCGTCGCTTGATGTCGGACCTGATTTGATTGTGCTTTGCTCAGCAATCTTATTCAAAAACTCTTCATTCAACGCAGTCATTTGTTTTTTCCTTTGGTTGGTGGCCCGCCTTCGCCAAGGCTACGGCGGGCATAAGCGTTTCTAAGGCTCGCTATGCTCGCCAAGAAAAGCGAATGGAGCGGGTGAAGGGAATCGAACCCTCATAGCCAGCTTGGAAGGCTAGTGCTTTACCACTAAGCTACACCCGCATGACAGATATAGACAGTTAGCGCGGTTCAGCGTAAAAATCAATGGGAAAAGGAGCTTTTCTATGCCGTTGCAACAGCCCGATATTTTACCAATTTCAGAAGAGGACTATATTCTAGATGAGAATTATGCCTATGAATGGGATATCAACGGCATTCCGCAAAGAATCAATATTCCCAAGGGTTTTATTTATGATGGCGCTTCCGTTCCCCGCTTGTTGTGGTCGGTTTCGGGACTAACTCCAGACGGGCTTATACGCGCGGCGGCGCTTGTTCATGATTGGATTTATAATTTTGAAGGGATGTTGCCTGAAGGGTCTTACCAGTATTTTCAAGACGGGCAATGGAAACAAGTTCACGGCAAATGGAAGCGTAAAGATGCTGACCGCCTTTTTGCTCGCATGATGAAGGAGGCCAATGTTCCAAAATGGAAACGTCAATTGGCTTATCAAGCTGTGCGATGGTTTGGGCGTGCTTATTGGAATGAATAGGATTTAAAGCTCTTTAAAAAAACCTGTTTCACGATCTTTGGTCACATTCCCAGCCTTAAAAATCTGGCCGTTCATGGCGATATAGACGCCGGGAGGGCAGAGCTGGGCCGCGGTGATGGCGCTACCCAGATTAAAGCTGGCATCTGAGTTAAATAATGAAAATGGACGCATGGCTCCTGTCAGGACCACCGTCTTATCCTCCATATGATCTTTCAGGTAAGATGCGGTTTTTTCCATGGTTCCTGTGCCATGGCTTATGATAATGGAATGCTCATGGCGCGCAAGAACGGCCTTTTTAATGGTTTCACGATCATTTTCGCCCATATGGAGAGAATCTTTGAGCATAAGGACTTCATGTGGGATTTGTTCGCTTCTGCATTGTTTTAATATCTCGGGAATGCGTGTTTTTCCGTCAAAAACAAGCTCTTCTGTCACCGGATCGTGGATTTTATCTATGGTACCACCGGTTGCAAAAATGAAAATATCATTCATGAGCCTTTCATACACTCTTGACTTGCGCAGCGAAAGTCTTTTTGTTACTGAACATCAGAAGTGGAAGGGTGGCCGAGTGGTTAATGGCAGCAGACTGTAAATCTGCCCTCTTATGAGTACGCAGGTTCAAATCCTGCCCCTTCCACCATTTTACGTTAAGGTCTTGCATGAGCATCCCTGAGAAAGTCCGTACTTCCCTTGCTGTTATACGAGCCTATAGCCGGAATGTCCGTGACGCGAAAAACGAGCCTGAAGCCCCCTACTTGCCAATGATGATCCAGCCTGATGATATCTGTTTGCATATCGGTGCAACGGATGGGCGGCACAGTTACATGATGGCCAAAGCTTTGAAGAGCGGCCATGGGCATATCTATGCGTTTGAACCATCGCCTGTTACTTTTCCTGTTTTGGAGAAAGTTATAGTCCTTCATAAATTGAGAAAGAAAATCACTGCCAAGCGTCTGGCGATTGGGAATGTGCCCCAAAAACTTACACTAAATGTTCCTATCAAACATAGCGGTCGGCAGGGTCATGCTTATGGATTTACATCGGTGTGGCCCCAAGATATGCGTCTTGATATCAATAAGCTTCCTTTGCTTTATTTTGATGTTGAATCTACTACGATTGATGCCATCGTTCAAAATCTAACGAAGCGCGTCGATTTTATCCGAATGGACATTGAAGGAAGCGAAATGTTGGCCTTGCAAGGGGGATGGGAGTCCATCAAAACTTTCAAGCCGCATTTGCTCATTGAGGTGCACCCGGATTTGCTCGAAAAGCAATTCGGAAGTAAATCCCAAGAGATCTATGACATGTTTAAATCGTTGGGTTATGCGATTTATCATTTGGAAGGGGATAGGCTCGTTCCGTCGTCACACTTGGATATCAAACCTTGGAAAGATTATTTCTTTTTACATCCTGAGCGTCCACACCAATTGCCATTATGAATAAGCCGCATAACAACACTCCTCGCCCTGCCCTTTACGGACTTCATGCCGTTCGTGAAGCATGGCTGAACCCGCAAAGACGTGTGCGCGCGCTTTATTTGAGCGATGCCGGCACTGGAAGTTTTGAGAATATCTTGAGGGAGAGCAAAGGGCTTAAGCGTCCAGCTCCCACAATCATTGATAAAAGAGATTTGGATAAGATGCTTCCGCAAGGAGCAGTCCATCAAGGCATTGCTTTGGCCGCAGACCCACTGGATGACGTCTTTCTCAGCGACATCCTCATCAAAGCCGGCCAAAATTCGCTTGTGCTCATACTTGATCAAGTTACGGATCCGCACAATGTCGGCGCGATTTTGCGTTCGGCGTGCGCGTTTGGGGTTGATGGTATTGTCATGCAAAAGAAACATGCGCCAATGTTGGATGGTGTTTTGGCGAAGGCGGCAAGCGGAGCGGTCGAGCATGTGGCGGTTGCTTATGAAACAAACCTCAGTCGCTCTATTGAAGAATTAAAAGAGGGCGGATTTTTTGTTTACGGTCTTGATGAGCGCGGCGAAGATATCGGACGCATGAAGCCGGGCGGCAAGGTTGCCCTTGTTCTCGGCGCCGAGGGGCCGGGTATGCGGCGGTTGGTGAAAGAAAACTGCGATGCGTTGCTGAAAATCCCGATGAAAGGGCCAGTCGAATCACTCAATGTTTCCAATGCAGCGGCTGTAGCGCTATATGCGTTGAGTTCAAAAATCTAACCGATTGATTCTTAATAACTCTTTGTTATTATTATGTAAAATATAATAATGGCTCCCTGCAATTTTTGACAAAAGCCATCGATTTTTGTTACCGTTAAAGTATAAGAAAATAAAAAGCCGTTTATACTAATAAAAAACGGAAGCGGCAGTTAATAGAGGGTGGTTGTTATGTTCGGCATGAAGCATGCCAGAGCGCTTTTGGGTGTGGTGTTGCGCCCAATTGATGTTCTGGACACGAATACTTGGTCTTTTCAAATAATTTGTTCCTCAATACTTGCGGGCGTTCGTCCCGCAACTTTTGTGGCTGTGTTTTCTCAAAATATTGATATTTCACGTTTTTTGGCCTTATCGGCCAGAAACTCCATGAGTGTTTTTCCTTTCCCCTGAAACCCGCAGTACTTTTCAGAACCCTAACCCAGTTCTGAAAAGGGTTTCTAACCTCGCTCCCCTGTCCAGCGTATCCGGGCAGGGGAGTATTTTTTATGTGGGTCTAGACATCAGTATATGAATCGCCCACTTTAAGCGTCATGTCCAAAGACGAGCTTTTCCTGATTGACGGTTCCGGGTTTATTTTCCGTGCGTATTACGCGATGGCGTATCGTGGTGGAACGTCCATGACCAATTCGGAAGGAACGCCCGTCGGTGCGGTCTATGGCTTCACCAACATGCTGCTGAAGATGCTCAAGGATTATCATGCACCGTATATCGCCGTGATATTCGATGCGGCGCGAGTGAATTTCAGAAATGATATTTATCCAGAATACAAGGCCAACCGTGATGAGACGCCTGAAGATTTAATCCCGCAATTTCCATTGATCCGCGATGCGGTTGAGGCCTTTGATATGCCCTCCTTGCAGTTGGAGGGTTACGAAGCAGATGATCTGATTGCGACATACACCAAGCTGGCGCTGGCGCAGGGCAAGAATGTCGTGATTGTGTCTTCGGATAAAGACTTGATGCAGCTTGTAAAGCCAGGCGTGCGGATGCTTGATCCGATGAAAAGCGAGTTCATTGATGAGAAAGGTGTTGTTGAAAAATTTGGTGTGACGCCGGACAAAGTTGTTGATGTGCAGGCTCTCGCAGGAGATCCGACCGACAATGTTCCCGGCGTTCCCGGAATAGGAATCAAAACAGCGGCGCAATTGATTAATGAATATGGTGATCTGGATACTCTGCTCGCGCGCGCAGGAGAAATTAAACAAGAAAAGCGCCGTGAGACTTTAATCACGAACGCCGAGAATGCACGGATTTCCAAAAAGCTTGTGATGTTGGATGAAAACGTGCCTGTGCCTGTGCCACTCGATGATTTAAAAACTCACAATCCGGACAAACCGGGCTTGATGGCGTTTTTGCAGAAGCATGGGTTTAATTCAATTATCAAACGGGTGTCGAACGGAAATGGGAATGGGGCTGTTCCTGCATCTGCAGAAATGCCTTCGTCCCCTGCTCCGCAGGATGATGCTCTGCCGGATATTTCTAAAAACAAATACACGCTGATTAATGATGAAAAAATTTTGAAAGAATGGATTGCTGAGGCCTATGAAACGGGCTTTCTTGCTGTCGATACTGAAACGACCGGGCTTACGCCTGCAAAAGCCAATCTGGTTGGTATTTCGATTTCATCTGTTGTTGGCAAAGGCGGGTACATTCCTGTTGGGCATGTCTTTGAAATGGATTTGCTTGGCGACAGTAAAAACGACATTCCGCAATTGCCCAAAGATAAAGTTATTGCCCTTTTGAAACCAATTTTGGAAGTCGAGAGTGTTCTCAAGATCGGCCACAACATGAAATATGATTGGCAAATGTTTGCAAAAGAAGGGGTTCATATTCATCCTTGCGACGATACGATGCTGATCTCCTATGTGCTGGACGGCTCGTCGCATTCACACGGCATGGATTCCTTGGTTAAACAAAACTTCGATCATGACACAATCAAATATGAAGACGTGGCAGGCAAGGGAAAATCCGCCGTGACCTTTGACCGCGTACCCATCGATAAGGCCGTTGATTATGCCTCTGAAGATGCTGAAGTCACTTTAAGATTACACAAAATTTTGAAACCAAGATTAGCGCAAGAAAAAATGGTTTCTGTTTATGAGAATATCGAGCGCCCTCTTATTTCTGTTATTGCGCAAATGGAACTTGCCGGCATCAAAGTTGACCCTGCAACGCTTTATTCCATGTCAATGGAATTTGGAAAAAAGCTCGTGGTCTTGGAAGAAGAAATTTATAAACTTGCGGGGACACAATTTAACATCGGATCCCCCAAGCAAGTTGGCGAGATTCTGTTTGATAATCTTGGCCTTGATGGTGGCAAAAAAACGAAGACAGGCCAACAATCCACTGATGTTGGTGTTCTTGAAGACCTAGCGGCGCAGGGTCATGAGATCGTGCAAAAAATCCTTGATTGGCGGCAACTTTCGAAACTCAAATCAACTTATACGGATGCGTTACAGGAACAAATTAACCCCGCCACAGGACGCGTGCATACGTCCTATCACATGACGGGGACAAGCACGGGGCGATTGTCGTCAACGGACCCGAACCTGCAAAACATTCCGATCCGTACCGAAGAAGGACGGCGTATCCGTGAGGCATTTGTCGCAATGGAAGGATGTGTTCTGCTGTCGGTTGATTATTCACAAGTTGAATTAAGATTGGCGGCGGAGATGGCGGGAGTGCACGCTTTGAAACAGGCTTTCAAAGAGGGCAAAGACATTCATGCGATTACGGCCAGCCAAGTGTTTGATGTGCCACTTGATCAGGTGACGCCTGATATCCGCCGTCAAGCGAAGGCCGTG
The DNA here is from genome assembly GCA_964478225.1 of uncultured Micavibrio sp. Taxonomy (GTDB): domain Bacteria; phylum Pseudomonadota; class Alphaproteobacteria; order Micavibrionales; family Micavibrionaceae; genus CAYZHM01. The sequence continues at coordinate 5,950 of CAYZHM010000002.1, forward strand.
AATTTTGGAATCATCTATGGCATATCGGGATGGGGCCTTGCGAAACAACTTGGGATCAGCGCAGGCGAAGCGGGTGAATTTATCAAACGTTATCTGAATAGGTTCAGCGAAATTCAGACCTTCATGGAAGAGAAAAAAGAAGAGGCGCGCAAATACGGATATGTGAAGACTCTGTATGGCCGCAAATGTTTTACGCCTTACATCAACGCGAAGATCCCGGCGCAGAAGGCTGGCGCGGAGCGCGCGGCCATCAATGCACCGCTACAGGGAACAGCCGCGGACATCATGAAGATTGCAATGGCACGCATTCCGCGTGAATTACAAAAAGCCGGATTAAATGCCAAAATGCTTTTGCAGGTTCACGATGAATTGATTTTTGAAGTGCCGGTGGGCGAGATCGAAGAAACAGCAGCTCTCGTCAAAAAAACAATGGAGAACGTGGTCAAGCTCGACGTCCCCCTTGTTGCAGAAACAGGCTCCGGCCAATCCTGGGCCGAAGCGCATTAATTGCTTACGCTGGTTTTGGGTGGTTATTTGGCCAAAGCAAGACTTCAGTTTCGTAGCCTTCTTTATCGATAACCTTCACGCTACGTTGGTGAACCTCATTTTGATGGAGGCAATAATCAACGACTTCACCAAACTCATCTGGAAATTCTACGGGTGGCTCTTGTTGTGCTTGTGCCTGTTCCTCAGGGGTAACCACCAATACATTAAGATATTTGGTACTAAAAAACCTTTGTGTGACTTGCTTGAGGTTCATACGCACTCCTATAATTCATAATTGTCAGGATTATAAACTCTTAAAGCAGGTTTTGAAAATCTATTATAACCCGGTTCTTGTGTATCATCACCAACGGCTTTGCGGAGGTCGTGGACGAAGGATATATATTGCTGCGGAGCCATACAGCGCCCGGCATGAATTTCTCTGGATTCCTCGTCGATAGCCGATTTTGGTAAAGGCGGCAAAGAGAACAATGAAAACGCAGAACTTATAATTTCTCTTATGTTCATGTTTCTAACGCATTTTTAATTACACTCAGGCGATGGGACATCCTCTTGTCCAAACGACCCTCTTTGAGGAATAAAACTCATATTTGATTTTTTGAAGAGGGACGCTCGAAATGCGACGCCCAGCGCATCAGAAACCGGTCTTTCTGGAGGATTCATTGCGATTTCACCCGGGTAAAAATCGATAAACTCCCCATGATGCTCAGTATTAGACATGTTACGCTCCTCTTGACCTGATTATGGAAGATAAAACTTTTTCCTTGCGTTTGACAACCCTTTTCCCCTATAAACAGCGCATTCATGGGCGATCTGGCTTATAGTTTTCTCGGCTGCCTCGATTGCCTAAATACCTAACCCTTTGATTAAAGGAGATAAAAATGCCGAAGATGAAAACGCACTCTAGTGCGAAAAAGCGGTTTAAAATTACCGCAAAAGGCAAAGTGAAGGCCAAACAGGCCTACATGCGCCACATGCAAATGAACAAGCCCAAATCGATGAAACGCAAAGCACGCGGAACTGGTGTTCTGGCGGTGGCTGATGCGATCATCATTTTGCGCAATTACCTACCATACGGCCGCAAGCGTAATAAGAAGCCTGCTGCTAAAAAAGCGGAAGGAGCTGTATAAATGGCACGCGTAAAAGGAGGGCCACGAGCCCGTGCACGGCACAAAAAAGTTACCGATCAAGCCAAGGGCTACTACGGCCGCCGGAAGAATTGTTTCCGTACCGCTGTGCAGGCTGTTGAAAAAGCAGGTCAATATGCATACCGCGATCGCCGGACCAAAAAACGTGAATTCCGTGCTTTGTGGATTCAGCGTATCAATGCGGCTGCGCGTCTTCACGGTTTGAAATATTCAACCTTGATGCATGGTTTGTCCTTGATGGGGCTTGAGCTTGACCGGAAATCTCTGTCCGAGATCGCAATTCATGACGAAGCCGGTTTTGCAGCGATTGCCAAGCAGGCCAATGAAGCTTTGAAAAAAGCGGCTTAAGGCATCTTCTCTAGATTTTAAAAGCAGCCTGCTCTAGGCTGCTTTTTTATTGGAAAAATTATGACTTCAAAACTGATTGTCTTTGATTGGAACGGCACGCTGCTTGCCGACACGGTACCAAGCTGGAAGGCTTCGAATATCTGTCTCGAATTTTTTGGACGCAAAGCAATAAGCCTTGCGCATTTTCGTGACACCTTCACCTTCCCCGTCATTCACTTTTATACGCTGAACCATATCAGCGTTGATGAAATGCTTGCGCGCAAAGATGAAAGCAATGTTGTCTTTCAGTCCGCGTATGAGCGACTGGCGGCGAAGGCACGGTTGCGCAAAGGCGCGCGCGAACTGCTGGAATATTGTAAAACGCAGAACTATACCTGCATTATTCTTTCCAATTACGTGACGGATAAAATCACAGCGCACCTCAAGCGGCTTGGCATCGAAGATTATTTTCAATTTGTCTCGGCGCATGATTGCGATGGAACAACCATCTTGCAAAGCACCACCAAAATTCAACGCCTTTCGGATTACATGACCAAGCGAGGCTATAAGCCCCAGGATACCGTTATTATTGGCGATTCCCACGAAGAACCTGACATCGCACGGCATCTCGGCCTGACTTCTATTGGCATCACGGACGGGTATATCAGCCGTACACGGCTTAAAAAGGCCAATCCAGATCATATTGTGCACCATTTGAAAGATGTTGTGTCTTTGGTGTCATCCTGATAAAAACGTTCCGTTATGACAGATATTAACACATTGAAAACAGAGATTTTAAGCCAGATTGAGGCCGCGAACGACCTCAAGGCTCTCGATGATATCCGTGTGCTGGCGCTTGGTAAAAAGGGCCGGATCACCGACCTTATGAAATCGCTTGGCGGCATGGACCCGGAAGAGCGTAAAGCCAAGGGTCAGGAGTTTAACAAGCTCAAGGACGAGATTGCGGATGTTATTGCCCGCCAAGAAGATGCTTTAAAGCGTCAGGAGTTGGATGGCCGTCTGGCGAATGAGACTATTGATATTACTCTGCCTGTGCGTGGTGAGAAAAAAGGTCATATTCATCCTATCTCGCAAACGATTGATGAGCTTATCTCTATTTTTGGTGCGATGGGTTTTCAGGTTGCCGAAGGGCCGGACATCGAGGATGACTGGCATAATTTTACAGCGCTGAACTTTCCACCCGGACATCCGGCGCGCGAAATGCAAGATACGTTCTTCTTGCCTGAAGGATATCTTCTTCGTACGCATACCTCGGCCACTGGTCAAATTCGTTATATGGAGAACCGTAAGCCGCCCTACAAAGCCATATCCTTTGGCCGCTGTTACCGCTCGGATTGGGACATGACACACACGCCGATGTTTCATCAGATGGAAGCGCTGTATATCGACAAGGGCGTGACTATGGGACATCTCAAAGGCTGTCTGGAAGATTTCGTGCGCGTATTTTTTGAAACACCGGATTTGCCCGTGCGGTTCCGACCATCATTCTTTCCATTTACCGAGCCCAGCGCAGAAGTAGATATTGGTTATTATAGAGTTGGGGATGGCATCAAGCTTGGAAAATCCAAAGATGAGAGTGATCAAAGATGGATGGAAGTTCTCGGCTCTGGTATGACACATCCCAACGTACTGAAGAATTGCAATGTTGATCCTGCCGAATATCAGGGATTTGCCTTCGGAACAGGAATCGAGCGCCTGGCTATGCTGAAATACGGTATTCCAGACCTACGGACGTTTTTTGAAAGCGATATACGTTGGCTGTCGCATTATGGGTTTGCCCCGCTGGACCGGCCGTGATTGTCCGATCTTTGGAAATGAAAGATTTTGGCGCGTGGCTGCCGTTGTGGAATGGAAATAATCAGGGCGTCATCAATGAAAAAGTGACGACAGAGACCTGGGCCAGAATTTGTGATGACAAAAGCCCGGTGCATGGACTGGGCGCTTTTGAAGGCGCAGAGATGAAAGGATTGGTGCATTATGTTTTGCACCCGACCACAGGAGCCTTAGAACCTGTTTGCTATATGCAGGACCTCTATGTTGATCCTGCCCATCGCAAGAAAGGAATTGGCCGGACTTTGGTTGAAGAACTTGCGAAGATTGGAAAGAAAAAGAATTGGACGCGACTTTATTGGATGGCAGAGAGCAAAAATGAAGCCGCACAAAGATTATATGAGAGTATGGGAATAAAACTGGACTTTACGTTACACATTATGCCGCTGGGAATGAAACTATGAAATTTACAATGAACTGGCTTAAGCAGCCTCTTGATACAACAGGCTCACTGCAGGAGGTTTGCGAAAAACTGACGGCGATTGGTCTTGAGGTTGAAAGTATCGTGGATGGTGCAGCAGCTTTTGCGCCGTTTGCTGTGGCGTATGTTGAAAGCGCGGAGCCACATCCTGATGCTGACAAACTTAGGCTTTGCAAAGTCAAAACCAAGGATGGCGTTTTTCAGGTTGTCTGCGGCGCGCCGAATGCGCGGGCAGGCATGAAAGGAATTTTTGCGCCGGAAGGCAGCTACATACCCGGTCTTGATGTGACATTGAAGAAAGCAAAGATCCGGGGTGTTGAATCTTGCGGCATGCTTGTTTCAGAAAAAGAAATGCAGCTTTCAGACGAGCATAAAGGCATTATTGAAGTTGATGAGAAGTACGAAATTGGCACGCCCATGGCTGAGGTGTTTGGCCTTGATGATCCCGTCATCGAAATTAACCTGACGCCGAACCGCGCGGATTGCGCTGGAGTTTATGGAGTGGCGCGCGACCTGGCTGCAGCGGGAATTGGCAAGCTTCAACCGGTCGATGCGAAACCCATCAAAGGCACATTTAAATCCCCGGTTAATGTCACGATTGAAGATAAAGATGGTTGCCCGCTTTTCCTCGGACGATATATCAAGGGCGTTAAAAATGGCCCCTCGCCCGAGTGGCTGCAAAAGCTTTTGAAATCCGTTGGCTTGCGCCCAATTTCGACGTTGGTTGATATTACAAACTTCATTTCGATGGACCACGCACGGCCGCTGCATGTCTATGATGCCGACAAACTTAAGGGACATATTGTTGTCCGCGAAACCAAGGCCGGAAACAAGTTTGAGGCGCTGGATGATAAGACCTATGATCTCGTTGATGGGGCCGTTGGCATTTGCGATGAGAGCGGAGTGATTGGGCTTGGAGGCGTTATGGGTGGTGCCTCGACAGGGTGTACTGAAAAGACCGTGAATGTTTTTGTTGAAGCTGCCTATTTCAATCCTGAGCGTATCGCGCGCGCGGGACGGGCCATGGGCATTGTCAGCGATGCGAGATACCGCTTCGAGCGCGGAGTTGATCCTGAATTTACGGTCACAGGGATGGATCTTGCGACCAAGCTTATTATGGAACTGTGCGGTGGTGAAGCCAGCGAGATTGTCAAAGCCGGCGATATTCCTGCGTGGCGGCGCGAGATTGAATACAAGCCAGAAACGATGAAAAATCTGATCGGGTTGGATGTTGATGTTGGCAAGCAAGAACGTATTTTGCTGGCTCTTGGTTTTGAAGTTAAAGTTGGGCCGATGTGGCGTGTAACTCCGCCATCATGGCGTGGTGATATTGTGGGCGCGGCGGACATCGCCGAAGAAATCATACGAATTGAAGGGTTTGATCATATCCCTTCGTTTTCAGTCTGTTCGAATGCCGCAGTGCCGTCCTGCCCCGAGACTCCATTACTCTCAAAGATCCGCAAAGCACGTGGGATTTTAAGCGCGCGTGGTATGGATGAATGCGTAAGCTGGTCTTTTATGAATGCAGAATTGACGCAGTATTTTGGATTGAACGACAACGCAAAGCGCGAAAGCCTGACCATCAAGAATGCAATTTCTTCTGAGATTGATGTGATGCGGCCATCGATCTTGCCGAATTTGATGATAGCGGCACAACAGAATGCTGATCGTGGATTTGCGGATGTGGCGCTGTGTGAAGTTGGCCCAGTTTTCCAGTCTCTGGCACCGGAAGGACAATCTATTATCGCGGCAGGCCTACGTGCTGGCGCGGCAGGAGAGAGAAGCTGGGCGGATAGCAATGCAACGCGTGATGTGGATGCGTTTGATGTGAAGGCGGATGCTTTGGCGGCTCTGGAGGCCTGCGGCGCGCCGGCTGCCAATGCACAAATCACCCGCGATGTGCCGGATTATTACCATCCCGGACGTTCAGGGGCGATCTGCCTTGGCAAAAATGTCCTGGCTTATTTTGGTGAAATTCATCCGGCGATTGCCGATAAAATGGGCATAAAAAATGCGGTGTGCGGTTTTGAAGTGTTTCTTGAAAATATTCCAGAGGCGAAGAAAAAGGGAACGGAAAAATCACTCCTGAAGTTGGAACCGCTTATGCCATTGTCCCGCGATTTTGCATTCCTGGTTGATGCCGATGTCCCGGTTGAAGAGATGCGGCGCAGCGCGCTGGCCGCGGACAAAGCGTTGATCACCGATGCGGCGATCTTTGACATTTACACCGGCAAAGGTATCGAAGCTGGCAAGAAATCCGTGGCGCTGTCTGTCACTATTCAGCCACGCGAAGCAAGTCTGACCGACACGGAGATCGAGGCGTTGATGCAAAAGGTTATTGCCAACGTTACTGAAAAATCCGGTGGGGTTTTGCGGGGATGATTACAATCCGGCCGTTTGTCCCAGAAGATTGGGAAATTTTTAGAGATATACGATTACAAGCATTGCGTACCAATCCCACTGTTTATACGGGTAGTTACGAAGAATCTTTAGCACGCAGTCCTGAAGAATGGCGTGTTATGCTTGCGGGCGATGCGGGATGCGTGTTCGGGCTTTTTGATAAAACCAAGGTTATCGGATTGACCGGAATTTTTGCAACACGTGAAAATCCTCAAAATGCTCGTCTTGTTATGTCCTTCATACAACCGGATTATCGTGGACGCCGATTATCAGAGCTTTTTTACAAAGCAAGAATTGATTGGGCGATCCAAAATACTTCTCTCAAACAAATTGTAGTTTCTCACCGAGAAGGTAACGAGCCCTCAAAACGCGCAATGCTCCGGCATGGTTTTCAGTCAACTGGAAAGCAAAGAATAATTTGGCCCGATGGACAAGAAGACTGGGAACATATGTATGTCTTAGATTTAGTACCCTTGAGAAGTTAACTGGTTTTCTCCAATTCCTGCTTCAACACATCCTTACGGCTTAACTTCCCGATCATGGTTTTGGGCAGCGGAGAGTCACGGAATTCAATGCGTTTGGGCATTTCCATTTTTGAGATTTTATCTTGCAAGAATGTTTTGAGATCATCCGCACTCAGTTCGCGGCCATCTTTCAGCTTGACCCAAGCCTTGACGATTTCTCCGCGTTGTTGGTCGGGCAGACCGGCGACGATACATTCTTCGACTGACGGGTGTTGGTAAATTGCCTCTTCGACGTTGCGGGGATAGACGTTATAACCGTTGGTGATGATCATGTCCTTGATGCGGTCAACGATGAAGATGTAACCGCGTTCATCCATAATCGCAACGTCGCCTGTATATAGGCGGCCGTCTCTGAGGACATCGGCTGTGGCGTCTGGTTTGTTCCAATATCCTTTCATAACTTGTGGACCGCGTACGCACAACTCTCCCCGTTCGCCTATCGGCATCGGCGTTGTTTTATCTTCCGGATTGATAATCTCCACGATTGTTTGTGGCAACGGCAACCCAATCGACCCCGCAACGTTCTCTCCAGCGGGAGGATTGACGGTGACAACGGGCGATGATTCAGTGAGGCCATAACCTTCCACAACAACGCAGCCGGTTTTTTCTTCGAATTTCTTTTTGACTTCAACAGGCAGCGGAGCGCCCCCTGAAATACAGAACTCGAGAGAGGAGAGATCAAATTTCTTGAGGTTTTTGTGGTTGTTTATAGCGTTAAAAATCGCAGGAACCGCCGGCATATATTGCGGCTTATATTTATGGATGAGTTTCAGGGTCTCATTACAATCAAATCTCGGAATTGTCAGAATTTTCATGCCTTTCATGACCGCAATGTTCATACAAACTGTCATGGAAAACACATGGAAAAACGGCAAAACAGCCAGCATCGTTTCAGGCTTATCGCTTTTGGGGAAATGCGCGAGACACTGGCGCGTATTGGCGTAGATATTATGATGGGTCAGCATAGCCCCTTTAGGCACGCCAGTCGTCCCACCGGTATATTGCAATACGGCCAGATCGTTTAGAGGATCAATTTTTGCATTTTTGAATGCTTGGGGTACATAAGGGTGTTCGTGAAGCCAATGAATTCTCTTGTCTTTCCTGATCTTGGCAATTTGTTTGGACTTGAAACGGGAAAAGAGAAAATCTTTGGGGAAGGGCAATATGTCTGTGAATTTACAAATCAGTAGGCCTTTGAGGCGAGTCTGTGAAAGCATTTGTTGTGCTTTGCTATAAAGCATTTCCAGATCAAGCGTGATAAGAAGCTCAGTTTCGCTATCTTCAATCTGGTGTGCCAATTCTCGTTCGGCGTAGAGAGGGTTATAGTTTACAACGGTCGCGCCGAGCTTGAGAATGCCGTAGTATGCAGCCAGAAAATACGGGCAATTGGGAAGAAAAAGGCCAACCTTGTTCCCCTTTTTTATGCCCCGCTCATGTAGAGCATAAGCAAACTGATCTGCCATCTGGCCGATCTCATACCAATTCATTGTTTTTCCAAGAAAATCTATAGCGCAGTGCTGGCCGTGCCTTTGAACGGTTTGATCAAAGACATCAACCATGGTGCCCAAATCAATTGGCATGTCCCATCTAAGATTGTTCGGATAGGTTTTGATCCAAGGATAAGAAGAAACGCTCATCTCATTACTTTAATATGAAAGTGTGTGTAATTCTATGACAATCCTGCAACGTTTTGTTTGAGGGTCTAGATTTTATATCAAAATTGAGGCATGATTGTGCAAGTCAGTGTGCAAATCGTTTTGCGCAATTTTAACTTTGTATCTTTTGTTCTTTCTAAGGAGTTTCCTCCTTGTCTCATTCAAGCTCACAGGGTTCAGCTCAGTTTCGCGGTGGCCCCGAACTTATAGACCATACCGACCAGGATCTTGAACAGGCCAGATTAAGCCTGAAGTGGTTCAATGGTTCCAAAGGCTTTGGTTTCGTTGTGCCGGAAGACGGCAGCTTTGATGCTTTCATTCATATTACAACCTTGCAGCGGGCGGGTATTCATTTTGTTGGCGAGGGCGCCATTCTGGAATGCACCTATTTTGACGGCCCAAAAGGCAAGCAAGTTAAGGATGTTATCGAGGTTATCGACCAGGGCAACGTTAACCTGATGCCTGCCCCTCCGGATGCGGATGGTTGCCACACTATGGGCGGGTTAGTGAAGTGGTATAAGCCGGAAAAGGGCTTTGGCTTTGTAATTCCAGATGATGGAATGAAAGATATTTTTGTCCATAAAACCCTTCTTGATCGTCTGGGTATTGAAGAACTGGAAGCGGGACAGCGTGTTAAGGTGACGCTGAAAGATGTCGATAAAGGCCGTGAAGCCGTTAATATCGAGGTTATCCGCTAAGCCGCGGCGTTCTTTTTTCTTTTCCAAAATTGTGAGGTATTTTCCCGCACCATTAAAGCGGCTGGCGTTACCACGAGTGTCAGGACCGTGGAAAATGACAGGCCGAAAACAACGGCCGTTGCCAATTGTGCCCACCATTGTGTTGAAGGGGCGCCGAATGATACTTCACGGCTGATAAAATCAATATTCATTTGCAAAACCATTGGCATCAAGCCAATCACCGTTGTGATTGTTGTCAACATGACCGGCCGTAGACGCTGTGCTCCGGTGCGCAATATGATTTCCCGGACACTCATTTTATCGCCATAGTCACGCCGCAAGGTATCAAAAGTATCAATAAGAACGATATTGTTGTTTACTATAATGCCGGCAAGCGCAATCACACCAATGCCGCTCATAATGATGCCAAAAGGTTGCTGCGTGATCATCAGGCCCATCATGACGCCGATCGTTGACATGATCACGGCTGTAAGGATCAAAAGGGCGCTGTAAAAGCTGTTGAACTGAGTGACCAGGATAATGGCCATGATAAACAAGGCAATGACAAACGCTTTCATTAAAAAGGCCTGTGAATTGCGTTGATCCTCATCTTCACCCTTGAATGTGATTTCAATCGCCGGGTCAAATTTGTCCATATTCTGGGTCAGCCACTCTTTGACCTGGTCGACTTTGGCGGCGATGTTCATCTCAGGCGGCAGATCAGCCTTCACTGTGACGATACGCCTTTGATCGCTTCGATTGATGGTGCCAACCGCAGGCTTGGCCTTGCGCTGGACAAACGAGCTGATCGGGATGGATCCATTGCCGTCGGCGCGTTCAATGCGAATTTGATCAAGCTGGTCAAGCGTGCGTTGATCCAAATCATGGCGAATAACAATATCAATCTCATCGTCGCTGTCGTTGGGCCGGTATTCAGCAACCAACAAGCCATTGGTGACCATACGGATATAAAGACCGATGGTCGTGATATCGAGCCCAAATTTGGCAGCCTGAGAACGATCGACGTCCAATTGCCAATCAATCCCTGGTAAAGGGCGGGAGTCCTCGACATCCCGAAAATCACCAAGCTCACCCAGCGCCGCCAAAACAGTTTCCGTGGCTTTGTCAATTTTTTCGGGAAAGCGCGAAGCAATCTGTATCTGCACGGCCTTGCCGCTTGGTGGGCCGCCTTCCTGTTTCTGGGTTTCGACATGAATTCCAGCAATATCAGCTGTTTCTTCCCGGATCTTGCCAAGAATAACATCCGCAGGATCGCGCAAGGCCCAGTTATCAAACTGTAATTGAAGCTGGCCGATGACATCCGCAGCCAGCTCAGATCCTTTTTGGGCTGCCTTTCCAGTACGCGTATAGACCGTTTTGATCCCATCCATTCCCAGAACGCGATCCTCAACTTCCTTCACAAGCTTATCTTGTTCATATACCGAAAGGTTTCCACGCGCATGAACCAGAACGGAGGCAAAATCCGGCTCAATATCAGGAAAAAACTCAACGCCCTTACCAAAATAACCATAGGCGAACTGCACACCTATTAGTAACAGGACCGCGCCGGTCAGGATAAAGCCGGGAACTTTCAGGCAATTTTCAAGAACTCTCACATACCAACCCGTAAAGCCCTTGATTTCATGCAGATCCCCTCCTTCAGAAGCGGCAAGCATTTTCATCATTTTGGGGTCACTTGCCGCGCCCGCCTTGCCAAACAAAGCGCCGAGAGTCGGCACAAAAATAAGCGCCATGAATAGTGAGGCAGATAAAACCGCGATCAAAGTTAAGGGCATATATTTCATAAATTCGCCGACAATGTCCGGCCAGAATAACAACGGGGCAAAAGCCGCCAAGGTTGTCGCCGTCGAAGAGATAATCGGCCAGGCCATGCGCTTCGCCGCTAGGGCATAGGCTTGACGCTTATGCAGACCTTCGGACATTTTGCGGTCCGCGAGTTCGGTTACGACAATTGCACCATCCACCAGCATCCCGGTTGAGAGAATAAGCGCAAATAAGACAACAACGTTAACTGTTAACCCCAACGCATAAAGTAATAAAATGCCAGTAAGAAAGGAGCCTGGAACCGCTATTCCAACAAGAAGCGAAGTCCGAAGGCCCAGTGCCCAGACCACAACAATCATAACAAGCAGAATGGCGCTTATGACATTATTTTGCAGATCCGTGAGCATGGTCCGGATTTGCTCAGACTCGTCTTGTGTATATGCCACCTTGACCGTTTCCGGCCAAAATTGGCGCTCATTTTCGACAATGGTTCGTACCGCTTGAATAGTATCGATGATGTTTTCGCCGGAGCGTTTTACAACCTCAATGGCAATTGCGCGTTCTCCGTTCAGACGCGCAAAGTTTTCAGCGTCTTTGAATGAACGCCGGACTTCCGCAACATCGGAGACTTTAATGACGGAATCCCCACTGACCCTGACCGGCATCTCCATAATGTCATAGACGCTTTCAAATAGGCCTGGGACTTCTATGGCAAAACGCCCTGCTCCGGTATCAAGATTACCCGCAGCCACAAGACGATTGGAGCGATTGAAGAAATTGATAATGTCCGTGCCTATCAAGCCGTAACTTTCGAGCAGTTCCGGCTTAACGATAATTTCAACAAGCTCTTCACGATTGCCGGCAATGCCCGCTTCAAGAACGGATGACAACCCTTGAATTTTATCCTGCAAATTCTGCGCAAGCTTTAGGAGTGTGCGCTCCGGCATGTCCCCTGATAAAGTCACTACAAGAACGGGAAAGAGGCTGAAATTCACTTCTGTGACCTGCGGCTCGTCAACATCATCCGGAAGATCTGGGCGCACCTGATCGACGGCCTTTTGCGCATCATCGAGCGCTTTGTCTTTATTAAAGCCCGCGTTGAATTCCAGAAGAATAAACCCACCGCCTTGAAAGGCCGTGGCCTTCATTTCCTTGATGCCTTCTATGGTCGAAAGCTCTTGCTCTAGCGGGCGGATAAGAAGGCGCTCTGCATCGTCTGGCGAAACACCTTCCAGAGAAACCGAGACGTAAATCTGCGGAATGTCGATATCGGGGTTGGATTCTTTGGGAATGCTTATGTAGGAGTAGGTTCCGGCGATCAAAAGCAAAGCGAAGATGGACAGAACTGTGCGGGCATGTTTGACTGCCGCGTCAATCAATCCGCTCATCATAGCAAGCCCTCTCCCTGAGCTTTCACAGGTTTGACTTTTTGGCCAACGCCAACAAATTCCTGGCCCACTGTTATAAAGCGTGTTTCCGTGGGAAGCTGTTTGTCCTCCAGCGCCTCAATCCACATCGCATCAGGTTTGTCCGCCAAAATTTTGACCGGGATAAAGCTGGTGGTATCCGTATCATCGACAATTTTAACGCCTATACGCCCTTTGTCATCCAGCGAAAGGATAGACGGCGAAATTTTGTAGGCTGTTCTTTGCGACGCAGGGATACGGATTTTGGCTGTGAGGCCTTCTTTGATTGCCAAATCTTCATTGGCGGCCGATATTATGATACGAAACGTCCGCGTTTGAGGGTCGGCGGCGGGAGCGATGTAGCTGACTTTTCCGGTGATGATTTTGTTATCCAACAATTCCACTTCTGTTTCTTTGTCGAGGGTAATGTCCTGAATCCGCCGTTCAGATACGTATCCCACAAACTCGACAGGATCGAGATCGACAAGGGTAAACACTGAATCGCTTAGAGAGACATAATCTCCGGCTTCAATATTTTGTATGGCAATAGTTCCTTCGAAAGGGGCAGAGATTTTGGTTTTGGTGCTATCGCTTTGCGCATCTTTCAAGCTGGCCTTGGCGCTTTCAAGGTCTGCCAAAGCCTGGGCCACTCGAACTTTCGAATTAAAGCCCTCCTTTGCAAGATTTTGCGCCGCGTTGTACTCAATCTGACGTTGGTTAACACGCTGCTTTGCTTCATTGACACGGGATTCACGATCGCGGACCTCAATTTTGGCCAGAACATCTCCTTCTGCCACCCTTGTACCCTCTTCCTTCAGCAACTCCTGGATCAGGCCCGCAGTTTCGGCGCGAATTTCAACCTTCTTGGATGCGCGAGAGCGGCCAGTGACGATCACATCATCTGTGTAATCCGAAGCCTTAATCGTTCGAACACGGACTTCCGGCAAAGGTTTCTCTTCTTTTTGTTTGGGATGCTCTGTTTGAGGGGGTGGGGCCGATGTTGGATCTGAAAATAAGAAACTGCTGCCGACCCACAGAAATGCCAGAAGCGCGATAGCGACGGCTATGATTTTAGAACTTTTCATATTAAAAACTGTCCGCTCGTAATCCTAATCCTCTATAGATATAACTTAGAGGTCAGGGCGAGCAAACAGTTTATTGAAGTATGAAGGGTTTAACCCGTGGCTTTTTTGCTTTTTTGCGGAGCGGCCATCGCGAGGGCTGAACGAACCTGGTCTTCTTCTGCCTTCAGGATGCGATTGCGCGTAGCAGCCTGATATGCGACCTGTGCGTGTTCCAAGCAATATGGAATACCGATTACAGATGTATCCCCACAAAAACCAAAATCCTCATGCTGGGGATCTCCAATAGGCCAACGGCATTGACGAACGCCCAGATCTGTTAGGGGCACACGGACACGGTCTTTGTCTGCTGCCAATACTTGCTTCTTTGGCGCTACGTTAACGTTCGCCGGTGCAGGCATCTGCTTTTCAACTTTTTTCAGCTTAGGCTTGGCTGTTTTCTTGCTGGGCTGAATAGGTGAAGCACGGTTGGAAAGCTTTAGCCTGTGCGCCTTTCCGATTACTGCGTTGCGTGTGACACCGCCTAATTCTTTTGCGATTTCAGCGGCGGTTTTACCTTCGCCCCAAAGTTTTTTCAGTAAAGATACACGTTCATCCGTCCAACTCATTTATGTCTTTCCCCACGTTTGTGTTCAGGGCTTTTGCGCCCTTTATTAATTACTCTTCTTTGATCTGCGAAGACTGAACGATAACAGCACAAAAATTTTTCAGCAACAAGAGTGAAAAGAAAAAATTTTTTATCCACAGTGGTGAAAAATTTTACAGCCCGATTTTAGTGAAATTTTCTTGCTTGTCTGCCCAATTTTTTTCGACTTTAACGAAAAGCTTGAGATGCACGGGTGCGCCGAAGAGATCTGTCATCTCAAGACGCGCCGCTTCGCCGATTTGTTTGATCCGCGATCCGCCCTTGCCGAGCACAATCGCCTTCTGACTGTCTTTCTCAACGACAATGACCTGCGAGAGTTTGAGATTGCCGTTGTCGAAGTTTTCCCAAACTTCTGTTTCAACGAAAATTGAGTAAGGCAATTCCTCGTGTAATTGCTGCATAATTTTCTCGCGGGTGATTTCGGCGGCCATAAAACGCATCGGCATATCGGTGAGATCATCCGGATCAAAGCCCCAAGGCGCTGCGGGAATGGCTTCTGCAATCGCCCTTTTTAGTTCAGTCAAACCACTTTGCTTCAGTGCGGAAATCATAAAGGTTGCGGTGTAAGGATGGGCCTCATTCATTTGTGTGGCAATATCCAATAACTTTTCCTTTTTGACCTGGTCAACCTTGTTGAGGATCAATGCAGATTTTCCTTTTGGCAATTTTTCGATCAATATACGGTTTTTCTCAAGCGGGTTATGTCCTGAGACATCAACGATATGCAAGACCATGTCCGTATTCTCTAAGGCCTCCCAAGCAGCCGCGACCATGGCCTTATCAAAGGCGGTCTTGGGCATGAAAATGCCCGGCGTATCGACAAGAAGCACCTGCGCGTTCTCGTGCATCATAATCCCGGTAATACGGCAGCGCGTGGTTTGAACCTTGCGGGTGACGATCGAAACTTTAGAGCCGACCAGCGCGTTGGTGAGCGTTGATTTTCCGGCGTTGGTCAGACCAACCAGCGCGGCAGAGCCGAATTTTTGGTCTGTAGAATTCATGGTGCGGCTATTTTGTATTCTCTGTATTTTTGATGCTCTAATCCTTTTTCACGCATATTTACAGGAAACTCCCGACGCGCTTCGCTCACGCTAACTTCGCTCCATTCAAGGCCGAGTCTGTCCACAACGTCCTGAATAATATCGGGACGGTGATCCAGAACAACCCATAAATCTTCAAGATTTTTGATTGTTACCAGATTAAACTGCTCCGCAAGTTCAGCAGATAAAATTGCGTTCTTGCCTTCAATTCTCGGTATCAGTGCGGTACTCGTTTTCATACTTATTCTTTCTATAGAGACAATAAAAGGCTGTCAAATATTATGTATTTTCACAAATTCCAGTGCCGCCTCTTTTTCCGCTGCCTGACGAGAGCGGCCACTGGCTTTTAAAGGCGCATAGCCTTCAACAGAAATCTGCACGATAAATTCGGGAGAATGATCAGGGCCGGTTTGCTCCACCACCTCATAAACCGGCAGCGGAAGCCCCTTTGATTGCGCCCATTCTTGCACGATGGTCTTCGGGTGCTGGGGCGGGGCCAGCATATTATCAAAGCGCGTTTCCCAATTTTTCTCGATCAACGTGCGGCATTTCTCCAATCCACCGTCGAGGTATAAAGCACCGATCAGAGATTCCAGAACGTCCGCGAGTAGATTGTCATTCTCTGCGCCTCCTGCTGCTCTTTCGGCGTCAGAAAACCTCACGAACTCTCCTAATGAAAGCTCACGGGCCACGCCGGCCAACAAAGACCCCTGCACCAAAGCGGCAAGCCGTTTGGCCAAATGCCCTTCGGGTTCATCCGGGAAACGTTTGTAAAGATGTTCGGCGACGATCAGGCCTAAAACACGGTCGCCCAAAAACTCCAACCGCTCATAGCTTTTATGGCCACCGAATGATGAGTGTGTCAGCGCGGTTTCGAGAAGCACCTTGTCTTTGAATTCATGACCAATTAATTTTTCGAGGTCTTTGAGTGTTGTGTTCATTGTTTCTGCGGTGAGCGGACGGGCTGAAGATTTTCAAAGATACGGCCGTAACGTATTGCACCTGGCCATTTCCAGATTTCCCAGATGTGGGCTGTCCCGTTTTCTGAAAAGAAAATTCTATCTGCTCGGCCAACAATGTTTTCAAATGCAACATAACCGACACCGTTTACAATTCGGCTGTCCTGCGAGTTGTCACGGTTGTCTCCCATCATAAAATAATGATCTTCGGGAACTGTATAAACGTCCGTGTTGTCGAGAACTTCATCATCGCTGCGCTCATAGATACGATGAATGACCCCGTCCGGAAGCGTTTCAAGATATTCGATTAATGTCTCCCCATCTTCTTCCTGATGTAGGCCAACAGGTTCGCGCGGTATAAGTTTGTCATTAATATAAAGGCGGCCGCGCTTCATCTGAATTGTATCGCCGGGCATGCCGACAACCCGCTTAATGTAATTGTCGCCCGCGTAAGGAACAAAAAAAACGGCAATATCGCCACGTTTTGGCGGACGAGCGAAAATGCGGCCTTCGAATGGTGCGGGGATGTAGGACTTCAAAAACAAAGAAAAAGTATATTGGCCATATCCGTAGGCGGGCTTGCTTGTGATCAGGTAGTCACCAACGAGCAATGTCGGCTTCATAGAGCCAGACGGAATGTTAAAAGGCTCGAACAAAAACATACGAATAATCAGAGCAATGGCAAAAGCAAAAAGCAAAGTTTTTGCAAATTCAGTCGCCTCTTCTTTGGCATTCAAAGGGGCTTCTTTCTTATCTTTTTGCGGCTCGTCTTTTGAATTGGTCATGTTCGCTTCTTTGCTCATAGGACACTGATTATAGGAATAAAGCGGTTTTGGCTAGAGGTTTGCTTCAATTACAACGAAAGCCAGAGCATAAGGCGGTTCATCACTCAGGCTTAAATGGATGGACGCCTTATCGGACTTGGTTTGTAATGTCTTTAAGGCCGCACCATGCAAAACAAGCCGCGGGCAGCCTGCTTCGTCCGTAATCACCTCAATGTCCTTTAATCCGGCTTTTTCACCAATTCCGCATCCCAAGGCCTTGGCGCAGGCTTCCTTAGCGGCAAACCTACGGGCATAGACTGCTATGTGTCCACCGCCAGGCCGCTTTTTCTCGGCATAGTCTTGCTCACCTTGCGTAAAACAGCGCGCGATAAATTTATCATCCAGCAATTTTTCGATGCGGGAGATGTCTGTTATATCTGTGCCGATACCGATAATCATTGTTTCTGGCCTGTGATTTCTTTGGCGGTTTTGTGCATACGCATTAATTTGGCCTTCTTGCGTGCGGCTTTAGCGCCGCGCACCAAGTTATAAAATATAACGTAGCTAAACGGCCAACTGAAAAGCCCCAACAAATATCCCCCAAGCAACCACGGCAGAAAGATGCGGAGTGGTTGATGCCAAAGGAGATCCCACATGATTGGCAGGGTTACAACATCCGGCAACGCCTTTGATGAAGGCAGACCAACCAATTCAAAAAGAAAGGATCCAAATTCTATGGCCGCCCACCACATGAAAGGAAATGTCCAGGGATTTCCAACGAATGTGCCGATAAGGGCGGCTATAAAATTAAAACGGAATATGTAGGCTATGCTGCCTGCCTGAATAAAATGGGTGCCCACAAGGGGGGTGAACGATATTGACGCGCCGGTTGCCAAGCCTGCGGCGATGCGGTGATCGGAATCTGACAGCCTGATAACACGGTGTTTGACATACTGACATGCTCTCATCCAGCCCATTGTCGGCCAAAAAATTTCTTTGAGATGTTGGAGTTTGGTTAGCGGTTTGCGGCGTATGAACATAAAAAAAGCGTAATCCAGGCTAGAATGATATTTTTTCTTTCTTTATAACAAGAAATTGTGAACTTAAAACGACTTTCAGAAGAAAAGCCAATGAATATCAACGATCATATTCGCATTATCCCTGATTTCCCTAAAGCAGGCATCAATTTCTATGATATCGCTACGCTGCTGGCCCATCCAGCGGCATGGCAAGAAACTATTCGCCAGCTCAAAGAAAAGGTTACACCTTACAAACCCGATATGTTGATGGGGATTGAAAGCCGCGGGTTTCTGGTTGCGGCGCCATTGGCGCTTGAGCTTGGCATTGGATTTGGCATGGTGCGCAAAAAGGGCAAGCTGCCGGGGGAAACGATTGGCTATAAATACACGCTGGAATACGGCGAGGACGAGATTGAAATTCAGCCTGATCTGGTAAAAAAGGGATCGCGAATTATGCTGGTTGATGATTTGCTGGCGACCGGCGGGACGATGGCGGCGGCGGAACATTTGATCACGAAAGCCGGGGCAAATGTTGTCGGGGCGATTTGTATTATCGAGCTGGACGGTCTGAACGGGCGGGATAAGCTCAAAGCGCCGTTTGAGGCGCTACTGAATTGCGCGGCTTAAAGTTCAACGGACGCAAAGTATTTTAATATCAGCAGATGCTGACGCGTCAAGGATGTCTATTCTTGCGGGTGGCTTCTTTGCTTTTTCTGCCATCCCCTTTAGGATTGCACGAATTGCCCTCTCTCGCGGCGTTTCCTGACTGCCCGCCACGGCTTCGAATCTGCTTCGATATCTTGTGCTTTCATTAAGTGCCATTAGAAATTCTCCATATTTGCGATATAAAAACTATACTCGCAAAGAATTGCCGCATCAAGGGCTTTAACGCCCTCTCGCCCGCTCTACGCTTGAGATTACGGGGGTTGCCCTGAGTGCCGCGATGAGGTTGTTGAGATGTTTGTTATCGGTGACGTAGATGTCGATAATAATGTCCCAGAAATCAACGGAGCGGTTGGTGATTTTGAGGTTCATGATGTTGCCGCCGTTTTTGGCGATAACGGTTGAGATCGAGGCCAATGCGCCCGGCTCGTTGTGGAAGGTCATTTTCAGACGGCCAACATGCGCCTCAGGCGTTTCGCTTTCGTCGCCCCATGAAACATCCAACCAGCGTTCTGGCGTATCGGCGAAAGTTTCCAGAGTTTCGCAATCGATGGTATGGACGGTCACGCCTTTGCCTGTTGTTACAATGCCGACGATCCGGTCGCCGGGGAGCGGGTGGCAGCAACGCGCGAAATGCACCGCCATGCCGGGGATCAGCCCCTTGATCGGCATCGGCGCATCTTTTCCGGCTTCGCGTTTTATAAAGACGGCCTGATCCATATCGGCGCTTGGACGCTTGACTATTTCTGTCTTGTGGCCGGGGAAAATTGCTTTGAACACATCGCGCGCGACAAGATGGCCTGAGCCGATACGCGCATAAATGTCGTCATTTTCATCGGCGTTTAATTGCTCCAGAACGCCTGCGACCGCCTTCTCTGTAAAGTCGTATTCTTCCTGACGGAATAGTTTCTGCAACATCGCCTTGCCGAGCGTTATATACTCGCCGCGTTGTTTGGTGCGTATATATTTTCTGATGTGCGAACGGGCTTTGCCGGTGACAACGAAGCGTTCCCATGTGGGCGATGGGGTTTGAGATTTGGATGTAATGACATCAACCTGATCGCCATTGGCAAGCTTGGTGTTGAGCGGTGCGATGCGCCCGTTGATTTTGGCGCCGACGCATTTATCGCCGATGTCCGAGTGAATGGCGTAGGCAAAATCAATCGGCGTTGCACCGTTGGGAAGCTCCATCAAATCGCCTTTGGGCGTGAACACATAAACCTGATCTTGGAATAGTTCGAGTTTTGTATTTTCCCAGAAATCTTCGGGCTGTTGTTCTTGCTCCAGAATTTCCAAAAGTTCGCGCAGCCAGCGATATTTTTTTGCGTCCTGTGGTGTGGGAACATGGCCATCCTTATATGCCCAATGCGCTGCGACCCCAAGATCGGCCATCTGGTTCATTTCCT
Source organism: uncultured Micavibrio sp. (assembly GCA_964478225.1). Classification (GTDB taxonomy): domain Bacteria; phylum Pseudomonadota; class Alphaproteobacteria; order Micavibrionales; family Micavibrionaceae; genus CAYZHM01. Next base: position 26,227 of record CAYZHM010000002.1, read on the forward strand.
TTGTGCGGATCTGCACTTCGATACGTTGCTGATGCGGGCCGATAACTGTTGTGTGAATGGATTGATAGCCGTTGGGTTTGGGCGTTGAAATGTAATCTTTAAAACGGCCGGGAACGCTGGGATACGCGCTATGAATAACGCCCAAAGCGGCATAACATTTATCCGTGCCATCGACGATAATTCGAAAGGCCATGATATCGGAGAGCTGTTCGAAGGCCACATTTTTGCGCTGCATCTTCTTCCAGATCGAATAACGGGTTTTTTCACGGCCGCCTATTTCGGCTTCGATATTCGCGCTTTTTAAAATGGCCTTGAGTTCATTGATAATGTTTTCAACAATGTCGATCCCTTCTGAACGTAAAAAAGCCAACCGGTTGGCAATCGACTCACGAGCCTCTGGATTGAGAACGGCAAAGGATAAATCTTCTAGCTCTTCTTTGATTTGATGAACGCCCACACGCTCGGCCAGCGGCGCATAAATTTCCAGTGTCTCAAGGGCAATTCGGCGCTGTTTTTCTGTGCTTAGCCCGTCGATGGTCCGCATATTATGAAGACGATCGGCAAGCTTGACCAAAAGCACGCGAATGTCTTCGGACATGGCCAGCAGTAATTTGCGGAAATTTTCGGCCTGTTTGCCCTCGATGGTCTGGCTTTCGATCTTGGTCAGCTTGCTAACGCCATTGACCATATCGGCGACGTCCTGGCCGAATTTGCTCTTAATTTCATCATAGGTGGCTTTGGTGTCTTCCAGCGTGTCGTGAAGAATGGCCGTCACTAATGTATCCTGATCCATCCGCATCCCGGCCAGGATAGAGGCCACTTCGACAGGATGGGTGTAATAAGGTTCGCCCGAGGAACGGGTCTGGCCTTCATGCATTTTGCGGGCGTAATCAATCGCGCCTTCGATCACAGAAGAGTTAAAATCAGGATTATAGGTTCTTATTTGTGCAACAATATCAACGGGCATGGCCATAAACCAATCTACCACGTTCGTTTACGAAAATCATAAAAAAAGCCGACTGATACGCCGGCTTTTGAACGAATTTGGGCTATTTAGTCGTCTTGTTAGTCGTCCTGGGGTCTGCCCGCCAAATCGGCCAAAGATGGCTCAGAATCATCAAAATCATCGTCATCGTCATCAACGTTGTCATCGGCGTAGATGTCGCTTCCTCTTTCTTCAAGAGCAGCGCGCTGGGCCATTTTTTCCCATTCTTCTTCGCCGTCCATCAGATCAACCTGATCATCATCTTCCTCGTAAGCCACCATGCGTTGGTGAGAACGAACCAATTCTTCCTTAAGATCAGGAATTGCAACGGTTTCAGCAGCAATTTCACGAAGAGCAACAACGGTATTTTTGTCGTTGTCGCGGTCAATTGTCAGGGCCGCGCCAGAGCCAATCTTGCGGGCGCGCTGAGAAGCGACCATCACAAGTTCGAAGCGGGTTTCGGTTTTGTCTACACAATCTTCAACGGTTACGCGTGCCATGTCTTTTTATCCTTTATTTGCCTTGCAAGCACCTTATAGTAAGTTTGTTTAAGGAATGCAAGCAAGATGTTCACTTTTTATGCAGACAAAAACTGCCAATTATGCCCGCGTTTAGCGGCTTTCCGCGCAAATAACAGGGCCAAATTCCCTGATAAATATAATGCTCCGGTGCCTTCTTTTGGGCCGGATAATGCTGAATTGCTGGTTTTGGGCCTGGCGCCGGGTCTTAAAGGGGCTAATTTCACCGGACGGCCTTTTACTGGCGATTATGCCGGGGATCTGCTTTACGCGACCCTGCTTAAGTTCGGATTTGCCCGCGGGGTATATAAGGCGCAGCCTGATGATGGGCTTGAGCTGGTCAATTGCCGCATTACCAATTCCGTACGCTGTGTCCCGCCTCAAAACAAGCCCACGCCCGATGAAGAGAATACGTGCCTGAACTTCCTTAAAACAGAAATGGTTGATTTAAAGCAGTTAAAAGTTGTGCTGACACTCGGCCTCATCGCGCATAAGTCATTCCTGAAGGCAATGGGCAAACGGCAATCATCCTTCAAATTTGGTCATGGCGCCGTCCATGATCTTGGAGGTTTAACGATGATCAATTCGTATCATTGTTCGCGCTATAATACTCAAACCCGGCGACTAACCACGGAGATGTTTGAAGATATTTTCCAAATTATTCAAACACAATTAAACAGCTGAATCCGAAGTTTGCGGATTAAAGGTCTTGCGCTTGGCGAGCAATTTATTGAGCGCGTGAATGTAAGCACGCGCACTCGCGACAAGCGTATCCGTATCGGCCCCTTGCCCATGAACCAGACGTCCGTTTTCTTCCAAACGCACCGTCACTTCCGCCTGAGCGTCGATACCGCCGGTGATGGCATGCACCTGATACAATTTCAATCTTGCATCCGGATGCGGAATAAGGTCGCGGATTGCTGTAAAGATTGCATCGACGGGGCCGTTTCCTTCGACTTTTGTGCAATGCTCTTCCCCATCCATCGTCACACACAATTCCGCGGTTTGCGGGCCTGTCGTTCCCGAAACAACATGCATAGAAACAAATTTGATTGCTTCGTGTTCACGTACAACCTCGTCTTCAATCAGTGCGATTAAATCTTCTTCGAAAATTTCTCTTTTCTTATCGGCCATGTTTTTGAAGCGGGCGAATGCATCCTGAAATGCGTTGTCGCCAAGCTCAAACCCAAGTTCAGCCAATTTGTTTTTGAAAGCTGCGCGGCCCGAATGTTTGGCCATGACCAATTTCGATTCATTCAGTCCTACAGATTCAGGCGTCATGATTTCATATGTGTTTGCGTTTTTCAGCATGCCGTCCTGATGGATGCCGCTGGCGTGTGCGAATGCATTCGCACCGACAATTGCCTTGTTGGGTTGAACGTTAAAACCTGTAATCGTTTGCAGAGCGCGTGAGGTTTTTGTGATTCTGGTCGTATCGATTTTGTTGGTGTAAGGCAACATATTCGGGCGTGTGCGCATCGCCATGACGATTTCCTCCAGCGCGGCGTTGCCAGCTCGCTCGCCAATGCCATTGATGGTGCATTCAATCTGACGGGCACCTGCGGCGACACCGGCCAAAGAATTCGCAACGGCCAATCCAAGATCATTGTGACAATGTGTCGAAAGAACGGCCTTATCAATATTGGGAACGCGCTCAATCAGCATTTTGAATTTCGCGGCATATTCTTCCGGCACGGCATAGCCAACCGTGTCAGGAATATTGATTGTTGTCGCGCCCGCATTGATCGCAATCTCGACCGCACGGCAAAGAAAATCATCTTCCGTACGACTTGCGTCTTCTGCGCTCCACTCCACATCGTCCGTAAAGCCGCGCGCAAAGCTTACGCTTTCATTGATAGCTTCCAAAACATCTTCTGGTGCCATTTGCAATTTGTGCTTCATGTGCAAAGGACTGGTGGAGATAAAGGTGTGAATGCGGCCACGTTTTGCGGGTTTGATCGCCTGCCCTGATGCTTCGATATCGGATTTCTTGGCTCGGGATAATCCACAAACGACAGCATTCTTTACGATTTTGGCAATTTCGTTGACGGCTTCAAAATCCCCTTGCGATGCGATTGGGAATCCTGCTTCGATGACGTCCACGCCCAACTCATCCAGCAATACTGCCATCCGCAATTTTTCTTCAAGGTTCATGGCGCAGCCCGGCGATTGTTCGCCGTCGCGTAAGGTGGTGTCAAAAATTATAATGCGGTCTTGCGTGCTCATAACGCGCTCCTTTTAATGCGTTTTTTGTGGTTTTGCAATTTTTGGAATTTCCCTTAAGCGCAGGCGCGGATTAACGCCTCATGCCCGCTTAAGGGCGGGTAAGGAGCAGGAGGTCTAGCAGTAGAGTGGTCTGCAAACTCATCGGAGTTAAATAAGCATGGTTTTTTGATTTAATCAAGTTTTCGTGCTTCATCGACCAACATGACGGGAATGCCTTCGCGGATTGGATAAGCCAAACCGGCTTGCCGCGAGATCAATTCTTGCTTCTTGGCGTCGTATTCCAGCGGCGTCTTATGCACCGGACACACCAGAATTTCCAGCAATTTGGGATCAAGTTCGTTGCTCATGGGACATGCATAGCGCGCTTTTGGAATAAAATCAAATGTGCGGGCGGCAGATTCTAACGGCTTAAATCTCTGATAAGCCTGTTGATGTCATAGATGATCCGCCCGGCTTTACTGTTGCCATAGCCGTAGCCGCTGTAACCACTGTAACCACGATAGCCGCTGTAGCCACGATACCCGCCGCCATAACCGGAACGCTGATAGTTGTTGTATCCGTTGTTATAGTACTCACGAGGAGGTTGACGATAGTTATATGAACTACCGCGATTATAACCATAGGTTCTGTATTCTTGCTGAGGGGCTTGCCAGCTTTGGGTCAGTGTTTGGGGCTGAGTCTGTACTGGGACAGGAACGGGGACATAAATGATTTGGGGCTGGGGCTGTACGTATACTACGGTTCCCTGCACTGGTTGTGCGTATTGGTAGTATTGCTGCGCCTCGGCGTTTTGCGCTGCTGCAAATAGTCCGCCCAGTGTCATCGCCATACCAGCAGCCTTATTCATGATTGGTTGGCGGAAATGCTTCCCTAAATCCATCTCTTAACTCCTCATATGAATAAGACGCAACCTAGCAATATTTTTATTATATGTCAAAATTTGGCTATTTAATGCTCGCAATCTGTGCCGCAGCAATGCACAGCCATCTCGAGCATGGTCATAAACGTCTCGGCTCGGGTTTTGCAGCATGGCGCCTCAAGTAAGGCCTGCTTTTCCTTGGTATCGAAAGGACAGATCATTGAAAGGCATGTGATCAACCTTCCATCGGATGCCTCCTGAATTTTATCCCAGTCACACGATAGATCCTGGGCGGTGAAGTAAAGGTTCAGCAGCTGAATAAGCTTGTCGCGGTTTACGCCGAGGCAAGAGACAGGATCAAGATCTTTCTTATAGTGCGTCCAAGAGGCCTGAATTTGCCGGTAAGGTGTTGTGGTTTTAATTTCCTGTACCACCTCAAAACGGCTAATTCCGCTGAGGGCGATTAAATAGCGCCCGTCTCTTGTTTGTGAAAACTCAATAATTTTTCCTGCGCAGCCTATTTTGTAGATGTCGCCATCATCGCGGACCTGGATCATGCCAATCAGACGATTACCCGCCATAGCATCATCAACCATCTTCAAATACCGAGGCTCAAAGATATTGAGGGGCAATTCGCCATGGGGTAACAACAACACGCCAGCAAGAGGAAAAACCGGCAAACTGTCCGGAAGATCGTCAAATGGCGGGGCGTAAGGGTTGCTGTCCATAGGATTGATGTAGGGCTCGGCGGCTAAGAGAAAAGCAGGGAAGATAATTTTTTACGGCCTGCTATGGTCAGCGGATCGTTATGCCCGAGGGCTTCGAAGTATTTCAGGAGCTGTTTGCGTGCCCCATCTTCATTCCACGAGCGGTCTTTCTCGACAATGATCAGCAAGTTGTCTATGGCGGACTCATGAGTTCCAGCGGAAAATTGAGCGTTGGCCAGATCAAAACGGGTTTGGTGATCATCTGGCTTTTTCTCTAGTTTTTCCTGAAGATCGGAAAAACCCCCAACCGGGGAGGATTCTGCAAGGGCGAGAGCGGTTTTGGCTTCGGCATAGGCGGCGCTCTTTTGGATATTTTCTGGAGCGGTATCTATAAGTTGTTTGGCCTTATCGTTCTTACCGGCGACAATAAAAGTTCGTACCATGCCGGCGTAGGCCTGCGCGTTATCACGGTCTTCCTGCAGGATTTGAGTGTAAATCGCATGAGCGGCCTGAATGTCTTTCTGCGCAAGGGCCGCAGACGCCGTTTTTAATGCTTCAGGAATGTCTAGTGCCCCGGGGCGGGCCTGACGGCTGATTTCCTGAAGTTTGGCAACAAACGCCTTAATCTGGCTCTCAGGTAGATTGCCCTGAAATGCATCGACGGGCTGGCCTTGGAAAAAGGCGTATATGGTCGGGACAGATTGTACGCGCATGGCTGCGGCCAGTTGTGGCTGTTCATCAATATTGATTTTTGCCAAGATAACGGCGCCCCCCGCTGCCGTCACAGCCTTTTCCAGTAACGGCATCAATTGTTTACAAGGGGTGCACCATGGCGCCCAAAAATCCACGATCACCGGCGCTTGCATGGAGGCTTCCATGACGCGAGCCTGAAAATCATCCATACCAACATCATAAATGAACGCCGTTGGGGCTTGCACGGTTGCCTCAGTTTTATTGGTTTTAAAAAGCATGGCTTTAGATTTAGGCGCTTTGGGCTGAAAAATCAATGATATTAGGGGTGTGACCCGTGTGGTTCAGGAACTTCAATAGGCTCGCCGGCGACAACGAAATGGTCATGGCATTATCCATCGGGTGCACATTTATGATGCCCGCCTGCATCATAAAAGCGTCCAAAACGACTTCGACATTGTGGTTTTTATCGTTTATCACACAGAACGGATTTACGGCGCCGGGATAGATGCCCAGATATTGGGCAAGACGCTCTGATGATCCGAAGGAAAAACGGGCGCTTTTCAAGTGGTTTTCCAAGTTTTTCAGGTCAATTTTGGTCTCATTGGCCGCTGTGACCAAGACCATGCGTTCTTTCTTGTCGCGCAGGAACAAATTGCGGCAATGCGTGCCTGGAATCTGGTTTTTGAGCGGAATTCCCTCTTCCACGCTGAAAATCGGTGCATGGTTGTGCAATTTGTAAGTGATATCAAGAGCTTCCAAGACCAGAAGTAGGTTTTTGGCGTTTGTCGGGATTTTTTCGCGATTCATAGCGTTTTATCCCTTGAATATGGCAGAAAATCAAGCGTTTCTGAGTTTCTATAATACTTTTTTAACGCTTTTTATATATGATGATAGGCGTAAAACTGTGTGTTGGGACACGTATTATGAGTGAGCAAACAGCGGACAATGTGGCAAATATTGAAGGGATTTCACGGGATGATCTCGCCTCGCGCGTTTCTCTTTGTGATAATGCCTGGTTCTCGAGCTGGTTGGCGCAGGGCGCTGATTCAGCCCCTATACACGATTCCAAATACTATGAGCGCGGCAACAAGCCGGGGCACGTCACAGAACGGCTTACTGCGGAGTTGCCAAAGGTTGAGCCAGCGCTTGATGTACAGGATCCTGATAATGCCCTTGATCAAAACAAGAATGGCCCCGCAACCGGCTTTAGCATGGAGTTTCCGCTCCGATGAATGTTGAGCTTGGTATATTAAAAGACGGCGGCGTGATGCTGGTGAGTGATACTCCCCTGCAGGATGTTATCAAGCGCGTCGAGTTTTACCGCGAACAGCGGTTGTTTTTGCTTATTTACGACAACGAAGATCAGGATAGCGAGCTCATGCACTTTGAGGTGCCACAGCATATGGCCTATCCGATTGAAAAAAGCCCTGATCTTATCATTTATACGCTGTATAAGGGCCAGGAGCCTGCAGGATATAAAGTCCCGCTCATCAAGGTTGGCGATATTTATTAATCACTTCTTGCTTGCATTCATCAAACAATTCTTTATATTCCGAGTTCTCAAGCCCTACAATAAGCGAGTGTAGCTCAGGGGTAGAGCACGACCTTGCCAAGGTCGGGGTCGAGGGTTCGAATCCCTTCACTCGCTCCAGTTTTCATCAGTATTGATTAATACAGCCCGCCGGTGCCGGTTATGGGTTCGCGGCCACTTCCGCCATTGCCGGATGAGCCGGTATCTTCTTGTGAGGAGGAGGAAGAAGAGGAACTGCTTCCGCGGTATCCGCCGCCGCTATCAATCACGAATTGATTGTCCGGTTCCGTTCCGGAGAGAAAAGCCTCCCAGATGACATTGTCATCACCAGGACTTGCGAGAGCGCCAGTCCTTGCGTTGATGGCAACTTGTTTGATTCCGGGCGGGATACGGAATGGTGTGAGCGGCTCATCTTTGAGCGCTTCGCCCATGAAGGCTTTGAAAATTGGAACGGCAACCGAGGATCCTGTTTCGCGTTTGCCCATAGAGTGCGGGTCATCAAATCCAGTGTAGACGCCCACAACCAAGTCAGGAGAGAACCCGATAAACCATGCATCTTTCGACTCATTGGTTGTTCCGGTTTTCCCGGCAAGCGGCCGGCCTAGTTCTTTAATTCTCACAGCTGTGCCGCGCTGGACCACACCTTCGAGAATGGACACCATTTGGTATGCAACACGCGAGTCAACCAACTGCTCACGCTCGTCTGGAATTACAGGTGTTTCTTGGGCGACCCATTTCATTTTAGGCCCACAATTTAAACAAGGGCGTTGATCGTGCTGAAAGATTGTATTGCCACGGCGGTCCTGGATACGGTCGATGAGGGTTGGGGTCACACGCTTGCCGCCGTTTACCAGCATGCCATAAGCGGCTGTGAGCCTGATGAGCGTTGTTTCGCCAGCGCCGAGCGAATACGAAAGCATGCGCGGCATGCTATCAAAAATCCCCAGGCGCTCCGCATACCCGGCGATAAAATCCATGCCGAGGTGATTGGCAAGACGCACCGTCATCAAGTTTTTGGATTTTTCAATTCCCACGCGCAAAGTTGTCGGGCCAAGAAATTCATCCGTATAGTTTGTCGGGCTCCAATAATGGCCTGGGCGATCCTCCATAACGAAAGGAGCGTCTAAAACTTTGGTTGAGGGTGTAAATCCTTTTTCAAGCGCGGCGAGATAGACGAATGGCTTGAAGGCCGAACCGGGCTGGCGCTTGGCCTGCGTAGCGCGATTGAATTCTGATATGCCGTATTTCCAACCACCCTGCATGGCCAACACGCGGCCTGTATGGGGATCGATAGCAATAAGCGCACCTTGCAAACGTGGTATTTGACGAAGGTAGTAAGAGTTTGGATCTTCGGTTGTCGGCTCGACCATCACGACATCGCCGGGATGGAGGACTTCATTCACGGCATTGATTTCCGGGCCTTGCGCGTATCCTTCGTTCAAAGATTTTCTGGCCCACTTGGCTTGCTCAAGTTTAATGACGCCTGTTTTGCCTTCTTCTTTAAAACCGAGTTTGGCCTGGGATGCGCCAGATTCCAAAACAACGGCCAGTTCCCATTCATCCAAAATTGCGTCGGGCGGATTTATCGCATTTAATTTATCACGCCAGCTCGATAAATCTTCCAGCGTTTGCACAGGGCCGCGCCAGCCATGACGCCGATCATAGGCCATCAAGCCAGAACGCAAAGATGTCACAGCAAGGCTTTGCAACTGCGGATCAAGAGAACTGCGTACAGCAAGCCCACCACCATAAAGACTTTCATCGCCGTAACGCGTTATTAATTCACGGCGAACTTCTTCTGCAAAAAATGCAGCACTTGCTCGACGAGACAAATCCGGCTTCACAATTTCAAGAGGTTGCAATTTGGCGAGATCGGCCTGCCCTTTTGAAATATGGCCATCCTCTACCATGCGGTCGATGACCCAGTTGCGGCGTGCAACAGCTTCGCCCTTCTTCTTGATTGGGTGATAATTGTTTGGAGCTTTGGGCAGGGCTGCCAAGTAAGCGGCTTCGGCGATTGTTAACTCATCCAGCGATTTATCGAAGTATTGTAAGGCAGCGGCGGCCACACCGTAAGCGCGGTAACCTAGATAAATTTCATTCAGATAAAGCTCAAGAATTCGGTCTTTCGACAATGCCTTTTCCATACGAGATGCAAGGATGGCCTCTCTAATTTTGCGTTCAAAAGAACGCTCGTTGGTCAGGAGAAAGTTTTTTACCACCTGCTGTGTGATTGTTGAACCGCCAACGACGCTTACATCCTGACCAGCCATATGGCGGAGGTATATGACTGCGGCTCGGGCAATCGCACTAGGATCGACACCTTCATGCGTATAGAAATTTTTATCTTCTGCAGCAAGAAAAGCATTCTTCACCAAAGGAGGGATTGCCTCAATAGGCATAAAGACCCGCTTTTCCTGTGCGAACTCGGCCATCAATTTTCCGTCCCCGGCATAGAGCCTTGAAACGATCGGCGGTTCATAGTCTTTAAGCTGCTGATAGTCTGGAAGATCGTGGCCGTAATGATTGATGATAGCCGCGATGACCATGACCCCGGCGATTGCGCCAAGAAATCCTAGAGAAAATAATCCCAGAAATGCATATTTCAAATATTTCATCTTACGCTACGCGTCTTTTTATCGGGCCGTCTGCACGGCCGTGAATAAACTGATCCACATACTCGTTGCCTGAATTATCTAGGTCTTCTACGGCGCCTGTCCAAATAATTTTTCCGTCATGAATCATCGCCACGTGATCGGCGATACGGCGAACGCTTCCCATGTCATGGGTAATCGACAATGCCGTCGCGCCCAGTTCCTGTACTGATTTGATAATCAGTTCATTGATGACTTCCGCCATAATGGGATCAAGGCCGGTTGTGGGTTCATCGAAGAAAATAATTTCAGGATTAGCCGCAATCGCACGTGCCAGCGCAACGCGTTTTTGCATACCGCCTGATAATTCAGCCGGGTAAAGATCGGCCACTTCGGGCTTTAGTCCCACTGACCTGATTTTTTCTGCCGCCAATTCACGGGCTTGCTTGCGAGTCATCATTTTATTTTGAACAAGACGGAAAGCCACGTTTTCCCAGACTTTCAGCGAGTCAAACAAGGCGGCGCCCTGAAACAACATACCGAATTTATGCATCAACTGATCGCGCTCGCGGGCGGAGACATTCACCGTCTCTTTGCCGTCGAGAAGGATTGAACCAGAGTCGGGATGCAACAACCCCAAAATGCATTTCAGCATCACCGATTTTCCTGTTCCGGAACCACCGATGACGACCATCGATTTTCCGGTTTCGACTTTGAGATTCACGCTGTTTAAAACCTTGTTTTTTCCAAAGGCCTTATGCACGTCTTTGAGTTCGAGTTTGCAAGTGGTCATGAGAAAAAGACCTGCGTCAGAATATAATTGAAAATCAGGATCATGATCGATGCGGATACAACCGCGTTTGTTGTCGCCGCGCCTACGCCTTGCGCGCCGCGGTCTGAATTAAAACCGTGGTAACAACCAAAGGCCGCAACGATAAAGCCAAACGCACAAGCCTTCACAAGGCCAGACACGACATCCATTGTCTCCAGCACATCCCATGTTTGCTCAAGATAGCGCGTGGGAGAAAAACCCAGATTGTAGATGGAAACGATATAACCGCCCAAAACGCCAATAATATCTCCGATCAAAACAAGCAGAGGCAGCATCAACGTGCCGGCGATGACACGCGGAGCGATAAGATATTTGAAAGGATTGACGGAAAGAGTTTTTAGAGCATCAATTTGCTCCGTGACGCGCATGGTGCCGATTTCTGCGGCGATCGATGCGCCAACGCGGCCTGCAACCATCAAACCCGCCAAAACAGGGGCAAGTTCGCGTGTGACGGAAAGCACAACAACACCTGCAATCGCGCTTTCGGCGTTAAAGCGCGTGAAGCCTGTGTAGGATTGCAGCGCCAGAACCATACCGGTGAAGATCGTGGTCATGCCGACGACAGGCAAAGAGTAATAACCAATGTCTAAAAGCTGGCGAATAATCTGGCTTGGGAAATAAGGCGGGGCAAAACAATGATAGATAGATTGACCGACAAAAATGCTGATCTGGCCGAGTTTTTGAAAAAACCCAAGAATCGTTTGTCCTAGTGTCTCGCAAAAATCCAGAATAGTCGCAACGGGATTGATCATGATCTCTATTGTTTAAGCGTCTTGAAAAAGGCAGATTAAAGGATTGAAATCGCTGCGTCCAGAGGCAAAACATGAAACACATAACTCCCGCTGATCTTATCCCCCTTGATCTTGCCAAGGCCGCACTTACGCCCCGTATCGAGCTTGCTTATGCGCAGGATGATAACCTGCTTTTTGGCGAGAGAATTTACCGTAAAGACGCAAAGCTCATCGCGCATAAAGACATGGCCGCGATCATCATCAAGGCCACGCAACTTGCTTATGAATCCTTTGATTTAAGATTGGTGGTTTATGATTGCCTGCGTACAGTCGATGCGCAAAAGGCCATGCTGCAAACGCAGCGCGTGCGCGATAATCCACACTGGCTTGAAGAGCCTCGCCTGCTTTCTCCGCCCGGTGCGGGGGCGCACCCGCGCGGGATGGCCGTTGATGTGTCCCTGGAAAGCCTGGACGGGGTTTTGCTCGATATGGGCACGCCCTTTGATTTTCTTGCTGAAAGCTCCGCGGCGGACAAAAACCCGGCGCATCGCAATTATCCGAGGCTTTCTGATGGTGTCATCGTTAATCGCGGGATGTTGGATGAGGTAATGTTTGGCGCTGCCGAGGCTTTGAATATGCCCCTCAATGGCCTGCCGCAAGAATGGTGGGATTACCGCTTCCCCTCAGACGTTTATGAGCAATATGCGCCTTTGGCCGATGGTGATTTGCCGGCCGATATGCGGATGACATAAAAAATCTTGATCTTGATGTAATTTCATTATAAGTGTGGGTTTATGACTAGTATCCCTGCTTATGATACATTTAAAGACATGGTGTTTGCTGCATCTTCTCTCAAAGATTACAGGAAAACCTTTTCAGACCCTCAGAACAACTTGATGCGTGTACGCGTTTTTGCGCCTTATTCAGTTCGACCCAAGACGCGCAGGATTGGCGTAAGACCGAAAGCCTTAGGAACAAGACCTTCTCCCTATTTTCTGGATGTTGAGGGTGATTTCGTGAGCGCAACCAGGCCTCTGACAGGTATTCGTGTTTGGGGGGAAAACTTTACCGAAGAGCAATATTATTCTGTTTTAAGAGAGCTTCAGGATGACCTTTCTACGAGCGCGCGATTTAATCAAGTCTCTTTGTCCGGTTGTGATCTGGACCATGATGAATTTGATCCCTACCGGATTATTTTGACGAATGCAAATTTTCAAATTCTTCCTCGTGTGATTAAAATCTGGGGCAGCTCCCTTCCGCAGCCCTAAATATATTTTCTTTCGTACCGACTTCCTAAGTTGGTAAGGATTTCATAGCCAATTGTGCCAGCATCTTTGGCAAGATCGTCGATGCTCTGATGAGGGCCAAGAACTTCCATGTAATCGCCGGGTTTTGGTCTTTGCGCTTCGGAAACATCGGATAAATCAACACTTGTTAAATCCATAGAGACACGCCCGCGGATTGGACAGCGTATTCCATTCCAGTAAAACGCGCCTTTATTGCTGAGAGACCTGAAAATGCCGTCGGCGTAACCAGCGGCCAGCGTTGCAACAGGGGCGTCTTTGTCAAAACGGTAGGTTGCACCGTATCCAATTGCGGCGTCTTTATAAAGAAGTCTTGTGCGGATAATAGGAATATCAAGATGGACAACAGGACGCATCGGATTGGGTTTTCCCTGCAAAGGGTTTCCGCCATACAGCGCATAGCCTGGGCGCACCATACCGAAATGAAATTTCTTGTCTAAAAAAATTCCGGGTGAGTTGCAGAGTGATTTTGTTGCCTCCGGAAAATGTGAAACGACCTCACTAAAAAGTTCATATTGTTTTTCGTTCATCGGATTATCAGGCTCATCTGCGCAAGCAAGATGACTCATAATGACGCGCGCTTCTATGCCGGAAAGACGGCTCATATCGGCCCACAATGTGTCTTGTTCTGCTTTGGCAAAACCCATGCGGTTCATACGCGTGTTAAATTTGAGAACAGCCGGAAGTTTTTTGCCTGCGCTTTTGCCGAGCTGTGTGTACTCATCGATCTCAATGAAACTTCCGATCACAGGAATAAGATTATAGGTCAGATAGGCTTGTTCATATGATCTATAAAATCCGTTGAGAATATAAATGTTTCCATCCGCTATGGTCTTACGCAGCCCTATTCCTTCAGCAGGTTTGGCCACAAAAAAATCGCGGCAACCCGACTCATACAGAGCTTTGGAGACCGGTGCTGCGCCCAAACCAAAGGCGTTTGCTTTGACCACGGCGCTAATACGCACGTCACGGCCTACGCGGTCTTGGATAATTTTGTAGTTTTCACGCAAAGCCGCCAGATCGATAGTCAGTCTGCCGTCAGGATTTAACATCGCAAAGCCTAATAGGAATAAGAACTATGATTAGGATCAAGATCACTGAAGCGTGTGAGATTTGGATTGAAATGCATCTTGACTGTGCCGATCGGGCCGTGACGTTGCTTGGCGATAATGCACTCGCCGATATTGTGTGCGCGTTCGCACGCTTCTTGCCACTTGAGATGTTTCTCGCTGCCGGGCTCGGGTTCTGCACGCGAGAGATAGTATTCTTCGCGGTAGACGAACATAACAACGTCAGAATCCTGTTCGATCGAGCCTGATTCACGCAGGTCAGAAAGTTGCGGGCGCTTGTCTTCACGGCTTTCAACCTGACGGGAAAGCTGAGAGAGGGCGATTACAGGAATTTGCAATTCTTTGGCGATGGCCTTAAGACCGCGTGTAATTTCAGAGACTTCGTTGACGCGGTTTTCCATGGATTGGCGAGAACCGTTGCCACGCAGAAGTTGTAGATAGTCAATCACCAGCAAACCCAGACCATGCTGGCGTTTTAAGCGGCGGGCTTTTGTGCGAACCGCGCCAATGGTCAGCGCCGGGGTGTCATCAATGTAGAGCGGGATCTGGCTCAGTTTTTGACTGGCTTCTACGAACGCACGGAAATCTTCCTGCCGGATATTCCCTTTACGAATGTCATCGCCAGACACGCCTGATTGGTCGGCCAGAATACGTGTCGCAAGCTGATCAGAAGACATTTCAAGGGAGAAAAAGCCGACTATAGCGCCCTCTGCACCGCCCGATTCAGCGTAGGCCTTGGCCGCATTGAACGCCATGTTTGTAGCAAGAGCCGTTTTCCCCATTGATGGGCGGCCTGCGAGAATTAGAAGATCGGAGTTTTGAAATCCGCCGAGCTTTTTATCCATGTCGATCAAACCAGAGGTCACGCCTGTCACATGGCCTTCAGTCTTGAAAGCTTTTTCCGCATGCTCAATCGCAACAAGAACGGAGTCACGAAGGGTTGTGAAATTACCCCGGGAATCTCCGGTCTCCGCCAATTCGAAAAGTTTTGCCTCGGCCTCTTCGATCGTATCGGAAGCGGTCTTGTCCAAAGTGTGTTCAAAGGAGTTATGAACGACGGTTTCACCAACACGGATCAGTTCGCGGCGCAAATACAGATCGTAAACAGTGCTGGCATAATCCGGCACGTTCATGATGCTGACGACTGATCCGGCAAGTTCGGCCAAATATGCGCCGCCGCCGACATCGGTTAGATCCGCATCCTTTTCGAAATAATTTTTTAAAGTGACCGGCGAAGCGTTCTGACCGCGGTCGGTCATTTTCTGAATGGCTTCGTAGATTCGTGCGTGCGCGGGAATAAAAAAATGTTCGGGTCGTAAAAAATCCGCGATATTTTCCAGCGCGCGGTTGTCAATCAGCAAAGCGCCGAGCAGTCCCTGCTCTGCCTCCTCGTTGTGCGGCAATATGCGGTAGGGCAGCGATGGGTCTTTGTCCGTATCTTTTAACGGTTCTTTGAGGGCAGCGTACTGAATCATGAGGTAAGATTAGCGGGCTATGAAGGGGGTTGCGAGATAAATTTGGAGGAGGTTTGTGAATAATGGGGATAGGTTGTCTTTACTTTATGACAAAAAACTTCTATATGTGCAGAATTAGAGGATAGATTTAATGACTGAAGACGAAATACGGGCATTTGTTGCCGGATTTACTCCAAGAATTATCCGTGATGTGCAGGATAACGAGTTAGAACCACTAAGGCTTGGCGATGATATAAAAGATTTTGTTTTTGAGCATACTTACAGGCAAGCTCCCGCTGTAATTTTCTCTACTTTTTTACAGCTTTGTGCTGACGCCTCTCCCGAGGCTTGCGCGCTGATTTCTGATCTCAAAAAATTTATAGCCCGCAAAAAACCGCAAGGGCAAACGCTTACGGCTTTTATGCGGGCGGTGGCCATTGAAGATCCTATGGATAATTTCATGCTTTTTGATCTGCCTGATCATCTACGCTATGTCACAGGGCCTCGTCTTATGATGCTTTCAGAGAATGATCAAAAAGCTGTGGCCTTCTATGCGATCAATTTCAATAGCATTTTGAATACAGAACAGGCCTTAAGAGAAAAGGCCCCGCCTGATGCCAGACGAGGCCTTGATCTTCTTAATCTTTATCTATCTTCAGATGAAGCCGAGTTCGACCCCGGTGAATCTCCCGAGCCCTAGGGGCTGCGGTTTATTCTTGATCGTCTTCTGCTTCTTCAGCTTCTTCTTCAGTCTTGTCAACAGCCTTCGCAGCTTTCTTGGCCTTACGGGCTTCGGATTTCTTGGCCAACACAGCTTCTTCAGCGGCTTCCTCAGCAGCTTCTTCAGCTTTCTCTTTCTCGATTTCCATCGCGCTGTCATCCAAAATATCTTCAAGATGTGTTTCGACTTGCGCTGTTTCCTGTTCGGATTCAGCGATAAGCGCCTTACCGGTCTTGGCCTGGATTTCTGCTTCTTCTACTGTTCTTGCAATGTTGATCGTCACCACAGCCTTAACTTCAGGGTGCAGCAAGACATCAACAGGGAACAGTCCGATTGTTTTGAAGTTGCGGTTGATTGAAATCATCGATTTTGTGATTGTTTCACCGGACTGCGCAGCGACGGCCACCGCGATATCCCGAGATGTGACCGAACCGAACAGTTGACCGCCTTCTGAAGCCTGACGAATAAGGGAGGCTTTCAAGCCTTCGATCTTCTTTACAAGCTTCTCTGCTTCCTTTTTCGCCTTGTCGTTTGCATCAAAAAGAGCTTTCTTCTGTGCTTCGAAATAAGCGATGTTGTCCTTGCTGGCGCGCAGAGCTTTTTTCTGCGGCAGCAGATAATTGCGTGCGTAGCCTGGGCGTACGCTGACCACATCGCCAATCTGGCCGAGATCCTGGACGCGTTCGAGTAAAATAACCTGGGTTGCCATTGTCTTAATCTCCTCTTACTTGCCATCAAGTTCTGTGCGCACATATGGCATAAGGGCCATAAAGCGTGCGCGTTTGATGGCCTGGGCCAATTCACGTTGCTTCTTTTGTGATACCGCCGTGATACGGCTTGGGATCATCTTGCCACGCTCAGAAATGTAGCGGTTCAAGGTTCTTGTATCTTTCCAGTCAATCGCCGGGGCGTGCTCGCCTGTGAACGGGCAAGATTTCTTGCGGCGGAAAAATGGACGCTTGGTTGTTTGGGCTTCGGCGCTCATTATGCGGCCTCCTTCTTATCATATTTTCTCTCAGCTTTGTCTGATGAGTCGTTGTCGTAGGATTTTTTCAGAATTGGCGATGGGCCTTCTGAAGGCTTTTCCAAACGAACTGTCAGAGAACGAAGAATGTCTTCGTCAAGACGCAAATTACGCTCCAGCTCATGTGTTGCTGGTCCAGGAGCTTCTGATTCAATCAGCACATAGTGCGCCTTTTTGGATTTTTTAATGCGGTAAGCCAAATTCAGCAGACCCCAATATTCGGTCTTCTGAACCTTGCCGCCATTGTCTTCAAGGATTTTGCTATAGCGCTTGGTCAGATCCTTAACCTGTGTTTCGGTCAGATCCTGACGCGCCATAAATACGGTTTCGTAGTAAGGCATTTCTATTTTTCCTCTCGGTTTGGTGCTTCAAAGCCTTTGCGTCCACCTGGCCGCAATTGCCCGAAACTAAGCTGAAACCATCAGATTCCAGCGAGGTTTTTGTTAACGTGTGTGGATATAATCGAATACAAGCTTAAAAATCAAGCTTTTTTTAAGCGGCTGTGCCACTGGACGCTTCCGCGCTATCGCTTTGTTTGGCGATAACATTGCGGTTCGAAGCTTTTTTAAGCTGCTGCGCCATTAAAGCGGACCAGCGTTCAGGGTCATCTGAACGGGTATCCAGCATGCCTTTGCGAAGCATATCAATGAGTTCCGAGCGGGTGAGACTTGGATCGCGCAGCGCTGCCTTAAACTCAGACAGAGCCATGCCTGCAAATTCCGCATAATCCGAATTCACGCAGCCATGAAACGAGAAAAATGCGTCGCTGGTTTCTTCAATTAAAGTCTGTATTCGGCCATAAAAATTATAAGCCATGGTTAATCCCCTGTATGGTATTTTTTTGTTTTTATTTAATATCAATAAATGTTAGTGAAACACATCGCGTTACGGATAAAAAGCAATGTGAAGGAAGTTACTCTGTGCTTATTATTGATATGGATTGATGGTTCCACATTTTTTGAAAAAATGCAAAATTTATTTGCAAAAACCCCAATAAAATCCTGGGATATGCCGCATTTATAGAGAGGATGAAATAAAATATGACACGTGCGTTTGTTTTTCCTGGTCAAGGTTCGCAATACGTTGGTATGGGCAAGGATTTGGCCGAATCGTTCAAGGAGTCGCGTGAGGTGTTCGAGGAAATCGATGAAGCCCTCTCTCAAAAACTTTCAAAACTCATGTTTGAAGGCCCTGAATCGGATCTTAATCTCACAGAAAATACTCAACCTGCGCTGATGGCCGTTTCAATGGCGGTTGTCCGCGTCCTGGAAAAACAGGGCGGAATTAATTTGAATCAAGCCGTGTCGTATGTGGCCGGGCATTCACTTGGGGAGTATTCGGCACTTACCGCAGCAGGAGCATTGGATATTTCCACTTGTGCAAAGCTCCTCAAGCTGCGCGGGCAATCGATGCAAAAAGCAGTGCCGGTTGGTGTTGGGTCGATGGCTGCGATTCTTGGCCCTAGTTTCGAGGACGTCCAATCCATTGCGGAAGATGCGGGATGTGAAGTCGCGAATGATAATTCAGTTGGCCAGGTTGTTTTGAGCGGGACAAAAGAAACGATTGAGCGCGCGGTAGAAATCGCAAGCGAACGCGGCGCAAAACGCGCAATTATACTGCCTGTGTCCGCGCCGTTTCATTGTTCTCTGATGCAGCCCGCAGCAGACGTTATGGCTGAGGCTTTGCAAGACGCCGCGATGAATGCGCCTTGTGTTTCCGTCGTCTCGAATGTGACGGCCCAAGGCGAAAACGATCCGGCACGGATTAAAACTTTACTCGTTGAACAAATCACCGGCATGGTGCGCTGGCGCGAATCTGTGATCTGGATGAAGGAACAAGGTGTTCACTCGATGGTTGAGCTTGGTGCCGGAAAAGTTTTGGCCGGGCTTGTGAAACGTATTGATGGCGATATAACATGCGAAAGCGCTGGGACGCCGGATCAAATTGACGCGTTAATAGAGAAATTAAAATAGAAGGAAAAAAGCATGTTTAATTTGAAAGATAAAAAGGCATTGGTCACCGGGGCGACGGGCGGCATTGGTGGCGCGATTGCGAGGGCATTGCATGGTGCGGGCGCACATGTGGGTATTTCCGGGCGCAACGAAGAGAAGTTGCAAGCTTTGAGTAAGGAGTTGGGAGAACGCGTTACCGTTCTTGCTGCGGACTTGTCGGGTGATGAAGCAATTGCCGATCTCGTCAAACGCGCGGAAGAGCAAATGGGGCAGATTGATATCCTTGTGAACAATGCGGGCCTGACGCGCGATAATCTTTCGATGCGCATGAAATCCGAAGAGTGGAGCGAAGTGATTGATGTTAACCTCACTGCGCCGTTCAAACTTGCACAAGCGGTGCAGCGCGGGATGATGAAACGCCGCAACGGGCGCATCATCAATATCGCCTCTATTGTCGGCGTCACGGGCAACCCTGGACAATGCAATTATGTGGCGTCCAAGGCCGGTATGATCGGCTGGAGCAAGGCGATGGCACAGGAGATTGCCAGCCGCGGGATTACAATCAACTGCATCGCGCCGGGTTTTATCGCGACCGCGATGACCGATGCGCTGAATGACGATCAAAAAGCCACGATTAACGCCAAAATCCCGGCGGGGCGTATGGGATCTTCTGAAGATATCGCCGCCGCGGCGCTTTACCTCGCCAGCGATGAAGCCGCTTATGTGACCGGCCAGACCATTCATGTGAATGGCGGAATGGCGATGATTTAACACTTTACAGAACGCGTCCCCCAGTGTTATCTGTGCCCGCTTAGTAGTTTACATAGGGGTTAGCATGAATTCTGATTTTCAAAATGCCTTGCGTGATGCTGTTTTCATGGAAACAGCAACTTACTGCGGCTGTGAGCTGGAGGAAGTTAAAGACAGCGCATTTATCGAGAAAGATCTGGGCGGCGATTCCCTGACATGCGTGGAAATTGCCATGGCGGTGGAAAGCCGCTTTCGCAAGCACGGATTGAAGTTTTCTGATAAAAATGTCGGAGCGGACATAACCGTTGAAGGCCTTTTGGCAAGCGCAAGCTTGGGCTAAGTCCATGTTAAAATAGCATATTTACATTTCCACATGTTGGTGGGGTTTTTTGGATAAAAAACACTTTGACAGGTTCTCCATATATGCTAAATGTCCGGGATCGAATTATATTGCAATACAACATAAGGAACGAAAAATGAGTGATGTAGCAGAGCGCGTGAAAAAGATTGTGGTTGAACATCTTGGCGTTGAAGAAGGCAAAGTAACAGAAGGCGCAAGCTTTATCGACGACCTCGGCGCGGATTCGCTCGACACAGTTGAACTTGTTATGGCTTTCGAAGAAGAGTTTTCGATTGAAATTCCTGATGATGCAGCTGAAAAAATCCAGACTGTGGGCGATGCTGTAAAGTTCATTTCGGAACAGTCTAACTAGAAGCATTCTGGTTTTAACGAATTGCATTTCCCCGCGAGAGCGGGGATATTCATTTAAGAGGCCGAAAATATGCGTAGAGTCGTTATCACAGGATTGGGAATGGTATCGCCGCTCGGAATGGGCGTCGATCACAATTGGGCATCGATCACCGCCGCAAAAAGCGGCATCAAAAAGATCGAGCATTTTGATGTCTCAGATATTACATCCAAAATCGCAGGTGTTATTCCCAAGACCACAGATGAAAATCCAAAGAATGGCGACTTCAATGCGGATCTGTATGTTGATCCGAAAGACCAGCGCAAAAACGATATCTTTATTGTTTACGGGATGGCCGCTGCGGCCGAAGCGATTGAAGATTCCGGTTGGAAGCCCGCGAATGAAGAAGATCAAAACCGCACAGGCGTTTTGATCGGCTCGGGGATTGGGGGCCTTGAGGAAATTTATCAAACATCGACACTGATGAATGAGAAAGGCCCACGCCGCGTTTCGCCATTCTTCGTGCCAGCCTCTCTGATTAACCTTGTGAGCGGACAGGTTTCAATCAAATACGGTTACCGGGGTCCTAATCATGCTGTTGTGACGGCCTGCGCAACGGGCACACATGCGATTGGCGATGCGGCACGGCTTATTATGCTGGATGATGCAGATGTCATGATTGCGGGCGGAGCAGAAGGTGCGGTTTGCCGGATCGGCGTTGCCGGGTTTGCGGCGGCGCGTGCGCTCTCGACCGGATATAACGACACGCCGGAACGTGCCTCGCGGCCTTGGGATCGCGATCGTGACGGGTTTGTGATTGGCGAAGGTGCCGGGATCGTCGTCCTTGAAGAATATGAGCATGCGAAAAAGCGCGGTGCGAAAATTTATGGCGAAGTCACGGGCTATGGCCTCTCGGGCGACGCGCACCACATCACATCGCCAGCCGAAGATGGCAATGGCGGATATCGTGCCATGCAGGCGGCGCTCAAGCGCGCAAAATTAAACCCTGAAGATATTGATTACATCAACGCGCACGGCACTTCGACACCTGTTGGAGACGGGATCGAGTTTGGTGCGGTGAAGCGGATGTTTGCGAATGCGCTGGGCACAATGTCTATGTCTTCCACGAAATCGGCGATTGGGCATTTGCTGGGTGCGGCGGGCGCGGTCGAGGCGATTTATACGCTCAAGGCCATGCAGACCGGAATTATTCCTCCTACTCTTAATCTTGAAAATCCATCTGAGGACTGCACAGGAATTGATCTTGTGCCTTTGAAGGCCAAGGAAAAGAAGATTACGCATGCGTTATCCAATTCTTTTGGCTTCGGCGGCACGAATGCCAGCTTGATTATGAGCAAGGTTTAAAGCAAACTCCCCTGTATGTGGAAGTTTACACAGTCGTTTATCGGATTTCTTGCCTATGCTTTGACCGCAATCGTTTTGGCGGCGGCGTTTGCCCTTCATCTTGTCTCCACAAATTTAAGTCTGCCCGGACCACGGAATAATAATCCGATGAATCACGAGGTATTTTTTCAAGTCGAACGCGGGCAGGGTCTCAGCGCGATTGCCCATCACCTTCATGATGAGGGGCTTATCCATGATCCTCTTGTGTTTATTGTCGGCGCAAGGATTAAAGGGGTTGCAGGAAAATTGCAGGCCGGAGAATACAGATTTACTTACGGACAAAGCGCTGAGCAAATTATGGGCGCGATGGCATCGGGTGATATCTTCCGCCGTGCCGTCACCATTCCCGAAGGTCTTACGGTTTATCAAATTTATGAACGCTTGAATGAAGTCACCGAGCTTGAAGGCTCGCTCACTTACACATCCAATGACCAAGAGGGCATGTTTTTACCCGACACCTATACCTATCAGCGCGGTGAAAGCAAACAGTCCGTCGCGCAGCGCATGAACAAAGCGATGAAAGAAGCCCTTGCCGAATTGTGGGCAACACGCGATCCTGATCTCCCTATAAAAAATATGAAGGAATGGGTCACGCTGGCGTCGATCGTTGAGAAAGAAACTGCTGTTCCTGACGAGCGCAAGCGCATAGCCGGCGTGTTTATCAATCGTCTGAAAGAAGGCATCGCCTTGCAAACCGATCCAACCGTGATTTATGCGCTGACCAAAGGCAAACATGAAAATAAAGGGCGCGGGCCGCTCGGGCGGCGTTTGCTGAGCCGTGATCTGGAATATGATTCACCATACAACACCTATAAATATCCCGGGTTGCCGCCGGGGCCGATTGCCAATCCCGGCCGGGCTGCGCTTGAAGCCGTTATACATCCTGAGAAAAATAATTATCTGTATTTCGTTGCGGATGGTAATGGCGGGCATGTGTTTGCCTCGACGCTTGAGGAGCATAATGCCAATGTGGCGAAATGGCGTGAGATCAGAAAATCACAAGATTAATTACGGCCGTCTTTTTTATCACTACGGCCTGAGACCTGCGATCGATTGCTTCCGCCCCCCGATGTTCCCAGCCCTAACCCCGGGACATTCCCCGGCGTAAATTCCGGGCGAACTTCCATTTGATGACGGCGGGCAAGGTGTGGTGCGAATTGGAGGGCGCTTGGAACAGCATCTCCCAGAACGCAGCCCATGGAATCGTCATTGTCCAAATCTTCGCGGTGGACAGGCTGGCCGCGCACGCAATTTTTAACAAAGTGCTCAAAGGCAGCCAGCGGCTTGGGGTGTTGAACAACGCGCCCAAGTTCTTGCAATCGATAAGGATCGTCCTGAAACATGAGCGGCACTTGATAGGCCTGCGCGATGTGGCCGGCTTTAATCGCCCCTACATGCATCTGTTTGCAATATTCAAGAGACGAGAAAAATTCGGAATCCACAGGGATATTCAGCTCAATATGATCCATGTCGGCATATTCCAGCGTCAAAATGCCGGTTTGGGTGTCAATCACGATACCGGCAAGTTTCTTCACCAGATTTTCCGAAGAAATCAGGCCCGCCTGTCCATCCCGTGCTAGAAGAAGATCAATATCCATGCTTTATTACCCTCATATTCATGTATACATTATTTTACCAGAATTCAAACTTTTATAGGAAATAGGCGCATGATCATAGCCATTACAGGCGGTGCGGGGTTTATTGGAGGCCGGCTGGCGCAGCTTTTGCGCGGGCAAGGCCATGATGTACGCATTCTTGATGTCACCGGTAATGATCCTGTCGATGTCCGGAATAAGGACGCCGTTATAAAGGCGCTGCAGGGTGTGGATGTTGTTTATCATCTCGCTGCCGAGCACCGTGATGATGTCAGTCCGCTTTCCCTTTATTATGATGTGAATGTTGGCGGGGCGGAGAATATTGTAGCCGCTGCAAAACAAAATGGCCTCTCAAAAATTATCTTCACAAGCTCTGTCGCGGTTTATGGACTCGATGTGGGCGAGTCCAAAGAAACAGATGTGCCACAGCCGTTTAATGATTACGGGCGCTCGAAACTGCAATCGGAAGAGGTGTTTGAAAAATGGGCAGCCTCTGACCAGAAAAATACTCTGGTGACCATGCGTTTGGTTGCAACATTTGGCCCTGGCAATCGCGGTAATATTTATACGCTGATGGAGCAAATTGCGGGTGGTAAGTTTATTATGGTTGGAGATGGCTCCAATAAAAAATCGATCGCCTATGTTGAAAATGTTGCGGCGTGTTTGGCTTATTGCCTGAATTTCAAGCCCGGCCTTCATCTTTACAATTACGCTGACAAGCCAGACATCTCCATGAAAGAAATGGTGGCTGATATCAATGCCGCTCTTGGTACGCAAAAGAGCCTGCCGCCATTGCCGTATGCGCTTGGGCTGGCGGGCGGGAAAATTTTTGATGTTGCGGCGAAAGTGACGGGCAAAAAATTTCCAATCAGTGAAGTTCGCGTCCGAAAGTTTTGTGCCAATACAATTGTAAATGCTGACAAGATTTTTTCTACCGGATTTAAAGCACCGCATCGTTTGCAAGACGGTCTAAAGTCCATGATTGCGGCGGAGTTCCAAAAACGAGACGCGGCATGAAGATTCTTTACGTCATCAATCATATTGATTGGTTTTGGTCACATAGATTGCCCCTCGCGGTTGCGGCGAAAGAAGCCGGATATGAAGTGCATGTTGCCGTTCCCGAAGCTGATGATAAACTTTCGCAGCATGGATTTTTTGGCCATGATTTGCCCGGGAGTGCGAAAGCGCAAATTCCCGCTCTGCGAAAAATCTATCAATCTCTGCAACCCGATATCGTTCATGCGATTACGCTGAAAACAGCTTTCATAGCGGGTTTGGCAGGAACAGGTTTGTCGTCCATACGCTTCGTTCATACAATTGCCGGGCTTGGCTATTTGTTTTCTCCCGGGCTTCAACCTCTCGTCATGCGACTGGCATTGACCCCCTTTTTAAAACTTGCCTTCAACAATGCACAAATGGTTTTTCAAAATCCTGACGATTGTAAATTGCTCCAAACATATAAAATTGTTTCTAAACCGCAATGCCATCTTATTCGAGGTTCCGGCGTGGATCTCAATCAGTTTCCCTATACAGACGAACCGGTCAAAGATGTGCCGGTTGTTGTGATGCCAACGCGCCTTGTTCACGACAAAGGTATTGCCGTTTTCATTGAGGCCGCAAAAATTTTACAAAGCCGTAACGTCCAAGCTCAATTTCAAATCGCAGGAGGAATTACGCATCATAATCCGCGAGCGATTTCAAAATTGGAAATGGAGGACATGATAAAAAATTCTCCTGTCGAATGGCTTGGAAAAGTTTCTGATATGCCTGCGCTTTATCAAACGGCAAATCTGATTGTTTATCCTTCTTATTACGGAGAAGGCGTGCCAAAAGTGTTGCTGGAAGCGGCGTCTAGCGGACGCGCGATTGCGACAACCGATCACCCCGGTTGCCGCGAAGTTGTGAATGATGGGGTGCAGGGTTTTCTTGTTCCGGTGAGAGATGCGGAAGCCACAGCAAATGCGATAGAAAACTTATTGAAAAATTCAGAGCAGCGCAAAGCCATGGGCATCGCTGCGCGCAAACGTGCTGAAGATGAGTTCGATGTGAATAAAATTGCCGCGCAAACGCTTACGGTTTATCGGGGATGATTTCCAGCGTTGCCTGCAATGTTTCAGGGATGCATATCTCGTTGCATATCATCATATAAGCCGTTAAATTCACTGTGCGGGGCGAAGATGGGTCTGCGACCGTATAAACAAAGAGAAGATCAAACGTGCCTTCATACCCCTTGATGGTAAATCCGGCCTCACTCATCACCCAGGGGTCGGGCCATTGCAGAATATCAAAGTCTTTTGCGTTTACAGATTTGTCCCACTCAAAACGTGGTGGCAAACCCGTGTCACCAGGCTCCTTATAATATGTATGCCATCCCTCATCCAATTCCGTACGCAAGATGACAACATATTTTCCATCCTCCTGCTTTGGCGCCTCGACAAGAGAAATGCGAATGTTTTTTTCTTGCGCATAAACGAAATTTGTCTGGCTCATCAAAACCATTATCGAGAGGCACAAAAAGGTGTGTATTTTTGTCATGGCTTCATTTTATCACAACTTGCGCAGGACGGAATAAATTGTTTAGACTGTACGGATGAGCTCTAAAAACCCTCAATTTTCGCTCGCCGGCAAGATTTTGCTGGCCATGCCAACCCTTGGAGATCCTCGCTTTCACAAGGCTGTCATTCTTGTGTGTGCCCATGATGAAAATGGTGCGATGGGGCTTGTGGTCAATCATCGCCTGCCGGGCGTAGATTTTAAGGAATTGCTTGAGCAGCTTAAGATCACAACCGATATAGAAGTGAATTTAAACGAAGTTATTCTTCCAATATTCTCAGGCGGGCCCGTGGAAGGCTCTCGCGGGTTTTTGCTTCATACTTCCGATTTCAAACAAAAAGATACTGTCAATATTGATCAGAATTTTAGTGTGACCGGAACAATTGAAGCTCTGCAAAAAATTGCGCGCGGCGAAGGGCCGGATGATATCTTGTTCATACTCGGGTATGCGGGATGGACGGCCGGGCAACTCGAGCAAGAAATCAAGGACAATGCCTGGCTGGTGAGCGATCCTGATCCTTCGATTATTTTTCATCACAACGATGATGAGAAATGGGAGCTGGCCACGCGCAAAATGGGTATTGATCCCGCCATGCTGTCCAGCGAAGCCGGGCGGGCCTAAGTCAATTAAGCTGCCATCGCCTTTGTTATATCAACGCGGTTATCGGCGTGGCCTTTCGGGCCGAGCGTGCACAATGTTGATTGTGATGAGAATATTTTTTCAGCAGCATTTTTAATATCAGTGCGGCTGATGTTATTAATTTTCTTGATGACCTCTTGCTGGGCATAAAGATTACCAGACAAGATCAGGTGCTTTGCGTGTTGATCGGCACGCCGCATCATTGACTCTCGTCCCATCAGAATATTGGCCTTCAACTGTGATTTGGCTTTGGCCAATTCTTCTTCAGTAATTGTGTCCGTCGATTTTACGATCTCTTCACACAAAACGCGGGTCAGTTCATTCAAGTCATTTGGTGAGCATCCGGAATAAATGCCAAAAAATCCGGAGTCCGTATGGCCGCTGTGGAATGAGAAAATTGAGTAAGCCAGGCCGCGCTTTTCGCGTACTTCCTGGAATAACCGCGAAGACATGCCGCCGCCAAGAATGCTGGAATAGGCCTGTGTCGGGTAATAGAGATCGTCGTCGCGTTTTAGCCCCTCAAATCCGAGGATAATATGCGCCTGCTCGAGGTCTTTCTCGGTGATGAGGTCACCGCCAGTATAATTGGCGAGATCATATTTAGCGTTTGAGCCCTGAGGCAGAGCGTTGAAATAATTTTGTGTCAGCTCAACAAGTTGATCGTGTGTCAAATTTCCTGCGGCTGAAATTACGATGTTATTCTGCGTGTAATATGCATTGATAAAATTTTGCAGCGAAGACTTTTTCATGTTCTCGATGATCTTGACCTGACCCAAAATCGGCGCGCCCATCGTTTGTCCGTGAAATGCGCGCTCGTAAGATTGATCGAAAATCAAATCGTCTGGCGTGTCGTTGTTCATACCGATTTCCTGGACGATCACTTGTCTTTCGCGCTCAATTTCTTCGTCGGGCAATGTTGAATGCTGAACCATGTCGGAGAGAACTTCCATCGCGAGCGCAGCGTCCTCTTTCAGGAGGTGAATATGATATGACGTGATTTCGCGGCTGGTGTAGGCATTAAAATTGCCGCCGACATTTTCAATGTCCTCGGCGATCTTCTGCGCATCGCGTGTTTTCGTGCCTTTAAACAGCATGTGCTCAACCATATGCGCGATGCCGTTCTCGCTCATGGCTTCATGGCGCGTGCCGACGCCGACCCAAACGCCGATGGCGACGCTTTCGACGTCGGGAACGTAATCACTAATAACCCGCAGGCCGCCTGGGAGAGTTGTAAGCTGTATATTCGACATGGGGGGTATTGTTAGTCTAAAGCAGGCCGCGAGGCAAGCTAATCAGGCGTTTTTCTTTATAAACCCTTGAATTTCTTTAATATTATTTGACATACGGGTTTGTTTTTCGGGTCGCTTAAATAGTTCTGACAAATGCTCTGGGAGCTGTGGCCGCTGACCAATGGCCTTTTCGACGGCGTCGGGAAACTTGGCCGGATGGGCGCAGGCGAGAGAAATAACCGCGCCTTTTTCTTCCTGCGCGAGTTCCAATGCGCCCTTCATACCTACCGCCGTGTGGGGGTCGAGGACATAGCCCGTCTCCTCGTAGATTTGTTTGATCGTGGCGAGGGTTTGCTCATCATCGGCGCGGGTGGCGCGAAACCCTGAGAGCGCCCTATCCAAAATATCGTCGGGCACAACAAAATGCCCCGTCGTTTTGAACTGGTTCATCAAGGTGAGAAGCGCGTCGCTGTTACGTCCCAAAATATCGAACAAATACCGCTCAAAATTGCTGGAGATTTGAATATCCATGGACGGCGATATGGTCGGCGAAACGCCTGACATTTTCATCTCACCGGTTTCGAAGAACCGTGTGAGGATGTCGTTTTTGTTAGTGGCGATGGCCAGCGTCTTGATTGGTACACCCATTTGACGCGCGCAATAAGCGGCGAAGACATTGCCGAAATTGCCGGTTGGAACAACAAAAGAAACCTCACCATCAATTTGCAACACGGCTGTGACGTAGTAAACAATCTGGGCCATGATGCGCGCCCAGTTGATGGAATTCACAGCGGAGAGATTCATCTCTTTGCGAAATTCCACATCATTGAACATGGTTTTCACGGCGTTCTGGCAATCATCGAATGTTCCATCCAGCGCAATGCAATGCACGTTCGGCGCATCAACGGTTGTCATCTGGCGACGCTGCACATCGCTGACGCGGCCATCGGGAAACAGGATAAAAATATTGGTGCGATCCGAATGGCGGCACCCTTCAATCGCCGCGCTTCCCGTATCACCCGAGGTGGCACCGACGATTGTTATGTGCTGATCGTTTTTGGTCAGCACGTAATCGAACAGGCGGCCGAGGAGCTGCAGCGCGACATCTTTAAACGCAATCGTCGGGCCATGAAAAAGTTCGAGCGTGTAGAGATTGTCTTTGAGGTGATGCAGCGGCACGACTTCTGGATGACGAAATTCTTTGTAAGTATCCTCAATGATCGATTTGAAATCCTCACGCGGGATACAGCCTTCGACGTAGGGGACCATAACCTCCAGCGCGATTTCGGTATAGGATTTTCCTTTGAGGGATTTGAGATCCAGCTTCGGCCAAGTTTGCGGCACATACAGCCCGCCGTCCGGCGCCAGGCCCTGAAGCAAGACCTGCTCGAAATTCTGAGGCTCGCCCTGCCCGCGGGTGGAGATGTAAGAGATCATGGCTTTATTTAGCGTGATTTCTCCAAATCGACAAACGCTTTATGCATCGGCGAGGGGAAATCGAGGGTCAGCTCGGGGTGGAAGGTGGTGGCCATGTGGTGGCCGTTCGTGACCCAGACGGGTTTGCCCTCATGCGTGGCCTTAACGTCTAGACCCTTTGTGTTTTCAATGATGGGGGCACGTATAAAGGAAACGGGATAGCCATTTATGTCGGCGTGGTGGCTGTCGAGCTGGCGGCCGTATCCGTTTCTTTCAACCGTGATTGGAAGAAGACCGAAAGATTTTTGCGCGGGATTGGTGACTTTTGCAGCCATTAAAATGGTTCCCGCACACACGCCCCAGACCGGTTTGGCTTTGAAATTTTCTGCAAGCGCGTCCCAGAGATTAAACCGTTCGATGAGGTTCAGCATCGTCGTGCTTTCGCCACCGGGAATAATAAAAGCATCGACCTCATTGAATTGTTCAGGAGTTTTGACGGCGCGAAATTCTCCGCCCGCCGCCTCGATATGTTTTCTATGCGGCTCGACCGCGCCTTGTAATGCTAATACGCCGATGACCGGGGTGGTCATTACCAACCCCTATTCGCCATCTTCATTGGCTCTTCGATCTCGCTGATTTCAATCCCGCGCATCGCTTCGCCGCCGAGTTCCTTCATCGCTTCCAAAACAATCTTCGGATTGTCGAAATGAGCCGTGGCCTTGACGATGGCCTTGGCGAATTTTTCTGGATTGTCGGATTTGAAAATGCCTGAGCCGACGAAAACAGTTTCCGCGCCAAGCTGCATGCATAACGCTGCATCAGCCGGCGTGGCAATTCCGCCTGCCGCGAAGTTCGGCACGGGCAATTTGCCGAGTTCTTTGACCATCTTTACCAGCTCATAAGGCGCGCCCATGTTTTTGGCTTCGGTCATCAGCTCGGCATCATCCAAAACTGTGATGCGTTTGATGTGCTGATTAATCTCGCGCAGGTGACGGACGGCTTCGACGATATTGCCGGTTCCCGGCTCGCCTTTGGTGCGCATCAATGCCGCACCTTCGCCGATGCGGCGCAGTGCTTCACCCAAATTTTTCGCGCCGCAAACGAACGGCACTTTAAAATCATGTTTGTTGATGTGGTAATCCTCGTCCGCTGGTGTCAGCACTTCTGACTCATCAATGTAATCGACGCCGATCGCTTCCAGAATTTGCGCCTCGGCAAAATGACCGATGCGGCATTTCGCCATGACGGGAATGGAGACGGATTTCATGATCTGCTCGATCAGCTCAGGCGGAGACATACGCGCCACGCCGCCAGCCTTGCGAATGTCGGATGGAACACGCTCCAGCGCCATCACGGCGACAGCTCCGGCGTCTTCGGCAATCTTCGCCTGATCCGCTGTAACCACGTCCATAATGACGCCGCCTTTGAGCATTTCTGCGAGGCCTGTTTTAATGTTAATCACTTGTCCGGAGCTGGTTTTTTTGCTCATCCGTTCTTTTCCTTATGCAATCTGTGTTCGGGCGCGGCCATTTATACATATATGGCGTGGAAATGCAAAGATTTTAGGGGTGCTTTTGTGTGACGCCAAAAGCCTTTGACATTCTCTTCTTTCCTTCTTATAAAGTCTTATGTTAAAAGATAAGCCCGAGGATAGACAAGGCGTTGATCGCCGCTGGTTTTTGCAGGTTACCGGCGCGGCGCTGGCGCATGCCGGGTTGCCGTTTAATGGCGTTGCCGCCGCGGGGGCGATTGCTGAAACCGCTGCACCGCTCGTGTTCTCGGCCGCGCAAAAATCCGCGATCGTTGCAGGATTGCAGAGATTCATTCACAAAACAAACATCTATAGTGATAATTGTGACGGTGGTTTTTACTATGACTTACGGTTTGAGCTTTGCGAGCAACTCGTAGATGGTCAACTCACTCCTGGATTTATGAAAAAGTTCTGTACAGAAAAAACCGCACAGCTCCATAAAATCTTTCTAGAATTCCAATCGCTTTTGCAAAAAAAATGCGTAGAAAATCCTTCTCTAGAAGCTTTACTGAGCGAATGCCACGCTATTCGAAATCAACACGCCGTAGAGTTAAGACAAAAGGTTTATGATGCTTTTACGACTTATCTCTCAGCTAAGAAACAACAAAGAGAGCGGGAAGTAGCCGAAGCACCCTATGACCCCACTGCCGCTTCCTATGCTCACATTGTTAGAATAATGAAGGAAAACCCTCATTTGGGCATAGAGTACACTGTCGGCAATATTGTCTTTAAACGTGTTGATCTGCCAGAAAGTGATATAACGGCTGAGAAGCGAAGTGTACATCTTCCGGGCTGGGGTTTCCATTGCGACGATGACCAGCGCGCACTTTATGACCATGTTCAAGAGGTGGCAAATGCACTCCTTGCTGCGTGCGATGAGGACATCTACAGCCATTTATCACAAGCAGGGTTTTCTGAAGAGGAGATTCCCTTGGTTATGAAACTCATTAATAGTAATTTCTGGTCAAATAGTCTGCATCGTCACTACTATGCAAATGATAAGCCCCATGAGCAATCGACACAGCTTTCAATAGATGTGGCTACCAATCAGATTAAAAAATCCGGTCTTTCCCCACTGGATTATATGAAAAAATATGCTCAGGACATTTCAGGATTCCGCACTCCCGCACAACGCCTTGCTGACCAAGCCCGCATCGCGCGTGTTGAGAAAAAACTGGAAGAGCGCGCTAGAAAGCACGCAGAAGAATGGCCGCCCCTGGGGTTAGGTGGCGGCCACTATGGTATCCTCCATTACGATAGGTATGAGTTTTCTTAATTAATCTTTCCCAAGATATGGTCCCAATCCAAATCATCCATGATATGGTCTTGCCAATCATTGATATAAAGGTTGTTCGCCATTTTATGGACGCGGCCCATATCGGAGACAACATCCCAGCATCCCGGATTATCAAGCAACATATTGTCCAGTGCGTTTTTGACATTGAAAATGATTGGCTGGGTTTTTCCGTGATACGGCACCTTCGGGCCGAGCGTGGAATATGAGATCCCCATACGATTGAGATCGAGAAGTTGCTCAGGTTCGACAAACATCAGACAATCGGTGATGTTGTTTTGCAGAGCAGTTTCGAACGCGGCCTGAAATAGACCGAGCGGCGCATAAGGAATGCGGCGTCTGACCAGGACAACATTGCCCTCGTGGCCTGCGGTTTGCCTGTCTTCCTGTTCGGTGTAGGCCGGCAAAACTTTGCCGTCTCCTTCGCGGCGGCGGAACAGCGGTGACATGCACATGCGCGATATTTGGCAAAATCTGCGGATACGTTCGGGATCATGCAAGATTGGATGATCGCAATACTCCTGCATCTGAAAGCTGTCTTGCGGGTGGTCTTCGTTTGGCAAAATAATTCTGACCGTGCCGGCGGTATTGCCACTTTCATTATGGATCAGCAAATAATGAACGGAATTTTTGTCGTAGACATCTTTCTCGAGGCCTTTCAGCTGGAGCGCTGGATCCTCAAGACCGTTTTCCTCGCAATAGACCTCATGGCGCAGACGGAAACATTTTTCCTTCTGGCTGTAAGTCTCGGCTTTAACGATTGAAAAGGTACGCCTGTAATTTGTATAGAACGCCTCTTTATTGAACGCGCTCGTGAGCCGCTCATGCAGTTTTTCTTCTGACATTGGTCTGGTCCTTCCCTAAAACTTTTTTTATATTTAAGAGCCCAATGTCCTCATGCTATGGCCCTACCCAAAGGCCACCGCGATTTTTGGCCTGTCGCTTTGTGCAGGCCTTATTTTTTTAGTGTAGCCGGAGAACGCCTAAAAAGGACTTAATTATGCGCGGGATTTGATACAAACACATCCTGTTGCATTGGGTCTAAACCTATGGCCTAATAGATACAGGTCGTTTCATATTTCGAAGGGGGATTTGATTATGGATTTTATTACTGCTGTAAAGCACTGCCTGAACCATTATTTTGATTTTTCCGGACGGGCGCAACGCTCACAATACTGGTTTTTTGTTTTGTTTAACTTCCTTGCGGGGATTATCGCCAGTGTTTTGGACAGCGCCCTTACTGGCGGCGTATTGTATATGCTTGTTTCCCTTGGCTTGCTTATTCCCGGGTTGGCGGTCGGCGTGCGGCGCATGCATGATCTGGACAAAAGCGGCTGGTGGATGTTGATTAACCTTATCCCGCTGATCGGTGTCATTATCTGGATTTCTGGTGCGCGGGCAGAGGTACGGAAGGCGAAAACCGCTTTGGGCCTGATCCGCTCGCCGGCGCTTAATCAGCAGCAACCGCCCTTGGGATTGGTCGTGTCTTCGTCATCGTCATGATGGTGGTGATCGTGGCCACAGCATGAGCCGTCCGCGGCGTGTTCGTGGTCATGATGATGGTGATGGTGGCCGTGACTATGGCCGCTGCCCATCATCCACTGGCCAGACGCCGCCCCGCCCGTGCCCATCGGCAGGGTCGAGGACATCAACAGTTTCTTCTTGATCCACTTGTCAGTCATAATTCCTTCTGATAAATCATATCGTCATGGATGTAAATAGCGCAAAAGAAGCCGTGTATCAGTCCCTTGCCCGTGACAATGAGGACATTGATCTGCATATCGCCAATCTGAAATCCGCTCTTGGTGCGGCCGGAGAGAAACAGGCCGTGTTTGACCCGGACCGTCTCGCGCAAAACAACCGCCAGGGGCGCAAGATGATGCAAAGCTATTTCAAAAAGCGCGGCGTCACCGTCGTGTTTCAATCCCCGTGAGTTTGATTACTTTCGATTATAATCCCCCGCTGCATCCTTATGTGTCCGTTGTGCATCTGGATGATGATTTGCTTGTGCTGTCGAAACCCCCGGGGCTGCTTGCCGTGCCGGGGAAAGATCCGGGGCGCGAAGATTCCCTCGAGACGCGCGCCAAGGCCGCATTCCCGCGGGCGCTTCTGACGCACCGCATCGACATGGCGACCAGCGGCATTATGCTGATGGCGATGAACAAGCGCGCGCAATCGCAAATCGGCAAACATTTCGAGCGGCGCCTGATTGATAAAACCTATGTCGCCGTGGTGTGGGGGCATGTGGAAGGCGAGAGCGGCGAGATCGATCTGCCGATCTGTGTCGACTGGCTGCACCGGCCGATGCAAAAAATCTGTCATGAAAACGGCAAGCCGTCGCAGACGCTGTGGCGGGTGCTTTCGCGTGATGTGACTGCGGATGGCGTGAAAACCACGCGCGTGGAATTAAAACCCCTCACCGGACGCTCGCATCAATTGCGAGTGCATATGCTATCGATGGGGCATCCGATTTTGGGCGATCCGTTTTACGCGTACGGGCCCGCCTTCACGGCTGCATCCCGCCTGATGCTTCACGCGCAGAGTATTACCCTCCATCATCCGGGGAATGGGGAAAGGGTGACGTATGAGGATGTGGGGGAGTTTTGATTATAAAAAATATACTTATCCGGTTCAAGCCATTGATTTTAAATCACATTTTTAAAAGATACACAGTCAATACAATCTACAGATGTAATTTTCATTGATTATTAATCGCCAATAGATATATTTGTATTAGGCTTAGCCTATGAGGTCATCGTGAGATGGCTGATTTAAAGCCCGGTTTAGACCGGGCTTTATCTTTTTTATCTACTAAATCCCAGCAATAATACTTAATTCCCAAAGATTGTCCTTCTTCTTTGCTTAAGAAACAGTCTATGAGCTTTTTATCTTCTATAAATCTTTTATAAGTTCTGTTGTTTTTATCATACCCTCCTATGCATATAGGCCATAAATATAGATCTGCTAACTGCGTTAGCTTGGATGATTTTTGCTTAATTTTAAAATCATAGAGAACGTTGCCAAGAAAAGATGAGCTCAAAGGATTGTATTTTGAAGAATTTTCAATACTGAATGGCATGCCACTGGTTCGTAAATAATTGTAATAACCTTTGACTATCGAGTTTGTTTTTTTATCGCCATGTTCAATATTAACTCTTAATTTTTTTCCTTCCCTCGAAGCAATTTTTGCAGATCGTTCGACTACAATCGAAAACGCAGATTTACAGAGTTTCCATTTGTTTTCCGCATAAATGTTGTCATATCGGCTTTTGTATCCTGGTCTATCAATCACGCAAGCTGTGCCTCTTACAGGAGCGTTTGAAATAAGTTGGTATAATTCTTCATAAAATTGATCCTGCCTTTCTTGTGTTAATCCTGCAAGAAAAGTGAAATTTCCTGTTTTGTGCCTTATTTCAAAGGAATGCAAAGGAAAAGATATTTCCCATTTTTGACAAAAAGAGTCATGCTCATTTTCGTAGATCGACTTTTGAGACTCATCGATGATAATGCCCCCAATACCAAAATAATCATGACCATGTTGCGGCGTAATCCCCTGCTTTTTATCAGGGTGCCGCGTTCCAGAATCATCTAAATACAAACACAAAGTATTACGCATTAATAGTTTCCTTTAAGATTTTTGCTTTAAACCATAGCGTGTTATAAATAAGGTTGCAATACGATCATAGGTTTATCTTGATTAAATAGGAATTATTTCCTATAATATTCTCGGATAAAGTTTAATAAGCGCACGTTCGTCATTGCGAGCGAAGCGAAGCAATCCAGCTCTTGAAGGATGGATTGCCGCGTCGGGCTA
This sequence comes from uncultured Micavibrio sp., assembly GCA_964478225.1. Taxonomy (GTDB): domain Bacteria; phylum Pseudomonadota; class Alphaproteobacteria; order Micavibrionales; family Micavibrionaceae; genus CAYZHM01. Next base: position 62,343 of record CAYZHM010000002.1, read on the forward strand.
TGCCCTCCTCGCAATGACGGAAAGAAAAAAGGAGGCCACCCCACCCCCCCCCCAAAATTTTGGAACAAACTAATAGCCTATTCCCACTCAATCGTGCCGGGAGGCTTGGAGGTGATGTCGTAGACCACGCGGTTGATGCCGGGGACTTCGTTAATGATGCGGGTTGAAACCCTTCCCAGAAATTCATGGGTGAAGGGGTAGTAATCGGCGGTCATCCCGTCGGTGGAGGTCACGGCGCGCAGAGCGCAGACGTAATCATAACTGCGGCTGTCGCCCATGACGCCGACGGTTTTGACGGGCAATAAAACCGCGAAAGCCTGCCAGATTTCGTCGTATAATCCGGCGCTGCGGATTTCGTCCAAATACACCGTATCGGCCTTGCGGAGGATATCCAGTTTTTCCTTCGTGATTTCGCCGGGGATGCGGATGGCGAGGCCGGGGCCGGGGAACGGGTGGCGCTTGATGAAGTCCTCGTTCATGCCGAGCGCGCGGCCGAGGTCGCGGACTTCGTCTTTGAAGAGTTCGCGCAGCGGCTCCACGAGTTTGAGTTTCATATATTCGGGCAGACCGCCGACATTGTGGTGCGATTTGATCGTGACGCTCGGCCCGCCGGTAAAGGAGACGGACTCGATCACATCGGGATACAGAGTCCCTTGCGCGAGGAATTCGGCGTTGCCGACTTCTTTCGCGCGTTTGTCGAACACGTCGATAAAAAGTCCGCCGATGATTTTGCGTTTTTGCTCGGGGTCGGTGACGCCGTCGAGTTTGCCGAGAAATAAATCTTCGGCCTCGTCGTGGATGAGCGGGATGTTGTAGTGGTCACGGAAGAGTTTGACGACTTGTTCGCTTTCGCCCGCGCGCATCATGCCGGTGTCGACGTAGATACAGGTGAGTTGGTCGCCGATGGCTTCGTGGAGGAGAACTGCGGTGACGGAGGAGTCTACGCCGCCGGACAGACCGCAGATGACTTTGCCGGTGCCGACTTGCTCGCGGATTTTTTTGATGGCCTCATCTTTGAAGGCTTTCATCGTCCAGTCGCCCTTGCAGCCGCAGACATTGTGCGTGAAGTTGCGGTAAAGCTCGGCACCGTGCGGGGTGTGGACGACTTCGGGGTGGAATTGCACGCCGTAGAATTGTTTGTCTTCGTTGGCGATGAAGGCGAAGGGTGCGTTTTCGGATTTGCCGACGATGCGGAAACCATCCGGTAATTTGGTGACGCGGTCGCCGTGCGACATCCAGACCTGTTCTTTTGCGCCTTTGTCCCAAACGCCGTTCAGAAGTTCGGAGTGGTCGGTGACCTCGACGACGGCGCGGCCGAATTCCCGGTGATGGCCGCTTTCGACGGTTCCGCCGAGCTGGGTGACCATGGTTTGCTGGCCGTAGCAAATGCCGAGGACGGGGATGTTCAGGTTAAAAACAATCTCCGGGGCGCGGGGGGAGTCCTTATCCGTTACGCTGCACGGCCCGCCCGAGAGGATAATCCCTTTGGGGTTGAAGGCCTTTATACGCGCGTCGTCGGCGTGGTTGAAAGGCCAGATTTCGCAATAAACCCCGGATTCCCGCACCCTGCGCGCGATAAGCTGCGTGACCTGCGAGCCGAAGTCTAAAATAAGGATATGGTCGTGGGTGTTTTTACTCATGTGTCTTTATTATCAGTTTCTTACGGGTTGTCTATAACCAGGATGCACCTTTCTCGAGAAAAAGATCAGCATGAGCCCGGCGGCGATGATGATGGAAGCCCCGCAAATCGTCCAGATATCCGGATATTCATCAAATAGAACAATGCCATAGATGATGCCCCAAATGATCTGAGTGTAGTGAATGGGGGCGATATGCGCCATCGGGGCATTGGCGAAGGCGGTGGTTGCGAATACTGTCCCCCCGATAGCGGTGAAGCCGATGGCTACGCTGAGGGCCACGGCCATAAGATCCATTTCAAGCAGGTGCGGCAAGGCGAAAGGAAGGGTTCCGAGTGTGATGAAAGAATATTGAAAAAGAGCCATGGAGAGAAGCGTTTGGTTGCCATTGCCGATCCAGCGCGCCAAAACCTGGCCTGTCGAAAAAAAGATGATCAAACCCATGGCGGCCAGTGTGCCGATGTTGATGGGAACCATGCCGGGACGGACAACAATCAGCACACCAATAAAACCTATTGCGCTGATGATCCATGAGCGGAGGCGGATTTGTTCGTGCAGGACAATCACGGAGAGAACCTTTGAAACCATCGGAATGATAAATATAATCGCGTAAGCCGTCGCGAGAGGAAGGTTGGAAAATGCGACAAAGGACAGCATTCCAGAAATTGCAAGACAAACACCGCGAGCCATACGCCATTTGAGGCGCGGCATTGTGAATGTTTTTTTGAAACCGCCGAGGGGTTTTGAGAAAATCAGCAGAATTATTACAGCGCTCAGCGTTGAGACAAAGGCTATATCAATCGTAGGATAAGAATTTAAAGAGCGGACGATCGCGTCACCCAGCGCCCAAATTGCAAAACCAATAAAGCCAAAGAGCACGCATATCGCAACACTCAGATTTTCGGGCATGCTGGGGAAAGGGCGAGTCATGCCGTTGTTTTATAGCGCGCGTTCATGGGTTGCAATTGGAATTACACTGCCAGTGCAGGGCTGACCGCCTGGTCAGAATTGCGGATTTCTTCCAATCCGTCCTTGAGATTGGCCACCAATCTGCGGAATACTTCTGGTGCTTCACGCTTGGCAATGCGAAGACACAGCTGATCCCCCCTAATTTCATTGGGAACAACGGCAGAGCCAAATTCATTGGCCAAATAGGTTGTCACATCAAAACCATCACGCAAAATACGATGCTTGCCATCTGTTGAACAATAGACATTGCGGTTGAATACTTCTGCGACAGGGATTTCAGACAGACGAAGCATCCCTTCGTTACTCCCCGGCACAAGGCGATCACCGAAGGCATCAACCAAGTATTGATCATCCGTTGTGTATTTTTCCCGTACTTGAGCTTTGCGATCCCATAGAATATCTTGCTTATCGCCGCCAAGAAGATTTGCAATATTTTTGCTGAGCTGGTTTACGCGCGCGAGGCCTACTCCAGTTCGGCATAATTTTCCGCCAATATCTCTGGCACGTTTTTTATCGACGACCATAATTGTGTGACCGGTTTTGGCCATAGACAGAAGTTTGGACGTGCTGGCGATAAAGGTCCAGGGAACGTTATCAACATCATCCAAAGTATGCTGCAAGCCCGTGTTCAAATATGTGCCCCGCATATCATTGTGAACAGCGCAAGCAAAAGCATATGGCACATCGATGATCAATTGCATGCTGAGATTATGGCGACTATTGACTTCGCTCACTTTATGAACGACGCGCGACATTTGTTGCAGGCTAATTGTTTGTGAGGTCGGGTTGAGAGGATAATTCAAAAGAATAGCTGGCATTTGGTGTAGCTGTTCTTTGGCTTCCAATTCGTCCAACATCGTAATAATTGCATCATCTGGATTTATGTTACGGTTTTCGTAGTAGTGAGAGGTTAAATGAGATTGTTGTGCCAGAGCGGTTAGAGTGCCCCAGTGTTCACGAGATATACCCAGACGATGCTTGCCGTAGAAGGGAGTGCGGCCCTCCAGCACCCTGTCGGTTGCCACATGTACAGCTTCACGATACGCAAAATCAACAGCCGTGCGGCCAAGCGCTTGCAAAAGGAATGTATTTTCGGGTGTTGCTGGAACCCGGTAGGCATTGTGCACATAAAAGGCCGTCTGATTGCGCACACAATCTATTTCGGATTGTGAGGTGATAATTGACCCGCCATGTCCTTTGAGTTCTTCGTCTGAAATCATAACGACATCGCCGCCGGGGCTGGTGTTATATTCGCCGGTTTCAATCGGGAGGCCATCACCCTGTAAGGCCTCGAGAGTTGGATCATCTTTATCAAGCGGAGTTTCAGCGCCTTGACCACCGTCATCAACAGTGCGGCCGTCTTTTTGGGCACGAATGCGAGCGACCAGAGTCGCTGTTCCCTGTGTTGCGCCTTCATTTACCCATTCTGCCTTACTCAGCTCTATATATTGTTTCATGATGCGTTTTCCTATTCCCCCGGGGCGCGATATGGTAAGAGTCCGTTATCCCAAACTGTTACACCGAGTACAAGCAAAACACATGATGCAGCGCAATAATTCGAGTTCTAAAATGAGGCTTAAGCAATATTCCTATTTCTTTTTTTGTCTAATCTTTTAAGCTTAAGGGTATGAGTAGGCCAACATATTCATTTGAATATTTTCCCCCGAAATCCGCGGAAGCGGAGGAGGATCTGTTTGAGGCGATGGGGGAGCTGGCGACGCTCAATCCCTCTTATATGACTGTGACATATGGGGCGGGCGGCACAACCAAAGACGGTACGCGTAAGACCTTGCACCGCGCTTTACAGGCGTATGGCATACCGATGGCATCGCATCTGACGTATCTTTCAACGACTAAAGATGTCCTGGATGAGTATATCGATTCGCTGTGGAATTCCGGGATTAAGCACATTGTTGCCTTGCGTGGTGATTTGCCCAAGGGCGCAAGTTTTGATGATTTTAAAGGTGATGACTATCACAGGTTCACTTCAGAATTTGTTGAACATATTTTAAAACGCCATCCTTTTGAAATTTCCGTGGCGGCCTATCCGGAAAAGCATCCGGATGCGCCGAGTATGAAAGCGGATATTGAGGCGCTGAAGAAAAAATGTGATGCGGGCGCAACGCGCGCAATTACACAGTTTTTCTTTGATAATCATGTCTATTATGATTTTGTGGAGAAAGCACGTGCAGCCGGCATTACGACGCCGATTGTGCCCGGTGTTTTGCCCATTCATGATCTTGTGGGGACAAGGAAGTTTGCGGCCAGATGCGGTGCGAGCGTGCCGGAATGGTTGATTGCGGAATTCCAAGGTTTTGAACTGAAGCCTGATGAGATGAAAAAAATCGCGACAGAAATTTTGACAGAGCAGGTTCTTGACCTCGCCGCCAACGGTGTGCAACATATCCACCTTTATACATTGAACCGGGCCGACATTACGCGCGAAGCGTGTCAGGCCTTAAATAAATAAGCTTTACAATAGAGAGTAACTTTCGTGACTGAGCGTATCCAACCTAAACGTTTTCTTGTTCTTGGCTCCACCACATATGACAGAGTGTGTATTCTCAAGGAAGATGAGCAGTTAGAGGGAAGAAAGCCGCTTGCCGAGCCTAATAGCTATGAAGCAGCGGGCGGAGGCGCCATTAACATGTTTAATGGGGTCAAGCTTTTATCACGCGCTCTTGATTTGCCTGTTTTCATGGATGTCTATACGCGTGTGGGTCCGCATCAATTTATAGCCGACGAGACGACGATTGTTAACAATCCCAATGTGCAAGACATTTATGTAAGCCTGCACGGCCATGCGTTGCATGATATGGCACGTCATCAAAAATATGTTCTGCCGCGCAACACTGTTGTTATTGCGAATGATCGCGGAATTATAAGAGACCCGCTGGCAAATGCTTATAATAAGAAAGCTATGGGACTTGATTCAGATACTCTTTCCAATATTCGAGATCATGCGGGATGTGCGGATTACATTTTGTTGCAAACCCGAGATCCTCAACTTTCCAATGCGGCCGCTATGGCGGCGAGTGATCATGCGACCGTCATCACCGATTGTGATGTTTCCGATGAGGCCCATATGCTTGCGCTTTGGGACACGTTGAAAAATTCTCATATTATCCGCGCACCGGAAGAAACGTTAATGCCGGGCATGACAGAGCCGAACGGAGAAGAGCTTCTTCACCGACTGCTGGAGTTTTCAACTGACAACGGTGGAAAAGCGGAATTGATTGCTGTTTCGAATTCTCACCATCCCGTCCATTATTGGTACCGGGGAGAATTTGGCGAAATTCCGGTAGTAAAAGTAAAGACAGTTGATAATAATGGGATTGGCGATCACAGTGATGCTTTTGTTGCTGTGGGACTTGCTGTTGGTTTTGATGCTCTTGAATCGCTTAACCATACAATTGCTTTATCTGAATTGTTTGTGGCGCATGCCGGGCGAGATTGGGCAAAACCTGAAAACCTACACCCCTTCCTTCGGGAGAGAAATTTGTTCAAATTTAATGAAATGGCGCCGGATTTCCCAAACCAAGTTCCGCAGCCTGGTTTTTGAGATAAAATCCTCTCTATACATTTGGCCTAAAGAACTCTACCTTCTATAGACTTGATACTTAAAATTTGGAGGCTCACTATGGTTTTAGCAACTAATCTTGGATTCCCACGTATCGGCCCACACCGTGACTTAAAAAAGGCTGTGGAGGCTTATTGGAAGGGTGCAATTTCATCAGAAGAATTGGGCAAAACCTCGAAGGCCATTCGTGCGCAAAACTGGACAATGCAGAAAGAGGCCGGCCTCGACCACATACCCTCGAATGATTTTTCTTTGTATGACCAGGTTCTCGACATGATCTGTACTCTGGGCCTGATCCCGGCGCGTTACAAATTCAAAGGCGGAAATGTTGATCTTGATACCTATTTTGCGATGGCGCGTGGGCGGCAAGACGTCACGGCGATGGAGATGACGAAATGGTATGACACGAATTATCATTACATCGTTCCTGAGTTTGAAGAAGGCATGAAGGCCACATTGTCTTCCACGAAGATTTTTGATCAGTTTGAAGAAGCAAAAGCGATGGGCATTTTAACGCGCCCTGTTATTGTCGGACCGGCAACTTTTGTGTCGCTGATTAAGCCGAAATACGATGCGTTTGAGCGCAAAGATGCGATGAAAGCGATCTTGCCGGTTTATAAAGAAATCCTGCAAAAGCTTGCAAATCTTGGGGCTGAATGGGTGCAGATTGATGAGCCGATGCTGGCTTGTGATATGTGCGATGGTGCGAAGGAAGGGCTTCAATATGCGTATTCCGAACTTTGCAGCGCAAGTCATTTGAAAATTATGGTGGCGACGTATTTTGATGCGCTGCGTGATAATGCGAAAATTGCATATTCACTTCCTGTTGCAGGTATTCATATTGATCTATGCCGCAACGCAGGTCAGGCGAATACAACGTCGAATGATCTGAAGTCTGATTTGTATGCGACGGAGCATGGTCTTGGCGATAAGGTCTTGTCGCTTGGTATTGTTGATGGGCGCAATATCTGGAAGAACGATCTTTCGAAATCGCTTGGTATTGTTGAAGAAGCTGTGAATCAACTGGGCAGTGACAAAGTGTTTGTCGCGGGCAGCTGCTCTCTGCTCCACTCGCCAGTTGATCTGGCGAATGAAACCAAGATGGATGCGGAGATTAAAAACTGGCTCGCGTTCGCTACACAAAAAGTTTCCGAGATTGTGACGATTGCGAAAGGCGTGAATGAAGGACGCGGTGCAATTGCTGATGCGATCAAATCCAGCGATGCGGCGCAGCAGTCGCGCAAGACATCTCCGCGAATTCATAATGATGCGGTGAAGGCACGGGTTGAAGGCATCACAGCAGCGATGTGTGATCGCGCTTCACCGTTTTCCAAGCGTGTGCAAATTCAGCAAGCAGCATTGCAATTGCCAGCGTTTCCCACCACGTCGATCGGCTCTTTCCCGCAGACAGCGGAAATTCGCGCCGCACGGGCGGATTATAAAGCCGGGCGGATTGATGCCGCGGCTTATAAAAGGGCGATGCAGGATGAGATTAAACGCGTCGTGGATTATCAACACGACATCGGCATGGATGTTCTTGTCCATGGCGAGCCAGAACGTAATGACATGGTTGAATATTTCGGTGAGCAGCTTTCCGGATTTACGTTTTCACAAAATGGTTGGGTGCAATCTTATGGATCACGTTGCGTCAAGCCGCCGATTATTTTCGGCGACGTGGCAAGACCAAAACCAATGACCGTGGAATGGTCAACTTATGCGCAGTCGTTGACTGATAAAGTCATGAAGGGCATGCTCACTGGGCCGATTACGATTTTGCAATGGTCGTTTGTGCGGGATGATCAGCCTCGTCAGAAAACGGCAGAGCAAATTGCGCTGGCGATCCGCGATGAAGTTGCAGACCTTGAGAAGGCCGGCATTGGCATGATCCAGATTGATGAAGCCGCGATCCGTGAGGGTTTGCCCCTGCGTAAAAGCGACTGGAAGGCGTATCTTGATTGGGCTGTGGAATGTTTCAAACTCACCGCGTCGGTGGCGCAGGACAAAACGCAGATCCATACGCATATGTGTTATTCGGAGTTTAATGACATTATCGAAGCAGTCGCGGCGATGGATGCGGATGTGATTTCGATTGAGACCTCGCGTTCACAGATGGAACTTTTGGATGCGTTTGTTGCCTTCAAGTATCCGAACGAGATCGGGCCTGGCGTTTATGATATTCACTCGCCGCGCGTTCCGACCACTGAAGAGATGTTTGCCCTGTTAGAAAAGGCGGCGACGGTTCTTCGTACAGACCAGATCTGGGTCAATCCCGATTGCGGTTTGAAAACACGCGGCTGGAAAGAGGTTGAGCCTTCGCTTAAAAACATGGTGGCGGCGGCGAAACATATGCGCGAGAAGTTTGGCGCGGAGAAAGCGGCTTAAGATTTCTTTTGTAGAACTGCGGCGAAGAAACCGTCCGTTCCGTGGCGGTGCGGGGTGAGACGCATATAAGGGGTGCCGAGGCCAAGGGATTCATCGAGTGGCGCGATCTCAAACTCATCATTGCGTTTTAAGAATGTTTCGATCTGATTTTCGTTCTCATCGGGCAGCAGCGAGCATGTTGCATACACAAGTTTACCGCCGGGCTTTAATGTGTGGGTGACCTTGTCGAGAATTTCGGATTGGATTTGCACAAGCTCCTCCAGCGACGGGCCATATGCCGTCCAGCGCATATCAGGATTGCGGCGCCATGTTCCAGTTCCTGTGCAAGGCACATCACACAAAGTCACATCAAACGTACCCTTCTGGCGTTTCAGCCATTTGCGATGACGATCATCACTGAGCGGACGGACTTCAATAATATCGGCGAGGCCTGATTTTTTGAAACGCAGGCGGCCTTTTTCCAGCCGTTTAGGGTCTGTATCCATCGCTACGATGCGGCCTTTTCTTTGCATGGCCGAAGCAAGGGCCAGAGTTTTTCCGCCGCCGCCAGCGCAATAATCCAAAACTTGCATGCCGGGCATAGCGCCACAAATATGAGCGATGAGTTGCGAGCCTTCATCCTGAATGGTGACCCAGCCTTTGTGAAAGGCCTTGGTTTTCGACAAAAAAGCTTTGTCTTGTGCGCGCAGGCCATAAGGTGAGTATGGTGTGAGATTGGTTTCAACGCCGTCCTTTTTCAAAGAGGCTTGCGCGTCTTCTCTGGAAATCAGAAAAGTGTTCACCCTCATATCGAGGGAAGCAGATGGGATCATCGCAGCCATTTCGGTTTCAAAATTATCTCCGAAGTAAGCTTCGAGCTTTTCACGATATAAATCCGGGCACTCCACGCGGACATGGGCGGGCATATCGGCAAGATTTATGTTTTTGGCAAGAAATTCTCTCTCCTCATCGGTTAAGGGCGCCGGGGCGTATTGAGAGCCATCGCATATATCATCGATGCGTTTTTCTTCCAGCCCTTCAAAAGCCTTCAGATAAGCCAATACACGAAGGCGTGGAGTATTTTCTGATTTTAGATTATGTAAAATATATGACAGGCGGGCATGATGCCGTGCGATATCGTATAGCCTTTCAGCGACCTCTCGGCGGTCTTTGGAGCCTATATAACGCCGATTGCGCATATAATCCCCAATAATTAGATCCATGGGAAGTGGCTTTTTCTCAAGGATTTCAAGAATTTCGATGGTCGTTTGGATGCGCGAAGCGGGTTTCATGATCTTTTTTTCTAGCAATGTTCTGCAAAATGCTTATATTTGAATCAAGGTATCACGTAAAGATAAATAGTTTTGGGTTAGACTATGAATAAAGAACAACAAAAACCGATCAATTTTAAGAAGACTTGGCAGCGCGAGTCAGGAACGCAGCCTGGGTTGCTTCTGGACGTTATGAACATGCAAGGGGTTAAGCTTTTGAAGCCCGGTGTGCGTGCTCAAACGGGTTCAAAGGTCGCTTAATTAAAAAATCAGTCACTTGCTCTGTAATTCGGCGCTTCGGACGTTATTGTGACGTCGTGAACATGTGATTCGCGATAGCCTGCTCCAGTCATGCGAACAAATTCCGTTTTATCTTTCATGTCGTTGATTGTTGCGCACCCTGTATAGCCCATGGATGCGCGCAATCCCCCCACCATTTGATGGATCACTCCGCTGATCGGGCCTTTATAAGGGACGCGGCCTTCGATCCCCTCGGGGACAAGCTTGTTCGATTGCGTTGTACCGGCCTGGAAATAACGATCGGCTGAACCTTTGACCATTGCACCGACAGAGCCCATCCCACGATAGGTTTTGTATGAGCGACCTTGATAGAGAATAACTTCGCCCGGTGCTTCGTCGGTTCCGGCGAATAGCGAGCCCATCATCGCGACATCTGCGCCTGCGGCAATTGCTTTGGCAAGATCGCCTGAGTATTTGATACCACCGTCTGCGATCAGAGGTACTTTTTGTTTACGGCACGTTTCGGATACCATCATAATTGCTGTTAGCTGCGGGACTCCGACACCGGCGACGACGCGTGTCGTGCAAATTGATCCGGGACCAATTCCAACCTTGATGGCATCAGCTCCTGCATCAATGAGCATCTTGGCGGCGTCCGCCGTTGCAACATTGCCTGCCATGATTTGTAAATCATCGCGAGTTTGTTTGCGGATTTTGGCGACGGTGTCGATGACGCCCTGCGCGTGGCCGTGGGCGGTATCGACAACAACCAGATCCAGCCCTGCATCAGCAAGCATGAGGGCGCGTTCCAATCCATTGATATCCCCTGTTCCAACGGCAGCGCCGACACGGAGGCGGTCTTGCGCATCTTTGGTGGCATTGGGATAGGCTTGTGATTTTTCGATGTCTTTGACTGTGACGAGACCGATACAACGCTCGCTATCATCCACAACGAGAAGTTTTTCGATGCGGTGTTTATGCAGGAGTTTTTTGGCCTCTTCTTTGGTCACGGTGTTGTAGACCTTTACAAGATTTTGTGAGGTCATCAATTCACGCACGGGCTGGAGCGGGTTATCTGCAAAACGGACATCGCGGTTGGTGAGGATGCCGACAAGTTTCCCGTTTTTCTCAGCAACGGGGATGCCGGAGATCCGGTTTTGTTTCATCAGATCCAAGGCGTCTGCGAGGGTGGCGTCAGGGTGAATGGTGATCGGATCAACAACCATGCCGGATTCAAAGCGTTTGACCATGCGCACCATGTGGGCCTGCTGATCAGGGCCCATATTGCGGTGGAGAATACCCATACCTCCGTTTTGGGCGAGGGCGATCGCCATGTCGGTTTCCGTGACGGTGTCCATTGCGGCGGACAGGATCGGAATAGCCAGCTTGATTTTTCTGGTGAGCTGCGTTGACGTATTGACTTCATGAGGCTGGACTTTGGAATGACCAGGCAGCAAAAGGACGTCGTCGAACGTCAGAGCTTCTTTTATTTTATCGGGGGATTTTAGTTTGGCCATTGTGCAAATTCCTTAAATCTCATGAATTTGCAGGTGAGTTATACCCCAATTTGAAAAAATGTAAAGTTTTTTATCCTTTTCTTAAGCCGCTGCTTCGTTGCCACATTGGTGCCCGCTGCGATAGCAACGCTGATCAGTGATGCCGCCTTCCGACACAAGCTTAAGTAAAGGAAGAGCAAAATTTGGCCAACCATGTCCAAAGCTATCGGCAGCCTCTTGCGTGGGAATATTATAATGGCGCAAAGAAAGTTGTGTGCCTCCATTCTCTGCCTTCAGCAAAATTTCCACCGTGGATTCTCCATGTTCTAGACCTGCGACGTTGCCCCAGGTAAAAACCACCTTTTCATATGGGGTAACTTCGAGATAGTCGCCCGAGCATTCATTGCCATCTTTGGAGGCCACAAAGAACTTTCCCCCTGCTACGCCTTGAATATCAACGATTTCACCAAACCATTGCGCTGCCTTTTCCTGCTCCGTTAGATAGGAGAAGACTGTTTCAGGGCTGGCCTCAATGAAAATACCACATTTGAATTCGATCATGTTGCTCATGGTTTGTTCCTTTCTTCATGTTCTGCAAGTGATTTTAGTTTTTGTAGACGCGGCTGCCAGAACTCCTCCAAGACCTTTTGGATGGCGTGGAAACCCTCGGGTTGAATGCTGTAGAGGCGTTTTGTCCCTTCGCGGCGCTCTTGCAACAAGCCATGCGTCTTTAAAACACCAATATGCTGTGAAATGGCCGGACGGGTTATGTTGTGGAAGTTTTCAGCTATTTCTCCAGCCGGAAGTTCACCATCCTTTAGCAATTGAAGGATGGCAAAACGGGTTGGGTCGCTGATTGCTTGAAGTTGCTGTATCATTTTTATATGTTAGCATTAACTTACGTAAGTGTCAACTAACATTTATGACCGCGCTCTTATCCGCGGAAACCCATAGCCACAAGATATTGTTCGGCGGATTCTTTACGGCTGGCTGGCGGCTTCATGTGTCGGATGGTGTCAAAATCTTTTTTCATTTCCATCAAGATCTCGCTTTGGGCGCCGCCTTGAAACACTTTGGCGACAAAAGTGCCGCCGGGACGCAGGACTTCTTTGGCAAAGTAATATGCGGCCTCAACCGCCGCCATAATGCGCAAATGGTCTGTTTGTTTGTGACCCATGGTGTTGGGGGCGATGTCGCTGAGGACGAGACTTGCCGGGCCGCCGAGAGCGTCTTTCAGGCGTTGGGGCGCTTCATCATCCATAAAATCCATCTTGATAAACTCAGCCCCCGGAATCTCGTCCATGTCCAGGAGATCAAGGGCAACAACGCGGCAACCCTTGGCAACGGCGACCTGAGTCCAGCCGCCCGGAGCTGCCCCAAGATCCACAACAACCTGACCGGGTTTGAAGAGTTTATATTTCTCGTCAATCTCAAGGATCTTAAAAGCAGCACGCGAGCGATAGCCCTCGCGTTCAGCACGCGCTATGTAAGGGTCGTTGAGCTGTCTTTGCAGCCAAAGGGTCGAGCCGATTTTTCGGCCTTTTGCGGTTTTAACCCTTGTTTTTGCTTTATTTCGAGACATTTTTCTCTCATATTACTGATTAGTCGCTGCACCCTATAGCAAAGGCGCGCGAAAGACAAGGATTGATTTACATAATGGAAATTCCGAGGCATTTTCGCCTTTTTCTTCTTGGTTTGGTGATGGTTGGGGCTGCGGCGGGATTTCTCGCTGGTCCTGTTGCCGCTCAAAAGGGTAATGCGCCGATTATTATCCGTGATACGGAGATTGAAAACACACTCAAAGAATGGGCAAGGCCCCTTTTTAAGGCGGCGAATATTGATCCCAACGGTATCGATATTGTTTTGATCCAAAGCCCGCAAATCAACGCCTTCGTTGCTGGCGGGGCGAATATCTTTATCTATACCGGACTTATCGAGAAAACAAAAAATCCGGAAGAATTAATTGGCGTGATGGCCCACGAACTTGGGCACATTGAAGGCGGGCATTTGATTGCCACACGCCGGGCGTTTGAGCGAGCCTCTTACGAGAGCATTGTTGGGACTGTGGTTGGTATTGGCGCCGCAATTTTAAGCGGTCAAGGCGAAGCGGCCTCGGCCATTATTTCAGGATCGCAAAATATTGCGGGCCGCAGATTTCTTAGTCACACCCGCGTTAATGAATCCGCCGCAGATCAAGCGGCCCTTCGTTACATGCAGCAAGGCGAGATTAACCCGGCAGGACTTGTCAGTTTTTTCCGCGTACTTGAATCACAAGAATTACTGCCGACTGACCAGCAAACCGAATATATGCGGACGCACCCTTTGACGCGCAACCGTATTGATGCTGTTGAGAATAGTGCGAAGTCCTCTCCTTATTACGGACAAGCTACACCCCAAAAGTGGCAAGACGATCATGCGCGTATAAAAGCCAAATTGATGGGTTTTATTAATCCTGCCGCTGTGCCCTGGACGTATGATGATCGTGATCATTCGATTGTTGCGCGTTATGCCCGCGCCATTGCTGCTTATAAAACAAATAAAGTCGATGAATCCTTGACGCTCATGGATGAGCTCCTCGCGGATGAGCCCGATAATCCTTATTTCTTGGAATTGAAAGCCCAAATGCTTGTGGATTATGGGCGCCTTGAACCAGCCATTCCTCTTTATCGCCGTTCGGTGTCCTTGCTTGATAAGAACACAGGGTTGATCCGCACCTCTCTTGGTCATGCCCTTCTTGAGAGTGGTGATGATTCTAATGTTGATGAAGCGATTACTGTTTTGAAGGCAGCGCTTGTTGATGAACAACGTTCCCCGCGTATACACCGGCTTCTTGCTACGGCTTATGGGCGCAAAGGGGATGAGATTGATGCCAAGTTGAATCTTGCGGAAGAAGCTGTGTTACAAGGCCGGTATGATTACGCGAAGGCGCAAGCCGAGTTTGTCGTCGAGAATGCGTCTGCCGGGAGCCGTGAAGCTATACAAGCCCAGGATATTGTTTCTTATATTGAACAAGTTGATACAAAGCAAAAATAACTGAATAGGTGAAAAATTAACCTTTTCATGGGACGCTGTAACTTATACCCTTACGCTAGCGAATGAATTTCAAGCGGTGGTCATAAAATAGGAGCGGCTCTCATATGATGTTTTCCAAATTTTCTTCTTTCTCATTGAAAACCTTAACGATTTTGACTTTAAGCACAGGGATTGCTAGTGCGGTGCATGCTGAGGAGCCCGCTTCTTTTACTCCCGAGCAAAAAGAAGCGATTATTTCCATTTTGGAACAACATCTTAAAGATAAACCCGAAATTGTTATGAATGCGCTTCAGCTTCATCAGGAAAACGAAGCCAAAGCCGAAGAAGATCGGGCGAAAAAATCCATCCAGGACAATTTGGCGAATCTGACCAGCAAAGATTTGCCTTCGGCGGGTAATCCCGAAGCCAGCATTACAGTCGTAGAGTTCTTTGATTATAATTGCGGTTATTGCAAACGGGCGCTTCCAGATATTCAACAAACCCTTAAAGATGACAAAGATGTAAGATTTGTATTCCTGGACATGCCGATTTTGGGCCCGACATCACGGTCTGCCGCTCAATATGCATTGGCAGCCAAAAACCAAGGCAAGTATTTTGAGTATCACGCAGCCCTCATGGATTTTCGCGGTGAAAAGACCGAAGAGGAGTTGACAAAAATTGGAACCAATCTTGGGCTTGATCTTGAAAAATTGAAGACAGATGCAGCTTCGGCAGATGTGTCCAAAACCATTGAAGATAATATGAAGCTAGCCAGCGAGATTGGTATTCAGGGCACACCGGCCTTTATTGTCGATGGAGTCCTATTCCGTGGTTATCTAGGGCCTGATGGTTTGGCGGCAGAGCTTAAAAAAGCTCGTGAGAATTAGGGCTGTTTTATAGTCTGCTCAATTTTTTTGTGTGGTCAGTCTAAGCTAAATCCTGTAAAAAACCTTTATGATTAAACGAGTCTTTCTTGGAGCACTGGTAACCCTCTTTGCGGTTGTCGTTATTTTTCTTTGTGCGCAAATATATTCACAAAGTAAAATTTTGAGGGCGCTTGATGATGTTCCACCGGCTTATGCATACGGGCCAGCGGATGCAGATCTCAGCATGGTTGAGTTTGTGAAATATACATGCCCGCATTGCAGAGATATTCACGGCACAGTATTGGAAGCGGTTCAGCGTGACGGGCATGTTCGTTATGTGCCACGCGTCCTTCCTACCTCTGGGCTTGCGGATGCACAAATGGCCTACGCCGCAGCACGGCAAGACGCCTTTAAATTGGCGCATGAATCACTGCTGCAAGATCCGCGTATTATGGACGAAGGCGGATTGATGGCGATTGCAGGAACGCTGGGGCTTGATACAGAAAAGCTGCAAGCTGATATGGAAGATGATGCCGTGATTGCAGAGATTAACGAGAATGTTCATTTGTTTCATGCTGTGGGCGGACGGGCGACACCCACTTTTTTGATTGGGAATGATATTCTGTATGTGCCAGAGGGGCGCATGCCGACGGTTGAGGATTTTTTAAAAATGTTTGAGGAGGCCAGACAATGAGAGCTTTTTTAATATTACTGCTTTTTATTACACTATTTCCCTCTTATGCATTCGCATGCCCGGGGGGCGTAGAAACATGTGATGAAAATGGAGAAAATTGTGTTCGACCCAAATGTGTCCATGCCCAAGTTGAAGACGTATCTATCCAAAGTGCTTATTCCTATGCCACTGCTTATAGTCAGAAGAGCGGCGCAGTATTTATTGAAATCGCAAATACCAGCGAGCAGGACGACAAATTGCTTAGCGCGTCTACAGACGTCGCAGAGAGCGCTGAGTTGCACACGATGGCGCATGAAAACGATGTCATGAAAATGCGTAAAGTTGAATCGATGGATATTCCCGCGAATTCTTCGGTTTCGCTGCAGCCTGCCGGTGACCATATTATGCTGATCGGATTGAAAGCCCCGCTTCAAGAAGGCGAGATGTTCACCGTTGATTTGCAATTCGAACATGCGGGCACGGTGAGCGTTCCCGTCGAAGTGCGTGCCGCCGGGTCTGTACCGGAAAACAATCACCATGATCACGGGCATCAGCATTAAATGAAAAAAATTCTTATTCTTAATGGCCCTAATTTGAATATGCTCGGCTTGAGAGAGCCTGAGATTTATGGTGACCAGACACTGGAAGATATTGAAGAGCTGTGCCGGGAGAAAGCATCGACACTCGGTTTTGATATAGATTTCAGACAGTCTAATCATGAAGGCGTGCTCGTAGACTGGATCCAACAAGCGCGCGGGGTTTTTGATGGTGTTATTATCAACGGCGGAGCATATACTCACACCTCAATTGCCATTCATGATGCGCTGCGTATTCTGGATATGCCTGTGATTGAAGTTCATATCTCTGACCCCAAGAAACGCGAGAGTTTCCGCCATATTTCTTACATTGAGCCTGTGGCACAAGCCCATTTTGTGGGACATGGGACAAACGGGTATATTATGGCTCTGGACAGTTTACGCGAGTTGCTTTGACTTTTACACTAGAGTGGGTTAATCAGGTTTTTTTAGCAGGCAAGGGTTAAATAATATGAAAATAGATGCAAAAGCAATTAAAGAGCTGGCGGAGCTGCTGGAAGAGACCGGTTTGAATGAGATCGAAGTTGGCGAAGGTGACCAGGTCATTCGCGTTTCCAAAGGTGGCGGCGTTATGATGGGTAGCCCGGGTATGCATCCCTCTTATGCCATGCCTTCGGATCCAACCTTGCCACAACAGGCGAATGTTTCGGCCCCTGATACTATTGCGCATACACATCCGGGAGCAGTGACCTCGCCGATGGTGGGTACAGCTTATTTGGCTCCTGAGCCTGGAGCAGCTTCTTTTGTTAAAAAGGGTGACAAGGTCAAAGCCGGCGACACGCTTTTGATTATTGAGGCCATGAAGGTCATGAATCCAATCAAAGCGGAAAAAGGCGGAACTGTGACGCAGATTGCCATTGATAATGGCGAGCCGGTTGAGTTTGGCGATGTGCTGATGGTTATTGAATAGAACTCATGGGCGCCCCGTTGAAAATCAAAAAAATTCTTATTGCCAACCGTGGAGAGATTGCTCTTCGAATTGTCAGGGCATGCCGTGAGCTTGATATTCAAAGCGTGGTCGTGCATTCCACCGCTGACGCAAGCGCGATGGCAGTGCGGCTGGCGGATGAATCGGTTTGTATTGGCCCCCCAGCGGCGCGTGATAGCTATCTCAACATTCCTTCCATTTTAAGTGCGGCGTCTTTGGCTGGTGTCGATGCGATTCATCCGGGGTATGGTTTTTTGTCTGAGAATGCGCAATTTGCCCGCATGGTGGAAGAACATGGCTTTATTTTTATTGGCCCAAAACCTGAGCATATCGAGAGTATGGGCGATAAGGTTGTCGCCAAACAAACTGTTGCAGCGCTTGGATTGCCGGTTGTTCCTGGTTCCCCTGGCGGAGTGACGTCGGTTGAAGATGGTCTAAAAATTTCCAAAAAAATGGGTTTCCCGGTTTTAATTAAGGCCGCGTCAGGCGGTGGCGGCAAAGGTATGCAAGTTGTGCGTGAAGAAGGCGAATTCAAAAATGCCTATTCGACGGCACGCTCGGAAGCCAAAGCCAATTTTGGTGATGATACCGTTTACATTGAAAAGTTTTTAGAAAAGCCGCGTCATATTGAGATCCAGGTTTTTGGTGATGAGCATGGCAATGCGATTCACCTTGGCGAGCGTGATTGCTCGATCCAACGGCGTCACCAAAAGCTGATTGAAGAAGGGCCTTCTCCTGTACTGACTGATGATTTACGTGAGCAAATCGGCTCGCTTGCGGCGGATACCATCCGCAAGATGGGATACCGCGGCGCAGGAACGATTGAATTCCTTTATGAAGATGGAAAATTCTATTTCATGGAAATGAACACGCGGATTCAAGTTGAACACCCTGTGACCGAGATGATTACCGGAATTGATTTGATTGCTGAGCAAATTCGTGTGGCTGCCGGAGAACCTCTCAGTATTCAAAAAGATCGTATTCGTTTTCGTGGACACTCTATTGAGGTCCGGATTAATGCGGAGGACCCAAAAACTTTTACGCCGTCGCCAGGAATGATTACGCGTTTTCATGCGCCAGGCGGATTGGGTGTGCGGTTTGATTCTGCGATCTACGGTGGATATACCATACCGCCTTATTATGATTCCATGATTGGGAAGCTTATTGTGCATGGACGGACCCGCGAAGAATGTATCCGCAGACTTCGCCGTGCTATTCGTGAAACCGTTATTGATGGTGTGAAAACGACCCTGCCCTTGCATGATTGGATCTTGCAGCAAGAAGACTTCGTTTCGGGCAATTACACCATACATTGGTTGGAAAAGCAGCTTAAAGACCAAAAAGCTTGACAATTAATTTAACATAATGTAAGTTATTGCGATGGCTGAGAATGATGATTTCACACTTGTGAATGCTTATAACGCTGAGGGCTCTGCGCCGTCGGTCGATGATTATGCTCTATTGGATGAAGCATATCCCGGTGAGGATTTGGATAGGGCGTTATTTAGTGAGGTAAAGCGCAAAACTCTTTTGTTTATTGAAAATCTAGATTCACTTAATTCCGTTTATAATACGGCCTGGATTCGTGAAGAATTTGGTAAAGCGGATAATTCTGATAAAAGAACATTTGTGTGTTCACGTTATAAAGCAAACGGCCGCATCAATGAACTTGCTGCTTTAATCAAAACTGATTTAGAACTTGCGCGTACAGCATTAAGTCCGGAAGAGCGCTCCAGCGCGGAAACCGTGGTGGATTTTGTTCCACCCCAGCTCTATTAGAATAATTTCCTCTTTTCCTCTATATTAGAACTATGCAGCTTGTCTTGACACCAGAGCTGGTTATGGAGGCGTATCGGCATGGATTGTTTCCCATGGCGTATAGTGCTCATAGTCCCTATGTGAATTGGATATGTCCTGACATGCGCGGACAACTTTCCATACCGGATCTGCATATTCCTCGTCGCCTGCTTCACACCCTGCGCCGTGCGCCTTACGAGATACGCGTTGATACGGCGTTTGATACCGTGATTGGTTTATGTGCCGAGGCCGCGCCCCAGCGGCCTGAGACATGGATAAATTCTGGTATCGAAAAAGTGTTTTGCCAGCTTCATCAGCGCGGCCATGCGCACAGTGTTGAATGCTGGCAGGATGATCAGCTGGTGGGAGGCATTTATGGGCTGGCGATGGGCGGTGCGTTTTTTGGTGAAAGTATGTTTTCGCGTGCGCGTGATGCCAGCAAGATTGCACTTGTACATTTGTGCGCGCGGCTGTGGCAGGGTGGATTTGTTTTGCTGGATACGCAGTTCATCAACAATCACCTTGAACAGTTTGACGCTTATGAATTGCCTCACCGTGAATACAAAAAAGATCTTGATCTCGCGCTTCAGACTTCAGCGGATTTTTTTGCTTCGGATTTAAGCTGTGATGAAATATTGAATGCGTATCTGGATTTTCGTAAGAAACGCGGCCTTTAATCACCCAGATCTTCTGGCTGTTCAAGGTTTTCGGATTCCTGAGGTGCCACGGGTGCCTTTTCAGGTTCAATTTCCCCTTCGCCGTCTCGTGGTTCTTCGCCTTCGGCCTTAGATTCAGGCGTTTTTTCAACCAGACAATCCAAAACCCAAACATCATAAACCGGGTGATCCATATGGGAGAGTGCGGGAGATGATGCGTACATCCAGCCACTAAAAACCCATGAAGATTCTCCTTCTTTGTCTTCCCATATCTGAAGGAAAGCCGCAGATTCAGGCTCTTCGTAAGGAGGAGCCTTGCGACAAGCATGTGCTTTAATAAAGATATTTCCGAAGGTAACAGTCGATCCCACTTGCGCCTCAAAGGTCACTGTGCGGGCCGTCGTTTTGTCGAGCGAGCGCAGCTGAACGTAAGGCATGTCCTCTAACCCGCCCTCGGGAAAAACCACTTCAGGCTCTTCCGGAGCAACAGGTGTTTCTGGTGTATCGGATGGTGCAGTTTCTTCAGGAACCGGTTCGGCCACGGCAGGTTGTTGATCGGACGGCGTTGTTTGAATGAGAATGTCATCTCCTTCTGAGGGCGTGGCAGGCGTATCTTCCACCGGCTTCTCAATCACTTCAAAAGGTGAGTCTGCAGGAAGAGAATCTTCGGGGGCGACGGTCTCAAACGGTATTTGTTCCTGCGCGTGAACAGCTGATATAGAGAGCGCCGCTAATGCGAGAAAAAGAAAAAATTTTCTATTTATTTTTGTCATCATCCGTCTGCATCGAGAAGATGAATTGCCCCAAAAGTTGCTCGAGGTTTTGCGGGGCCTGCGTGAATTGAATCTGACCATCTGCCTCAAGCATTTCCTCATCAGCGCCTGGCTCTAAAGATAAATAGCGGCCGCCGAGCAAGCTTTCGCTGCTGATCAATGCTGCGGTGTCGATTGGAAGTTTTATCTTGTTATCAACGGTGACTGTGACGCGGGCGAGGTAATTGTCCTGATTGAGTTCAACAGATTTGACTGTGCCGACTTTCACGCCACTGATCTGGACATCGTCGCCAGCCTTTAATCCACCAATTCCTGAAAAATTTGCCACAATATTGTAGCCGTTGGGCGCCCCGACATTGGCTTTGGAATAGCTTGAGACAAGGAAAGAGGCGGCGGTAAAAAGAACAACTGCGCCTAATACTGTTTCGATGATGCTGCGTTTCATATCTTTAAATCCTTTGTCCTTTTCTTAGCGTAAAATATTGGCCTATGCAATGCACTGAGCCATTTATTGCGGCGGTGTCCACGGCTCGTAATCTCCGGTTGCTTTGGCGCGCTGCCCCCCTTCGAGAAGATGGCCGGGCGGGCGATAGGCCTTGTTTGTACCGGTACGGTTTGGCTCCGGCGGTTTTTGCCAAGAGCGGCGAAATGATTGATCACTTTGCCCAGGCACTGTATCCGTTTGATGGTGCAGCCAACCATGCCATTCTGGTGGAACGGCGCTGGCTTCCGGTTTTTCTTTGTATATCACCCAGCGGCGATCGAGTTTATATCCTTTGCGCGGTGAGGCGCGGTAATATTTGTTGGCGAATTGATCGGTTCCAACCATTTCCCCGCCAGAGAACAGGGTAAACATCGAAATGTGAGCGGGAGATAAAGCCCCTAGAAAATTCCAAAAACCCATGATAGGTATGCCTTTGTTGTTTTCGTGAATTATGGCAGAGGAGCACTGATGAATCTAGACAAAAAACTGAAGGATCTTGGTTATGATATGCCAAAGGCTGCGCCGCCTGCTGCGAACTATGTTCCTTATGTCATTAGCGGAGATTTGATATTTGTTGCGGGGCAAATCCCGTTTTTGAATGGCCAGCCCATGCATCAGGGGAAATTGGGAGAAAACTTTTCCATTGAGCAAGGCGTCGAGGCAGCGAAGGCCTGCGCCCTCAATATTCTGACGCAGGTCAATGCGGCGGTGAATGGTGATTGGTCGAAAGTCAAACGCTGCGTCAAATTGGGCGGATTTGTATCTTCGACGCCCGATTTCATCGATCATCCGAAAGTGATTAACGGGGCGTCCGATCTGATTGTCTCGGTCATGGGTGAGGCCGGACGTCATGCAAGATTTGCAGTAGGAGCACCGAATTTGCCATTGGGTTGTGCAGTTGAGATCGACGCGGTGTTTGAGATAGAGGCTTAATCCCTCAATTTGGCTTTGTCGTCTAATTCTTGCCAAGCCTTGAAGACTTGCATGGCTTGTTCTTGTCCGATTTGAATATATTCAGCTTCCAAAGAGCCGCGCTCACGCAGGGCGCTGACCTCGTCATGACCGAGAGCGAAATAGACCCGTGTGATGCCAACGCTGGCGATGAGCGCCTTGCCCATGGCCGTTGGTGCGCTTGAGCAATAAAGCACGCAATCAGACAAATCGGAGCGGCTGAGTTTTTCAGCAGCCTGGCGGATGGCCATAACCTCGGCGTGGGCCGTGGGATCGATGCGGGACGTCACGCCGTTTGCACCCTCGCCCAAAACTTTTCCGTCATTATCTGAGACAACAGCCCCAAACGGGCCGCCTTTGCGGGATTCCACATTGTTTTGTGCAATATTGATGGCACGCTGCATTAGTTCTTCAGGACTAAATTTGATTTTATGCTCTGTCACACCGAGCGCATTCACATTATGGCCAGCCCTGCTTAATACACGTTCGGTCACTTGGATCAGACGGTCGGGATTAATTGGTTTATGCATAACTTGCGGAACGCCCAGCGCATTTGCCTGCATCAGGATATCCCCTGATGTGTCGGAGGTTACGATCACCACTGGCAGTTTTATGCCCTTGACCACCAAATGTTTTATGAATTCAAACCCGCCTTGCGGGTCCATGTTGATATCGACATAAGCCATATCGATTTTGTTGTTCTGGATAACCTCGATGGCGGCGCCGCCGTCCGTTGCGCCAAAAACCGTATAACCTTTGCCTTTCAAGATGCTTGCCATAAGCTCACGCGAGACATCGTTGTCTTCGGCGATGAGGATATTGAAAAATTTGTCGTTTGGGGTCATGTCAAATCCTTGCTACACTTCATTGTATGAAGAATGGAAAATCCACACAAGCAGGAAGTGCTTTGTTCTACATTTTGATTGCTTGCGCCCTTTTCGGGGCGTTGAGCTATGCGGTTGCGAACATGATGCGTAGCGGTGGTGCGACAGATATTTCAGAGGAAAAAGCCAAAATTTATGCGAACGAGGTTTTGGACTATGCGCAGACCGTGCGAAGTGCTGTGCAGGGGTTAAAAATCGAAAATGGTTGCGAGGACAGCGACATCAGCTTTCAGAATATTGTTGTGACAGCGGGTTATACCAACGCCAGTGCGCCCGATACGTGCAAGGTTTTTGATTCTGCCGGTGCGGGGCTCAGCTGGAGTACCCCTTCTGACAATATAGTAAGTTCGGGAACGTATTTATTTAGTGGGGCTGTGCCTGTTACGGATGTTCCCGTTGATGCCTCGGGGGAAGCGGATTTGCTTATGATTCTCAGCAACGTAAACTCAAAGGTTTGCAAAGAAATTAATCGCAAACTTGGGATTAATGAGGCGGGCGGATATGCGGCGCCACAAGAAGATAATGCTTCGGTCAAGACGACAAAATTCGCCGGTACGTATGCGAATGGCGTTCATATCTCGGATGCTGCTCTTGATGGCCAACGTGCCGGATGCTTCCAGCAAAATCCGGGAACTGCTCTGCATTTTTACTCTGTACTGATTGCCCGGTGAATTAATCGGCGATTTCTTCGGATTTCTCGTAGTCTTGTTCGGGACGAGATGAGTTATCGTCACCGTAATCGAAAACGATCGAACCATCCACGTAGTCTACAGTCACTGTGCCGCCTTCTGAGAGCTTGCCAAACAGAATTTCCTCGGCCAGCGGACGTTTGACTTTTTCCTGGATGATGCGTGCAAGCGGCCGTGCGCCCATGGCTGGATCATAGCCTTTTTTCGCGAGATAGGCCCGGGCTTCATCTGACAAGACGATCGTAATGTTTTTATCCGCGAGCTGTGCTTCGAGTTGTATGATGAATTTATCAACGACCTTTTCGACCGTATCGGGCTTCAAGTTGCCAAATGGGACAATCGCATCAAGACGGTTGCGGAATTCGGGAGCAAACATTTTGGTGATTGCATCGTTATCCGCGTAGGATTCCACATCATCGCCAAGTTCGCGGTTAAACCCAAGCGGAGTTTTGGCCATCTCGGCGGCCCCGGCGTTGGTTGTCATGATCAAAATCACGTTGCGGAAATCGATTTCCTTGCCGTTGTTATCGGTCAGCTTGCCGTAGTCCATGACCTGCAGCAAAATATTGAACAAATCAGGGTGTGCTTTCTCGATCTCGTCCATCAATAAAACGCAATGAGGGTGCTGATCAATTTTATCGGTCATGAGGCCACCTTGTTCGAAGCCTACGTAGCCGGGCGGTGAACCGATCAGGCGGGAAACAGAGTGACGCTCCATGTATTCAGACATATCAAAACGGATCAACTCGATGCCCATCGTTTTGGATAGCTGCTTGGCAACTTCGGTCTTACCAACACCCGTTGGGCCGGAGAACAAATAACATCCAATCGGTTTATCAGCGTCACGCAATCCGGCGCGTGCCATCTTGATAGAATCGACAAGAATATCGATGGCCTTGTCCTGATCATAGACCATGGTTTTAAGATCGCGCTCGAGCGTTTGCAGAGCTTCCTTGTCGTCTTTGGTCATGGTTGCTGCTGGAATACGTGCCATGGCGGCAACGACTTCTTCAATGTCTTTGCGGTTGATTTCTTTTTTACGTTGATCGGGCTTGACCAACATCTGGGCAGCGCCAACTTCGTCGATAATGTCGATCGCTTTGTCTGGCAATTTGCGATCGCCAATATATTTGGCGGAGAGATCGACTGCCGCGTTGATCGCATCATCCGTATATTTGAGTTTGTGGTGATCTTCGAAATAGGTTTTAAGGCCCATGAGAATTTGTTTGGCTTCTTCGACCGACGGTTCATAAACGTCGATCTTCTGAAAGCGACGAACAAGGGCGCGATCTTTTTCGAAATGGTTGCGGTATTCTTTATAAGTCGTGGAGCCGATGCATTTGATCGCTCCGCTGGAAAGCGCTGGCTTCAAAAGGTTTGAGGCATCCATAGCACCACCGCTCGTCGCGCCCGCACCAATGATGGTGTGGATTTCGTCGATGAACAAAATCGCGCCATCAATGTCTTCAATTTGCTGGATCACAGCCTTGAGGCGTTCTTCAAAATCGCCGCGGTATCTTGTCCCAGCCAAAAGCGCGCCCATATCGAGAGAATAGATAACGCTTTCTGATAGAACTTCCGGAACGTCACCATCAATGATTTTCTTGGCGAGGCCTTCGGCAATAGCGGTTTTGCCGACGCCTGGGTCGCCGACATAAAGCGGGTTGTTTTTGCTGCGGCGACATAGGA
This sequence comes from uncultured Micavibrio sp., assembly GCA_964478225.1. Lineage (GTDB taxonomy): Bacteria > Pseudomonadota > Alphaproteobacteria > Micavibrionales > Micavibrionaceae > CAYZHM01. The sequence goes on from CAYZHM010000002.1 coordinate 87,895, forward strand.
TTTGGATTGTGCGGGCGACTTCTTTGTCGCGGCCAATAAGCACGTCAATCTTGCCGGATTTGGCTTTTTCATTGAGATTAACGCAATACGCATCAAGGGCTTCAGCACCGGTTTTTACCTCGCCGTCGGCATGCGGATCTGTGCCTTTGGGCGTTTTGGCCTCATTTTGATTGGGGACTTTGGCAATGCCGTGGCTGATATAATTGACGGCATCAAAACGCGTCATGTCGCGTTCCTGGAGGAAGAACACGGCATGGCTTTCACGCTCGGAAAAGAGCGCAACCAGAACATTGGCGCCCGTCACTTCCTCGCGGCCGGAGGATTGCACATGGATGGCGGCGCGTTGTAATACGCGCTGAAACGCTGTGGTTGGTTTGGCCTCGTCCATGTCCTTGTTGATGAGGTAGCCAAGCTCGGTTTCGAGATACTGGGCGATCTGATCCTTGAGGTCTTTGACATCGATGCCGCAAGAGCGCAGAACAGCCATGGCGTCCTGATCTTCGGTTAATGCAAAAAGAAGATGTTCTAATGTCGCATACTCATGGCTGCGATCGTTGGCACTGGCAAGCGCCTTATGCAAGGTTTGTTCGAGGTTGCGTGAGAGCATTTATTCCTTCTCCATCGTGCATTGCAGCGGTTGTTCGTTGGCCCTTGCGAAATCCATGACCTGGGCAACTTTGGTTTCGGCGATTTCGTAGGTGAAAACTCCGCAGAGTCCTACGCCGCGGCGATGGACATGCAGCATGATGTCGGTGGCTTCCTGGCGGTTTTTGCTAAAGAAGCGCTCGAGGATATGGACGACGAACTCCATGGGCGTGTAGTCGTCATTCAAAATAAGAACCTTGTACATTGAGGGTTTTTTGGTTTTTGGGCGTGTTTTTAGGAGGGTGCCCGTGCCTTTATCGTCCTGCGCACCGCCATGGTCAGAATCATTCTGATTGTTTTGGTTGTCACTCATTTCTATTAAAACTGTCTTGAGCATATTTCTAATATACCTTGTTTGTACCCTTTTTCAATTATAACAGAAAACCTTGTCTTAAAACCATTATTTGGAGCCTGTTTAAGGCATGAAAAACCCCCGCCCAAACACTTGAGCGGGGGGTTTTTTCTTTCAATTATAATCGCTTAATTAAGCTGCCATTGCTTGTGAGGCTTTTTGAATGGCCTTGTTCATTTGCTCTTGAATTGGCTGCGATGCTTCGGTCAGCGTTTTAACGCTCATCTCGGAGATCTTGGTCGCACCAGCTACAAGCTCATCATAGCTTTTTTGAGCGGCTTTGTTTTGCAATTCAGCGAACTCGTTGATCGACTTTGTGCCCATGGCTTGTTGGAAGAACTGAGCTTGCTTCTCAGAAATTTCCTGCGCCATGCTCATGCTTGCGCGGACGATTTCTTCCATGCCTTTGGTGAAGATGCTGCCGCATTTTGACAGAGCTTCCATGCTCTCACGGCTCATGTTTGCTGCATCTTTTGTTAGTTGGTCGTATTGAGTTTTACTCTTGGTCATCATGTCCTCCATGGGTTGATTAAAGTCGATCATCTTATTCAAACTTGGTGCAAAACTGCGCATGTCAATCTTAGGCGCAGTGATACTCTTTGCTGCAGTTGCTCTATAAGCAGCTGCTGGTTTTTTTGAGCTCGCAGACGCTGACTTTTTTCTAGCGGCTGAGGTCGTTGCTTTCTTTTTGGTCGTTTTTTTCTGAGCCATAATTTTGTCCTTAGTTCACACGGTTAAAATTAGAGTCGTACTGGTTCATAAAATCCATGCCTTACAATATTTGCTTCCGCATGGTCTTTGATATCGTGTCCGTACACTACAATATTTTTCCGCACTGCACAATGGCGATTAAAACATTTTTATCCGCCACCGTCAAGGTTTTTTGTGCAGTGCACAAAAATAGTTTTTTGTACGGTTTGTAGCTTCTTCAGTTACGCTCAACTATCTGTTTGTTATTTTTTCATTTTTCTGGACGAACGTGGACAAAGAGGTCGCTAATCTTTTATAATGGTAATAGTGTTTTGGATCATTTGGTTCCATTGCAGCTGTTTCCTTTATTTCAAAAATAAACGTTTTTGTGGTGCGCGTGCAGATACAGTTAAAGAAAAAGAGCAATCAGACCGTTTTTTCAAGATATTTCATGATTTTGGTTGCGCTTGTGTGCGCCGGTCTTGTGGTTGTTGAATCCCCTGCACAGGCTAAACAGACCAAAGATAACCCGCGCTATGCGTCGTTGGTCATGGATGCCGATACTGGCGAAATTCTGCATGAGCGCTATAGTGACAAGCCACTGCATCCCGCCTCTTTAACCAAGATGATGACTTTGCTTCTTTTGTTTGAAGCCATTGAAAACAAACAGATTTCATTGAATGATCGCATTCCCATTTCCAAACATGCCGCAGCGCAGGTTCCAAGCAAGCTTGATTTGCCCGCAGGATCCAGTATTCGCGTTAAGGATGCCATTCTGGCGCTTGTGACCAAATCAGCGAATGATATTGCGGTGGCCGTCGCTGAGCAGGTGGGGGGCAGTGAGTATAATTTTTCCAAGATGATGAACCGCAAAGCGCGTGAAATTGGCATGAACAAGAGTATTTTCGTCAATGCTTCAGGATTGCACGATCCCAAGCAAATCAGTTCGGCTCGTGATATGTCGAAACTGGCGCGGCATATTATCCAGGTATATCCCTCTTATTACCGTTATTTTTCGACAGAGAATTTTTCCTACCGCGGTAAAAACTATCACAACCACAACCGTCTGATGAGCACCTACAAGGGTATGGACGGCATGAAAACAGGCTATGTCGCGGCATCAGGATTTAATCTTGTGGCCTCAGCGGTACGCGATAACCAACGCCTTATAGGCGTGGTTTTTGGTGGACGTAGCACTGCCAGCCGCAATGAACACATGGCCAAGTTGCTAGATCAGGCTTTTGCTAAGAAGCGCATGATATTGCTGGCCGATGGGGATAGCCCTAAAGGAACATTTAAGCAGGAGGCCAAGAAAGACGAATCGCCGATTGAGCTTGCTTATGAGCCTGAACCATTGTCAGCCCCCCCTGTTCCTAGCCGTAAGCCTCAGATTGCCAATGCGCTAGCCGCTCTCAGTAAAATTGCGCCAGCAAACGGCCTTGTCCCTCTTCCGGCAGGCGCTCCCAAAAGTACCGTTGTTTCTTCTGAGGATGCTTCTTATAAATGGGTACGCCTTGACCCTCTTTCCAAACAAGGAATGTTTAGCCGTTTGATCGGTGAAGGCGACTCCGACCCTGAGGTTTCCAAGCGCATAGAGACTGGATTGATTGCGATTAATGCCCTCAAAGAAGAAGATAAGCAAAGTCATACTTCTTCATCGTCAGCTGTAACGCAAAAAGTTGCTTATGCTCCGCCTGCCCCGACTGCGACAAAGACTTGGGCCATTCAGGTGGGCGCCTTTACCAGCCGGGCGGCGACTGATGAGATCCTGACACGCAGCATGGCGAAATTGCCTCAAAAATATGCTTCGGCACGCCCGATTATCGCGCCGTTGCAAACGACGCAAGGTTGGGTTTTCCGTGCACGGCTTGCTGGTTATACCCGCGAAGAAGCAGCCAAAGCCTGTATGTTTATTCCTGATTGCCTTATTGTTGCCCCTCAAAATTTCTAGAGAAATCTGACATGACATCTTCTCCATCCCATGAAAGCGGTAATATGCTTTTTATTATTTTGCTGGCGGTGGCGCTGATCGGCATTTTGAGCGCTGTTATTATGAATTCAGGTGATGGCGGTGACAGCGATATCGATAATGAAACACTTGTGATTTCTGCATCGGAAGTTCAGCGTTACGGAGCCGAGCTTGAGCGGGCTATTAATTACATTATTCAGAATGGGCATAGTGAGTCTGATATTCGTTTTGCACATCCGAATGCGCCCAGTGCTTACGGTGATTTGTCTGCGGATACCGACAAAAGCGATCAGGTTTTTCATCGTGATGGCGGCGGGGCGGACTACCGCACGCCCCCGGAAGATATTAACGATGGAAGCGATTGGCAATTTTACGGGACCAGCGCCCTTCCGGGTGTTGGGTCGAGCCGTGCCGATCTTATTATGGTTTTGCCAAAAGTCACGCAGCAATTTTGTGATAAAATTAATAGAATGAACGGACAAACCGGAACACCAACAGATACGGTTGATTGTCTTTGGACAGATACAACGGGCATCTTTAACGGCTCTACACAGTTCTCCGCGACGCCGAACAGTTTGGACGAAACAACATTTGAACAAGACCCCAACACGACGTCTGCACGCCCGGCGCCGGAAGCCTGCGTTGTTTGTTCAACCGGAAACACACGGCATTACTATCACGTTATTATGGCACGGTGATTAGTTTGCGATAGGAACGGGATTGGATTCGTTCTTTGGCATTAATATGATCTGCGGCTTGGGATCGCTGAGTTCACGAATTTCCCGGTTCGTTGGCATAGTGTAATCAAACGCTCCAACAACGCGGCCTGTTTCTATCTTTGTGATGCGTAAGCTGACATTCAGGTTTGGCCGGTCTTCAAGATAGTGACCATCCAGGACAAAGCGTGGGTTGCCTTTTTTGGTTGTGGCCGACACCATCTTGTTCATGTGAAGAGTATTTTTTTCCACACTCACATTTTCGAGATCAACGCTATAGCCCAACTGCGTTAGCCTTGCGCCTATTTGCTCGGGAATGAGCGCCCCTATTGCTGCAGGCGTTTTGGGGTCTTCGTAATTTACGAGCGGCATGATTTTAATCACATCGTCATCGCGGATAAAAGTTGCTGCTTGCTGGATGATATAATCTGCGGCGGCATAGTTTTTGGCCATGAGATTAACATCTGGATTTTGGAAGATATTCAGTTCATGCAACCCAAGAGCTGTCGCGCCATAATGCGTGCCGGCGCAAGCGGATATTATAAGAAGCGAGCATATTGCTGCACTTGTACCTAAAAACCGTCTCAGTCGTTTTCTCCTTGAATTTTAAAGTCACGAGTGCGCTCTTCTTTAATATCAAGGACTGGCGGCTCTTTTTCTACGTCATCCAGCTCTGAGCTGGCAGTATAGCCAAAGCTCGGCAATGTGTAGACTTTGTGCGTGGTGATCGGAACCGTATCAGCGCCATACAGATTAAGCGCTAGATCGAAGTCCTCCGCTGTTTTCTTTTTGTTGGCGAAATCAAAATACATCTGCGGCGCTTTGTATGATGCTGGAACGGCCTCGAACGTCATCCGGGCGTTGAAAACATCTGAGGCGTTCGCCAGTGTATGACCCTTGGCGCGCAATGTTTCACGCAATGCGTAATCGTAGGCGTAGTTAAATGCGCTCGGCTCTAATCTGTTGTGAACGTATATTGTCGTGGGCTGAAGGCCGGTTTGCTGCTCAAGCTGCGTGACCAGATCGTTGGTTGCTTTCAAAAACTCACCGACAACTTTGTCGTTCTTAAGCTCACTATATTTATAGCCGATGCTGCTGGCGTCTGGGCCAGGAGGAGCTTTGTAAGTCTTGTTGTGGTGAGCATAGCTCGTCGGCAGGAAAGTCGGATCCATCACAGACCGACAACCGCTTAAAATCAAAATCAGTAAGCAAAGAGAAAGGAAACGCATGATCTTTATCCGTTCTTTAAAGTGGGCAGACAGGCGATCAAAAGTCATCGCGGGGATCATTTTAGCAAGTTGCGGCTGTCAGGTATAGAGTTTTTAAGCCGCTTTACCCTGCATTTTGGCAATTGATTTTGTTGTGGAGCTGCCTTTGATTTCGCTGAGCACTCGAACTTCTCCGCCATAAGCGCGAACGGTGGGGGTTTCAGGAATGTCATCAACCTTGTAATCGCCACCTTTGAAATAAATGTCAGGCTTCAGGTATTCGATAAGTTTGGATGCCGTGTTGTCATCGCCCGGTTTGTCGGCTCCAAAGAGGACAACCATATCAACGCATTCCAGTGCGCCCAGAACGATCGCGCGAGCATTCTCCTCATGGACAGGGCGGTTTTCACCTTTAAGAATGCGTACAGATGAATCTTTATTCAAAGCAACAATCAAGTGATCGCAATTTTGCCGGGCCTCCTGCAGGTAAGTCACGTGGCCTTGATGCAGAATATCGAAGCAACCATTTGTGAAACCTATTTTGCGGCCCTTGGCTCGCCAGCGTTTTACGGTTTCCAAAGCTTCGGCTTTGTGCTGGATGACATGCGGGGTATTCCCTGTCAGTGCTTCAACAAGTTCGTCGTGGCGGATGGGGGCCGTCCCGACTTTGGAGACGACAACACCGCCTGCTGCGTTGGCTAGAATTGCGGCTTGTTCGAGATCTGCGCCTACCGCGAGTGAGGCGGAAATTGTGGCGATCACCGTGTCGCCCGCGCCGGATACATCATAAACTTCGACATTTTTGGTTGGAATATGAACCGGATCTTTGTTTTTTTGAATGATGCTGATTCCGTCTTTGCCGCGAGTGGCGATGACGGCATTGATCCCGCATTCGTCTATAATTTTTCCGGCCGCCTTCTCGATATCATCGTTGGACGTTGTTGGCATTCCGCCTGTGGCCTCGGCCAATTCCTTTTTGTTCGGGGTCACCGCAAAGGCACCTTTGTATTTGGAAAAATCGTTTCCTTTTGGATCTACGATAACAGGTACTTTATTTTCAGCAGCGATTTTGATGATCTGCGCAAGAACATCTTCGCGGAGCAATCCTTTGCCGTAGTCGGAAACAATAACGGCGTTCGCGTTCTTGATGTAGCGCGGCAAAGATTTTGTAAGCTCAATAAAAACTTTATCGCCAACGACTGTTTTGTCTTCAAAATCGGTACGAAGAAGTTGCTGATGGCCGGCAAGATAGCGGGTTTTTATAGTGGTTGGGCGTTTGGGATCATAAATGAGGCCGATATTATCCTTCTTAATGCCGAGCGAGAGCGCCTTTTCGTTGATAGCGCGTCCTTCAGTATCGTCTCCAACAAGTGCGATGATGACAGATTCTGCACCTAAGCCAGCCAGATTGGCCAAAGCATTTCCTGCGCCCCCCAGCATTGTGTCTTCGCGGCGGATGGATAATACGGGGACAGGGCTTTCCGGGGAGATGCGCTCAACATCACCATAGACAAAACGGTCGAGCATGATGTCGCCGATAACCAAAACGTTGATTTTGTTATATTTTTCGGTGATTTCCAGCAATTTTTCCGTGTTTTTGCTCATAATGGACCCGGGTCGATGTTAACTAATCCGTTCAAATTGCTCAAATTTTATGCATTTTATGGCCAATTCTTAGCATTTCGTCAATCTTTATCGTGTTTAATAGGGGGGTGGGGAAAACCTAGTAAAAAACTTGATGTATTGTTTGCGTAATGCGTAGAGGGCGGCAATGAACAACAACAAGAGCACAAAGCTCGATCATAACAGATTTAGTCTTACATGTATGCGCTCATCCCTTGGCCGGACACGGCTGGGTGAGTTGCTTGTTTCCAGAGGACTTATTTCGGCCAGTGATTTAAAACATGCCCTGCGCATGCAAAAGGCTCATAAGAAGCCTCTCGGTAGAATTTTTCTTGAATCAAGCATTATCAATCGTCGCCAGTTGGTAGGCGTACTGGCGCGCCAGTTTGTTATGCGCAGCCTGGCCACCATCTTGCTGGGATCGATGTCTTTGACCACTCTTGCCGGCAAGAGAGCGTTGGCGGACATTATCGATGCTCCTGCGCGCATTTCTGTTTCCTTTAATTCCTCGGCTCAGATTGACCCGTTGAAATCCTATCCGGCGTTGTATGGCACGAATGAAAAGCGCTCTGATAACCTGAAGCCGTTTGTAAAATGGAGCGAGATGTTCAGCAAATTTGATCAACAAATTCGCTCCGGAAAGTCAGGCTCACTGGTTAGTGAATGGCGGAGCGCATTAAAGCGTTATGAAGGTATGGATTTGAGAGACATGGCGGCGGGCGTTAATTCCTTCGTCAATGAGGTTCCCTACATTCTTGATAACCGCAACTGGGGCAAGAGTGATTACTGGGCCACTCCTATCGAATTTTTGGAGCGTGGTGGCGATTGTGAAGATTTTGCGATTGCTAAGTACACAGCGTTACGTGCCCTTGGTGTTCCCGAAGAAAGACTTCGCGTTGCCATCGTTCAGGATACTTTGAAGAATATTCCCCATGCAGTGCTGGTTGTTTACACAGATGAAGGAGCGTTTGTGCTCGATAATCAAATTAAAACATTGGTCAGTGCCGATGGGGCGGGTCGTTATCGCCCAATTTATTCGATCAATCGTACGGCTTGGTGGTTACATACAGCACCGGACGCCACTCAAATTGCTTCTGCCCGTTAGGACAGACCTACTTTTATTTTCGCCCTATTTCTGAGCCGTTCGGCCGTTTTGCCGTTTTTTTCGAAAAATTAGCTAAAATTTTAAGAAAATTCTCTCTTTTTGATGTTTTGAGAGGTTTTGCTAATATTTCGTTAAATTTATATGCTCATAATTTAATTATGTCAAAAAATAATGAGCAGTTTTCTCAAGGATTTACATTGGTCGAAATGGCCATTGTCATGATTATTATCGGGCTGCTTATCGGAGGAATTTTGAAGGGGCAAGAACTGATTGTGAATGCTCAGGTTGCTATGACGGCTTCTCAATATAAAGGTTTCTTGGCTGCTGAAGCTACTTTTGTCGATAATTATAATGCTTTGCCTGGCGACATACCGGACGGCCTCGCTCAAACCAGGATCCCCAATTGCAATGCTGCCAATTTTTGTACGGGCGGTAATGGTGATAGTCAGTTAGGCACGCCTGTGACAGCGCTGGGAACACCGATAAGTGATGCGGAAAATATTCTCTACTGGAAGCATTTATCTTTGGCTGATTTAATTACCGGCGTTAACCCCAGTGCAGATTCTGATCCTGCCGGATCGATTGGAGGGTATTCTCATCCCGTTGCGAATATAAGCGGCACCTGGAATGCCTTTGCACCAGATACGTCTCTTATAGGGATCAACAGTATTGGCGGCAACCGCATGGGCAGAATTTATTTTGAAATCTCTGCAAGGCCCAATACCCACGAGGTCATCACTGCCTCTCATCTTGCGGCACGGCTTGACCGTAAGCTGGATGATGGCATGCCCAATCTTGGCGCCGTGACAGCAGAATTTTCTTCAGAAAATTGTGATGAGGGAGATAATGCTACTTCTCTCTATAATGAAACGACCAACGGTCTTTGTGTTATGTTCTTTAGGAACTAATTTTTGCCTATTCAACTTCCGCGATGCGCAGCAAATTTGTTGAGCCCGGTGTGCCAAATGGAACCCCGGCAGTCATGACAAATTTTTCGCCTTTCTTGGCCACGCGCATGTCTTTGAGGACACGGGAGGCCAAGGGCACAGCGCCAACAAAATTGCCTTTAAGTTTGGGTTCGTGCACAGGGATAATGCCGTAAGATAAAGCCAGGCGGCGTGCAGCTTCAAGTTTTGGTGTCAAACACAAGATCGGGACATCCGGACGATGACGGGCCATGCGTAAGGCTGTCGACCCTGATGTGGTGTATGTGACGATTGCTTTGGCCGCAACATCCTGCGCCACATAATAAGCGGCGGTTGATATCGCATCGGCATCATAGGCCAGCGTGTCAGGGTGAGCAGCTTCCATCATCAGCTGGTAGGTTTCATCCGATTCTGTTTCAAAACAAATGCGGTTCATAATTGTTACGGCGCGTACGGGATATTCTCCGGCCGCTGTCTCAGCCGAAAGCATAACGGCATCTGTGCCATCATAGACGGCCGTGGCGACATCCGAGGCTTCCGCACGGGTTGGCCTTGCATTGGTGATCATCGATTCGAGCATCTGTGTTGCCACAACAACAGGTTTGCCGGCTTCACGCATTTTACGCACCACGCGCTTTTGTGCCGCGGGTACTTTTTCCGGCGGAATTTCTACACCAAGATCTCCTCTCGCCAACATGATGCCGTCCGCAAGGGTGATGATGTCGTCGAGGGCTTCGAGAGCAGAAGGTTTTTCCAATTTGACCATGAGGGCAGCGCGGCCATTGATTAATTTCCTCGCTTCTTTCACGTCCTTGGCGGTTTGCACAAAACTTTGGGCGATCCAGTCAACACCCATATTTAATGCTGCTTCGAGATCGATCTTGTCTTTCGCAGTCAGGGCGGGAATCGGTATAACAACGCCAGGCAGATTCAGGCCCTTTTTGTTGGACAAGGCCAAACCCGCTTCAATTTTGGTTTCAATGTAATCTTTGCCCTTTTTGGTCACGATAGCGCGGACTTTGCCATCATCGAGGAACAGGCGATCGCCGTTCTTAAGGATCTTTAGAATCTCGGGATGAGGCAGGTGTACACGCGTTTTATCTCCGGGCGCCGAATCAAGATCGAAACGGAAGGCCTGATTCCTTTTTAAGGTGATTTCACCGTCTTTGAATGTACCGATTCTGATTTTGGGGCCCTGTAAATCTGCGAGAATCCCGATAGGACGCCCGACTTTCTTTTCCAAAGCCCGGATATAACCAATGTTCCTTTTATGCGTTTCGTGGGTGCCGTGTGAGAAATTCAGACGGAAAACATTCACGCCGGCTGCGAAAAGTTGCTCAATCATGGCGGAATCCGAGCTGGCGAGGCCGAGAGTTGCTAAGATTTTTGTCCGGGAGTGCACGAAAGTCTGCGGCGGGGTCTTCATGGGTTTAAGCTTATCCGAAGCCCGAATGCATATCAATGGGCGGGAATCGCCGGAATGCTTTGGACGACTCCAAAAATGCAGGTGATTTTTTGGGAATTTCTGTTTTGCAGAATCCTCCTTGCAAGGTGTTTTTTCATTTTTTTTTGCTGGGCATAAGATCAAGGATAACGGATTTAAATCCCTGAAAAATCATCCGATTTTGCTGCGGGAAAAATGTTTTAGGAATATCGTCATATTGAGCAAAACTACATCATGTAGTATGTTGTTTAAAGCTTAAACGCTATGGGTAGTGGTGTTCACTTATACCCGTTATTCACATCAATAGTCTGCTAATAGCCTTGCGTAGTTGCGCGTCTATATTAGAAGATACAAAACATTGTTACTTTTTAAGGAGCGAAAACTCATGTTTGACGTTGCGCAAATGGAGCGGGGCAACCGTGTCCAGATCGACAGATCCCGAGATGATAAACTTACCACTTTCGGCAAGGCGACGCTGACTGACCGCTATTTGATGCCTGAAGAATCCTATCAGGATTTATTTGCGCGTAACGCCATGTATTACGGCGATGATTCTGCGCATGCGCAGCGTCTTTATGATTATATGTCGAAGCTGTGGTTTATGCCTTCCACGCCTATTCTGTCCAACGGCGGAACGAACCGTGGTTTGCCTATTTCCTGTTTCCTGAATGAAACTCAAGATTCCTTGGAAGATATTGTCTCTTTATGGAATGAAAATGTCTGGCTGGCCTCTTTGGGCGGCGGTATCGGATCGTACTGGGGCAATGTCCGTTCAATCGGTGAAAAAGTTGGGCGCAACGGCAAAACGAGTGGTATCGTTCCGTTTATCCGCGTCATGGATTCCTTGACGTTGGCGATTTCTCAAGGCTCTTTGAGAAGAGGTTCTGCTGCGATTTATTTGCCGATCTGGCATCCCGAAATTGAAGAATTTATCGAAATCCGCCGTCCAACCGGTGGCGATCCGAACCGCAAAGCGCTGAACCTGCATCATGGTGTGTTGGTCAACAATGCCTTCATGATTGCGGTTGAACAGGATGATGAGTGGGCGCTGCGTTCACCAAAAGATAATTCTATCGTTGATAAGGTCAATGCGCGTGATTTGTGGATTCGCTTGCTGACCGCGCGAGTTGAAACAGGAGAGCCTTATATTGTGTACATCGATCATGTGAATGATCAGATTCCTGACCACCATAAAATGGCGGGTCTGTCTGTAAAAATGTCGAACCTGTGTTCAGAAATTACCCTGCCGACCGGGATGGACCATCTGGGCAATGACCGCACGGCGGTGTGCTGCCTGTCTTCGCTCAATCTCGAGACATGGGACGAGTGGAAAGACGAGCCGCAATTTATCGAAGATATCATGCGATTCCTGGACAATGTTTTGAGCGACTTTATCGCCAAAGCACCTGATTCCATGAAGCGCGCGAAATATTCCGCGATGAGAGAAAGATCGGTTGGTCTTGGCGTCATGGGCTGGCACTCGTTCCTGCAGTCGAAAATGATTCCGATGGAAGGCGTGATGGCGAAGGTCTGGAACCGCCGGATTTTCCAACATATCAAGAGACAAGCTGATGATGCCTCGATCAAACTGGCCGATGAGCGTGGTGCGTGCCCGGATGCGGCCGATTACGGAATCAAGGAGCGCTTTTCCAACAAGATGGCGATTGCACCAACGGCGTCTATTTCGATCATCTGCGGCGGTGCGTCACCGGGTATCGAGCCCAATGCAGCCAATGCTTACACGCATAAGACACTTTCCGGCTCTTTCCCGGTTAAAAACGCTTATTTGACGAAGATTTTGGAAGAAAAAGGCCAGAACACAGATGATGTGTGGTCGTCAATCTTCACAAATGAAGGCTCCGTGCAGCATCTTGATTTCCTCTCGAAGGAAGAAAAAGACGTGTTCAAGACCGCGTTCGAGATTGACCAGAGATGGTTGATCGAGCATGCGGCCGACAGAACGCCTTTCGTTTGCCAGGCACAATCTTTGAACGTCTTCTTGCCCGGCAACGTACACAAGTCTGATCTGCACCGCGTGCATTGGGATGCGTGGAAGAAAGGCGTCAAATCGCTGTATTATTGCCGCTCGAAATCCATTCAACGCGCAGAATCCGATGCGTCATGGAAGCGTGCACAGGCAGGTGAAACACCAAAAGACAACCGCGAGCCGGAATTGCCGGAAAGCACACAAGGCAAGTATGAGGAATGCTTGGCGTGTCAGTAATTAAGATTTTCACTGCGTAACCCAAAAGGCCGCCTCGTGCGGCCTTTTTTATTGTTTGGGTTGCTTATCGACCATGACAAATCTCTGTTTTTGGGTTACAACGCCCGCATATGAAAACAAAATCAGTTCCTGCAATCACCCTTGAAATCACGGCCATTGGCGCTGGAGGGGACGGTATTGGCACGCATGAAGGCAAGTCTGTTTACGTTGCCAAGACTGCGCCGGGTGACGTTATTGAGGCGCAGATTGAGCATTCGAATGCCGATGGGCATCAAGCGCGATTGCTTGCGATCAGCACATTGTCTCCAGACCGCGTTGCGCCGCCCTGCCCACATTTTGAGCGTTGCGGCGGATGCGCCTTACAACATATCTCTGAGAGTTCTTACCGCAACTGGACGATTGAGAAAGTCCGCACGACATTATCGCGCGCGGGCGTTGACGTTCAGCAATGGGGCGAGCCGATTTTTCTTGCACCCTCGACGCGGCGGCGTACGACGCTTGCGGTGACACGCAGCAAAGGCACTGTCATTCTCGGATATTACGAGAATCGCCGTCATCATATTGTCGACATCTTAACCTGCCTTATTCTGGAGCCGGAGCTCAGCGCGAAAATTCAGGCGATGCGGCCTTATATTGCAGAGTTGTTGCCCGAGGGGAAAACGGCCGACCTGATGATCCAGAAGATTGGTGAGGCTTATGATCTTATTCTTACCGGACCTTGGCGCATGAAAGGCGAGTTCACGCTTGTGCAACTCGAAGCGCTGGCCGCGCTGAGCAACGATCTGAACATTGCGCGCATTTCCGTGCGCGAAAAAGAATTTTCAACGCCGGACATTGTTCTTTCGCGGTCCGCTGTGACCAAGCGTTTTGGCGCAATCAATGTTGCGTTGCCGCCCGGCGCGTTTTTGCAGGCCAGCACGGAGGCCGAACGCACTCTTGTTTCAATCGTGCAGCATCACGCCAAGGGTTTTCAGCATGCCGCCGATCTTTTCTCAGGCTGCGGAACATTTGCCGGATCGTTGATGGAAAGCGGACGCGTTCATGCCGTCGATAATGGAAAAGATGCGATTGCTGCGCTTGCGGCAACAAAGCATAAAACCCTGACCACGGAATGCCGGGATCTTTTTAAAGAACCGCTGTCTTCTGCTGAGCTGGGTAAGTTTGATCTCGTTGTCATGGATCCGCCGCGCGCGGGCGCGATGAAACAAGTGGAAAATCTTGCTTACTTAAATGTGCCGAAAATTATTTATGTGTCCTGTAACCCGGCCAGCTTCGCGCGGGACGCCCGGATTTTACAGGATGGCGGATACGTGCTTTCCTCGCTGAGCATTGTTGATCAATTCGTGTGGTCAGCGCATGCCGAGATTGTGGGAGTTTTTAAGCCACAGACAGATGGGGAAAAGCTTCAAGATTGAAGTATTCCGGAACTTCAAGACCAAGAACTTCATGCATTTCTGCACCAGTCAACGTTATGCGCTGCATCAGGGCCTCAGCCAGAACATCAAGTTGGTCTTTGTTTTGAATGAGGATGTTTTTTGATTTTTCTAAGGAGAGGTCTTCTAGGTCCTCAATGGCCGCGCAAACATCTTGCTCGGTGAGGCGTGGATTTTGGCATTTTGTTATGATGAACTTGGCTATGTTTTCAACTTTTTCAATGTCTTCGGCGCATCCTGATGAGTAATTTTCTGTTCCGTATCGCACTTCTTCAGCAGCTTGGCCTGCATAATCGATAACCAGTTCGTCTTGAAGAGATTTTAGAGTAGAAAAAGGGCTTGTGTAGTGAAAGCGGCCACTTTCGGGGTTTATGGAAGCATTTATTATCGCATGCCCCCGCCCCAATTTTATAAGCACAAGGGCGTGGCCGGCTTCGTGGTAAGCAATCCTCTCCAGCCAGGCCTCGTTTGGGTCTGCTTTTTGTTTAAAAGTTAAACGATTGTTTTTGAACAACATTCTAACTCAGTTCCTATGATTTTTGCCTTGATCCGAATAGGGTAGTCCTTTTTCTGACGTTATGTCAATATTTATGTTTTTTTGGAACTTTTTGTTGTGTGCAGCGTTGGCGGGGCACGAACAACAGGGGTGCTCCTTCTACATGATAGCTGAGATCAAACCCTTATGACCTGCGCCGGGTAATGCCGCGTCAGGGAGTTGTTTAAGAGGGCCCCGCATCGAACATGATGCGGGGTCTTTTTTGTTGCGGTTGTATATTTCTCGAGATAGGTCATAATAATATCGCAGCTTTGCCTGCTACGTCCCAATGCGCATTTTCAAAAACAGATTGAGCCATGGCTTCCGTTCTCATCATTATATTTTTGCTGTTTTTTATGTATTTGATGCTGATTCATCCTCTTATTCTGCTGCTGCGTTGCCTTGTGGACCACAAGTTCAGCGGCAGCGGAAAATTTCTGGTCTTTGTGACATCGCTTTTTGTGTATCCGATCCCGAGTTACGCCTATGGCGCATTTGTGAAGAACGGTGTGCTCAGCAAGATTATGATTGTCTTCATCGGCCTTCTCTACAGCATTATGATTTTGGGGTTGGCTGTTGGGTTTTTTATTGGCGGGATGGAGATGGTTTATCAATCCCTCGGCAGCTATAAAAACTCGATTGAGCGCACAGCTGGAATAGATTTTGATATGTTCTCTCCGAAAGTTGAAGAGCCACAACCCGTGTATAGCGGCGAAAACACCTACGCAGTCGGCGAGATGCAGGTTTTTAAATCGGGGCGTGGGGCTGATAAGTCTGCGCCGCCGCCTGTTGCAAAAGCCGCTCCTTCGATCACGATTTATGATGCCTGTGTTGGCGCTTCGGTGGGGCGCATGAGTGCAGACCAATGCCGATGCGTTGCCGACGGATTTGAAATCAATACGGCCGTGAAAACTGTGATGCTCGGCAAGGGCCCTTATCACCGTGAGAATGTGCGTAAAGTTTTGATCCAGTTTTTTGATGCTTTGCGCGATAATGATGTTGCCTATCAAAAGCAGATGCGTGAACTAAAGGCAACCGATCCGGTAGTCGCTGATTCCTCGAAATCACTGGGCATTTTGTTCGCAAATTGCAAAGTCGGGAAATGAAAACTTCGGGCTTTATAGTCTCCGGATTTATAAGCGCGCTCGTTCTTAATATTCCAATCTTTAACTGGGTCTTTACCCGCGAATGGGATTTTGCTCAAGGATTTCCCTTGGGGTGGCTGGGTGGCGGACTGACCTATATGAGTACCTTTTTTCATGAAATTGGGCATACGCTCACGGCATGGTTCTATGGTTTTCCGACCTTGCCCATGTTTGATTTTGAGCATGGTGGCGGGTTATCGCTGTTTTATAACGATGGTTATGATCTGATTGTTATTCTGGCGGCCGTTTATGCTGCGCTGACCTGCGGGATGTATTATTTCAAAGATAATCCGTGGCCAAGAAACATCTTGATTGGTCTTTTGGTGTTTAATCTCGCCACTATGTGGAGCGAAACCATCAAATATAACATGATTGATTTTATGGGCCCGGCGGCGGAATGTTTGATCGGCGGATTTTTGATTTTCCGTGCGCTTTTTAACCTTGCCCCTCGCGGCGCGGTTGAACGGTATCTGAATTCGCTTATTGGCTTTGGAATGCTGCTCGCCGTTTTTATCGAGTGTGCGGGCTTGCTGCGCCATGATGTGTATAGAATGGTTTATTATCAGCAAAAAGGCATGGAAGGGTTTGGTGATTTCGACAAGATTGCAACGCGGACGAGTTGGCTCGATTTTTCTGATGTTGTGTGGGCATGGGGAATTTTGGGAGTTATCTGTTTGATATTTCCATTTATTTTATTTGCGATACATTCGCAAAAATTACTTGAAAACCACAACATATAGTGTATTATGATTTTATATCCACTATATGTGGATATATTCTGAAGTTTTTCACCTTACAAAAATTACTCATTTTTTGCGTGCGCGCGTTATAAAAGACTCGGCGTGAGAGGCGAAGAGCTTTACACTTTCAACCATTCAAACGATTCGAAAAAAAACACAGGAGTAACCCATGGCCGGCAACAGAAAACCCATCGACGATAGAGCACAATCAAAATCCCCGCTTTTGCAGGAACGCCATGTGTATAAGCCCTTCCTTTACCCGTGGTGTTACGAAGCGTGGTTGACGCAGCAACGTATTCACTGGCTGCCGGAAGAAGTTCCGCTTGCGCAGGATGTTCATGACTGGAAGAAAACACTGACGCCATCAGAAAAAAACCTGATGACACAGATTTTCCGTTTCTTCACGCAATCTGATGTGGAAGTGAACAATTGCTATATGCGTCATTACAGCCAAGTCTTTGGCCCGGTTGAGGTTCAAATGATGTTGTCGGCATTTTCAAATATTGAAACGGTCCATATCGCAGCATATTCCCACTTGCTGGACACGATTGGCATGCCTGAGGCGGAATATGAGGCTTTCCTTAAATATAAGGAGATGAAAGACAAGTTTGATTACATGCAAAATGTGTCGATGCAAAATCGCCGGGATATTGCGAAGACAATGGCAATGTTTGGTGCGTTTACCGAAGGCCTGCAACTGTTCGCGTCCTTCGCGATTTTGATGAACTTCCCGCGCTTTAATAAAATGAAGGGCATGGGGCAGATCGTCACATGGTCAGTGCGTGATGAAACCTTGCACTGCATTTCGATGATCCGTCTGTTTAACACTTTCATTCAGGAAAACCCAGATATCTGGGACGATGAACTGAGAGCAGAAATCACAGATTGCTGTAAGACGATTATTGGGTACGAAGATGCTTTCATTGACTTGTGTTTCGAAATGGGGCCGATCGAAGGCATGACCCCGGACGATGTGAAGCAATATATTCGTTATATCGGCGATCGCCGCTTGCAACAGCTTAATCTTGATCCTGTGTACGGTATCGAAAAAAATCCGTTGCCGTGGATGGATGAGATGTTGAATGGTGCTGAACACGCGAACTTCTTTGAAAACCGCGCGACGGAATATTCCAAAGCCTCAACCCAAGGAACTTGGGAAGAAGCATTTGCGAACGATGTTTTTAGCGGAAATTACGGCAAGAAAATTGGCGGAACGGATGATGATCCGAGCAAAATTGCCGCGGAATAGAGCTAAAACACCATAATTTTAAGAAAACCGCCCCGAAATGGGCGGTTTTTTATTGGACTTGATACAAAAAGCAAGGCTGATAAACTTGTAGGTACGAAATTCTCTAGCAAAGGACTTACAATGTTTAAGAAAACCCTTCCTTTTTTATCAATTTTAACTTTTTTACCTTTTTCCAGCGCGGTGGCTCAAGATGGGCTAGATAGCGGTAATACGGCATGGATGCTCGTCTCGGCCTTGCTTGTTCTTATGATGACCGTGCCTGGCCTTGCACTGTTTTACGGTGGTTTGGTGAAGCGTGATAACGTTCTCTCCACGTTGGTGCAAGCCTTGGCAGTTGCCGTTGTGGTCAGCGTTGTGTGGCCGGTCATCGGTTATTCATTGGCTTTTACCGAGAACAATATGTTCGTTGGTGGTATGAGCCAATTTATGCTTAAAGGCGTTACGCCAGCTTCGTTAACCGGAACCATTCCTGAATCCGTCTTCATTGTTTTCCAAATGACGTTTGCGATTATTACAACGGCGCTGCTTGTTGGCGCGGTTGCGGACCGGATCAAATTTACGTCCCTTCTTGTGTTTATTCCGCTCTGGACGATCCTGGTTTATGCGCCGATCTGTCACTGGGTCTGGGGGCCGGGCGGTTTTATCGGCGGTATCGGGCTTGAAGGCTATAACGGGTTCATGGGGTTTGGCGATGCGCTTGATTTCGCCGGCGGAACCGTCGTGCATATCAATTCCGGGGTGGCAGGCCTCGTTGCGGCAATTGTTATTGGACGCGGCATGAAAACACGGCGAGATCCTTCAACATCCAACAACCTTATACTTTCTGTCATCGGTACGGGGATGTTGTGGGTTGGCTGGTTTGGATTTAACGCTGGCTCCGCATTGTCGGCCGGAACATCTGCTGGTTTTGCAATGCTTGTGACCAATACAGCCGCAGGCATGGCCGCGATTATCTGGATGGGATTTGAATATTTGCACAAAGGCAAGATCTCGGTTCAGGGCACGTTGTCCGGCGTTGTGGCGGGCCTCGTGGCGATCACACCAGCAGCTGGTTTTGTTGATTTTCAAGGATCATTGATTATTGGCGCCATTGCCGGGGTGATTGTTTACCTTGCTGCAGCTTACCTTAAAGAATTGCTCAAATATGACGATGCGCTTGATGTGTTCGGTATTCACGGGGTCGGCGGGATTGTCGGGGCCATTCTGGTTGGTGTGCTTGCTAATCCTGACATAGGCGGTGTGGCCGGAGCGGCCTATGGTGATGCCAACCGTATCTGGGCGCAGATTTTATCGGTCGTTGTGACGATGGTTTACTCGGGCGTCATGACTCTGTTTTTGCTGCTGATTATCCGTAGCCTCATAGGCCTTCGGGTTGAGCCCCGCGTCGAATATTGGGGCCTTGATCTTGCGCACCATGGAGAAACCATTCGTGAATGGGAAGATGATTTACCGAAAAAGGTCCCTTCTCTTGTTAAACAAGCGCGGGCAAAAAAGGCGATTGTGAAAAAATCGAAGAAGAAATAGAACAGAAAAACCGCCCTTCACCGGGCGGTTTTTTTATTGTCCTTCGACCAGCGCATTCACATTAAAGCCAGCATCACGCAATGTTTTGACGATTTCCGCGACGTGTTGTTTGTCACGTGCCTCGATGACGATATCCAGCTCAGCGCGCTTCAAGGGCACGGCCTGCATCATGCGTTGGTGAATAACTTCAATCACGTTGGCGCCGGCCTCGCCCAAAATACGAGAGATGTCGGAGAGCTGGCCTGGCGTGTCGTCAATTTCAAATCTTAGACGGGTGATACGGCCTTCGCGAATAAGTCCGCGCAGAATAAGTGTCGAGAGCAGACGCGAGTCGATATTACCGCCGCAAATAACAAGGCCGACTTTTTTGCCTTTGAGGTCTTTAAGGTGCTTTTTGACAAAAGCGAGGCCCGCCCCAGCGGAACCTTCGACCACAAGTTTTTCATCGCGGAGCAAATCGAAAATTGCTTCTTCAATTTCATTCTCGCTGACTGTTTCAACGCGGCTGACAAGATTTTTAATCGTTTCGATATTGGCCTTGGATGGTTGTTCAACGGCAATCCCTTCCGCAAGTGTTGCCTCGCCGACGCATAGATCTTCATCATAAAACGCGGATTTGACCATCGGATAGTTTTCGGTTTGTACGCCAACAATCTCAATCTTTGGATTGATGCCCTTGATCGCCGTGGCAACGCCGGCGATCAAACCGCCACCGCCGACAGGCACGACCACAACATCAAGATCAGGCTGGTCTTCGATCATCTCCAAGCCCAATGTTCCCTGTCCCGCAGCAATCAGCGGATCATCATAGGGGTGAATGAAGGTATAACCTTTTTCTTTCGCAAGGCGGTCGGTTTCGGCCATGGATTGAATAAGATCCTTGCCGTGCAAAATAACCTTCGCACCAAAATCTTCGGTTTTGGCAATTTTGTTAAACGGTGTGCCCTCGGGCATGACGATGATCGCGGGGATGCCGAGACGCTGCGCATGATAAGCGACACCCTGCGCGTGGTTACCACGGGAGCAAGCAATGACACCCTTTTTCTTTTGATCATCACTCAAAGTCAGAAGTTTGTTGAGGGCACCACGGCCTTTAAAAGCGTTGGTGTGCTGCAGATTTTCGAGTTTCAAATAAAGCGGGATGCCAAGATGCACCGACAGCCGTGATGCCTTCACCGTTGGTGTGCGCAATGTCGCGGATTTAATGGCCTCATGAGCCTTTTGTATGTCTGCAAAGCTTAAAGTCATAACGAGGCACACTAGTCCCATCCCTGTAAAAAATCAAAGGCTTTTGTTTTTTTGTGGTTTTACCGGGGTTGCGGCTCGGATTTAACCTTCAAAACTGGCTGTAATCCCCAATAATGCTGCAGGGCCAAAGAGACGTTTTCCGGCGCAGGCGTGCGGTTGCGATCGATTGGCAAAACGCTTCCTTCAAAGGTGCCCTTTGCATCAATAAAAGTGATTTCAGGCTTATGGATGAGATGCCCTCTTTCGTTCATGATCATCAGGTGGAGGTCACGGATAATTCTTTCCTTTGCAGCCTTCGTTCCCGGATATTGATCGGAGCCAGTAATAACGATGGTTTCAATGGAACTGTTGCCAAAACTGTCCGCCCACTTTTTACAGGTCTCAAGATTTTCGTTTGTGACATTGAAAAGTATAATTTTGTAACGTGTCTCATCGACATTAAAATTTTCGAGTGCGGCGTTCACAGACTTGCGTGCTGGTTCGCAAAAGGCGAGACATCGTTGAAACCCGGCATAGATCGCAAGTTCATGACCAGAAAAATTTTCCTGCAAGTATTTCTCGTCAATCACCTGAGGCTGATCGTCGCGTGAGCTTATCGCAAGCGCGCCGGTCAGGGATACTTGCTCGCCGTTGGTGCGAGTTATTTTGTAGGGCGGCGCGGTAGGCTCAGCATAGGCGAAAGCCGGCATCAGGAATGCCGCCGATAAAGTCATTTTTTGCAGAGTGCGTTTCATCATATTTTCCTTTGGTTATTTTGGGTGATTTTCAAGAAGATGTTGGTAATCAGCAGCGGACGCAGCGGGCAAACCGGACCCTGTCAAAGCGTCCTGGACGGCGTTGTTCACGACATCCACGCCTGGGGCAACGCTATGCATGGCGGCGTGAGAGACATCCGTCCCCACATACAACATGCCCTGATTAAAGCCCTCCGATGCCGCGGCAAGAAAGTCCGGGCCACTGCTAAAAAGTTCTGGGATACCAACGAAGTGCATTTTGATCCAGCCGATAACCGGATCCAAAAAACCTGTGGCGCCCCCCGTTGCAACCAGCGCCCCAATCGCCATGCCAAACATGCTGATATCCATCAACCAATGGCGGATATGATTGACCTTTTTGAATTTGTCTGTCAGTGACATGCTGCTGCTTGCAGCTTTTTCGGCCTCTTCTTCCATAGAGTCCTCCTGCTAAATAAAATTTCAGAAAATTTTCAGATCAGGAGAATGTGGGCGGGGCGCGCGTGTGATAAAAATGCGGAGATTGCTCGTTTGCAAAACTCTCTAAAAAGGAAGCTGTTTCAAAAGATACTGCCGGTGCATTGATTGCCACAGGCAGAGCGCTGTTTGATTTCAGGTGCGATTGAAAAAAGCAGAAACCACAATCGTTTTTGAGCGTCTTATGTTCTGAGGGCAGAGAGGGAGCGAACGGATCAAGATCGGCCAGAACTTCTATTTGCTGGATTGAACCATCCGCAGCACATATCTCAATGATGCTTTTGCCGGATATAAATTTGCATGCAGGAGATATCCCCGCCGTGATAAGCGCGAGTATAAAAAGTGACAGAATGGCACGCGAGAATATATTCACATATCCTGTTTATGGTTTTGCCCTGGGCTTGTCAATGCGCGGCTTACTGTCCGATGTCCATGCCACAGCGGCTGGCGACGTTTTGAGCTTTTTGTGCATTATCGGGTATGGCCATAAACGCAGCGACCTTTTTATCGGATGCCGTCGGCAGCAATCCTTTAAGTTTACGCTCCTGATATTTTTGAATAGCCACAAGCGCGCTTTTTTCTTTCGGAGAGCACTCCGCGGCCTGCGCTGTACTTGGCGTGAAATCACCATAAATCCCGCTGTAATCCGGCACAGACATACGATTGCCCGCAGGAAGATGCTCCAATGATGATTGGGCGGAGGCAAATTCATCAAGAGGAAAAATTTCAGAGATTGGGGCAGATTTCCCGTTATCCCTGTTGGTGTAGGACTGATTGGGCGTGGTCATGCGGGTTGAAGGTTTGTTGAAAATCAGAGGAGCGTTTGGTGTGCCTTTTTTGTCCTGCGGCACGTAATACTGCGCCGAAGCGCTGTAAGAGCTTAAGACTACGGCCGCGCATAAAAATATAGACACCAAAAAGCGTTTCAAAAACAAGCTCATAACATCAGAATAGCCTCTTTTGGCGGTTTTTGGAAATTTTTATCCGTTGTTGCAGGCCTGAATTTTTGATATGCTTGTTTTACTGATAACGCTCGTATCAAGGAGCATTCATTATCCGCCGGTTGTTCTTTTCCCGCACCAATCTCCCCCCAGGCCATAGCGCCGCTTTCTTTCCTGACATTTTTTCTTCTCTGTTGTTACCCTCAACCTTAACCGCAAGGAGCTTCTCGCATGTCCAAAAAAGCACAAGTCAAATCCTCGGCCAAAAAAGCACGAAAAAATCGGACGGAGCGAGCGCTCAAGCAAAGCAATGTGGTGGCTTACAGGCAGTCTGAGGACACATTCGACAATTGGCATCCGCTTGATGATGACATCGATGCGTCGCGCGATAAAAAGTATGTGAAAAATATTAAACCGCGCTCTGATGGCCAGGCTGAACTTATGCAAGCTATCAAGGATTACGCGCTGACCCTTGCGATCGGGCCGGCCGGGACAGGCAAGACTTATCTCGCCATTACGTCCGCGGTTGAAGCCCTTGAAAAAGGCACCGTCGAGAGGATTATTCTTTCGCGTCCTGCGATGGAAGCCGGTGAGTCCCTTGGGTATTTGCCAGGAGATCTGCATGAGAAGATGGCGCCCTACCTTCGCCCTCTTTATGACGCGCTTGGCGACCGGATGGGTGGCAAGAAAGTGCGTCAATATATCGAGGATGGAATTATCGAGATTGCGCCGGTTGGCTTTATGCGCGGGCGGACGTTGAATAATTCCTTTGTCGTGATTGACGAGGCACAGAACTGCACTTACGGACAATTAAAAATGCTTTTATCGCGCCTTGGATGGCATTCCACGATGGTTGTGACGGGTGATCCGGGGCAATCAGATTTGCTTGAAGGCATGTCCGGGCTGGACGAGGTCGCAAGACGGTTTGAAAAGGTTCCGAACATCGCTGTGGTGCGTTTGGGGCAGTCCGATATTGTGCGTCATCCGCTTGTCGCAGAAATGCTGGATGTGCTTTAAGCAGGACATTTTTGAACTTTAAAATTTTTTGTTTTGATTCGCTTACGATTCGAATCTTTTTTCTGTGATTGTTCATTTATTTCCAAAAATATTTTTTGGGAGAAAAATTTTTATCGTTGGAAACGCGCTTGTATCAACGTTCTTCAGAGATAAAAAAAATTTGTGAAAAAGTTTTTGACTCACGATGCCGAATCGCGCTTTGATTAAATCAAGATCAAGACAGCACAAGAAACCCTTGTTAAAAGTATCGCTTAAGCTGTGGTCCAAGCGAGCCAGATGTTGATCCTGTCGGTTGCGATACCGGCGACCTCAGTAGCCTTGTGCGAACCTGGTCGAATAAGGTAACCCAGCGCCCTATAAGGGGATTTGATTTGGGGACCTGCAGAGGAATATTACATGTTTCACCGGTTGTAATAACCGGGTTTGTTTGGGAAAGCTTCCGGGTTGTTCCCATCGTACAAGCGAAAAACATTAAGTTGACGCCTCTCAGGACTGATCCACTTCAACCGGTTGCCGTTCCGTCCGTCGGGCCTGTCCCGTGTTAGAGATGTGAAAAAGCGCGAATGGACCTGCGCAATAAAAGAGAAGCCGCACTTGATTTATCAAATGCGGGGTTTCGTAAAAGAAACAGCCTATGTGAGAGGTAAAAAACCGGCTCTATTTCTTCGGAAAAAGAACCCCGGGCTTTCACTGAAATGACAAAAAAACGTAGTAGCAGTATTTTTATTTTCGCGAAAATAATGTTACAGGCATTTTTGTCACACGGCAAGGGAGGCTTCGTGCCTCCCTTCGCTTTTTGTGACATTTATACATAGATTTTTTGGCTTCTTTCCTTCTTGAATTTGCATTTTTATAAACAGCTCTTTTGCCCTGCAGCATTGGCTTTCTTTGCATGCCCTCGTCTTTCTATGGTAAAAAGGTACTAGTTTTTGGGGAATAACTATAAAAATGAGTAACCTGACAGGGGCCCTTAAAAAAGCAGGAAAATGGAGCAGCGGTGTGCTTGCTCTTTGTTTTGCTGCTGCGGCGCTCGATGAAGGCTTGCTCAAAGCGCCGCCCGCTTATCACGCTCTCGTTTCCGATTCTCAAAAAGTTGAAGAACAGCTATGGACGATTTCAGTCAACAATATCCGTGTTTATGACATTCCGGGCATTCCCGATCCGGTTCATAATTCGATTAACTTCCGTGATCCTCATGGAGAGCTTATCACTTCCATCCATGGCCTGGCGATGGATCCCAAGACAGCTATGCCAAGTCTCTGTATTTTAGGAGAAGGAAATGCTTTGCGGGTATTTGTTACGCCTGTCTGCACAGTGCCTCCAGATATCCGTCATATGCTGGTGGATGAAACCGGAGTGGAGACAGAAATTTTCGCCGGTAGTTTTGAAGAGGTTTCACAAAAACTCAAGACTTGCCTTGATGCAGCGAGTTTTATAAACAGCAAAGACAATAAATACGATACGATTGAAATCTTTGGGGTGGCACAAAATTCGAACTCTGTTTGCCGCACGCTTGTTGAAGATGCGATGCAGCTTCCGTTTCCTAAACAAAATGCAGCCTTCTGGTCGCCCGGCCTCACCCGTTCTTTGCTCCCGAAGAATTGGGATTCTGTTTATAATAATCAGACTGAGACTGCATCAACGAACATCGGGCCGCTGGTTCTGAATAATTTTTTCCAGACTCTTATTCAAAATTATTCTCCGGAGGATTATACGCAAAAGCCATTCTTTGACACGCGCACCGAATATACGCGCCCATCTTCGGGATCTTTTTTTGCCAGCATAGATGTCTTGGCGATGGTCAATCGTTTGTCTGTCCCGCGGCAGGATGGCAAGCCCCGCTCTCATATTGTTAACTCTGACAGGTTGAAGCAATATTTGGCGCAGATGTCCCCCAGCGGTATGCCGGAGCCAACAACCCCGTCCGTCCGCACCGCGAGCCTTGTTGTTAGTCCGCCCTAAAATCCCCCTATTCTTTCCTGTGTGTTTTTCTTATGATGCGGCTTTGGTGTCTTAGGATCTTTAATGCCTGCTCTCGATATTTCCGTTCTTAAAATTCGCAATTTCCGCCTTCTTCTCCTGACAAGAATGCTGGCGATGACGGCATTTGCGGCGGCGGACATTATCGTCGGCTGGCAGGTTTACGAGATCACCAAAAGCCCGTTTATGTTGGGATTGGTCGGGTTGGCGGAGGCCATTCCTGCATTGGGATGCGCTTTGTTTGCGGGGCATTTCGTCGATAGCGGTTCGCCGCGGCGCGTGTATCAGGCCTGCCTGGCCGGGGCAACGGCGATCGTTCTGTTTTTGCTGGTGTTCGCGGGCGGGTATACAAGTCATGATGACCGCGTCATTTTGATTATGCTCTATGTGGGAATTGCGCTGTCGGGGTTTGCGCGGAGCTTTGCCATGCCGTCCACTTTTGCGCTTGTGCCCATGATTGTGTCGCGTGCGCAATATTCCGCGGCGGCCGCATGGCAAAGTACATGTATGCAGATCGCGTTTATTTCCGGCCCCGCGATTGGCGGGATCATCTACGGCGGATATGGCGCGCGCGGGGCGTGGTGGTTTGCGGCGATCTTGATGATCTTTTCGCTCAGCCTTGCGTTTGGACTTAAAATCAAGGACGAGGTGATTAAAACCGAAAAGCGCCCGCCCGCGATGAAAAGCATCAAAGAGGGCTGGGTATTTTTGCTCGGGAACCGTGCACTGCTCTCGGTGATGTCGCTCGACATGCTGGCGGTGTTGTTTGGCGGGGCGGTGGCGTTGCTGCCCGCTTTTGCCGATCAGATTTTGCATGTGGGCGCGGAAGGGCTTGGGATTTTGCGGGCGGCACCTGCGATCGGTGCAATGGTCACGGGACTTTATTTCGCGCTGGTGCCGATGCGGCAGATTACGGCACTGAAGCTGCTGATCGTCGTGGGCGGTTTTGGTATTTCGATGATCGGGTTTGGCCTCTCGAGCGTCTTTTGGATTTCGCTTCTCTTTCTGTTTTTCTCGGGCGCGTTTGATGCGGTGTCGATGGTGATCCGCGGCAGCCTCATGCAGCTCCTGACGCCAGATAACATGCGCGGGCGCGTGTCGAGTGTGAATTCGATGTTTATTATTTCTTCCAATCAACTTGGCGCATTCGAAAGCGGAGTCGCGGCGGCGTTGCTGGGTCTTGCACCGTCGGTGGTGCTGGGCGGGGTGGCGACGCTCGGCGTGGTTGGGATGACCGCCTGGCTATCGCCAAAATTCCGCAAGCTCAATATCGAGAGTTAAAACAACGCAGCGATGGCGCTGATGATCGTGTAGATCGCGCCGAAGCATGGCACCAGCAGGCTTAACACCGCATAAAGCGCCTCGTCCTTGGCGATGCCGACGATGGCGCCGATAATGCCGCCGAAGAACCAGAGCGCGAGGACAATGGTCAGAAGGATGCTGCCGCCAATAAGTTTGACTTTGGTGAATGGTTTCATATTGTGTTCTCCCTTAGGACTAATAGCGGGAGGAGCCAATTGGTTCCTGCGTGCGGAGAATTTTATCGCAATCCAGATTGCGTGCGGAGACCTCAGCGGCCAGCGCGGGGTCGCTTTTCGCGTAGGCATAGCGGTAACATAGCGTGTCGCCGCTCATGGATTGCGGATTGCCCGACAAGCCGGGTTTTTTATAGCCCGCGCAGGCGGCGAGCAATACCAGAGCGGAGAATAAGAAAACACGTGCCATGCAGGGACTTTTTTATGAGTTGAAACGTTTTTATAAAAATATCACTATGAGCTTATAACGGAAAGGACAATGGATATGAGTTATGTCGATGGATTTATTTTAGTGGTGCCCGAGGATAAAGTCGATGCCTATAAAAAGATGGCCGAGGGCGCGGCCGGGATTTGGAAAAAGCACGGCGCGATTGATTACAAAGAGTGCGTCATGGAAGACGCAAACCCCAAGATGTCCGATGATATGCCGAAAGATTTTTCGATGCGGACGTTTCCTGAACTCGCCGGGGCGAAGCAAGGCGAAACTGTGATTTTCGCTTTTATAACCTATAAATCGCGCGAACATCGTGACGACGTGAACTCAAAAGTCATGAGCGATCCGGAGATGGCTGAGGCGTGCGGCGGCGAGGGGTTTGAAATGCCGTTCGATCCCTCGCGCATGGCGTATGGCGGGTTTAAGACGATCGTGGATCTGTAGGACACCGCACCAACGCGGCTATGGCGCTAATGGCCGCTGGCGGAGTAATCGCCGCCGAACATGGATAGAATTTGTTTGTGGCGCTCCAAATCTCTTTCGCGGCTGCTTTGGCTGCTCGCAAGATCGGTTTTGCCCTGCGCCTCGCTGTCAGCCAGCGTTTTATCCGTGACGGTACGCATATTTATGCTGATTTTCTGGCGGATCAGCGCAAATTCAATCGCATCGACCAGCCGTCCAAAACGCCCGCGCATCATCGCGTCTGCCGCGCCGCGCTCCATCACATAAATCCCGAGGTCGCGCTCCTTGTCGCCCTCGCCGATCAGGGCAATGACGGGGGTAAAGGGCGTGAGGTTGCCGACATGTTTGAAAATATCTTCCGGCGTTTGCGTCCCGATCAGGCTGAGATCCAGAATCACAATATCGGATTTGTTAAAGCGCGGCTCGGCCTCCTGGATGGTCATGCAATGGTGTATGTCCCACGGCACGCGCATGTTTTCGCTAAGGTGCGTTTTGATGTGGTCGGCGTCGTCCTGCCTGTCGTTGAGGAGCAGGATGCGAAGCCTGAGATCGGGGTTGGTCATGTGCGTTCCGCACTTTCTGTATGAGGGACGCTCAGCGTGACAGGTTTAGAAGGCCGAGTCAAATTTGCGCGGGGTTACGGGCGCAGGCGTGTGAATTATTCCGCAACCTTCTTCACAACCGAGGATTTCAACCCCATCGGACCGAAGCCGGGGACTTTCGCGTCGATATCGTGATCGCCGATCCATTGCTCGGGCGGCAGGACGCGGATGTTTTTGACCTTGGTGCCGACCTTGATCGCGTTATTGCCGACTTTTAAATCCTTGATGATCGTCACCGTGTCGCCGGATTGCAATTCGTTGCCGACCGCATCGCGGATGACCGGCGCGGCGTCTTCGGCGGCCGCCGCTTGCGGCCACTCATGCGCGCATTCGGGGCAGACATACAGCGCCCCGTCTTCGTAGGTGTAGGGCGAGGAGCATTTGGGGCATGGGGGGGGTTGGGTCATTTTTTACCCAACAATTTCACTTCGCCGTCGCGCCAGCGGCGCATATTACCGCGCGTGTCGATGCGGCCATGATCAGAGAGAATATAGATCCGCTCGGCGATTCGGGGCGCGAGATTATCGCCCCCCTTCAGAGCAGGGTCTTCGAATATTTTCGAGATCAGCACGGCGATTTTTTGCCACTCATCCGTCGCGGCTTCCATGATAAGGCGGTCAATTGTGTCTTCCTGCGCAGTCATATCAGGCGGCTCCGGTTGGTTTGAATTGCAGGCATGAGGGGAGGGTTTGGGTCATGGTTTTACTCTTTAATATTTAAAATGCAATTAGACCAAAGTTCAGCTGCGCTTTTTTTAGAAATCTCTTCAACGCCTTCAAAATCATAACCTATTCCATTTATGTATAGATACAGTTTTTCAATTATTTTGATTGTAATTTTTAGTAACTTTTCTTCATCTTGAAATTTCATCGCAGGTATTTCTTCAGCGGAGATTTCGCCTCTTATATATTCTAAATTATGTGCAATAAACTGAGTTCTTGCGACCTTAACGCTTTTCAATAGCTTAGAGTTTCTTATGCACCTTACTGCTTGAATTACAGAGCCTAAGTTTTTTAAATTTTTTAAAGTTTGAGCCTCTCCCTCCTTTAAACATCTCTCGTAAGCTTCTTTTTCTATAGCCTTTTGTACTTCGGGATCTGTATGAGGGTTTAGAAAGTTTGTTTTTTCACACAAATCCTTTTGAAATTCTAAACGATCTTTAAAAATTTCCTCTTGAACATTTTTGTTATCTACAAGCTTGATTACAGCAGGTATTGAGTTTGAATTTTCATCGTCACCATCCCAAAAGCAATACAATCTCATTATTTCGAAATGGTATAACGTCTCGGAGAAAACGTTATAACAATAGGCAGCATATGACTTAGGAACCTGCTTTATTAAAAAGTCTGTTTTGTTGACCAAATTATTGTTCTCATGAACAAACATGTGTGTCGTTAACAGTGTCGTCAGCTTATGAGTTTTGTCTTTAGCTAGCTTGTATTTTTCGGCGCTTGTTAAAGTAGATGTTTTCTTTTTCAAGCTTCCTCTTCTTTCTCGTTCTATCACTAACTTACTGCGTAATCTTTCTGTGCAAATAGAATTTAGGAATAAATTCCTTGATATTTTTGTGCTTCTGCGGTAGCATGGCACAGGTTTTTTCGAAAGAAAAGGCGGGAATTGTTATGCCTGAAAGGAGGCGGAAAGAGAGGGGGCCCCCCACCCCCCGAAAATTGCGGAACAAACTAGTAGGGGTATAAAAAATCCAGCAAAAACAAGGGTGTTTATGCCGCGTCTTTTTTGTCTTCCTGCGCGCTTTGCGCTTCGGAAGACAGGTCTTTTTCCTTGGCGACGAAGTCTCGCACTTCCTGCGTAATCTTCATGCTACAGAATTTCGGGCCGCACATGGAGCAGAAATGCGCGACCTTGGCGCCCTCGGCCGGAAGCGTTTCGTCGTGATATTCGCGCGCGGTGTCGGGGTCGAGGGAGAGGTTGAATTGATCCTCCCAGCGGAAATCGAAACGCGCGTTGGAGAGCGCATCGTCGCGGAACTGCGCGCCCGGATGACCCTTCGCGAGGTCGGCTGCGTGCGCGGCGATTTTATAGGTGATGACTCCGGTCTTCACGTCGTCGCGGTTGGGCAAGCCCAGATGTTCCTTCGGCGTGACGTAGCAGAGCATCGCCGTGCCGTACCAGCCGATTTGCGCGGCGCCGATGGCCGAGGTGATGTGGTCGTAACCGGGCGCGATGTCGGTCGTGAGGGGGCCGAGGGTGTAGAACGGCGCTTCGTGGCATTCGGCCAGTTGCTTTTCCATGTTCTCCTTGATGAGGTGCATGGGAACGTGGCCGGGGCCTTCGATCATCACCTGCACGTCGTGTTTCCACGCGGTTTTGGTGAGTTCGCCGAGGGTCTTTAATTCGGCAAATTGGGCGCGGTCGTTGGCGTCGCGGATCGCGCCGGGGCGCAAACCGTCACCCAGCGAGAAGGAGACGTCATACGCCTTCATGATCTCGCAGATGTCCTCGAACTTGGTGTAGAGGAAGCTTTCGCGGTGATGCGCCATGCACCATTTCGCCATGATCGATCCGCCGCGGGAGACGATTCCCGTGATACGATCCGCGGTGTATTGCACGAACGGCAAGCGCACGCCCGCGTGGATGGTGAAGTAATCGACGCCCTGCTCGGCTTGTTCGATGAGGGTGTCGCGGAAAATATCCCAGGTGAGATCTTCGGCAATTCCGCCGACTTTTTCGAGGGCCTGATAAATGGGCACGGTGCCGATGGGGACGGGGGCGTTGCGGAGAATCCACTCGCGGGTGTCGTGGATGTTTTTGCCGGTCGAAAGATCCATCACTGTGTCCGCCCCCCACCGTATCGCCCAGACCATTTTATCGACTTCCTCGCCGATGGAGGATGTCACCGCGGAATTGCCGATGTTGGCGTTGATTTTAACAAGGAAATTACGGCCGATAATCATCGGCTCCAGTTCCGTGTGGTTGATGTTGGCGGGAATAATCGCACGGCCTTCGGCGATTTCCTTGCGCACGAATTCCGGCGTTATAAAGTCGGGAAGTTTTGTGCCGAAATTCTCGCCATTACGGCTGAGTTCATGAACGGCTTCGCGGCGCTGGTTTTCACGGATGGCGATATATTCCATTTCCGGCGTGATGATGCCTTTGCGCGCGTAATGCATTTGCGTGACGTTGGCTCCGGGTTTTGCGCGCAGTACTTTCTGCGGGCTCGCGGGAAACGGCATGTGCTGTTTATTCTTGGCGCCGTTGTCGATGGGCTGAACTTTGCGGCCATCGATTTCCTCGACATCGCCTCTGGCAACAACCCATTCTCTGCGGGTTTTGGGCAGTCCGCGCATAATGTCGATTTTTGCGTTGTCGTCTGTGTAAGGGCCGGAAGGATCGTAAACGGTTAAGCTCTCGCCGTTTGTAAGGGAAATTTCCCGCATGGGGACTTTCAAATCGCCGACATAGGTTTTCTTGCTCGCGGATAACGGCCCGCGCGTGACGTCCAATGTGGAAGGGCAAATGTTCGGTGAATCTTTGGGGGTCATTTTAAAATTCCTTATGCGTGGGATGAGACGTAAAAATCATAATCCATTTCGAGCGGCTCGACGGATATGGTGGTGGCGAGACCGAGCGCGTTGGTGTGTGTGCGCGTTGTATCGTGCAGCCATTTGGTCAGCATGGCTTTGATCTCAGGCGTACGTCCGGGCTTCATCCGCAAGATGATATGGATCATATCCTCCGGTTGTTGCTCGGTGCCGACGCAGGCTGCTGAGGTTGGTAGAAAATATGTTTTAAGGGCTTCCTTATTGATAGTTTCGAGCGCAGCAAAACCGTCGTGCAGTTTTTGCGCCAGTGATGCTTGCTCGATGGTGTCACCAAGCGAATGCATAAACATGATATGAGGCATAATGTTTCCTTTCCTTACGCCGGCTTTGGCCGGATCAAGTTCTAGGCGTATTTTCTCAGCGCTCTTCACGCACCGCCAAGGCTATTGATTTATTTGTGCATACCATTACATATGGGGGCGAAAAGTCAAGGATTTCGATATGGACACAAGAATCAAAAGCAGACTAAAACGCACGCTTGTTTTGAGCGTTATCGCCATCATCATCGGGGTGGGGGTTGGATTTGTACAGATCAAGATGGAGAATGCCAGTGTCGTCACGCGCGATGGCAACGATGTGTCAGAGGCTCAACCCGTGGCGGGGTTGAAACTTGGCGGGCCTTTTACCTTGAGCGATCAGGACGGCGAGAAGGTGACGGAGGCAACATATGAGGGGCAATATAAGCTGATTTATTTCGGTTTTACTTTTTGCCCGGCGGTGTGCCCCACAGAGCTGCAGAAAATGCGGGCGGCGCTTGATGCGTTACCATCCGAGATTGCCGAAAGAATTCAGCCGATTTTTGTGACCATTGATCCGGAGCGCGACACGGTCGCGGTCATGAAGGAGTATGTCACGTTGTTTCATCCGCGGCTTGTTGGCTTGACCGGAACAGTGCCGCAAATTGAGATGATGAAGAAAAATTACCGTGTGTTTGCCGCAAAGGCAGGAGACATCGATTCGCCGGATTATACGATGGATCATTCGTCGTTTATTTACCTGATGGGGCCGAAAGATGAGCTCGTGGCCATGTACCGGACGAATGATAGTGCTGATTTTATGGCGGACGATATAAAAAATAGGCTGAAAACCGCGGATGCAGCGCTTTAGCGAAGAAAAAACTTGCCCTCTTTTTGCATACTATGCTATGTAGCGCTCAGTTTGTGATTTAATGTAAGGGGGAACTGAGAATGACGAAGGAAAAGCTGAAAAATACTTGGCAACCGGTCAGTGAAAGAGGAGTCCAAGTTGTAGAGATTGGAACACTTCCTATTAAATCTGTGGTTGCGCTTGATCTGTTTGATATTGAAGGTTCAGACAGTTGGGAAATTGTGAACAAAACCCTTACTGGTCCAGTTCATGTGACGAGTCACACAGGAATTGATGAAGTTGTTGATCCTTCTATGAGCGCACTTGTCAAGTATAGACCTTCAAAAATGATTGAGAAGGAAGAGATGGCCCCTGCATTGAGTTAATCCTCAAGCGCAGCGTTTAGTTTCATCGCCAGGCCCATTGAGCCTTTGACTTTGAGCTTGCCCATCATGAAGGCGATGTTCGGGTCTTGGGCGCCTTTGAGTATGGCTTCGACCGTATCGAGCGCGGCAATCAATTCAACATCAGCTTCTTTATCTTCGTGCGAGATTTCCGGCGGATTTTGGGTCGTATCGACATAAATCACCCCGTCATCACCGAGATTGAATTTAACTCTTGCCTTCAAATCCGCGGCCAGATTCATTTTTTGTTTTATTTTTTGTGTCAAATCATCAAGCGTCATTGGTCTAATATACAGAAATCAAAAGCAAAATACAGGGGATATCCTTTAAAATGAAAAGGGATTGTGTGGCTTTGGTGACGATGATAAGGTTTAATACAACAAGATTTTGACCCTTTTTATTCAAGTGCATGCCTCATGAAAAGATTTTCCCATTCCAAAATATGTCTCTTGGCTTTTACCGCTCTTTGCGGCGTGGCTTTGTCTTCACCTTCTCAGGCCAAAGATCCGGAGCTGGCGTTTTATCCGGCAAAAGACTGGTCAATCAGCGAAGGATCGTCCTGTACGGCCGCGAACGAATTTAACAACGGATTCATCATTCAGCTTGATGGCGGCGCGAACGGCATTCAGGCCATGACAGTGAATGTGCGCCAGGATGCGTTTGAAGCAGGTAAGTCGTACAACACGGGCCTGAGCGTTCCCGGGGCTTCGAAAACCTCGACAGGATCGGTTGCAGACAATGCGCAGATCTTAACGATCAATATGAACGGCAAAGACAGTCTGTATCAGCAAATGCGCGGTGCTGGCGTTTTTGATCTGACCATTGATGAGAACAAGTTCCGCTTTTACATGGTCGGGTTTGCGAATGCCGGGGCGGCGTTTGAAACGTGCATGGCAGGCCTTGCTAATAATTCCGGAGCACAACACTCTTCTGCGGCTCCCGCGGCAGCAGAACAAGCTGCCTCAGCGCCACAAGACATTGTTGTGAGTGCGGGTGGTGCGGATAACATTAACTGGCAAGATCAATCTGCACCTGTCGATATTACGCAGCCCGTTATTGAGCCTCAAAAGGTGATTTTCCAAATGAAGGGCAATGACAAAACCGGGCTTGATTACCTCGGCATTCCTGAGGATTCCCCGATTGAAGTGACCCGTGAAACGGCATCCGTTTCAGCCGATTTTAGTGCGATCGGGAATGAAACGGAACGTTTGAAGCTTGAGAATCAGCAGCTTCGCGATGAGCTTGAGGCCGCGCTTGCAGAAGCCCGTCAGGAGCAGATGAGCATTAAAGGCGAGAATTGGAACATGGAAAAATCGGCCATGATGTATAACGAATCCGAGCGCCAGGTTCAGCTTTTGGGCCAGAAGTTACAGCGTGAGCGCACAGCTTGCGACATGGAGAAAAAAGAGCTTGAAGCCATGTTGTTTGACCCGCAGGTGACCAATGAGCAACAAATGGCGAAGTTGGCTGATCTTGAGGCACAACTGGCAAAAGCCAAAGATGAGCTGAATATGCAGCGCGTGCGCTATGATGATCGCATCCGTGTGCTTGAAGGCCAGATCCAGACACAATAATCTAAAAATCGCTTTCCTTCAGCGCCATGAGGCTTTCTGCGCCGGCGAGGATCATTTTGAACCGCGCATCGGTTTCGGGGAGCATGCGTTGCATGAAGAACCTTGCGGTTTCACGTTTGGCCTCGAGAAATTCCTTATCACCCTCGCCTTTTTCAAGCTTTTCGAGCGCGGTTTTGACAATCAGGCACCACATGTAAGCCATCGCGACGAGCGCGAATTGGCGTAGGTAATCAACGGATGCGGCGCCGGCTTCGTTCGGGTCTTTAAGGCCTTTTTGGGCGATGAAGGCGGTTGATTGCTGCAATTTGGCGAAGGCCTTGGCGAGCGGGAAAACGAATTCCTGCATGGCCGCGTCGGCTTGATTGTCTTCGATGAATTTTTGTGCGGGATGGAAAAAGCGGCGCAACAAACGGCCATAACCCTGCCCCATTTTGCGACCGACGAGGTCCAACGCCTGGATGCCGTTGGTGCCTTCGTAGATCATCGCAATGCGGGCATCCCTTGCATATTGCTCCACGCCCCACTCCCAAATATAACCGTGGCCGCCATAAACTTGCATGGCAAGGTTGGCGACTTCGCTGCCCATATCAGTCTGGTAAGCTTTCACAATCGGAGTAAGCAGCGCGACAAGGTCATCGGCCTCTTTGCGTATGGCTTCATCGGGATGATTGTTGGCAATATCAAGGTTCATGCCCACGCAATACGCCAAGGCGCGTGAACCTTCGGTGAAGGCCTTGCTAATCAGCAGCATGCGGCGGACATCGGGATGAACGATAATGGGATCGGCCGGTTTGTTTGGATATTTTGTACCATCCAGCGCCCGCATCTGCAGGCGATCTTTGGCGTATTGTACAGCGTTTTGATAGGCGACTTCGGCAATCCCAAGGCCCTGCATGGCAACCCCGAGACGCGCCGCATTCATCATGGTGAACATGGCCTTGAGACCTTTGTGAGGTTCGCCGACTAGCCAGCCTTTGGCGTCATCGAAGTTCATCACGCAGGTAGAGCTCGCTTTAATACCCATCTTGTGTTCGATCGAGCCACAAGCAACTTTATTGCGCTCGCCCGCATCGCCATTATCGTTTGGCAAAAATTTGGGCACGACAAAAAGAGAAATCCCCTTTACGCCCTCCGGCGCATCCGGAAGTTTTGCGAGGACGAGATGAATGATGTTCGATGTCAAATCATGTTCGCCGGCGGAAATGAAAATCTTGGTGCCGGTGATGTTGTATGATTCATCGCCATTGGGATCGGCTTTTGTTTTGATGAGGCCGAGGTCTGTGCCGCAATGTGGTTCGGTGAGGCACATTGTTCCCGACCATTCGCCGGAGAGCAAACGCGGTAAATAGGTTGCTTTTTGTTCGTCTGTGCCAAAGACATGCAAGGCTTCGTAACAGCCCTGTGATAATCCCGGATACATCCCGAAAGAGAAATTGGCGGAGCAGATCATTTCCTGCATGACCGTATTGAGCAAAACCGGCATGCCCATACCACCATATTCAGGATCGCCGGACAGGCTGCACCAGCCTCCTTCGGCAAAGGTTTGATAGGCGTCTTTAAACCCTGAGGGAGTGGTGACCTCACCGTCTTTGAATGTACAACCTTCTTTGTCACCGGACTGATTGAGGGGGAAGAGCACTTCTTCGCATATTTTGGCGCCTTCTTCGATGATCTGGTTAATCAGGTCGGTAGAAATATCGCCGTAGCCCGGCAATCCGGAGATATCTTCCGCCTTCAGGACGTCATGCAGAATAAAGCGAATATCATCAAGCGGAGCGTTATAGACGGGCATAAACGGGAAATCCTTTCTTGCGTTATTCTCTTAATATACCGCAAAAATTTTAAAAATCAGATCATAAAATGCTGATTTTGCTGCGGATCTTGGACTATTTGCAAAAGGCAAAAAATTATGAAAAGATAAAACATGACCAGAGAAGACTTTGTTGAACGGCTGGCCGAGTGTTGTGTTGCTGCGCAAGAGCTTTATGATCACGGTGATTACGCCGGATGCCTGGAAGAGCTGGGTAAAATTCTGCAGGTTCAGGGCGACCTTTATTTCAACAGCCGAGAATTTTCACTCGTGCGGACTCAGGTTGATAAAGTCCGTGCCCTTGCAAAAAATGTTATGAAGTATGGCGGCAAAGACAATTTGTCACAATCTGTTCATGTCGCACAAAAACTTGTTTGTCTTAGAGATTCCATTTTTGAAGAGCCAACGGCCGTACCATCGTACGAACGCAGTTAATGCTTCGTTTCCAGCATTGAGAGAATTTCATCACGGACGCGCGTTGCATCCACTTCCTCAAGCTTTTTCCTGGCCGCGGCCATTGCCGAGTTTCTTTCATCCAGCTTGCGGATGGAATGGGCTATTTTCTGGATTGTATCTTCACCGAGATTGGCTCGTGCTGCTTTGACATTGGCCAGCGCCTGCGACCGAAGATCGTCGCTGGAGCACTGGCCTTTGTCTGTCCCCACACTACTCTTAGATTCTGAACCCGCAGTTTTGTCCGAATTCTTTTGTTTGTTCTTATTTTTCTTAGCAAAGCCAAACATGACCTTATAATGCCCTAATAATGTTAAGCCCCCGTAAAGAATAGGTGGCTTTTTAGTTATTTTCTTTGGGAGCGTTTATTACGTAGGCGCGCGCCGTTAAATAAAGCACAAAAGCATTTAATACATGCCAAATATAGTGTGTTCCGATCGGAAATACG
The DNA here is from genome assembly GCA_964478225.1 of uncultured Micavibrio sp. Taxonomy (GTDB): domain Bacteria; phylum Pseudomonadota; class Alphaproteobacteria; order Micavibrionales; family Micavibrionaceae; genus CAYZHM01. The sequence goes on from CAYZHM010000002.1 coordinate 125,971, forward strand.
TCGCAAAATAAGTTATCGAACGTCCGAAACATCAAAGACATTAGAAAAATTGGTGCGGTGGTTATCAGTAGGTATTCTTCGCGTTTTCCTGCGGCCCAGTGATAAAAACCGAGCACAACCAGAAAGACAAAAGCCGGGGCATAGGCCACGGAGCCATTGAGTAAGTCGCGCGGCAAGAATCCACAACCGAAAACCAACACCAAAAACCCGCCGAGCATCCCGTAGGTTAGTGTTGGACCCCGCTTGATGATGGCACTGGCATAAATGCAAAGAAATGCGATCTGGTAAATAAGGATGGGGATGGTATCGGTCATCATAGCCCAGCGTGTTGCGAAGGTATGGAACAAAAAGCTTCCAATACCGATAAGAGCAATGAGAGAAGCAAGAATTTTTGTGTGCTGATTGAGGGCGTTTTCCCTTTTGGCCAGCCTTACAACCATCATAGCGGCGATGATGAAGGCAATGTTCGTGACGGCATTCATCGGCTCGTTAAACAAGCCTGGGCCCATGCGCTCGCAATAATTGTCGATGAATTGGTTCATTTAATTCCTGAGCGGTTTACCAGTATCCAGCATCGTTTCAATACGGGCGAAGGTGCCTTCATTGCGAATGAGCGCGGAGAATTGTTCCAGCTCCAGTTTGAGTAAATCCTCTTCCGTAATAGGTTTGGTCCAATCAGCTTTCGGGCCGCCGGAAAGAACCTTGGCGAGGTGTTCGGAGACGACGACATCATAATCAGTGGCCTTGCCGTTTTTGTGCAGGTCAGCGACGGCCATATCGAGCGCCAGTTTTCCGGTCGGGCCAGGCATGCGGATATCGGTGATTTTTTCCGGTGCGCGGTAGCCCTTGGCGAGCTCCAATGCTTTTTTCTTGGCATCGAACAATAAACGATCGCGGTTCATGGTCACGCCATCGGTTTCGCGGAAGTAACCGATATCGATCGCCTCAAACGCGGATTTGGCAACGGTGGCCACGCCGATGGTCTCGAAGGCTTTGCGGGTTGCGCCCATCGGGGTTTTGTCGGGAGAGAACCAAAGATTTTCTTTCTCGACTTTGCCGAGGTCTTTTTTGAATTTTTTGCGCTCGCGTTCCTGAAACCTTAAAATCAATTCCTTGCAACCGCCCCAGCCGGGGATGACGCCGACGCCGACTTCAACCAATCCCGTATAAGTTTCGGCGTGCGCTTGAATGGCATCAGAGGACAATAAAATTTCGCAGCCACCACCGAGTGCCATGCCTGAAGGTGCGCTGACCACTGGGAACGGCGCGTATTTCAGCTTCATAAAAGTTTGCTGACCCACGGCGATGAATTCCTCAACCTGCGGGTACATGGCGATGTTCATCATGAATAATGCGAGGCCGAGATTGGCACCGGCAGAGAAATGCGAAGCTTCGTTATAGACCACCAGTGCTTTGTAATCGCCGCTGCCATCGCCAATTGTCGCAATGGTTTTATTGAGCAGCTCAAATGTTTTGTCGTCAAACGTGTTCATCTTCGAGGTGTGTTCGAAGCACAGAACGCCGTCGCCAACGTCCCAGACTTTGGCCGAACCATTCGCGAGGACGGGCTGGGATTGCAGTTTGATATCGGAGAGCAGCAGCACGCCGTCCGGGCGCACCACATCATGATACTTGCCGTCAGTGCCGAAATATTGGCGCTTGCCGCCTTCGATGCGGTAGAAGGTACCGTCGCCAACTTTGGTCAGAATTTCAGGAACGGGCATGCCGTCCGCTTTCAATTTGCCGGCAAACCATTTGGGGCCGAGCGCGTCGATCATCTCGAACGGGCCTTGTTTCCAGTTGTAGCCGAGCTTCATGCCTTCATCGATGTCGAACACTGTATCGGCGATTTCGCCGACAAGAAGCGCGGCATAAGAAAGCGTTTGTTTCAAAACTTCCCAGGCATATTTTCCGCCTGCGCTATCGGTTTCGACGACGGCTTTTAATCCGCCGCGCCCCGCATCAATCGCGGGATCGGACGGGCGGTCGGCCTTCGCGTACTGGGATTCATCGAATTTTGACGCGTCGATTTTGAGCGCCTGTTTTGTTCTGTCTTTGGAATTTGGGTCAAGGCGGAAGAAACCGCCTTTGCCTTTGCGGCCGGTGTAGCCTGCTTCGATCATGCCGTGCACAAATTTATGGTCGATGAAAACATTACGATAGGGATCATTGTCCGGCAAGGTTGAGAGAAGTGAAGCGGAGAGTTTAGGCATCAAATCAATACCAACCAAATCGATCAATCCGAATACGCCGGTTTTTGGAATACCGACGGGTTTGGACATGACGGCGTCGGCAAGTTCGATGGAGACGTCTTGTTTTATCGCCTCATTCACACCAGCGGTCAGCCAGAACACGCCGAGGCGGTTGGCGATAAAGCCCGGCGTGTCGTGACATTGCACAACGCCCTTGCCGAGTTTGACGTCACAGATTTCACGGATGATTTCGACGGCCTTCTTGTCGGTCTTTTCACCGACGATCAGCTCCAGCAGGCGCATATAGCGCGGCGGATTGAAGAAGTGGGTAATCATGAAATCTTTTGCGAAAGAATCCGGCTGGCCTTCGACGAGTTTGTACAGGGGTATAGTCGAGGTGTTGGAGCTGACGATCGAGCCTTTTTTGCGGTGCTTTTCAATTTTCTCATACGTCGCGTGCTTGATCTCGAGCTTTTCGACAACAACTTCGATAATCCAGTCGCATTCACCGAGGAGAGCAATATCGTCTTCGAGATTGCCGGTGGTGATGAGTTTGGCGTTAGACGTACGCATGAAGGGCGCAGGATCGGTTTTGAGCATTTTCTGCACCGCCTCGGCGGCGAGGTCTTTATCGGGGAGCTTGATATCGAGCAAGACAACAGGCAGGCCCGCATTGGTGATTTGTGCGGCAATGCCGCTTCCCATGACGCCGGAGCCGATGACTGCGATTTTATTGATTTGTGTCATTAAATCACCTTCTTTTTTATTGCGAACTGATCGCCTTCATCATTAACTCCGTGCATTATAAGTTCTACAGTTGCGCCCTCTTCATAAACAAGCTTCGGCTTTAGTATTACGTTTGGGTCGATGCATAAGCCATCTCTTTTATCATTTAAAAACCAATATTTTTCACACTCGAAGAATGGAGATTCCTGAGGAGGAAAATGGGTTTTTCCTTCTAAAAATTGCTGTTCATACTCGTCTTTAAGCTTATCGCACGCCTGTATTAATTTATTTACGATAGTATCTCTCTTATCTGCTCTGGCATACATAAGAGTTACGTTGTCTGGTAAAAAATGATTATCTGTTATTGGCTTTACTTTTGAATTATAGCTTTCGAGCTGATCTGCATATGCATCGACGATCAGTGCGATTCTTGTTCCTTTTTTTAGATCTTCTCGAAAAAAATCATGATTTATTAAATTAACCCATCCTGCTTTTTCTGCCGCCTCATGTTTTAAATTCACGAAATGAAAGTAACCAACTCTTTCATACATATCGACTTCATATGTTTCTCCTGCATCATGGACAGAGCACCGCAGAAAACTCGTAAGACGATGATCTTTCCCGTCTTCAGTTTTAAAACAATTAGTATCCACTATATAAATCAGATCATAAGTGGCTAAAAAATCTAAATCATCAATACCGTTCAGAGGAAACTTCGGACCCGCAACCAATTTTGATAGGCATTTTTTTTTGTTTTCACCTTCATACCAATAATTTTTTACTAAGCCTTGAGGGTGAATTAAGTTTCCATTAAGCCCTATAATAACAATTCTGCCCGTATCTTTATCAAAACTAATTGTCCCCCCTTGCATTTGGGGAGGTACATTAAAAGATATTTTGGATTGCCTTAGGGCTTTTTTTTGCATCAAATCTTCTCCAGAACCGTGGCGACGCCCTGGCCGCCGCCGATGCACATGGTGGCGCAAGCGTACCGTGCGCCTTCGCGTTTGAGCAAGGATGCGGCTTTGCCGGTGATGCGGGCGCCGCTTGTCCCCAGCGGGTGACCTAAAGCGATCGCGCCGCCATCGATGTTGACTTTTTTCTGATCGATGCCGAGTTCTTTCAAAACGGACAAGGACTGCGCCGCGAAGGCCTCGTTAAGTTCCCAGATGTCGATATCGCCTATAGACAAGCCAGCGCGTTCCAACGCCTTGTGTACGGCAGGCACAGGGCCGATGCCCATGATTTCGGCGGCGCACCCGGCGACCGATACCGATTTGATGCGGGCGAGCATCGGGAGATTGTTTTTCTTGGCGTAGTCTTCGGAGCAGACCAGCACCGCAGCAGAGCCATCGGTGAGTGGGGACGCGGTTCCGGCCGTTACGGTTCCGTTCGTATCGAAGGCAGGCTTGAGGCCAGCCATAGCTTCGAGCGATGAGTCAGGGCGGATTGTACCGTCCGTTTTAACTTCGCCAATTGCGACCATTTCGTCATTGAATTTTCCGGATTCAGCCGCGGCGGCGGCCTTTTTGTGTGAGCCTACTGCGAATTCTTCCTGGGATTTACGATCGATCGAATATTTCTTCGCCAAATTCTCGGCGGTTTCGCCCATGGAAATATAGGCCTGCGGGTATTTTGCGTAAATCGCCGGATTGGGCATCGGGTTAAACCCGCCCATCGGGATACGGGACATGGATTCAACCCCGGCGCAGATAAAAGCTTCGCCTGCATTCATCTGTATCATTCCGGCGGCGATGTGGATGGCCGTCATGGACGAACCGCAAAACCGGTTCACCGTCGCGCCGGCCACAGAAATCGGCAGATCCGCGTGGTTTGCAACGAGGCGGGCGATGTTAAAGCCCTGCTCGGCCTCCGGAAACGCACAGCCCATCACGAGGTCTTCGATGTCCCCGGGTTTGACGCCTGTGGCTTTAACAAGGGCTTTGACTACTTCGGCGGCCATGTCGTCGGGGCGGACCTTGGCGAGATCGCCTTTGTTCGCGAAATGCATGGGAGAGCGCTTAAAACCGCAGATGACGACTGATTTTTGCATGGGGTGTAACAATCCTTGTTAATGTATTTTCCAGAGATTCTACAATGATATAGGGTGCGGGTCTATGGATTTCCGCTCCGGGCTTTATTTTCCATTTGACACTGCAGGAAAAATCGCGCATTCAAAGCTTACAGAATTTATTCGGAACCTAAGGAGTTATAAAGATGTGCGCAGCTGTAGCCGATAAAAGAGGATTGAAACGTGTATGCACGGATTGCGGTGTACGGTTTTACGACATGAACAAACGGCCCATTTTGTGCCCTGGATGCCAGACGGAATTTACAGGCATTGAGAAAATTAAAGCACGCCGTGGACGCGCCAAAGCCGAGCTTGAAGAAAGCCAAATCAGCGCCGCAAAAGCAAAAGCCGTTTCCAATGATGATATCGATGAAGACGATGATGATGTCGATCCTGATATCGAGGTGGTGGGTCTTGATGACATTGAAGAGCCAGATGGTGATGAAGATGATGATGGCGCAGCCGATGTATCGCTGGACCTCGACGATGATGATCTGGATGATCTCGATGTTGATCTGGATGACGACCTTGAAGATGAGCTCGATGAGGATCTGGACAAGGAATAATCGCCCTGTATTCCTTTAAAACTACCCTTAATGCGGACATCACCGAAGAGCAGATTGCTTTGATCGGTGGTGCTTTTGAAGACATTACGGATGCTTTCATAGCCGGACGAGAGGGTAATGTTTCTCACGGCGATTGGAATCTGCAATGGATTGCCCTAGAGATTGTAAGCGATGAAGAGTTAAACCGGCGCATGGCGATTGGGTTTGATCTTGCGAATGTGCAGCTTTCTGAAAATTCTGTTTGGGACATCACGGCCATTGAAGATCGAGATTGGCTTACAGAGTCCTACTCTGCATTTCCTCCTTTTGATGTCGGGCCGTTTTTCATTTATGGATCGCATTATGACGGCGATGTTCCAGAAGGCAAAATGGGATTGCAGATCGACGCGGCAACAGCATTTGGGACAGGCGAGCATGGAACAACGAAAGGGTGTCTACAATTTATGCTGAGGCTGAAGGATGACGGAGCATGTCCCTGGAATGTTTTGGACATGGGTTGTGGTTCCGGCATATTGGCGATCGCAGCGTGGAAACTTTGGAAAACACCTGTTTTGGCCGTGGATATCGAGGACGAGTCGGTGCGGGTGGCGAAAGTGCATCAAAGCATGAATGGTGTTGCGGATGGCCAGGCAGCGATGAGTTGCTTTGCTGGCGATGGATATGCGACGTCGCAAGTGCAGGACCGTAAACCTTATGACTTGATCGTGGCTAATATTCTTGCTGCACCTCTGATTGCGATGGCCGAGGAGTGCAAAAATGTCAGTGATGCAAGTGGATATGTGATTTTATCAGGCATGTTGCGTGAGCAGGCTGAGGCTGTGCGCGAGGCCTATGAGGCTCAAAATTTCAACTTCATTGACCGCATTGATATTGGCGAATGGACATCACTTTTGCTGCAAAATGCGGCGTCTTAAAATGATCAAGTATAAGAGCACAAAGTAGAAAAGATAAAGCTCTTCGACCTCGCTTGAGCGTGCCATAATACCAACACCCTGGATGGCCTCACTGATTTTATCACCAAGGTTAACCATAAGGGCAAAGGCCGATATAACGCCGAGACAAGCGGGTGGATAAATAATTTCAAATTTTTTTGGCAAAAAACCAGGTTTAAATTTCTGTAAAAAGGGCATAATGAGGCCGCCTACAACAACGCCCAAAAGAAGCAACAAACGTGGCTTTTGATCAAGCCAAGACGATGTGTTGTGAAAATTGGTTTCATGCTGGTCATTGATTTGAGCCCAATATTCGGGCGTTGACCATTTGAGCAAATGCTGGCCCCAGCTGATTTCTTCGCCGGCAACATAAAGACAGCATATGGCTGCAAGCCCTACCCAAACGATTAGATATTTATTTTGCTTGTTCATTTTGATGATCGTAAAGACGGCCACAAGGAATGCGGCAAAAATGAACAAGAATTCTATAAACTCATGAGGCCCGGTTTCAGAGTGGAGCTCAGCGAGAAGATCAGGAGAAACGACGTTCTCCAAAATAATTTGAGCAATTCCCATTAAGATAGGAACCCACAGCCAGAAAAAAAAATGGAGTTTATCGTTCATTCGCGAATTATTATTCCAAATTGTTATGTTTAGCAAGACTTTAGCGGTGCGGGCAGCCGGGCCAACAACACGGACGGCGTTTTCCTGCTGCAAGATCTCCGCGCGCCCGTTCAATGCACTTTTCGCGGGTTTCTTGCTTTTTGGCGGATTCAATCCAGCAGATCCATTCGTTACGTGCGAGGGGCGTAATATCCTCCCACGCTGCACGCGCGGTGGGGGCTGATAAAAGAACCTCTTTCAGATCGTCCGGAAGCTTATGAACCACACCAGAAGAGATTGTGCTTTTGGCCATGAATTATTCGACGGTGACGGATTTGGCAAGGTTGCGCGGCTTATCGACGTCGGTGCCTTTCAGGACGGCGACGTGATAGGCCAGCAATTGCACAGGAATGGCATAAAGAATAGGCGCAATAAAGGTTTCAACTTCGCCGAGTTCGATGGACCAGGTGACAGTGTCTTTGAGGGCTTTCGCGCCATTTGCATCAGAGATCAGGAAAACCTTGCCGCCGCGGGCGACGGTTTCGGATATGGATGAGGCGGTTTTTTCGAAGAGCGGGTCGTTCGATGGCGCAATCACCACAACCGGAACCTTGTCATCAATCAACGCGATAGGTCCGTGTTTCATTTCGCCAGCGGCATAGCCTTCTGCGTGGATGTATGAGATTTCCTTGAGCTTTAATGCACCTTCAAGCGCGAGAGGATACAGCGAACCGCGGCCGAGATAGAGAACATCGCGTGCAGTTGCGATGTCGGCGGCGATCTTCTTAATCGCATCATCGTAGCGCAAAATGTCGGCGGCGAGCGCGGGAACATGGCGCAGGGCTTCGCCCATCTGGCGGGCCTGATCCTTGGTGATACATTTTTTCTCGAACGCGGTTTCGAAGGCCATACAGGCTAGCGTGGTTAATTGCGTGGTGAAAGCCTTGGTCGAGGCAACCCCGATTTCAGGGCCAGCGAGCGTGTGCAACACGAGATCAGATTCACGCTCGATTGTGCTCTCAATCGTATTAACAATAGAGAGGATTTTCTGGCCCTGGCGCTTGCAATATCTCAAAGCTTCCAGCGTGTCTAGTGTTTCGCCTGATTGTGAGACGAAGATTGAAAGGCCGCCTTTGGGCATGGGGGCTTCGCGGTAGCGGAATTCAGAAGCGACATCGATTTCGCACGGGATCCGCGCGATTTGTTCGAACCAGTATTTGGCAACCATGCAGGCGTAAAATGCGGTGCCACAAGCAACAAGTGTGAGGCGTGGCGCGTTTGTCAGCGCCTTTAAAATATCCTTGGGAATTGTGATGTGGTTGGTTGAGGGATCAATGAACGTGCTGAGCGTCTGGCCGATAACCTGCGGCTGCTCATAAATTTCTTTCAGCATGAAATGCGCGTATTCGCCTTTGCCTTCCTGCGCGCCGGTATTGGCGGTGGTGCGGATTTCGCGCTCGACAGGCTTGTTGTCATTGGTGAAAATTTGTGCGCCTTTGCGCGTGACGGACACGCGGTCGCCGTCCTCGAGAAAGCAGATTTTTTTGGTGAGCGGCGCGAGCGCATAAGAGTCAGACGCCACAAACATCTCGCCTTCGCCGTAGCCGATCGCCAGCGGCGTGCCGCAACGCGTGCCAATCATCAAATCATGTTCGCCCGCGAAAATCATGACGACGGCGAATGCGCCCTCTAATCGATCAAACGTGGCGAACGCGGCTTCCTGCGGTTTCATGCCTTGTCTTAAATGATGCGTGGTGAGGTGGACGATGACTTCGGTGTCGGTGTCGCTGTCGAAACGGAACTGTGCTTCTTCGAGTTCAGATTTCAGCGCCACGTAATTTTCGATGATGCCGTTATGAACGACGGCGACCTGATCGTTTGCATGCGGGTGGGCGTTGCGTTTTGATGGTAATCCATGTGTGGCCCAACGTGTGTGGCCGATACCGATTTTTCCAGACGGGGAGGCTTTGGCGACTTTGGCCTCAAGATTTTCAATCTTGCCGTTGGCACGAGAGCGTTCGATATGGCCGTTGGCGAGAGTAGCAATGCCCGAAGAGTCATAGCCGCGATATTCCAGGCGCTTTAATCCCTCAACCAGCAGGGGCGCCGCGTCTTTTTCACCTAAAATGCCAATAATACCGCACATACACGGGAATTTAGCATCCTGAGGCGCAAAAACAAATCACGAAGTTTTACGGAATGTTTCAGGATTTCTTTTTCTTGTTCTTCCTCGCTCTGTAAGCCTTGGCCCAGCCTTCGCGGATTTTGCCGATATCGCGGGCAATAGAGAGGGCGTCGGCGGGCACGTCGAGGGTGACGGTGGACCCAGCAGCGACGAACGCACCGTCATCGATCGTGAGCGGGGCGATGAGGTTGACGTTGGAGCCGATCATGACGCCCTTGCCAATATGCGTTTCATGCTTTTCGAAACCGTCGTAATTAACGGTGATCGCACCGGCGGAGAAATTCACGTCCGCGCCCATGGTGGTATCGCCAACATAGGCCAGATGCGGGATTTTGGAATGTTTGCCGATTTTGGATTTTTTTACTTCGACGAAATTGCCAATGCGCACGCCCTCTTCCAGAACTGTTCCCGGACGCAAGCGGGCGAACGGGCCAACGACTGCGCCCTTGGCGATTTTGGTTTCCTCAATATGCGAAAAAGCCTTGATATGGACAGCCTCGCCGATTGTCACGCCGGGACCGAAAAAGACGGACGGCTCGATGATGGAGTCTTTGCCGATCACCGTGTCATGATGCAGATATGTTGTTGCGGGGTCGAGGATGCGCGCACCCTTTTTCATCGCCGCTTCGCAGAGACGTAATCTGTAAGTTTTCTCCAGCGCGGCGAGATCCGCGTGGGTGTTGCAACCCTGTACTTCTGTGGTGTCGTGTGTGGTGGTGGCCACCGTCATGAAATCCTCTTCTGCAGCAATTTGTGGCAGATCCGTGATGTAGAATTCTCCTGCAGCATTATCATCAGTGATTTGTGAGAGCCAACTTGTGAGATAATCACCATCGACGCAGAAAGCGCCGGTGTTGATTAATGTGATTTTTTTCTCCTCGGCGGTGGCGTCCTTTTCTTCGACGATTTTTTCAACATGGCCTCTTTCGTCTACAACGATGCGGCCATAGCCTGCCGGATTGGGCATGGTGCACCCCAACAAGGACAAACCTGCATTGTGCGTGTGCTTGACCTTAATAAGGGCCTCAAGCGTCTCTTTTTTAATAAGCGGCGTATCGCCAAGCAAAATAAGAACATCGCCTTTGAATGCGCCCAGCGCTTTCGCACCGACTTTCGCTGCGCCGCCTGTGCCGTCCCGTGTTTTTTGAGTTGCGGCTTTGTATGGTTTGACGGCCTGCTCCAGATCTTTCATATCGGGGCCGGTTACAACAACAATGCTCTCAGGTTTCAGAGATTCTGCCGTTGCCAGCAGAATTTTAATCATGGGCTGGCCAGCCAGCTCGTGCATGACTTTGGGTTTGTCTGAGTTCATACGCGTGCCTTTGCCGGCCGCGAGAATAATAATCGATAGAGGGGTTTTCTTGCTCATCCTTGGAGTTATAGCGGCAAGTTGTGTAAAAGAAAAGAACCTGCCTTTCCGGGCTTATTTGCTTTGTGGCATACTTGTTTTGGGCAGATTCCTGCCGTTTAACCTTCTTTTCATATTTTTCCCCTACACTGTAAGAATGCCACAAGAGGGGGCGCTTTGAGAAAATATCGTTATAAATCAATAGCTAGAACAGAAGTGCAGGCCACTTTATTTGGTTGTTTTCTGCTTTTAGCCGCCTCGGTGTTTTTGGCCAGTGCATTTTTCAGCGCTGGACCTATCGTTTTGGGTACAGAAATGAATACCAACGGTATGGTTGAATATTTGTGTATCGGGCAAGGATGTGAAAACTTTACGGATTTTCACTGGTTCGATAAGTAACTCTCTATTCCTTCACACGCTTTTCAGCAACCAATAGTTTTTCCCCATTTTGATATTCAGCAAGATGCATGAACAACGTTCCATGTGCGGTCTTCACACGGATTTTTACCGGCACAGCGGGAAGATCTTTGGACATTGATGCCATCCAAACGGTGGGCATTGTTCCTCTTTCCCGCCCTTGTTCCTGAATTGACATCCAGCCACGGGGCTTTTCATGCCACTTACCAGCGACAGGAATAACTTCAACGGTGCAGACTTGTGAGGGACCGCCATAGATATTGTATTTGCTTGGTGTCAGTTGCTCCGGCTTTTGTGGGGCAAAAACCTGTTTGAACCGGCGACTGCCGTCAAAGACCTCTTCTTCACCGGCGCATGGATTTCCTTGTGCAACTTTTTCCAGCACATTCAGTGTTGATGTCAGAGCATCTGTTGTGCCTTGCGTTAATTCGTCGGCGACGTCTTCCTTAATTTCTGCTTTGCCATGATCTTTTTTGACCAAACTTTTGAATGATCCGTCGCGATTGTAATTGTAAGACGTTATGTCGGTTTCATCGCGCCATGTTGTCGTGGAGCGATGCAATTCGGGACGAAAAACCCCGTCCTTAGTCGCCCAGCCGTGGCTTTCAAAGGTGCCGTTCCAGGGGATAAGTGATGACCAAAAACCACGGGTTTTCGCGAAAAGGCTGATGTCGTAGTGGTCTTTTTTTGTGGTGTCTATGGTCAGAGTTGCTTGCAGGACATGAATTCCGCCGGCGTAAACTTCGTAGACGAGCGTTTGCAATTTTTCATTTTGCTGCGCGTGGGCGCTAGGTGTAAAGGCCAGGCAAGCGCATAACATAACCGCCCATGCCTTGCTTGAATGCTGCAACATCTTTGGCCCCTTTATCATTTATTCCTCCCAGATCGAAATCCTTTGTGCCCCTTTGTTTTAACACATCCAGAACATTCCACAAAAGCAAATGATGGGCGTGATGGAGGCGTCCTTCGCTGCTGGTCCAGCCGATCTGGTACGTTGCGGATGATCCGTGGCATAAGATTAAGATAGAACCAATGCATGTTTTGTCCAATAAAGCACGGCCGATCAGCAAGTTGCCGTTTGCTGCGAATTGCTGCGCGATGGCCTTCATGAATGGTACGGATGGGCCGGGATAGTCCTTTCGTTTTTTATCGATCTCGTAAGTCTTGAGAAGAAAAGGAAGGGATTTGCCAGTATTATCCCATTCTAGAGTAAGTGATGTTTGTTCTGCCTTTTTCAGAGACCCGCGCCAGTTTTTCTTTAAATCGGCTCTTAATGTTTCTTCTGATTTTGTGAGATCCACCCAGATTGTGTCATAGCCCTCACCACTTTTACGAAAGCCGTTTTGCTGCGCAATGTCATGGGCCAATTCATATTCGGGAATAAAGCGTCGCTTGCGGCCAAAGCGCCGCGGGATCTGCCGAGCGAAAGATCGGATGAAGGCTTCGTTGTTTTGCGGTGAGTTTTGGCTTTCAAACCATACGGGGCCGCGATCACACATAATGGCCTCGAGCAGGCCGCCGAGCGCTTTTCTTTTCAGTATTTTGCATAAACCTATTTCACTTGGAGATGTCCCGGCTTCGTTGGATAAGAGAATTAAAGAGCGTGGTGTATGGCCGTAGTAGTTGGCTATAGCCGAGGTGTAGGCTGAAGATTGGAGCAATGGAAGGCGCCGAACCTGCATTTCGCGGGCTTTATATTCGTCCTCGCTGCAGTTCTGCCATATAATCTCTTGATTCATGAGGCTGATTATGCTCGATTGCCTTAGGAAATAAAAGGATTGAGGACATGGCACAGACAGCAGAAAAAATGAAAGATCTTGAGAGCATTATCAACAATGCATGGGACAACCGTGATTCACTGGATGGAAATGCGCAAGGCGAGATGCGCGGCGCGGTAGAAGACGCATTGAAAATGCTGGATAGCGGCTTTGCGCGTGTTGCACAAAAGGTTGGCGATACATGGGAAGTCAATCAATGGCTGAAAAAGGCCGTGTTGCTGTCCTTCCGTTTGAACCCGATGGAAATGATTTCCGGAGCACCGGGCGGTGGGCATTGGTACGACAAGGTGCCAAGCAAATTTGCGAACTGGAATTTGGCTGATTTTCAACATGCGGGTTTTCGTGCGGTGCCGGATGCCGTGGTGCGACGCTCGGCATTCGTTGCAAAGGGCGCTGTGTTGATGCCCTGCTTTATCAATGTTGGCGCCTATGTCGGCGAGGGCACGATGATTGATACATGGAGCACAGTTGGTAGCTGCGCTCAGGTCGGCAAGAACTGTCACATTTCCGGCGGCGTCGGTATTGGCGGCGTTCTGGAACCCTTGCAAGCCAATCCGGTGATTATTGAAGATAATGTCTTTGTCGGTGCGCGTTCGGAAGTGGCGGAAGGTGTGATTGTTGAGGAAGGCGCGGTGTTGTCGATGGGCGTGTTTATCGGCGCATCAACCAAGATTATCGACCGCAATACGGGCGAGATTCATATGGGCCGCGTGCCGGCCTATAGCGTGGTTATTCCAGGAACGTTGCCTGGTAAGAATTTGCCGGATGGGTCGCCGGGGCCAGGATTGGCCTGCGCCGTCATCGTCAAAACCGTGGATGAAAAAACCCGCAGCAAGACGGGAATTAATGAGCTGTTGAGGGATTGATTATAGATTTCTCTCGATAGCTTCATGAGATAATCCCATGCTTCTTAGTCTTTCCAAACGCTGGGCCATATGATGTTTGTTTGGAGTAATTATTCTTATTAAATCGTGAGGATGACGGCTCCCATTTGCAAGGTTTACCGCAGCACTTTGATTAAACTTGTCTGAATGTACGCTGCTTGCTGCATGTTTTGCATCTATCAACTCCCGATCTTCTGCACTTAAGTCGCTATATGAGATTCCCATTAAATTTACTCCCTTTTACGTTGATATTTACAATAATACGCAGTAGTTTCAGCCCATGTCAAAAACAATAGACATCGCCAGCGCTCTTCTCAAATGTCCCTCCGTCACGCCTGAGGATGCGGGAGCACAGGTCTATTTGACCAAATTGCTAGAAGATGCCGGGTTTGAGGTATTTCAATTGCCGTTTGGTGATGTGCCGAATATTTTCGCGCGGATTGGATCGGGCAGCCCGCATATTTGTTATGCAGGTCACACCGATGTTGTGCCGCCAGGGCCGCTGGAGAAATGGACATCGCCTCCGTTTGAACCAACAATTCGTGATGGCTTTCTTTATGCGCGCGGAACATCGGACATGAAGGGGTCAGTTGCCTGTTTCGTGGCGGCGGCTTTGGAATATGGTATGCCGAAAACTGGTTCTATTTCGCTCTTGATTACAGGCGATGAAGAGGGCCCAGCAACTGATGGAACGATCAAAGTTCTCGAATGGATGAAAGAAAACAATCACATTCCTGATGTGTTTTTGGTTGGCGAGCCAACAAATCCCTCTGTACTCGGCGAGGAAATAAAAATCGGACGGCGCGGATCGTTCAACGGAATTCTCACAGTACAAGGCAAGCAAGGGCATGTGGCTTATCCTGAGCGGTCGAATAATCCCTTGCCGCTTCTCATCAAATTGCTGAACGCTCTTGAAGATCACGTGTTTGATAAAGGCACGGAATTTTTTAGCCCAACCAATCTTGAAATCACGACGATTGATGTGGGTAATCCTGCGGTGAATGTCACACCGGATTCAGGAATGGCGAAGTTCAATATTCGTTTTAATGATACATGGACTTATCAAAGTCTTGAGAAAAAAGTGCGTGATGTTTTAGATAGTGTGTCTAAAGATTACGCGCTAAAAACATCTTGCGGCGCCGAGAGTTTCATTACACAGCCGGGCGCATGGACAAATGTTGTGCTGCAGGCTGTGAGCGAGATTACAGGACGGACACCGCAGTTCACCACAACGGGCGGCACATCAGATGCACGCTTTACTTCACAATATGCGCCGACCGTTGAATTCGGGCCGATCAACGCCACAATTCACCAGATTGATGAAAGCGCCGAGGTTCAAGTTTTGGAAGATGTGACCAAAATATTCAGCCGCATCATAGAACTTTATTTAAAGTAGTTAGCGCGTTCTGGCGTAATCGGTCAGAGCCTTGGCCTGTTCTTCGGAAATCAAAATATCCTTGCGGCCGTTTGCAAAATCAAATTTGGCAATTGAAAACGGCATGGCTATTTCACTGCGGTTGGAGCCACTCATTTTCACATAGAGAGCCCGTGCACGGTCGCCCTGATTGTCGAACAAAACATTTTCAACCTTGCCCATCACACGCCCGGTGTCTGTACGGACAACTGCGCCGATAATATTTTTGGCGCTATAGATGTCCTCTGCTCCGGCAGCTGTCTGGATGTTGGCAAGCAATGTGGGGTAAAGCTCTTCAACTTCTTCTTTGCTGTAGAGGGTCAGGATATAGGCGCTTGGCACGGCCTTAATCGCCGCATCGGAATAATTCATGTCGATTTTTTCACGTTTTTGCAGGCGATCGAACTCAACCTGAATGGAATCAACATAGCCATTCGGGCTCAGCAGAATGTCGTGCAATGTTCCAACAACGTTGCTTTTGCGGTCCTGGACTTTGCGCTTTAACACCTGATCAACGCGGTCGAAGCGTTGCCCATTCGCTGGGTTGCCGATGTTCAAATCTTGGATCTGCTGATAGGTTTCACCGTAATTTTGGGCGTTTGCCGCGGGCAGAACCATAAAAAAAGACAATAAAATCAATAAAATAATGCGCATGTTTTCCTCGTTATGAATTTAATATAGGTCAATTCGCCTATCAAATCAATTGTTTTTCATAATTATATTTTCTAACGTTCTATCTTGCCAAAAAGTTCCGCTTTTAATAATCAACGCGGATGAGGTATAGCCCTTCGGCGGGGGCGGTTGGGCCTCCCTTTGTACGGTCACGGGCTTGGAGCGCTGTCTGGACGTCCGCAGGTTGCCATTTTCCCTCACCGACCAATGCCAGCGTCCCCACCATGTTACGCACCTGATGATGCAAAAAAGATTGCCCCTCGGCTTCGATAATAATTTCGACGCCGCCGTGCTCATCATACGGACGTGTTGTGACATCAAGACGCTTTAGAGTTTTTACCGGAGACTTGGATTGGCAATTGGAGTCGCGAAACGTTGTGAAATCATGATGACCAATCAGATATTGCGCGGCTGTGTGCATGGATTTGGCATCAAGCTCTTTTCTGACCTGCCAGGCCAGATCATGTTCCAGCGCAAGGCTGGATGGCCGTGTGACGATGCGGTAACGGTAGAGTTTGTTTCTGGCGCTAAACCGTGCATGAAAATCTTCTGAAACTTCCTCAGCATGCACAATCGAAATGGATTGAGGGCGTAAATGTGCGTTGATTGCTTTCGCAAGATCAAAGCCCGTCAGAGAACGATCACCGTAATCCAGATCAAAATGTGCAACCTGCCCGTGTGCGTGAACGCCAGCATCGGTGCGGCCAGCCACATGGATCGCAATATCTTGCTGGCAGAATTTTTTGATGGCCTCTTCAATCGCGCCCTGAATGGTCGGCAGATCACCGTCCTGCCGCTGCCAGCCGCAATAATCCGTGCCCTTATATTCGATGGTCAGTTTCCAGCGGGTCATGAAAAAATGTCCCCGACCTGAATGTACTTTCCGTTGATGGCTGATGTGAAATCCATGGATTTACCGCCTTCGGGTTGCAGCATTTTGATTTGCAGCACTGTGTTTTCACCGCAGGCGACGAGGCCGTTTTTATCCAGAATTGTTCCGGGTTTTTCTTTTGTTGTTTTGTCTGTAAGCGCAGCAGCAGTGATTTTGAATGTGCTGCTTTTTGTTCCCGGCCAAGGATTAAGCGCGCGGATTTGGCGGTCGATTTCAATCGCTGTTTTGTTCCAATTAATGACCCCATCTTCTTTCTTAAGGAGCGGAGCGTAAATTGTTTTGGTGTCGTCTTGCTTTTCTGGATTGAGATTTTCAATACTGTTTAAAACATCAAGAACCATAGGGCCGCCAAGCGCAGCGAGTTGGTCGTGTAATGAAGATGCTGTTGTTTGCGGTGTGATGGGCACGGTTTTTTTTGTAAGCATGTCCCCCGTGTCGAGGCCTTTGTCCATCTGCATAATGGTGACGCCGGTTTCAGAATCTCCTTCAAGAATTGCACGCTGAATGGGCGAAGCGCCGCGCCAGCGTGGAAGTAATGAGGCGTGAATATTGAGGCAGCCATATTTTGGAGCTTCTAAAACAGCTTGCGGCAAAATCAAACCGTAGGCAGCGACAATGGTAACATCGGCATTGTTTGCTTTAAATTCTTCGATAGATTCAGGGGTTTTGAAATTGAGTGGATTAAAAACGGGGATATTTTTACTTTCCGCATATTCGTGCACGGGCGAAGGCTGGACTTTGTGGCCGCGGCCTTTCGGACGCGGCGGCTGCGAATACACGCAAACGATTTCGTGATCGCTCTCATATAATGCGCGCAAAGCGGGAACCGCGAAATCCGGCGTTCCCATGAAGACAATGCGTAAGCCTTTCATATTACAACTCGTGCTGTTTGGTGAGCTTGGCAACTTTCTTGATGATCATGTTGCGTTTTAAAGTCGAGAGATAATCAATAAATAGCACGCCATTCAAATGGTCGATTTCATGTTGCACGCAATGGGCAGGCAAGCCTTCGAAATCGGCTTCTTGCACTTTGCCGTGATAATCGAGATAGCGCACTTTGACGGCAGCGGGACGGATGATCTCGGCATATTGCTGCGGGATGGAAAGACAGCCTTCTTCAAACATAGATTGCTTTTCGGATTCCCAAATAATTTCCGGGTTGGCCATGACAATCGGATTTTTCGGACGGGAGTCTTCTTCGTCTGCATTTTTGCCGCTGCGGTATGTGGACTGCACCAACAAGACACCGTCATCTTCGCCTTCATATTCCCAGCCATCGGGAGCAACATCCATCACAATAATGCGGTTGAGCAAACCGACCTGATTGGCGGCAAGGCCAATACCCGGCGCGTCGTACATCGTGGCCAGCATCTTATCCATCTGCTTTTTAACCACATCATTCACGCCGCCCACTTCCTCGGCCCTTTGCTTGAGGACGGGATCAGGAACCAGCACTATGTCGTATATATCGCTCATGGGTGATTAGGTAAGGGATTTTGAGCAGAAATTCAAGCTTAAGCACGTTTTTTTGCGGTTTCGTTGGCGATTTCCAGGCTGCGGGGGCTGTTTTCTATTAATGGGATTTCCTCCAGAGACTTACCGGGCGGAACGGCGTGAAAATCCTCGAATTTACGGGCTTTGGTGAGAACATTGCGCTCCAACGAGCCGACAGCGTCGTTGTAAGAGCCTGTGGCGCTGGCGAGGGCGCGGCCAATTTTTTCCATGTGCGATTTGAACGTGCCGACGGCTTTATAAAGTTCAGCGCCGAGAGCAGAAATATCCTGCGCGCTTTTGGCCAGTTCAACCTGCCGCCAACTCATGCCGACAACGCGCAGCAAAGACATCAGAAGCGTGGGAGAGGCAATGATGATATTCTGCGCGGCGGCATGATCGATCAAGGTGGGATCGGCGCGCAAGGCAGCGCTGTAGAGTTGTTCGCTGGGCAAAAACAAAACCGTGAAATCGGGGCTTTCGAGATTTTCCCAGTAGGATTTTTTGCCAAGATCATTGACGTGCAATTTAATCTGGCGTGCTAGTGCAGTGCGAATTTGGGCGTTTTCGTCTTCGGTCAAATTCTCAGAAAGGCGCTGCACCTGTTCGTTAATCGGGGCTTTCGCATCGATGATAATGTGAAAACCATCTTGCATATGAATGACAGCATCGGGACGGCGGCGGCCAGCTTCGGTATTCATGGAAAGCTGTGTGTGGTAGTGAACACCTTTCATCAGGCCGGAATCATCAAGAAGTTTTTCGAGGATATATTCGCCCCATTTGCCTTGCGCCGCAGGATCGCGGAGCGCGCCGACAAGCTTTGCGGTTTCTTTGGAAAAGCTCATAAGATTTTCGTTCAATGCCTTATTTGTGCCGCTGACCTGTTGGATGGCGTTATCAAGATTTTTGAGCTTTTCTTCGATGGGCTTGATCATTTCGCCGATCGCTGTGCTGCGTTTATCGAGATCATGACGGCCATCGGCATGATGTCTTTTGAAAGTTTCTTCAGCGCGCTGCAAGAAGGCCTCATGAGCGTGATGAACGGCTTCTTGCGCGGTTAGTTTGAATTTCGTATTGGCAAACAAGAAATAAGTGGTAGCAACGGCTGCGCCGATGATAATCCCGAGACCAATATAAACGAAGACTTCCATGACGTTCCTGTTCGCGTTAGAGTGTGTCTATTAGGGTGACGTATTCATGAAAACAGATCAAGAACATTTTTTGCAAAACGCGCGCGGAAGCGGGCTTGTCTATGTCTTAATCGCCGTAGCGCTGTTTGCTGCGTTATCGTTTACATTGATGCGCTCAACCGATACAGGGGAAGCGGGTACGATGAGCGATGACAAGGCCGAGCTTTATGCGACGCAAATAATTTCCTACGCCGGACAGGCGAAGAACGTTATTGAACAAATGAAGTTTTCCGGATCGGATGCTGATGAGCTTGATTTTTCACGGCCAGGCGAAGCCGGATACACGGCGGGAACACAGGCAGACCGCGTGCATCATGTTTTTCATCCGGAGGGTGGAGGGTTAAACTATACGCCGCTGCCTGGGGATGCAATTCTGCAGATCAATTCCGACCCGGTTCCGGGGTGGTATATGGGGCGGTTTAATAATGTTGAATGGACACCAACAACCGCGCAGGACGTTATTCTTGTGGCCCATCAAATCAAGAAAGAAATCTGCGAGAAAATAAATGAAAAAATTACAGGCAACACAACAATCCCGGTTTGGGCAACGGAAAGCCCCGAATTTTTGATTGATGAAGATGCGCCGCACGGCTATGGCAATTCTAACTTTAGCATAGCAGTTTGCAATGCGTGCGAGGGCTATGACTCTTTATGTATTGTTGATGTCACAGGCAGCTATAGTTTTTATAACTTGATGGTCTCGCGTTAGAACACGGCGTATCCCGCAATAATGTCCCGTAATTCTTCAATCCCGTAGCCTTTGAGTGAGCTGGTTAGCGCAATTTCAGGAAAAGCGGCGGTGTGTTTGGCAAGTTCGGCTTTTGTTGCCGCAATAATTTTCTCCTGATCTTCGTCTTTGACCTTATCAACCTTGGTCAAAACAACGCGGTAAGAGACTGCGGTTTCATCGAGCAAGTTCATCAAATCAATGTCTGTGTCTTTTAATCCGTGACGACCATCAATCAAAATCAACACGCAGCGTAAATTGGGGCGGCCGCGCAAATAACTGCGGATGAGTTTTGTCCATGCTTTGACCAGTTCTTTGGAGACTTTGGCGTAGCCGTAGCCGGGCATATCGACAAGATACATGGCGCCTTTCCCGAGATCAAAATAATTGAGTTGTTGTGTGCGGCCTGGAGTGTTGGAGGTTTTAGCGAGCGTTTTGCGGCCTGTTAGAGCGTTGACAAGGGAGGATTTTCCAACGTTCGAGCGGCCAGCAATCGCAATTTCAGAACGGTCCGCGGCCGGGAGCTGCGTTAGTGCGGCAACGCCCAAAATGAATTCACATGATCCAAAGAGCGTTTTTGCATCCACGTTATTTCTTCTTTTTCTTTTTGCGCGGCGTAACAGGCTTAGGATCATCGCCAAAGAGGGCTTCCTCGATTTCTTCTTCCATCATTTCGCCAAGTGGATGAACGGCCGGGCCTTTGTTCACTTCTTCTTCCATGGCTTTTTCTTCCGGCGATTGACCAAGCAAGTGGATAGGAACGCCCATGCGATGCATGATGATCATTTGCTGGATGATTGACATTGTCGAGCTGAACGTCCAGTAGATCACAAGACCCGCAGCAAATTGCGACATCATGTAGGCCATCAAGAACGGAAAGTAGAGCGCCATATCACGCTGGATTGGGTCCTGCGGCGGTGGGTTTAATTTACGTTGAATGATCATCGTTAGAAGCATCAAGCATGGCCACACACCGATTTGCAAGAAGCCAGGCGGATCCCAGGGAATGAGGCCGAACAAATTAAATACAGATGTTGGATCGGGAGCGGAAAGATCATGAATCCAGCCATAAAACGGGGCGTGACGCATTTCAATGGTGATATAGAGCACTTTATAGAGTGCAAAGAAAATCGGAATCTGGATCAACATCGGTATACAACCCGCCATCGGATTGACACCTTCGCGTTGATACATGGCCATGAGTTCTTGTTGCAGTTTTTGTTTATCATCGCTGTATTCGCGGCGCAGCTGCATGATTTGCGGGCTTACCTTTTTCATTTTCGCAAATGACTTAAAAGATGCGTTGGTCAAAGGATAAACAGAAGTTCGGATCAAGATTGTAAACAATATAATTCCGATTCCGAAATTGCCCGTTAGCTCCGCCAGATAATGCAGCGCATAGAAAAATGGTTTGCTGAGGAACCAGAACCATCCGAAATTAACGGCAAGATCAAAGCGCGGAATGCTTAGTTGCTTTGAATATTCTTCCAGCTCGAGAAGTTTTTTTGGTCCTGCGAAAACATGTGTCACGTTTTGTATGCTGTGACCGGCTTCCAATTTTACTGGCGGGCCCGTAAAATCGATTTGATACAGACCGGTGTCTTTTTGCTTTTTGGCCGGAGGCGTCCCGGTGTAGCTGTAGCTGAAACGTGTATCTTCTTGCGCGGGAATCAACGCCGTCAGCCAATATTTATCCGTAATGCCGAGCCATCCGCGGGGCGCATTAAACTCCGTCCGGCTTTCTTTCCGTACGGCATTGTATTTGGCTTCAATAAATTCATCGCCTATATAGCCAATCGCCCCTTCGTTCAAAAGCCAAGAGCTCTCTAGCTTGTCTGGCAATCCCTTTTGCGCAACCAAACCATAAGGATGCAGTGTAATTTCGCGGCCGGAATCGTTTGCAACTGTTTGGGTGATTGTGATCAGGTTTTTGCTGTCGAGCTCGAATTTTTTCGTGAAGGTCAGTCCTTGGCCGTTCGACCATATGAGCGTGAGGGGGTTTTCTGCGCTATTGCCTTGAGCTTGCCAGATCGTATCGGGGCCAGGAAGATTTACATTCTTTGTATCGCTGACCCAACCATGTTCGATGTAGCGCGGATGGGGAGTGTCTTTGGGGGAAAGAACGGTAACATTGTCTACCTTCTCTAGCGTGTCGTAATAATTCTTGAGGCTGATATCATCGATGCGCGCGCCTTTAAGGCTGATCGAACCAAACACAACATCGTTATCGATTTTCAAACGGGAGGTTTCAGCAAGAACTTCAGTACGGTCTTTTGGTTCTTCCTCTGCGGGAGCTTCTATTTTTGGAACGGATGCTATTTGCGTTTGACGCACTTTTTCAAGAGCAGCACGCTGCGGGGCGGCAACGAAATGGTTATAGGAAAACCATAAAATAAGGGAGATCACGCAAAAGATAAAAAGATTGCGTGTGTCTTGCGGGTCCATCTGGTTTTTATTCTGATTCATGCTTCTTTTGTTTCCGGTGTCTTTTTGTTTCGCCGTTTATAGCGGATGATGCCCCGCCAATCAAACGTTTCAGGCACCGGATCGCAAAAATCGTGTTTGCGGGACCAAGGATGGCAGCGTGAGAGGCGGCAGAGCGTTAATAACAGGCCTTTGAAGGCCCCGTGCCTGGCGATGGATTCATGAGCATAAACAGAGCATGTGGGATGAAATCGGCAGGATGGGCTGGTGAACGGGGAAACCACCAGCGCGTAAAAGCGGATGAGGGCTTGGAGAAAAGTTTTCACGTTTTCGTCTTTCCAAGCTTCTTGAGACACCATTTGAGATCATTCACGAGCTCTTCATAAGGGCGCAGCGCTATCAGAGGGCGGCCGATCAGCACATAGTCATGACCTTCCTGAGCCTCAAAGGGCAGAACGTCTGCGGCCGCAGCGCGCAACCTGCGCTTGATGCGGTTGCGGTGAACGGCGGATTTTTCGGTTTTTTTGGTGATGGTGTAGCCCACACGGATATCACCGCTGTCGTTGGGCATGGCCTGCAAGATAACGCCTTGGGAGACCCATTTTTGGGCATTTTTGTTCAACGCCATGAATTCAGAGCGCTTTCTCAAGACATGGAGCTTTTTCAAATCGTTTTCACGGGCGCGTTGCATGGGCAAGATTTAGCAAGGGAAGGGTGGAATCACAAGACATTCCCAAGCAGGAGCATGTTTTTTACATAAAATTAGCCCACTGAAGGGCTAAATATACGGGATTTTGAAAAATACCCTCAATTAGGCGGAAAGCTTGGCGCGGCCTTTGGCACGGCGGCGGGCAAGAACCTGACGGCCTTGTTTTGTGGCCATACGAGCGCGGAAACCGTGGCGGCGCTTGCGAACGAGGTTGCTGGGCTGGAATGTACGTTTCATAGCTTTTTCTCTTAATCTTTATTCTGTGGGCGCTTTATAGCGCAGGTTTTGGGAGGATGTCAACAATTCTTACCCACAATCCAATTCTGGGCTATTTCGGTCAAATATTTGCTTTCTGTAACAGTCCAGCTGAATCATGATTTTTCTATATATCTTCTGTGCTTCTGCATCGGATTGTGCCAAATTGGTTAATCGCTCTACACAGCAATTGCTAATAGCTTGAGGATGGCCCTTTTCCTTCTTAAATCTTCTAATGGCTTGAAGAGTCGCCAGATAAAAGGAATCGTCAGGATCTTCTCTTTTAAATTGTTTGTCTCTGAAATGATTATAGAGTTTTTCTTCAAAAAATACGCTCACATCCTCGCCTACTTCGTAAGAAGACAAATTGAAAACTAGTCCAATTTTTCCCTCCACCTCTAAGGCTTGTACTTGTGTATGATCATTTTCCATCGTTCAGTTACTCTTTCTACGCAGTTCAATTAACCAAGACGCCAATCTTCAAATCCCAAATTATACGGGTCATCCGGGCCGTCATCATCCAGTTCGTTTTCAAGGTGCTGACGATCTGGATTTTGGCTATCGAGATAGCTTTCAGTGAGCTCCCTATAAATCTTCTTTGCTTGTTTGCTCCAGTTGGCAGTATCCGCGCTGAAAGGTTCTTGGTCTTCCTTGTGTGTGGCCCAAGCGATGGCTGCATAGGCGGCTTGTAGTTTTTCCAAAAGGGCTGGAGAGAAATTAAAGCAATCCTGCGGGGTTGGCGCCTGTTCTTGGTCGTAGGTCATTAAGTCATAGAGCGCCTCTGATGTGAAAAAATTCGGCTCAAGCAGTCCGCTATATTTCACACACTCTGCCTTGATCATGGGCTGATCTTCGCTGTTTGACCAAAACATCATATGGAATTTCACGTCCACGAGATCGGAAAAACCCTCTTCAGAAAAAGGGTCTTCGGAATCGCCGAAATAGTTCTCGGAGCGCGGGTTGTCCTTGCTTATATAATCCTCTTTTAACCTTTCGAATTCGGCAATCCGGTTTTCACCTTCCTGTTCCTCAACATATTCGCATGCACATTCGCCTTTGTCTTTGATTGCGGCCCATTGCAGCGCCCAAAGGGCGGCTTCGAATTGTTCGAAGACCATCTCAGGGAAGCGTTGTATTCTTTGGTTATTTTGGGTCTGGCAGATTTCAACAACTTCTTCTTCTGTCAGCTCCATGTCTTCGGTTTCTATGCCCCTTGACACCTCAACCATCAACATAGGCTCTTGGCTTTTTGAATGCCAGACCATTTGAATAAGCCGAATGTTCGTTACGCTTCCAAGATTGAGGACATCGATGATGTCTTCGTCTTCAAACTCAAAACCGTCGCCGCCTTGGTTGTTATAAAACTCAGAAAGATCGTCTTGCTCGTTGCTCATATTTTACGCAGTTTTTGCTGTGGTCATAAAATTTTTTTGCATGGCGCTTTAGCTCTTGTCAAGCTTTGCCTTGGTTTTTCTGGCTTTTTGCCTAGCTCGCCAGGTTGTACACGGCGTGTGGGTTTAGGGAGTTTGCTACGTTCTTTGCCATTCTTGCCGCGCGGGTGCTGGGTTTTATTTGGAGCTTGGCATCGCGTGGCGCGCTCATAGCCCCATTTTCGATGGCCGCAATATTTAAGGCTACAAAAGCATCGTGAATGACTTTAAGGCCGGCCTTATCGAAGACGTCTTTTTGATAGAGGTAGAAATCTTGCAAATCTTCTGCGGTACAAAGTATATTGCGAGCCACTTGGTCGTGACGATCATAGAAAAATTGCATTCTTGCATAGAGTTGACCCTCGTGATTTACGAGGCCCCATACGGCCACTTCCTTGATCTCGGGATCGGCAGAAGCTTGTTTTTTAAAGGCTTTTTTCATCGTCCAAAAAGTCTCAAAATACTCAAAATTGCATGTTTTATTACACTATTTGCGTTTTTTAACACATATTGAGTGGTAGCGCAATGTTTTGCATATTAAAAATCGCCCATGGCCTGGCGCATGAAAAACTTCTTGGCGGGGGTTAGTTTTGAAACGGCGCGAAGGCCGATCTTTCTTGCGAGGCGCAGCGGGAGGAAATTGTTGGAAAACAGACGGTTCAAAGTATCGGTCATAGCAACCATGGCCATGTTGTCAGGACGGCGCTGGCGTTGGTAGCGTTCAAGCAATTCGCTGTCTCCAAGATCTGCGCCGGATTTTGCTGCGACTGTGAGCAAATCGCTTAACGCTTTGATATCCCGAAAGCCGAGATTAAGCCCCTGCCCGGCGATCGGGTGAATTCCATGCGCGGCATCAGCAATGAGCGCCATACGCGGCCGGATATATTCCGCTGCATGAACAAGAGAGAGGGGAAAGGAAAAGCGTTTCCCGGTTAGTTTGATATTGCCGTAGCGCTCAGGAAAACGTGCGGCCAGCGCGATTTCGAAATCCTTATCGCTTAAATTCATGAGGGATTGTTTTTGAGGGCCATGTTCTGTGAAGACGACGGCGGAGCGATGCGTTCCGTCCTGTTCATCGTGCATGGGCAAAATTGCGAACGGGCCCGCCGGAAAGAAATGCTCGACCGCAACATTGTTGTGCGGGTTTTTGTGTGCAGCAATACAGATCATCGCGCGTTGATTGTATGACCATTCACGCACAGGCACGTCCATCCATTTCCGGGTGAAGGAATTTTTTCCATCGGCGCCAATAATCAATTTTGCACTTAAAGTTGTTCCATCGGCGAGAACAGCTTTTGCTGCGTTATCTGTGATCTCAAAATCTTGCACGCTGGCGGGGGCAATGTGAGAGACTGATTTCAGTGCTTTCATTTGCTGCATTTGGGCGGCGCGCAAGTCACGGTTGTCCACGATCCATCCGAAGGCTTCTTGGCCTGAGTCCTGGCTTAAAAATTCGAGCAACACCGAAGAGCCGCCATCAAGAATTTCGATGTCCTTTATCGTGCAAATTTTGGGGCCAAGATGTTGCCAGATGCCGGCTTCATCCAGAATTTTCCTTGAGCCATAAGAAATGGCCGTGGTGCGTTCGTCCGCTTTGAGTAGAGCGGCAGGATCCGCCGCATCAATACAGGCCACTTTGATATTGGCCTTGCCCAACATGCACGCCATTGTCATGCCGGCCAAGCCGCCGCCGATGACGATAACGTCGAAATCGTTTTTCCTTATGCTCATAGGGTTTTTATTTAGGCCTGAATTTGTTTGCTTTACAAGGGCGAAAGAACATTTCAATGTAGAGAGATGATTACAGGTTTTTACGCTGGAGTGCTGGGTGTTTGCGTTGCCCCTCTTATTTTTCGCGTTGTGAAGCGCCGTATGGAGTACAGAATTTCGCTTGGGGATGGCGGGAACCGCGATTTACAGCGCCATATCCGGGCGCATGGTAATTTCATTGAAACCGTTCCCTTTGCGCTTTTATTGATGCTGATGAACGAGCTTTCGGGTGCGGATTCTTGGTTTATCCATGTTCTTGGTGTGCTTTTGATCTGCGGGAGGGGGCTGCATTATTTTGAACTTACGCAGGGGACGGGGTATGGGCGCTTACGTCCGATTGGAATGGCCATGACCATTACGGTTTACCTCGCCGGGGCGATTGGCTGTATTCTTTTATCGTTGCGCTAGAAAAATCAGGAAACTGGACACTTGATGCGGACGGGAAGGTCGGCGGCGATTGGTTCATCATCCATCATTTCGATCATTCCAGAAGGCTGGACAGAGAAATTGGCGATGAAAAGGGCGTTGGAGTAAAACACCACGGCGTTACAGAGATAATGGCCCTGGTCGTTCATCCCTTCGAACTCAGCTTCACGTATTGTGCCTTCGATCACGGCTTTTGTCGTTTCATCCATACCTTCTTTCGGCATGTTGGGATCATTCATAGATTCCGCGATGTAGAATGGCCCTTCTTCGCCGCGCACAAAGAAACAGAAAAAACGAAGATATTCGAGAACGTTTTCGTTGTTCACTTTAATTGGTGCTTTGGCATTCACTTCATGGATCGGGGGCGAGGTGCCGTTCAGGCGGAAAAGATTGCCTTGGTCCGTCAAATAATACACGTATAAGTTTTGATCGACCCAAGCAGGATCACGTACACGGATCAATGCGACGCTCTCGTAAAAAGGCAGCGTACGCCAGTGAACCTTTGTGGTTTCAGCACGAACCTGGAGCTTGTTGTCAATCGGACCGATCTGGTCGAGAAACCCCGCCAGCTCTTCACCGCTTACTTCGTTCCAGTTGCTATCGTGATACATAAAAGCCTTTGTAACCTTATTAAAATTAGTACTTTGTAATATTGCTAAAATTATGCTGCGGCGCAAGCTATTATTTTGTTTCTTGCGGGCCTTCCCGCGATTCTGCAACAATCATACAACTGCCCAAAATATAGGTAAAAAGCCCAAGCCACCATCCCTGCCAAATGCCATAGGTTGTTAATGCGACAGAGATAAGAGCAAGGAAAACTGCGAGATAGAAGCGACCTGTTGTTTCCGATTTTAAAAAGGAACGATGGATGGAATACAAAATATGGATAATGAGTGCGATTGCCATAACGGCCCCCAGAGCGCCAAATTCGATCCATATCTGCAACGCAAAATTATGGGGATGGAGAACGTCGGACGTTACGCGGTAGATGTTTTTGCTATCGAAATCGCCAAGCAGCCTTGTTGCTTCAATCCCGAAGCCAAGGAATGGCTTTTCCAAGGTCTTGCGGGCAACAAAGTCCCATATCTCCATGCGCTCGGTTGCGTAGGCTTCACTAAACCACTGACGGCCATCCAAAGCCGCTGCGCAATGCTCGTATAAGAAGATGGCCATGGGGACGGCGCCGAGTGTGATGATTGTGAGCGCTACGGCCGTGACCAGCCAGGGCATTTTTGAGCGCAAAGGAAGCCACCAGCGTATAGCAGCAAAAATAATCAAAGCCAGTTGAGAACTTTGACTGTCGGACATCATCACAACAAGAAAAAGCAAAGCCCCAGCGCAATAATCAAGCCTTTGCCATTTGCTGATGATGAAGAGAGGCAGTGAGCAGAAAAAATAAATGACGATTGTGCGATTCATATACGAGGTTCCGCCGAAACGCTCCGTATCGTGTAGGTGTTGTACGATCCATCCGCCTGTTAAAAATTCGAATAAAATAAAAAGTCCGGTGATGATGGATATAACGCGCAGGATTGTATGAAATTTTTGGCGTGCGGAGTCGCCGAGCGCGGGAATCCAGGATGTTAAAAGAATTGCTCCAAGGAATATCGGAGCGGTTTTGACGAGGCGATCCCATGTCATTTCCCTATCAATCGCCCAAAGAGAGCTGAGGCCAATCAGACCCACAATAGCGAGCGACCATAATAACGGACTTTTTTGAAAGGGTGGCCATTGACGTGTTTGATAAAATGTTATGAGGCAGGCGAGCAATGCCACGATCCCTGGCAGGAAAGATATGGCGCGCGGGAAAATCGCCCCGATAAGGGGAACAAGCGCGAAAAGCGTAACAAGAATAAGAGAGCTGCGCTGATCAGGGCTGGACGGCATTGTCCTGCTGCGGCTGATCTTCTTGTGCTGCATCCTGAGGAGTGGTTTGGTTATCAGGGACAATTTCTTCGTCGCCTGCTGCTGGCATGATGTCTTGCAACGCTTTTGCGGCTTCTTCATCGGCCAGCAATTGTTCTTGAGGGGTCGCGCCTAAAGCGGCCGGAGCCTGGCCGTAAAAACGATCACCAAACTCATCCGCAGCATTCGCAGTGCTCGCTGCGAGGACAAGTGCACATGTTATCGAAAGAAATCCTATATTTTTCATAGCCAACACCTTTTAACCTTTGAAGAAATGGTGGACCCAATCGGGATCGAACCGACGACCTCTTGCATGCCATGCAAGCGCTCTCCCAGCTGAGCTATGGGCCCCTAATCAAAAGAGACGACTAGCAATAACTGCTTGTCGTCTCTTTTTCAAGATTTTTAAACGTGATTATTTCTTTTTCGCAAGCAAATCGCGGATTTCGGTCAAAAGAACGATGTCCTTTGAGGGTGGAGGCGCGTCTTTTGCTTTCGGGTCTTCCGCAGCTTCCTTCAGCTTGTTCACTGCCTTTACGAGCAGAAAAATCACAAAAGCCACAATCAGGAAATTGATCACCGCATTAGCAAAAGCACCGTAGGCAATGGCGGGAGCGCCCGCCTCTTTGGCGGCGGCCAGTGTTGCGTAGGATCCCCCATCAAGGACGAAGAACTTATCACTAAAATCTACCCCGCCTGTGATTACACCAATAACCGGCATAAGAAGATCACCAACCATCGAGGTTACAATTGCAGTAAATGCTGCGCCCATAATGATACCCACGGCCATGTCCATGACGTTGCCGCGGGCGATAAATTTTCTGAATTCATTAAGCATGATTGTCTCCTTATGCTGCTTTAGTAGAAGGTTTAGATTTTTTTGGTTTATCATCCTTTGTAAATCCTCCGTCGATAATATGAAGATCGCGTTGCGGGAATGGAATTGTGATGCCGGCCTTATCCAGCGCAACCTTGATATTTTCCAACAAATCAAAACGTGCCGGCCAGTAATCTTCAGTTTTGACCCATGGGCGAACGACGAAGTTCACCGAAGAATCCGCAAGTTCTGCTACGCCAATCACATATTCAGGATTTTTAAGAACACGCGGATCGGATGTCAGAACCTTAGCGATGACCTTGCGCGTTTGAGCGAGATCATCTGAATAGCTGACGCCGATGACCATATCGATGCGGCGCTGTTTTCGCATTGTGAAGTTGGTGATGATGCCGCTGGTGATTTCGTTGTTGGGAACAATGACATGCTTATTGTCAGGGGTTGTGAAATTGGTGGTAAAGATAGAGATCTCTTCAACTTGTCCTTCAGTTCCCGCAGCATTCACGTAGTCGCCCACTTTGAAGGGGCGGAACAAGATGATCATCACCCCAGCCGCGAGATTGGAAAGAGAGCCTTGCAGGGCCAAACCGACTGCCAAACCAGCGGCAGCAAGAGCGGCGGCCATGGATGTGGTCTCGATGCCTAGCTGACTGAGAGCGGCGATGACGACAAAAACCAGCAAAGCGGCGTTGATAACGTGTCCCGCAAAACCAATGAGTGTGGGATCAATTTTTGCCTTTTTCATCATGGCTTTGACGAGCATGGTCAGGCGCGCAGCAAGCCATTTCCCGACAAAGAAAATCAAGATGGCCAGGACAAGATTTAATCCATATTTGGTGGCGTATAAAATCGCCATGTCGCGGAGTGAATCGATATCGAGTTTAATGGTTTCCATGTGTGTGCCTTTTGGTTGGGTGATGGGGAAGCATAAAAAAAGCCGCCTGAATGATCAAGCGGCTTTTATGAAACGTCTATTTTTACGCTTAGTTGCGACTATTGCCGAAGAGGCGGAGCAACATCATGAACAGGTTGATGAAGTCCAGATATAAGCTCAGCGCGCCCATAACTGCGAGCTTGGCCAGCCCTTCAGAGCCATAGCCGACGTTATAGGTTTCCTTGATACGCTGGGTGTCCCACGCTGTCAGGCCGGTAAAGACGATCACGCCGATAATGGAGATCGCAAATTGCAGGCCCGAAGATTGCATAAAGAGGTTTACCAAGGATGCAATAATGATCCCGATCAAGCCCATGAACATGAGCGAGCCCATGCCGGAGAGATCTTTTTTGGTCGTGTAGCCGTAAATCGACATCCCGGCGAACATGCTTGCCGTAATGAAAAATGTGCGCGCAATGCTTTCGCCAGAGTATGCGAGGAAAATATACGACAGCGACAGGCCGAAAAGACCGGTCAGCAAGAAGTACAATCCCGTCACTGACGATACGGACATTGAGTGCAGTTTGCGCGGATTAAGGCCAAAAAAGATGATCCCCAACGGGGCCAAGGCAACAATAATGCCCAGGAAAGAGCCATGAATGGCCTGCATGACCTGCGGCATTTGCGAAACCGCGTAGGCGACGCCGCCTGTGACTACCAAGCCGCCCGCCATCATGTTGTAGACGCGCACAAAATGCTCGCGCAGACCCGCGTCAATAACGCGACCCTCGGTTTTGGTGTTCATATCAAAATCTTTGTTTGCCATGTGTTTTACTGTTCCTCCAATGGAAAGTTTTCTCTGTGATTAGATATAGTATTTATTGTAACAGATTTCAAAGGAAACCGTAAAAGCGTAAACATTTTAATCTTTTGCGATTTTATGTCTCTTTGGCTGGCGTCCTTTCCCTGCATGCGAATTTCTTTGATTTTGGCTTTCTTGACTTGGGATATTAACTTTCTTTCTTTGAAAGTTTTCTTTGTCTATGGTTACAATGAAGAAAGCACCCTTTGACCCGGAGATATTATGAAGAATTTTCTGACTGTCCTTGCTGCGTTGATTTTGCTGCCTTCTGTGGTGATGGCGCAAGAAGCCATTCCCGAGCCACCGGGGCCGCTGCAGACACTAGCAACGGATGGGGCGCAGCTTCGCTATCTGGGCAAAGATTTTGGGGTTGATGCATGGATGGCCGTGAAAAACGGACAAGAGCAGTATTTTTACGCCCTGCCAGGCGGTGAGGCGTTTTTGTCGGGGATCATGTATGACAAAAAGGGCAAGGTGGTGACGGTCGATCAGGTACGCCGGCTGATGAATAAGGGCGACAGTTTGCTGGACGCTCTGGCGTCAAACACCCCGGAGATGGATGCAAAGGACAAAGATGCCTATGAATTTAAATCGCCGTCCGAGCAAATGTTCTATGATGTTGAAAATTCCAACTGGGTGGCCTTGGGCAAACAAGGGGCGCCGGTTGCGTATGCCTTTGTTGACCCTCAGTGCCCGCATTGTCATGATTTCATAAGTGATGTGCGTAAGGACATTGACGCGGGCAGTTTGCAATTGCGGCTTGTTCCTGTCGGCTTTCGTGATGAAACTGTGGCGCAAGCAGCCTATTTGATTGCGACCCCCAATCCACAGGAAAAATGGTTTAAGCATATGGACGGCGATGCAACAGCGCTCCCCGCGAAGACGGAAATTAACACGCAAGGCGTGCAACGCAATCTTGCCATCATGCAATCCTGGGAATTTTCGGCAACGCCTATGGTGATATACCGCGCGAAAAACGGTCTGGTTAAAATCGTGCGGGGCCGACCACAAGACGCTAAGGCGGTTTTGGCTGATCTGGCCACGGCGGGCTGAATTTCGTTAAAAAATGCCTGCGCGCTTCTTCCCTTGCTCGCACTTACAAACTCGCCTTATAATGGGGTTTAAGAAGTAACTTTTTCTATAAAGGCGTTGTCCGCATTTTTTCATGAATAATCGCACACAA
Source organism: uncultured Micavibrio sp. (assembly GCA_964478225.1). GTDB lineage: Bacteria > Pseudomonadota > Alphaproteobacteria > Micavibrionales > Micavibrionaceae > CAYZHM01. The sequence goes on from CAYZHM010000002.1 coordinate 158,732, forward strand.
TATTTCATTCAAATCCTCGAAAAAATCGGCAGCCCGCTGATGAATGCGGTCATTGAGACCAGCAAAGCTGATAACTCAGAACAAGCGCAAGCGAAGAAGATTGCGGAACTGCTTTCGAAATCCGTACAGACCAGCATTGCGCTTGGCGAGTTGATTGATATCGGTGTCATGGGCGAGCAAAGCGATTCCATGCGCGTTGCGTTGGCGGGCCTAAGCGCGCCGTTGATTGCGAATATTCACCGGCAAACGGGACAAACACCGCAAGAGCAGGATATAAAAACCATTACCGGGGCAATGCAAGCGGTGCTGAGTTTTTCAGAAAACTTCACACCCTCACCTGAGAATACAGCGCGACTGGAAGCCTTGGTTGCCAAGGGGCAGAGCGTCGATATTCATCAAATTCAGGCGCAATATATGCGGGCTTTTGTTCCGGTCATTAACGCAGTGGCGGAATTTCCGTTCGGCCATCAGGAAACAAAGTTGATGACGATGATCAGCTCCAGGTTGATTGCCCGCGCAGAAGACATCGCAGCCGTGCTTAGTGAAAATGGTGACGAGCTGGAACAAAAGCGTATTGCTTTGGCGATATTGAATGCGTTGGCGCCGATTTATGCCGCATGTCACCGCGAGGAAACTGCAAAACTGACGGCACTTAATGAAGATAAGCGGGCGGCACTTCCAAAAGATTCCGGCGGCGGGATTTCGCTTGATGGGCTGTGGAAAAACTTCGAGATCCGCGCTGTTCTCATGGAAACACTGGTTCATAGTATACTCGGCGGGACACCAGTTTCTTCCGGCTCGAGCCAGTCTCCGGCAGTTTCTCAGCCTGCCCCTGTGGCCGAAAGCCCGGCACCTCCTCCAGCGGCCCCGCCCGCTCCGCCGGTCGAAAAACCGGCCTCTCCGCCGCCTCAATCCGTGGAAAAACCCCAAAATCCACCCCCTGCGGGCAATCCTATGGCCATGTTTGCCAAGAAGCCCTCTACCCCAGACTCAGGAGCGCAGGAAGCCCCTAAACCCTTGGAAAACAAGGATTCTCCACAACCTCCTGTGGACAAGCCTGTGGAGCCTTCGCCGGAAAGTGGCGAAAAAGCTGGCGGAGAGCAAAAAAAGTCTGATAAAATTAATCCAATGGCGTTCTTTAAAACGCCTCCGCAGACTGATGAGGGATAATGTGTTATGGCGGTTGGGAAGATTTTAGCATCTTGCATGATCCTTGCCTCGCAAACTTATTCAATTCCACCGGCTTTGCTGGTCGGGATTTATAAGGCCGAAGGCGGGAAAATAGGGCAAGAAGTCCGCAATACCAATGGCAGTTATGATTTAGGGCCAATGCAGATCAACACGCTGTGGATGCCTGAATTGGCGTCCAGATGGGGCGTTGATGAGGCGACTGCGCGGCAATGGGTGCGCGATGATGCCTGCACGAATGTCGGCGTGGCTGCCTGGATCTTGAAAAATCACATGGATGAGACTGAGAGCCTGTCTCAGGCCATAGCCTATTACCATTCACGTACGCCAACACATGGCACCAAATATAAAAAACGCGTGATCGCGATTTTGCGTGAAAACGGATTGGTTAAATCCGGAGAACAGTAAACTTCTCATCGCCTGAATATCAAAAGCTTTCATCATAAAAGTGGGGGCAAATTTCAGGCTGATCTTGCTCCGTATTTCCATACCCGTTAGTCTTGTGAGATAAGCGCTTATTTCCTCGGGTTATTTGCCCATTTCGGGCGTTTCCCGAACCGGAGACCATACGACCTATGATTCGAATCAAAACCTTCATCTGTCTATCGCTATGCGTGTTTGTTTGCGCAGCGTGCAGCGGCGTTGTCGGTGAGAATTTCAGCGACGCGCGGCCCCAGCTGGTCGCGGAGCCTGATACTGTCTCGGCGATGCTTGCAGATGCGGCTGACCGTGCGTCTACCGCACTGGAGACGCTGGCGGCGGTTGAATATTCGCGCACGCCTGGTGTCGTCGTAGCACCGATCGGCGATGCGCCGGCTGAGCTACGGCGCGCAATTACAGTGAATTGGGTTGGGCCGGTTGAACAAATCACAAAAACCATGGCCGACCGTGCCGGTTATCACTTTTCTGCCATTGGGAATCCTCCTCCGGTTCCGATTGTGATCTCGATTGATGTTGAAAATAAACCCGTTATTGATGTTTTGCGTGACATCGGACTTCAGCTTGGCCTGCGGGCTGATTTGAAGGTTGATGGAAACGCTCAAGTTGTTGAATTGCATTACCCTCCGACCGCTGGTATTGGCGGTTAAACTTTTTCTAGGTGGCTCATGATCGCGCCCGCGTTGTTTAACTCTAAACTGCCTGTTCTCCGCATTTTTGCGGTTATTGGTGCTTTTGCCACAGGGTTTTTGTGTCAAAATGTTCAAGCTCAACAGCTTGCTGCAGCCTCTACCCCATCAGGTTCCCAGGAATTTGCCTTGCCTACCGAGGAAGATGAACGCGTGTATGTGTATGATGGCGATGGAGTGAAGAAGTATCTTGAGAATATTGATGGCGGCGGCGAGGCTTCAACGCCCCAAAGTTTGCAGGATATTCAGAATCTTGAAAAAGAGAATGTTACTGAAGAATCAGGAATGCCGTTTGATATCCGCGAAGAAGCGTTGCGTGAGGCAGCGATTTCATTCGGTGCCCGTGCTGGTTTGGCTTGGCGTACCTATGAAATTCGCAATGAATTGCAAGACCGTGGGCGCTATCTTGACAAGATTTACAATTTTTCAAACTTGCTGATCCCGGCGCCGTCAGGGCTTTTAATCGAGCCACCGATTATTAACGAGGCCGTCAATTCTATGATTATTGCTGATGGCGGACAGCAGGCTGCTGTATCTGACCGGATCTATAACATTGTGAACAATGCGAAAATTGTTTCAACATCGCGCACATGGCGTGATTATCTCGAGCGTGAGTGGGGCAATATCGAGCCGCCGCCTGATATTTTACGTCCTGAAAACAAGGAAGAGCGCAAAGTTTGGGTCGAGCTTGTGGCCAAAGGATGGGAAGAAGGCATTCAACAGGCCAATGAAATTTTTGCAGATGACCTTAATCAGTTAACCGCAGATTTCCGCGGCATGGTGCGTTACAGAGTTTTGCTTGCTCAGGGCATGGTATCGCCGCCTTACGCCTTACAGGTTGATCGCGGCGTTACGGGCGGCGGAAGCTCCATGCGCGTGGGCGATCGTGCCGTACAGATTACCGGTATTCCAGAACTCATAACAGGATCGGATCAATGGCAGCCCGCAAACCGATAAGCCTTGTTAAAACGAAAGATACGCATGCGTTAACCTGGCCGGAAGAGCCGGGGCGCTTTACGGATACGCATATTGATGCTTTTTTGCTTTGGTGCGTTAAACAAAACTCTTCTGATGTTACCATTCAGTCCGAAAGACAGGTTTATAACGAGATTCACGGAAAATTATATCCGGCAACCGTGCGCAATATCGATGCGGCGGACATGGCGATATTCCTGACCAAGATTTATGGGCCGGAAGCGCAGGCGCGTTTGGCCGCAGCAAGAGATCTGGACGTATCGTATGAAATCAGGCCTGACAGGTACACACGCATACGTTTTCGTGTGAACATCACGGCTATCCTTGCAAGGGGGCGTGACGGGGCGCAAATCACTATGCGCGTTCTGCCATCCGAGCCACCGTCGATGAGTGCGCTTAGTATCGAGCGCGAAATTATTGAAGCTTGGGCGCCGCGGCAGGGCATCGTTATTGTGACGGGCCCTACTGGGTCCGGTAAAACCACATTGCTTGCAGCCGGCAACCGCATGATGCTCGAGCGCCCTGAAGGGTGCGGCAAAATGCTGACCTACGAAGCGCCGATTGAATATGTGTATGATGCGGTGGAAAGCGCGCGCTCTATCGTTGCGCAAACTGAAATTCCGCGCCACCTTCCGAATTTTGCTGCGGGTATTCGAAACGCCCTACGCCGAAAACCGGAAATTATTCTGGTCGGGGAATCACGTGACAAAGAAACGATCAATGCTTCTATTGAGGCGGCACAAACGGGGCATACTGTGTACACCACAACGCATACGATGGGGGTCGCCAACACTGTGCAGCGTATGATTTCAACCTATGACATTGAAGAGCGCGAAGAGCGCGCGATTGCGCTGATGGAAACATTGCGCATGATTGTGACACAGTCTCTTGCGCCGCGTATCGGTGGTGGGAGGATCGGCGTGCGCGAATGGATGATTTTCCCGGATATCGTGCGGGAAAAGCTGATGGAGATGCCTTATACGAAGTGGCAGACAGAAATTCAGCGTATGATTAATAATTATGGCCGTACGATGGAAAGATCGGCTGAGATCATATATGAAAAAGGCCTGATTGATCGGCGATCATATCTTTGGCTGTCTTCAAGCACAGGTTCTGGAGCTTGATGGTAAACTCCGATTATTTTTGGTACACTTAAAGAATGTCCAAGGCCGGTAAAGAACTCGTCGCACTCGAAGAACAGGTCAACTGGCACTGGCGCAATTCCATGAAACCGGTGCGGTTTTTCGCATTTGATGCGCGGGCGGCTCTGCCTTTACCGATGTTGCTGGTGTATTTCCGGATATCCACAGTGCTCGTCTCACTGCTTTTTTTGTTGTTTTTCCGCTATCTTGAGCGGAAAGGCCTTACATTTCCTGCGGCTTTGCGGAATTTCCGTTCGTGGCTTGTTGGAAAAAATCGTCCTGGTTGGGTCGGCGCACTGAAAAACAAATTCGTTGATTATCTGTGATTTCCTGATTATTCTTTGGCTTAAATTTGCACGTAAAAATTTAAATCAAAAAGGTCTTCGCTCATGAGGCTTGCAAGCTTATTGCCGTTACTTACGATTCCAGCGTTGATGCTGGGTTCCGCTCATTTCATTACACCAGCCCAGGCCGGTTTTCAGTGGGTTCCCGCTGAAAACCCGTCCCCGGCCAAATCTGCTCCTGCTCCGCTTGCTCAAAGTAATGACGCGAGCGATGATGTTCTGGTTCCAATGATGATTGAACCCCGTGGGACCCCTCCTGAGCCTGCAAATGCCCCTCCAAGGCCCTTGTCTGCTGCGCCTTACTCTCCGGCTGCACCTTATGCGGAGAATTTTGAGGCCAACCGAGAATATAAAGAGCCAGATCTTCCAGCTTTGACTCCGTTGCCGTTGGACGAAGTGAAAGAGCCTGTCATGCACACCAAGAAAATTGGTGTGGACGATGAGACAAGCAAAAAGCCCTTAGAGATGCCTGATTACATGCGGGCGTCTGATTTGCCGCCCCTGCCGCCGCCTGTTTATGATGACAATAAACCGGTTCCAGCAGACGCGCGTGAGCAGGCCGTTACAACAGAAGCTCAAAATGGAGTTGCGAAAGCAAACGGAACGCCAAGCACTGAAGGAAATAACGAGATCCAGTCTGTTTCAGGATGGTTGAATAATGAAACCACTTTGCAAGAACGTTCCTGGACACAAGGCAAGATTGACCCTGAAATCACCCCTCTTCCCAGTGCCAAAGAGCCAGCCAAGAAAGAGCCGCAAAGCACCTATGACGCAGTTGAAGGGTTTGGAAGCGATCTTCCACTTGCCCTTGCATTGTCTCAGGTTGTGCCTCCTCAATATTCCTATTCCTTTGGTTCCGGCGTTAATCCTGGCGCACGGGTGTCATGGAATGGTGGAAAACCGTGGGACATCGTGTTGAAAGACATGGTGGCGCCATTAAACGTTGGAGCAACAATTTCTGGTAAGAGTGTGATTTTATCGTCAAGCGGAAAGCGGTCGGGATCACAGACCCTTGGAACACTAGAGACGAAACCCAAAAATTCTGGTGAAAAGATAAAGCGTAAGAATATTTTGGATCCAGGCAATCAATCCCCTGTTGAAGATTCAATCTTGGTGCCAATGCCTGGGGAAATGCCTCCTCCTATGACTGATGATATGAGCGATGCATTGCCTGATCTTGATTCCCCGGCGGATCTCTCCTCTTCTTACACGCGCGAGGCCTCGGGACGCACAAGGATGTCTGAAACAATAGAACAGGAAATGAAGGCGGAAAATATTCAGCTGCGGATGCGCGAAAGCGAACAGGAAATATTGGCGCCTGTTGAGCCTTACAAGCCAGGCCGCAAGTATGACCTTGTACAAACACAAGATGCTTCCAGCGAGCGTATGCCAGAGTTTGCATCAGCACAGGATATGGAAACGGTGGAATTAAAGCAGGCTAGTGTTCCACAGGATGCGCCGTTCCAAACAGTTTCCCAAAAACTGGCCGTTGTTGGCGAAGAAATGAAAAGCGCAAACAAAGTCTCTGCAAATGATATGCGCATGTGGGAGGCCCATAAGGGCGATAGTTTGAAAGAAACACTTGTAAACTGGAGCCGCGACGCCAATATCAATTTGGTCTGGAACACGCCGAAGGATTACACGGTGGGTTCGAATGTGTTGATGAATGGAACGTTCAAAAGCGCGATTAAATCGATTTTCGCGGAAGGCCTTAGCGGTCTTGATAAGCCCCCGTTCCGTTTTGTTGACAATCCGAACTCCAACCAACCAACAACGTTTATTGTTGGCGAAGGCGCTTAAAGCTCTATCTCTTTAGTATGGCGACATGAAGTTTACCAGGGAAAGCTGTTGCATTCTTGCTGTAACGGTGAAGGATGCTTCGATTTGTGCCAAAATCGTGCTCAGCTTCAACGCAACTTCGTTTTGATCGATATCTTCAACATCAGAAATAATATTTTGCAGCAAATGTTGCTGGGCATTGTGGTCGGTTTTTATTTCGGTGATCCGTGTTTGCGCTGTACCAAGATTGTAAGAAATTAAGTCAATGTTGTTCAGGGCTGTATCCATCTGAGCAATCATTCCATTCATCACACGATAGAAATTGTCTTTCATTTCTTCAAGATCTGCACCAGGCGCGCCTAGAACGTCAGGACTAAAAGGCGGTGTGGCCGTATTTGGGGCCAAATAAGCATCAGCGATTGGCGGCAAACTTCCGTTCTTGATATAGGCTATCCCGACAAGAATATCGCGGAACGGTTCGGCGTTTGCTAAGGCTGTATATTTAATTTCTACTGTATCATCGACCCGCGCAAAAATGTCTCCTACCGTACCATTGCTAAGCTCAGTCGAGTAACCGATAAGAGAATCCGTTATAGCACGCGGATTGACGCTTGCATCCCGTGCATTCAAATTGGTGATGAGTTGATCAGTTGTGATCGTCCCTTGTTTCCAGTCGGTAATTAATGAACTGATTGCCGCCTCAAGTGCCCCTGTGTCTGTTACAGGCGTGGTTAAAGTTTCTGAACCGCTTAAAAGATAACGATCTCCGTCCTTTACATTCAAAAGGGTAGTCATTGTATCGTACAAAGTATCGGCATATTGAATGAGTGCGCCGAGATCAACGTCAACATCTGCGGAATCATGTCCAACCTGCGTTGTTTCAATCTCAGGCGTCAAAGGATCGTCATAGGTAAGGACTTCGCCTTGCTGATGTGTGCCTTCTTGCAAGAGTCCTGTCATCACGTTGAGAATATTGCGGGCTTGATCCTGGAATTCCTTGACCGCGCCGCGCATCAATTCAATCCGGCGCGAGGCGTTGGTAATGTTTTCTTTGTAAACCTCAAGACTGCCGAATGCAGCGCGAGAGCGCTCGGATGTCATGACCTGGGTCTTAAGACCTGTGTATTTTTGCGTAATTTTACCCGTAGCAAGCTGGGTGGATAGGCTGTCCATCTGAACTTGTTGCTTGTTGATGCGGGTGATCTGTGAGAGAGCCTGAGCTAATGTTGAAACGCCTGTCATGATTTATTCTCCTCTATATTTTCTAACCAACCGCATTCAAGAGTTCCTGAAACAAACTGTCGACGGCGTTAATCACGCGTGCGGATGCGGCATAAGCTGTTTGAACAACAATCAAATATCCAAGCTCTTCATCCAGGTTCACAGCAGAGTCATCGAGCAACTGTTTTTCGAGAATATCTTTCAATGATTGTTCATCGGCTCCGCGTTCTTCTATCAAGATTTGTTCTTGTGTTTGTTCGTTGATGATTTTTTGTGCAAAATCCAGAAGACCGCTTGCGCCCAAAATTCCCGTTGAAACCGTGGCGTTTGGGCCTAAAAGAGAAGAGCGAAATGCCGTCGTTGGAATGGGAGGGGTCAAGGTTCCGTTTGTTTGAGATCCATAAGAAACACTTGTTGTAGCGGTTGTATCTTGTGCGGGCGGGCCAGCGTTGAAACTTCCGAAAAGAGCCGATACAACATTGATACTATCCGGTATGGTTCCCGCACCAAATACCGCGTTGGCGCCGGCACCCGAAGTTCGGGAAGGACCGCTAATGATTTTTAGATCGCCACCAAAATCAGGGGTGTTGTAATTGTTTCCGGGGCGGATGCGTAAATAGCCATCTGCAGATAAAGTAATATCTTCCACTGCCAGACCAGGAACAGCCTGGAGTTTTGTCATCAGGTCTGTTTCATTATCTGTAGGCTCGATTGTAATACGCGTTAAAGTGTTGTTGCCGACTGCAATATCAAAGTAGGGATCGGTGGCCTCGAATACGCCCGCGGAAAGTCCGAGAGCAGAAAATCCTTCAGCAGAAACAGGATCAACAGCCCCAGCTGCGATTGTGACATCCCCACGGCTTTGGATTTGAAGTTTGCCATCTGCGCCAATTGTAACAGAGGCACCGAAATCAGTAACGGCGTTTGCCCAATCCGCATCTGCCGTGATGGCGTTGATTAAATCCTGACCAGCGCTTACGCCCGAGACAGCAACGGTACTAAGATCAATTTCTATGTTGTACGTTCCACCAAAATCAGGATCATCGAATGTGATAACGAAATTGTCGAACTGATTCACCCCATCATTAAAAATGGTGCCTGAATTTGTCAGTAAGTTAGCAATACTGGGATACTGCGTAACGTTGCCGAGGGGGCGTGTGCTTTTTAACGTGTTTTCTGAAGGCAAGCCCAAAAAGTTTTGCAACGTATTGTTGGGCGCCGCATTCGCGCTGACCCGCATATCAATATCGCCAATGGCCTGCTGGAAATCTGTGTTGGAAAAGGTGTATTCAAGAACACGCCGGATCACTTCATTTGAACCGCTGGTCAATGTTGCGCCATATGTTCCTTGCTGGATTAAAGATGGATCATCGATAATGTCTGCGTTAACGCGAATTTGAGATGAAAACCCAACATACGTAACAGCTACGGCAGGTGTGACCGGCATTCCGGGGATTTCCGGCGAGGGCGCTGTATCGGCCGGCACTGTGCCGCTGGCATCTGTGAACAGCCTTAAACCCTGCGCTTCAAAGCGAAGCGCCATTTTGTGGGCCAGTTCATCCAGCTGCGCCATTTGTTTGGGGAAAGTTGTGTCCCTTAATGTTAGCAAACCGCCGAGCTTTCCGCCTGGTGTCCGGGCGGTGATGTCGACTGCGGCGATGCTTTCTTCAGGGTCGCCAACATACACCCCTGCAGCCGAATCTGGATAATAGGTTGTCGCCGAGACAGGAATGGGATCGAAAGTTAAAAGCGCAGTACGTGTGGAAGCCAACTCCACGCCCTCATTGGTCTGGATTACAATAACTCCATCGCCACGCTTAAAGAACGAAATGTCCATCAATTCAGACAGATTTTTAATAGCCAATGAGCGTTGGTCTTCGGTTGCAGCAGTACTGCGGCTTGCATTGAGTTGAAAGCTAATCTGTGAGTTCAAATCAGCGATCTGTGTTAAGAGATCGTTGATGCGCGTTATTGTTGTTGTGATTTCATCCTGTGCGTCATTACGGAGCGTTGTTATCAAATTCGAAAGATCATTGATTTTGTTGGCCGTATCTTGCGCCTCGTCGACAGCACCGGCCTGCAAAAACACATCGGCAGGGTTGTTGGCCAAAGCGGCAAATGAATCTTTAAGACGCCCGACTTCGGCAGCGATGGATAATTCTGAATCTGGTGGGCCGTGAAAGGCCTGTATACGATTGAGATATTCAGTTTGTATATTATAAAAACTGCTGCGGCTGACTTGGGTCCAAAGATCGCGTTCAAGGTTCAAATCGACATTACGGATAATCGTTTCCGGGCGCACCCCAACTGTTACACCAGAAATGACCTGTGTGGTCTGCGGCAGAATTTTCCGGGTAAATCCTTCCGTGCCAACGTTGGCAACGTTGTTTGAAATCACGCTGATTTGTTGCTGCGATATCCGAAGACCGGAAAGAGCAGCGTCCAAGCTGGCCAAACCCATGGGTTTTATGTCCTTATTGTTTAAAGCTCATTTTTCACGCCGAAACGTGGTGCTTAGAGCTATGCAAGGACGATGCCAGTTTGAGGATAGGGCTATAGTCTGGAATCAACGCTTTCAAGTTCGGCGTTGACCTTGTTGATGTGCGTTCTAAGGGCCTGTTCTAAAAGCAAAGATGTCAGGATTTCGCGGCGCAGGGAGTTTTCATAGCGATCACGGCCTTGCATCAGTTTTATGGCGTCCATTGAAGCGCTGATGCGGTCGATATTGGCGGGTTTGTCGTAAAGGTTGGTGTAGAAATCGGGATCTTGATAGATTTTTTTGGTTAAAATCTCCATCTGCGCGTAGTAGCTGGGATTTTCACCTACCAGCTTGTTGATCTCATTTTCTTGCAAACCCATATCCTTGAGCAGGATCTTCATAAAATGCCAGCCTTTTTTCGCGTCCTGGTTCTGACCTGTGGTATCAAGACCGTCTGAGGCGGCGGCTGTTTTCATCTTGATGATCTCAGCCATGCTGTTGCTGGCTGCGCTTTGTGTTGCAATGTAGGCGCGCCAGTCTTGATGTTCGGGATATTTATCCAAAAGCTCCTTGGCGGTTTCCCCATCAATTGCGCGCGGGTAATAAAGGTTGCGCGCTAACGCAAGGACATCTTCTTCTGTCCCTTTTGGGTCTTGAGAATTGGTGAAATCAACATTCAGGGTCAGCGGGGCTTCAAAAATGCGGGTGTAGTCGATATCGTTGTTAATACGGCCCTTGTTTTCAGCACCCACCGCCCCTTCTTCAGCGTCTTGTTCGTGGTCGCACATAAATTTCAAACCATCCAGACCGTTATCATCAGGATCGCAATAATGTTCACGAAACTGCCTCATGCGTGATTCTATGTCGATCGCATAGCCTTCGGCAGAGGCGCGGTGTTCCTGGTTGCTGTAGGCACTGAACATGGCTTCGTTGAAGGCGGCCTGATTAAAGCGTCCGCGTTCTTCGGTGTCGGAAACGGAGCGCATGAATGTCCCGAAGCGGCACATTTGATCGCTGGGGTGATAGGATTTGTGTGCTTCGTTGACCATACGGCGCGTTTCGCGCTGGGTTTCGATTTGCTGCTTGGCGTCGAAGAACATGCCGACCATGGTTGCTTGTTGCATCATCACGGTGGAAAATTCCTCCGTCATCAACATAATTGCGCGGACGTAATTTTCGACAACCTTTTGTATCTGTTTCGCCATGTCTTGTCTTTCGCAGACGCTGATCTTGGGATCGCCGCAATATGTTTCGTTGTAAACAATGCCGACATAGCTGTCCTTAGCCGGGAAAATGTCCGTGTGCTGATTTGGTTCATCGCTGTCCGTCCATGAATGAGTGGGCGGATCGCCGCCTGTTACAAACCCGTTTTCGTCATCTGCTACTATGACCTGAATAATATGCGGGTTTTGGGTGCGCAGCGCATCACCCAATCCTGAGCCCATAAAGCTGACTTCAAAGCTTCCCGGCATCTCCGGCTCATCGTTTGTGAACGGATTTATGGTCGTAAAATTACCGGACCAATCGGCTTTGGATTGCACAAAAATCTTGTCACTGGTGACTTTGATGTCCGCGTAAGATTGCATTCCTCTGCTTTTGACCGAAATATTCTGACTTGGCGCATCAAGGATCACACTGAGATCGACGATCTCATCGCTCTCAGGCTCTTGGATAGAAAAACCATATTCAATTGTTCTTGTCGCGGACTTGTCTTGTGGCGGCGGGATCGTCAATGTTCCATCTTCGGCGACAATTTGATTTCCTTCGGCAACCTTGCGCCCATCGGCAAGGACTTCATAATTGACGTTTGATCCCGGTATGAAATTTTGCAGATACATGCCTGCTTTGGGAGAAAAAGAACTCAAATACAGCGCCGCGCCCGCAAGTATGATCCCTGCGGTTAGAAAAATTGCTGCGATGATTTTTGTTTTTTTTATCAAACCTTAATTTCCTGTGCGGCGCCCTTCAGCCTGCGCATCGTTGATTTCGTTTTCAATTTCTTCTTGCAGATCTGTTACTGACAATTCCAATAAAACCGAAAGCGATGCTTCGTGACGAAGATAGCTTTTAAACAGATCGAATTTTTGCATGAGACCGATGGCCTGCATGGCGACTTTCTTCCGCTGAACGTTAGCGGGCTTATCATAGAGGTTGGTATAGAAATCCGGATTTTGATAAATCTTTTTACCCAGAACTTCCATCTGCGCGTAGTAGCTTGGTTTGTCGCCAAGCAGCAAGTCGGCCTGTGATTTTCCTGTCTGGCCGGGTTGATCCGAGATGCCGAGTTCGGCCAATATCGCCTTTAAATATTCTTCTGATCCTTCCATGCCCTCGGATTTCATTGCCGTGACTGCGTTAAAGGAATTTTCGGCAACGCTGCGCTTGGCAATGATGGAGCGTGCGTCCATATAATGCTTTTGCATGGTGGTGATTTTTTCTTTTGAGCTGGCAGTGGTTTCCAAGCTTTTGGCGTCAGGGCGGCTCAGAATTTCATGGCCATATAAATTGGCGGCCATGGCCATGATGTCTTCTTCATCGTTTGTTTTTTGTGCATTTGTAAAATCAACTTCCAGCGTTAATGGGAAGCCGACAGTGCGTGCATAATCGATGTCCTTGTTGCGGCGCTTTGCCGGAGCCGATCCGCCAGTACATAAAAATTTCAGACCATTGTTATTGTCAGCGGTATCGCAATATGTGGTTTTAAATTGTTCGATGCGGCTTTCGCGGTCGGAATCCACGCCGGTTCTGGCAATCGAAAATGCGGTCCCAAGATTACGGTCTTGGGCGCGCTGGCTCATCAAAAATGCGTTATATTCCGCACGACGTTCGGAGGCGGCAAGACTTTTAATTCCTGTGCCGAATTCGCACATACCGACGCTGGGTTGGTAATCTTTATGGGCTTGGGCGCGCATTTTTTGCAAGACCTGCTGGGTTTCCATTTGATGTTTGGCATCCATGAAAGACCCGATAATCTGAGCCTGTTTAACCGCAACGGCGGTGAGCTGTTCAGACATCAACATAAGAGCGGGCAGAACGTTATCTTCCCAAAAAACAGAGATCATCCATATGCGTTGTGCGGCAAGTTCGGTGCTGGCATGGTTGATAAGGCGCGGTGTGGTTGGCCACTGGCTTGGCGGCCCATCGGTTGGGCCTTTTTCCCATTGCTTTTCTGATTCCTGTTCGACTTCTTCCGGACAGTTACAGCATTCTTCCGCCTTTGCGTTTTGATGAGGCGCGAGTATTAAAAACCCGAGAACCATGCACCCTATCATGAGTGATAATAACCGGCGGTTATGCTTCATTTTGAGGCTTCCTTTGGTTGAATGATATATCATTTCCTTATCTCATCCTTCTATCGATTAATTTCGTTCGGCCGTGCCAAAGCCCGGTTCGTTTCGCGCACTTCCTGCGCCATACGTGTGGACAATAAAACAGACATCGACATTTCCTGACGGAGCTGGCTTTCGAGCAACGCCTGGTCGAGCATTCTTTCAATCGCCAAAAGCGCTGCGGATTTGCGTTCGATATTGGCGGGCTTGTCGTAGAGATTGGCGTAAAAATCGGGATTTTGATAAATCATTTTGGCCAAAACTTCGAGCTGAGCGTAATAGCTTGGGTTGGTGCCGAGCATTTTTTCAGCTTCCGATCGCCCGCCATTCTGGCCAGGTTGGTTTGAGACACCAAGTTCTGCCAGCACGGCCTCGAGAAATTTCTGAGTGTTTGGCGTTTGCTGGCCCCCGGACATTTCGTCACTGGCTTTGGCTTTTATTGCAATGATGGAATCGTAGGAGTGTTCGGCGACACTACGTTTGGCCGCGATACTGCGGAGAGCCAAGTAAAGGTGCTGGTATTCTTGACGGTTGAGGATGTGTGGTGCGAGTTTGCGGCTGAGCACATCATGGCCATAAAGATTATAACTCATGGCAAGGACATCCTCTTCGTCCGCTTCGTTGGCCTCGGTCTGAAAACGTTCCGGCACAGGGCCAGTCGCGGCGACACGGTTGGTGAAATCAACATTCAATGTACGCGGCTGATCGATCAGACGGGTATAATCGATATCGATATTCACGCGCTGCGGATCGAGGGGAATTTCTGTTTTACACGCCAATGACAATCCTGTGTCTGGACGTGTCCAGTTGTTGTCCTTTGGATCGCAATATGTTTTGGTGAAATGCTCCCAGCGCGATGCCTTGTCCTGGTCTTCGGATTGTGCGCCGGCGGTGTTGACCGTACCGAGATGACGGGAGAGTTGTGCTGCGCCCAAGGCTTCAGCGTTATAACGTTGTTTCTCGTCGGCATCGGCGAGCGAACGCACGTTTGTGCCGAACCAGCAAAAATCCTCTGATGGTTGGTAATCGCGGTGGGCGGCGGCCTGCAATTCCTGTAATGTGCGCTGTGTTTCCATTTGCGCCTTGGCGTCAATGAATTGTCCAAACATGACTGTTTGATGCATGGATACCGCGCTCATTTGTTCCGTCATATGCATGAGGGCCTTTAAAATGTGCTTTTGGAAAAACTCATCACGCAGCCATTTGCGGTGCTTCTCCAGCTCATAAGAAAATTCACGCATAACTGCCCGTTCGTAGGTTTCATGGTTTTCTCGAATAATGCGTTTGGCATCTTCGCATTGCGATACCACGCACCCAACGCAATCATCGCCATCCGGGCCTTCGACTTTATGTTCAGCGCCAATGCCCTCTTCCGAGCGGGGCCGATATTCGACGACCTTATTTTCGCCGCAAGGAAAATAAATGCAAATCCTGCCCCAGGTCGGACTATCAAAGCATCCGCGTTCTTCGCATTTGGAGCCAATAGGGTTCGGGGGCGTATCGCCGCCCTGAGCATAGGCGGAAGCGGTCATAGCCAGCGTAAACATTATAAGAATGCAGGAGAAAATTACTCTCATGGCAGAAAGCCTCCGCCATTTTGCTGCACGTTCTCGCCGGTGGTGTTAGACGGTACCCCAAGATTTTTATTAATCTCACGGAAGCGATCATTTTGCATGGAAGACAACAGAACAGAAAGCGCCATTTCCTGACGGAGTTCGCTTTCCAATACTGCGCGGTCGAGCATCAAATCCACAGCCTGCAGGGCCACTTCTTTTCTTTTGATGTTGGCGGGCTTGTCGTAGAGATTAGAGAAGAAATCGGGATTTTGAACGATTTTCTTACTGAGCATTTCAAGCTGGGTATAGTAGCTTGGATTTTTACCGATCAGGTCTTCAATCTCTTTTGCGGGGATGCCAAGCTCAGCGTAAATGGCCTTCATGAAAGGGGCTGCGCCTTGTTGTCCGCTGATATCATCTGAGCCCGCGGCTTTCATACTGACGATTGAATCATAGCTGTTTTGGGCGACAGCGCGCTTTGCTGCCACACTGCGCAGCGCCATATAGAGATGCTGGTATTCCTGATATTGCAGCAATTTTTGTGCAGCATTTCTTGTGAGAACGTTGTGACCATAGAGATTGTTGCCAAGGGCGAGAACATCAACCTCGTCGTTGGTTTGTGTTTGATTGGTGAAATCAACATTCAACGTCCGTGGTTCCTCGATCAGCCGGCCAAAATCAACATCTGCATTCACCCGGCGCGGCGCTGTTGGGGCATTCTTTTTGTTGCATGCAAAAAACAGCCCTGTGTTTGGCGCTGTCCAGTTGTTGTCTTTCGGATCGCAATAGACATTGGTGAACTGTTCCCAGCGCGATGCTTTGTCATGATCCTGGCTTTGCGCTCCCGAAGCATGCGCTTTACCAAGCTGGCGAGTCATCTGTGCTGCACTCATTGCGAGCTTATTGTATTTAACTTTTTGTTCGGTCGCGGCCAAAGAACGTGTGTTGGTGCCAAACCAGCAAAAATCTTCAGAGGGCTGGTAATCCTTGTGTGCTTCAACCTGGAGCTCTTGAAACAGGCGCTGACTTTCAAGCTGGGTCTTCGCATCGAAAAATTGGCCGACCATCATCATTTGCTGCATACCGACAGCGCTCATCTGTTCGGTCATGATGGTCATACCGTTCAGGACATGTTGCCGGAAAAACTTGCTGAATTTGTTGTTGAATTTGTCACATTTTCCGCCTTCTTCATTGCCGACCAGCCAGTGGCGGTAGCACACAAATTGCTCAGTCCATTTTTCGAGGATTTCCTTTTCACCTTTTTCATGGTGCGGCGGAAGCGCTTTTGTGGCTCCTTCGCACTGCTCTTCCACGCAACCATAGCATTGAGCCCAGACTGGCGTAGTTATGCTTATGATCATCAAAAGAAAAAAAGACGCGAGGCCTAGTCTTTTCACTTTTGCGAAATCACGATTTTTGATCGTTCTATCCATTCTTTTGTCTGTGCGCGTGGATTGATGCAAATTTGCCCAAATTCCTTTTATTCTAGCATGGTTTTTTCGCAAAGATCACGTTTCAAAAACTGTATAAAGTCAAAAAACTCTCCACAAGCAGCCTTGTGAAAGTTGCATTTTTCCTCCAAAATGCGGGAAAATGTTATTTTAAACTAGAGATAATGGCAGAGACACCCCCTATTCCCAATCAAGACGGTAAAGGCCAGCAAAGCGGCGAGAAACTTGATGCGCTCGGCACGGTGGTGGTGCGCAATGATTTTTACCGTGATGGATATCGCAATATGCTCCGGCTTGCGGTTGCTCAGGGCGTGGCCATTCTGCTCCTGATCGGGGCGATGTATTTCGTCATTCATGTTCATCAGCCTGAAGACCGCTATTTTGCAACCACAGAAGATGGACGTCTTGTGCCCCTGGTTCCGCTTAACCAGCCGAATTTGAGTACGCCGGCGTTGACGTCATGGGTTGCACAAGCCTCTACGGAAGTTATGACATTCGGATTTAACGACTATCGCCGCCGTTTGCAGGAATCATCGCGTAATTTCACACGCCGGGGTTGGGAGAGTTTCACAAAAGCGCTTCAGCAGACCCGCATCGTTGAAACGGTGGATGCGAACCAGCAGGTTATTACTGCGGTGCCACGCGGAGCGCCGATTATCCAATCCGAAGGCGTTGTGAATGGTCGTTATCAATGGGTCGTCCAGCTTCCTTTATTGTTGACGTTCGAGGCTGGCGCCTCAAGCCAAACCCATACCTATATCGTGTCGGTTGTGGTTGTGCGCGTTTCGAGGCTGGAAAGCGCCAATGGCGTTGGCATTGAGCAATGGATTGCGGTTAAACGCTAAGCTCTAGAAAATATCCACATTTTATGTGTGTTACTCGGTGCAGAGCCGATTTGAATGGTGACAGGTTCATGAGCAAGTCTTATTCTTATAGGCTAAGGTCATTGTCACATGTTCCGGGCCCATTCGGGTTGCCGGCATTCGTGGATTTGTATGTTTGTGTTTAAAATCAAAAATAATTTAAGGGTGTATTTGATCCTTATGCTGTTTGCGGCAAGTCTATGCTTCTTGTCGACGAAGGCGTTTGCACAAACGGATGAAGGCGAAGATGTTTTTGATCCGACGGCGATTGTTACGGATACGCCAGCGAATACCGACACCGAGACTGATGCTCCTGAAAACGATCTTTCTGACTCTATAGTTGCCCCTGAGCAAACAACTGACTCCGCGTTACAAACCTCAAGCCCTGCAACAGAAAAACCTGATGATGAATTAACGGCCGATGACCTGAAGATGCCGGGGTTTGACCTACAAGATGAGGACTATCTTGGCCTTGAAGACGAGACAGAATCTGTGGTCGAAAAATCCAAACAAGAATTAATGGAAGAGGCCAGAAGGCAAGCTTTCGAGGCTGCGTTGCAGTCAATCTTGCCGCTGCGCCCGAATGAAATCCGCGAAATGCTGGAAAAGTTTGACCGCACACAAGAATCCGTGGAGGTGCCGGTTTATCCGCCGCCGAAACCCAAAACCGTTGTTCAGAACATCTCCCTTGATCCCGGAGCGCCGCCAGCGACAATCAAGCTAGCCTACGGGCATGTGACGACCTTGAGTGTTCTGGATATTACGGGGGCGCCGTGGCCGATTGAAGACATCAGCTGGGCCGGGGATTTCGAGATCACGGAAACCGCGGAAGGCGAAGGGTCGCACATCATTCGCATCGCTCCGCGTTCTGAGTATGTCAGCGGCAACATGTCAATGCGGCTTCTGACCCTGAAGACCCCGGTTATTCTTTCCCTTGAGACAAACCGCGATATTGTGCATTACCGTTTTGATGCAATCATTCCTGAGTATGGGCCGTTTGCCGAAGCACCATTGATTAATTCCAGCCTGAACATCAAGGCGGGAAACAATACGTTATCGGCTATCTTGGAAGGCGTTATTCCAGAATCCGCGATACGGCTTGGTGTGTCTGGCGTTGATGGGCGCACGTCTGCGTACAAGCTCGATAAGGTGACTTATGTGCGGACGCCCCTGACCTTATTGTCACCAAGCTGGAGCAATTCTGTAAGGTCTGCCGATGGCATGCAAGTTTATGTGATTCAAGAGTCTCCTGTTTTGCTGCTTTCTGATAAGGGCAAGATGGTGCGAGCGCGATTGTCGGAGCGGGAGGATATATTCGAATGATAGATGACAACAACAAGCATGACGATGAGCTGGAAGAGGTTGAAGATTTCGATGAAAGCGAGCTTGAGGACGATCAAAATTATGAAGATTTTGATGAAAACGGCCTCACGCTGGGCGATACCTTGCGTGACAAACCTATCGTCAAATTCGGCATTATTGCTGGCGTTATAGTTCTTATCGTTGGAATTTTCCTGTTTTTCCGAAGCGGAGAACCGCTCAACCCTTCTGCTGTTCCCGGTCCTTCTGATCTGACCTCACCTCCAGGCACAGAGGAGGTTTCACCAAAAATCCGCGAAGCCATCATTGAAAAAGACGCCGAGCGCCGTGAGATTGCTATAGAGCAAGGGGGAAGTTCTTTGGATACTCCGCTAGAACCTCCGGTTGGGCGCATACAATTACCACCAGATCAGGAAGAGGAAGAAGACCCGTTGCAGCGCTGGAAACGTTTGCAGCAAGAGCGTCTTGAAAAAGAGGCCGAGCAAGCACGTTTGCTGCAGCCAGAAGGCCCTCAGGCAGACTTTATTTCACAGGATGCCATTCAAGCGATGGCTGATGCAATGGCAGCACAGATGCAAATTATTCTCGAGGGGCTTGGCGATATTCCTTTGCAATATGTTGCAATGACATCGCCAGAATATCTCGAGGCGTTACGGGCAGAGCAAGAAGAAAAAGCTGAGGCTGTCAGAATAGCAGCCGAACAAGCGGCCAATAAGGATATTGCTGAAATATTGCTGCCGGCGGGAGAAATTGTTTACGCACAAACAATACTGGAAGCCAACAGCGATGTTCCCGGTCCTGTGCTTGCGCGAATCATGAGCGGGCCTTTGCGCGGTGCGAAGGTTCTTGGTTCCTTTGAAGTACAAAATGAATATTTAACGCTGCAGTTTAATACGATCGTACTGGACGGGATCAGTCAGGGTATTGACGCCATCGCCCTTGATCCTGGAACGACATTGCCGGGCGTCGTGTCGGAAGTTGACCATCGTTACTTTACCCGGGTTGTTTTGCCTGCGGCGGCAGCGTTTGTTGAAGGCGCAGCGGAAGCCATTGCAGACTCGGGCCGGACAACGATTACGATTTCTGATTCTGGAACGTCTGCAACAACATCTAGCTCGAATACAGGACGCGATGAAGAGATTGCATCCGGTATCGAGGAAGCCGCGCAAGAACTTAGTGATATTCTTGATGAAAGGGCTAATGAGACGAAAGTTTTGGTCCGGCTTGAATCTGGAACGCCAATTGGTTTACTCTTCCTTGAACCTGTATTAAAAGAAGAGAATTAATTTCATTTTTAAAGTTTAAAGGCCTTGAATCGCTATGATCGATGACAAAAAACAAAACGACATTATGGATGCTGATTTCGATGATTTTGATGATCTCGATGACGGGCTGGCGGATGATGGTTGGGATGATTTTGATGATCCATTGCTTGCAAAACCCCAGAGCAATCCTTTGCCGCCACGACCGAGAAAAAAGTCGGTTATGCCGCGATTGGTTGGCTATCTTGTTATTTTGCTGATGGTCGTTGGGGGAAGTTATTTCTTCTACACTCAATTTATTGTGCCGACAGCTCAACAAAAAGCCCAGCAGCAACAGCTCGCTGCTGATCAAGAGCCAGCACTACAGCCTGTGCCCGCCGATTCTTCTACCGAATTTGTTGAGGCCGAAGGCTTGCCTCCCATGCCCGCACCTGTGAGCGGAACATCGTCATCAGAAACCGGGGAAGAGCTTACGCCTATGCCAGACCTTGAGGACATTACAGCAGAACAGCTTCCGGAGCTTGATTTTTCAAATGCAGAAGTTCAAGAAGCTCCTCCAGCAGACGGAGTTGAAAGCTCGGCGGACAATCAGCAGCCAGCTCAACCACAAGCGGACAATAGCTATACCGAACAGACGGCAGATGTTGTTCCTGCGCCAGAAGAAGCGTTTGAAGATGTTTTTAATGTGGCTGAAGAAGTTCCGCCAGCGCCGTCCGATATCGCCCAAACTCCTGTGGAAGCACCTATGCAGGCTGCTGATATTAAAGCGCTTGAGGAAGTGAATACGTCTCTGACCGAAAAGCTGCGCGAGAGCGAAGCTGAAGTTGCAAAAATGGCTGCAAAAGTCCAGCAACTTGAAGAGCAAATCGCCAAACTTGAAAGCAAACCAGCACCAAAGCCTAAGACAGAGACCAAAGCTCCACCGGCTGAAGATCCTGCAAAAAAGGCACAACCTGTTGAAACAACAGCAAAAAAATCTGAATCAGAGGCACCAAAACCTGCTTCAGCCCCTGCGTCTTGGCGCTTGCGCTCGGCCCAACCTGGAAAGGCCGTGGTTTCACCTAAAAATTCAGACGATATGCGCACTGTGGAAGTGGGCGACTCGCTTAGCGGAATTGGCCGCGTTCAATCCGTAGCCCAAGTTAACGGGCGCTGGGTTGTACAAGGTTCTCACGGAAGTATTACTCAATAAAATCAGTTTCTTGATTTTCTTTTCTTTGTCGTTTTTATACGAATCCCTTGGCTTTTCTGGGTTTCCTGGAAATTTGCACAATTTATCTAAAATATGATGTAATATTATATATACGGTGGTGTTTAAGCGAAAATGGTCATAAAACATGATAAAGCTTAAAAAATTGGGGTATTTTGCCCTTTATGGTGTCATTGGTGGTGTGTTCCTCGGTTTAACATCGGTTTCTGCTTGGGCGCAAGGCGGCCAAGGCGAGGGCATGAATGACATCGTTTACAATATTGGCGCTTCCGTGCAGGACATGCCGGGGCTTTTATCAGCAGTAGCCTATCTTTTTGCGATCTTAATGGGATCTTGGGGTGTTCTGGACATGGTCAAACATGTCGAGAATTCAGGCAATATGCCGCTCCGCAACCCCCTTACAAAATTTGCGACCGGCGGTATGGGTTTTGCCTTGCCGTCGATTTTCAATTCCATGCGCAATACAATTAATGGCGGCGCGGATGCGACGACAAATACAGGGCTTTTTGATCTGGGCCAAAATGTTGGCCTAAGTCAAAGCGCCGTGGGGGGCGGAACGATTAACGATCTGTTCTACAATATTATATACAGCGTACAGGACATGCCCGGCATCGTGACCATCACAGCCTACCTCTTGGCGATGGTCATCGGCCTTAGCGGTGTCATTAAATTAAGGGAGTATGTCGAAAGCCAAGGTAAAGACGCGCCCATGCGCTCGGTCGTTATCAGCTTTTTGGCATCGGGCAGCTTGTTTGCCCTACCAACGATTTTGGGCGTTATTTCGAATACAATCTCCGGCGGGGTGGTTATTGGTGATATTACCGGTGGTGTCGATCCGATGGTGGCTGGTGAAACGAATGAGAGCTGTAATGAAACAGACGAATCGACCGTAGGTGCGGCGATTTGTATGCTGACAAAGAGCACGGCTGGTGCGCCTGCATTGTTGGCGGCGGCCTCTTACTTGTTTGGCATTACCCTTGGAACATGGGGCATTTTCAAAATCAAAGAACATGTCAACAATCCTTCGCAAACACCAATCTGGGAAGGTATTTCGCGGTTTATCGCTGGCGGTTCATTCTTGACCTTGCCCTTCGTGGTTTACACGATCAGAACTTCTCTTATGGGCACGACCGATGACGGCAACCCCAGCAAAATCAGCGCACAGGGATTTAACAACGAAGGAGCAAGCGGCAGCTGTGCCGGCGGTGAAGATCTTGGAGGCCTTGATAGTGTTTTAAACTGTTTTATGACCGATATTTACGGACCGATGAATGTGGTTGTTACCGTATTTGGAATTATCGCGGGGATTATCTTTATCATGATCGGGATTTCACGCCTGATCAAAGGGGCACAAGAAGGTGCGAAAGCGCCAGGGGGACTGGGGACTATTATGACCTTCATTACAGGGGCGGCCTTGTTGTCTGCAAACCCGATTATGAAGGCGTTGTCGATGTCGATATTTGGCAATCCGCTAGCAAGCACATTTGCGGAATTGGCCTATACGGAAGGCATGACCGGAGATGAAGTTTCGCACGCGAATGCGGTCATTGCAGCAATTTTAATGTTCTTGGGCGTTGTTGGGTTTATCAGCCTTGTACGCGGAATCTTTATTCTGCGCGGCGTGGCTGAGGGGAATTCGCAATCCTCGATGATGGCGGCGATCACTCACATGGTGGGCGGTGCGCTGGCGGTGAATATGGGAGGCCTTTTAACAGCGGTACAAACAACGCTGGGTATTGAAGGCACCTACGGAATTACGTTCAGTTAAGATATGGTTTAACTGGGCGTATGTTGTGAAGAGCAAACTGTAACTTAATGGTAAGGAGACAAACCATGTTTAAGACAACAAAACAAAAGGCAAGAGCAGCCTACTATTTGTCAGCTGCAGCCATGACCATGGGGGCAATGGGGTTTTCAAAACCTGCACATGCCGGCTTTGGTGATGGTGGGGTGACAAACTTTAGCGAGATTTCTGGTAACATTACGCAGTCCATGCAGGATATTCCTGGCTTGGTCAGCAGCGTGTCCTATCTCGTTGGCTTGTTGCTGTCGGTTCTTGGCGTGATGAAAATTAAAGACCACGTCGAAAACCCAGGACAAACGCCTTTGAAAGACGGTGCTATCCGTTTGACAGCTGGTGGCGCGTTGTTCGCGTTGCCGATCCTGTCCCAAGCGATGCTTGGAACGATCCAAGGCGAAAACGGCGATGGCCCTGCAGGCCCTGGCCAAGTTAACAGAATTATTATTCAAGATACATTCGCGAATTAATTCTGGTGTGATTTGAGCTTATTGCCTTTGTCATTAGGAATTGCTCGGCTTGAGCAAAAACCTCAAGGCCGCGTAAAACAGAAACCCGGCGCAGAAGCGCCGGAGGGACTGTCCTATATGACAGGCAAGCATTTACCAAAAGGCCTGAAAGAAAAAATTTTTGAACGTGATGATAACACGTGCCGTTACTGCGGGTTTCAGGCTGATAAATACCAGAATATCCAGCATATCGACAACGACCTGACCAATATTGATGAGAGCAATCTGGCAACGGCATGTATCTTTTGCCATCAGTGCTTTCATCTGGATCAGGTCGGCGATATGCAGTCGGGTACACTCATATGGCTGCCGGAGATTGAACAGCACCGTTTGCATCATATCGCACGAGCCATATATGTGGGGCGGATCTCGCAAGGGGAAATTGCCGATGCCTCGCGTAAAATTTATGACATTTTGCTTTCGAGACGCAAAGCGGCCATAGACAGGATCAGCACTGATAACCCTTATATCCTGGCGACGGTGATGCAAGATTATCTGGGGCTGGGTGCTTATAAAATGCGTACAAAAAAGCTGGATGGAATCCGCTTGTTGCCGCTTGATAAGCGAATGGTGCATGAAGCAGACCTTCAATTTAACCAGTTTCCACAGATTCTTGCGTACTGGCGGTCGAAAAGCGGCCCATTTGGCGGTAAAGCGCCACCAGAGTGGGTGACATTAACGCAAAATATTCTGGCAAAAAACGCGGCCTGATTCTTTTTTCCGAGACGGGAAAAACCGCAGAAAACCCTATTCGATCGGTTTGGCCTCGGCTATAGTAAATAGAGTGAATTACAGCTTTACCTTTTAATTTGGAATTCGTTTCATCTTATGAAATTAGTCAATAAAATCATAGCACCATTTCAGAAGGCCATGAAACAGTCTGTTTCTTCGTTTATTCAGCTGGAAAGCGCGCATAACGAAAATACAATTATCTCAACGGACGGCTCTCTCATTACCTACGTCAAAGTTCATGGAACGCGCCAGATTATCGGTCAGGAAGAGTTTGACCGTATCGTGGACGGGATCACAATCAAGATTGGTGCGCGTTTTGACCGCCTCGGCCATTCGATGCAAATTTACTTTTCCCGTGACCCTTATCGTATTCGGAAAGAACTTGAAAAGGCCGTAAGACCTTGCCGGTTATCATCCGACAATATTGGTCTTGAGATTGACGACGTTTTTACTGAGAGGGTTAACCATCTCGAAAAATTCCTGACGCATGAGGAGTTTTATTTTGTTTTATGGACGCGCCCGGGCGTCTTGACAAAAAGCGAGCTCAAGCGCGCGAAAGAAGAATCTAAAACGAAAGTAAAGTCTTGGCCCAACGCAACACAGGCGCAATATCCGCTTGGGGCCATGAGCGCTTTGGATACCCGGCACAAAACCTTCGTCTCGGCCATTATGTCTGCGTTGGATGAGGTTGGTGTACAAGCAGAAGTTCTTGAATCGCATGATGCAATGACGGCTGTACGCAGCAATCTTTTCCCTGATAAGGCCAATGAAGATTGGCGTGCCTGCTTGCCTGGTGATCCCATCCCGCAACGCGCGCCAATGGACAGAAACGATTTGTCCGACATTCTCTGGCCCTCCCTAGCAAACCAGATTACGGCCTCAGATGCGCGTAACCTAGGGCAATCTGTCGTGCGGATTGGCGATCTGCTTTGGGCGGGCGCCGATATGACTTTAGGTCCGATGGATGAGACGCCATTTCCGGTTTTGCTAAATCGCCTTGTCGAAGCCGACATTCCCTTCCGTATCTCATTTTTGATCGAAGGCGGCGGGATTTATGCAACACAGATGCGGACTTTTCTGGCCACAATTCTTGGCGTGACAAATGCCAACAACAAACAGATTAAATATTCCCTTGAAGGTTTGCAGCGCGTGGCACGTAGTGAACCGGTTGTGCGGTTGCGCGTGTCGTTTGCGACATGGTGTAAGGTCGAGGAAAAAAGTGCGATTTTGGACCGGCTTTCAGTTCTTATGCAAGCCATTGAGAGTTGGGGGTATTGCCAGGTTAGCGAGTTTTCAGGTGATCCGCTGGATTGCATCATGTCTTCAGCTATGGGCATACATTGTGCCGGAACCGCGCCGACTGCCATCGCGCCGATGAAGAACATTATGAAGCTTTTGCCGTGGCAAAGACCATCCAGCCCCTTCGATGAGGGTGCACTTTTGCTGAGAACACCGGATGGGAAAATGTGGCCCTATCAGACCGGAACAAATCTGACCACAACATGGTTTGACCTTTTGTTCGCTCAACCGGGCGCTGGTAAATCTGTTCTTTTGAATGCGATGAATCTTGCGACCTGCACAGGCGCGGGTTTGCAAAAACTTCCTTATATCGCCGTCATCGATATTGGTCCGTCGTCATCAGGATTGATTTCCATGATCCGGGAATCTTTGCCGCTCAACCGGCAGCATGAGGCTGCCTATTACCGTCTGCAGATGGCGCATCAATATGCGATTAACCCGTTCGATACGCAGCTTGGGTGCCGCTATCCACTTCCCGATGAACGTAGCTATTTGGTTGAGCTTCTTACTTTGCTTTGTACACCGCCCGGCTTTGATAAGCCTTATGACGGGATCCAACAACTTTGCGGGATGGTGGTCGATGAGATGTATCGTTGGCGAAATGATACGATGGCGAATGCCGAACCACGGCCTTATCTGCCCCGCCTTGAATCCGAAGTTGATGAAGCGATCCAGAAACACAATATCCATTTGCCTGCGGAACCGTATTGGTGGGACATTGTCGATCGCCTGTTTGATATCGGGCAATATCACACGGCGATGCTGGCGCAGCGCCATGCCTCACCGACCTTGAATGATGCGATTACCGCGTCAAGGCGGCCACAGATCCGAAGCCTTCTTGAGGAAACAGCGGTTGGATTTAGTACGGAAAGCGTGATCAACGCCTTTGAGCGGATGATTACTTCGGCCATCCGTGAATATCCGATTTTGTCTTCCGTCACGCAATTCGATATTGCCGGAACACGTATTTGCGCGCTTGATTTGATGGATGTGGCGCCACAGGGCGATGAGTCCGCTGACCGTCAAACTTCGATCATGTATATGTTGGCGCGCCATGCGCTGGTGCGGAACTGGTGGATGGGCAAGGAGGCCTTGATCGCTGTGCCGGAAAGATTCCGTCCCTATCATGAAATACGGATTCAGGAAATTTCAGAATCTCCAAAACGTCTTTGTTACGACGAGTTTCATAGAACCAGTAAATCGAACTCCGTGCGCTCACAGGTTATTCGGGACGTCCGCGAAGGCCGTAAACGCGGTGTGCAGATCGTTCTAGCGTCGCAACTTTTGGACGACTTTGACAAGGACATGGTCGATCTTGCCACCGGCGTGTGGGTTTGCGGAACGGCTATTTCTGAGAAAGCGGTTGATGAGGTCAAAGAAGTCTTCGGTCTTTCTGAAACAGCGCGTGAAATTGTGCGCAACAAATTGACAGGTCCCAAAGCGATTGGTGCTCCGGTCTTGTTCGTTTTATCAACAACAGACGGCCGTTATGAGCAACATTTGTATAATACGCTGGGCCCGATTGAACTTTGGGCGCTCTCGACGTCGGTTGAAGACGTGGCGATCCGTAACCGACTTTATGAGAAGCTTGGGGCGAGCCGTGCACGGAAAATGCTGGCACATCATTATCCAGGAGGAAGCGCGCGTAGCGATATCCGCAGGCGTGTTATTGCAAAATCTGAGGGCGGTGAAGCACGTAAGGCCATGATCAGCGCTGTGATTGAGGAGATTGTTAATGAGCTGGTTGAGGCCAGCAAGCTTGAAAGAGAAGGCATGAGCGCTCAACGAGCCAAAATTATGGCGACTATATAACGTTATTTGAGTCACAATGGCAAAAGACAAAACAAGCAAAGCGGATTTTTTTAGGAAGAAGCAGAAAAAGGCTCTGGACAATCTCATCGATCAGTCTGAGTCCTTTTTGGGGAAGCTGAAAGAAAAGAAAACGCCGAAAACGCCTGAAGAAATTGAAGCCTTAAAGCGAAAAAAATCTCAAATCGAAGCCCAGCGCAAACGCAAGCTCACATTCGCTGGGAGCGCGATTGTCGGTCTTGTTCTTATTATAATTTTTGGAGTGCACTGGTTGTTTCAACCAACAAGAGGGACAGTCCGTTACGGCGCTTGCCGTAATTTTCTGGAGCTTTATGTGCAGTATCCTGATTATCTTCGTCTCGCCAGCGCGCGTGAGTTTTTGGAGGGCGATCAGGCCGTTGTGCGCATATGGTATTCGCGGCTAGATGGATTTGGGCAATATAACATGGAACGCATGCAATGTTATTTTAAGATGACCGAGAAGGGCGCGCTTAATCTTTCTAAAGTGATGATCGACCAGCGTGAGTTGGAGGCCGTGGAAATTGAATCTTTTAATGCCGCGCTTCCGGCTGTGTTGGCGGCTGATACCGATTTATCTTATCCGCTGGATTTTGCCGATAATATCGCAGATTTGAAATTTGAAGTGGATGCTCTACGCAGACCTTTATTTGGCCGCAGCAGACGCTAGCCGTTTGAAGGCGGTGTTGGGCCTTCTGGTGTGTTGTCGTTTTCCATCACTTCCATAAGATCGAGAACAGCAAAAGCAAGCACTGTGGCTTTGTCCTCGGATGTTGGCAAAGCGCTCAGCTTTTTGTTGTAACGATGCGCGCATTCAACAGCAATTTTAACGGAGCTTGTTCCAGTTTGCTTTGATAAATAATCCTGAATAGTCAGAGAAAGATCGATAGCGGGTCGGGAGATATTTTGAGGTGTCAGCTCTTTTTCTCTTTGGTAATCAAGCACTGATTCCTGACCGTCGGCGTGGGCGGTGAGATATTCGCGTGTCAGGTGGTTTGTTTTTTCATCGACATAAAAGGCCGTCAAAATTTGTTTGGTCAGTTTGTTTATACTCATCGGCTTGACCTTTTTATTTCGGCAGCAAAATCCAGTATTGGCCGGGGGATTTCATAGAGCCTGCAAGCTGCTCGGCGCGTTCGCCATAACCCCAGAAGACATCGCCCCGTACAGGGCCACGAATGGCGCCGCCTGTGTCCTGCGCAATCATTAATCGTTGAAGCGCCGGTTCTTTTATATCAAGCCACAGAGGCGCTCCATAGGGCAGGAGTGAATAATCTATGGCCAATGAACGACCTGCGGTTAAAGGTACGCCCTCTCCGCCGACGGGGCCTTCGCCCTTGGTTTCCTCAAAAAAGACGTAGGATTTGTTGGTGTTCATGATTTCATCGGCCTGATCCGGGTGCTGCGCCAGCCATTGCCGAATGGATTGCATGGACACGTTTTCTTTTGTGAGTTCACCGCGCGAGACCAATTCTCGGCCGATTGCGTAATAGATATGGCCGTTTTGACCGGCGTAACCGATGCGCATGGTGCTGCCATCTTCAAATTGCACAAGGCCAGAGCCCTGGATCTGGACAAAAAAGGCATCGACGGCATCATCAACCCAAACCAGAACCTTGTCGCCATGCGGCCAGCGGCCAGCGACAATTTGCTCGCGGGTTTCATAGGGCTTCAGGTTGCCGTCTACCACGCGGCCGGCAATGCGCTGCCCTTTGAGCTCTTCGCGAAATTCACCAAGCTGGACCATAACCAGGTCATCGGGGCGTGTATGCAGGGGTATATTATACCGGGCGGTCTGTATTTTTGAGCCCTTTAGAGCTGCCTCGTAATAGCCGGTGAACAAGCCTTCCGGGTTGTTTCCTGCTAAGACTTGATGGGGTGTGAAATGGCGTTCGATGAAAAGCTGAACAGCGCCTTGGTTGTCCTTGCTCAAGGCTTTGAGATCGAGGCACACGCCTTGCCAAGCGATGTTTGTCCCGGCGCCGGGAAGGGTACTAAAGCTTGAATCCGGATTGCGTTTGAGGATATTTGTACAAGAACGCTCAAGAGCAACCATTGCGGTTTGCATGTCGTCCTTGCCCCAACCCGGTAAATCTTTAAAGGAAGCGGCTTCCAGGCGCAGATCTGGTTTAGTCTCGGGTTCAGGTTCAACCCCTGCACAAGATGCCAGCACAAAGACAAAAAGCCATGAAAGTACAACACGCATAAGGGAAACTACCATGGGCGCAGATTTACCGAAAGAAGAAAGTCTTAAACGCTATCAGGGATCAGATTGTTGTCGTCTTCAAAATCACCACGTGTCTCAGAAACCAGCCAGCGCGGGTCTTTGGATTTTACATCGCGTGAGAAGCTCCAGATATCGACCATTCTGGTAATTTTTTCCGGATGGCCTTCGATAATATCGCCGTTTTTATTGGTGGTTACCGAAGTTTCCTCGGCCTTAAACCGGACGGTTATTTTCGCAATTCGGCCGTTTAATGCCGCCTCGATAACTCGGGCCTGTTGCACAGAATGGATTTCTGTCCTCTGGGTTTCGCCTTTGTTTTCGCGAACAACGATTGCGGCTTCGAAAGGTTCGTAAACCGAAGGCTCAAGAAGATCTTTCAATGCTTCACGGTCGCCTTCGGCAAAGGCCTCGACCACCATGGCAAATGCATCTTGGGCTGCTTCGAGGAAGAATTTAATGTCAAAACTCTTATCGGCAGCAGCAATATCAAGCAGACCATTTTCGGCGGATTTGTTGTCGATCGACATGACGGGGCCGGGATGGAGCGCAAGGTTGCTGATTTTTTCCTGTGCGGTCACCTGTTTCACCTCGGAAAGTATTTCACCTTCCAGCGCTGCAGGCAGTTTTTCAGGTGCCATGAGTGGATTAGGGCGCTGGCGCTCTTCACCATGACGCGTTCCTAAAATACTGCGTAGCCAGAACACTAACCCTGCCGCGATTAAGGCGTATACTATCAATTCGGCCGTCAAATCAGCTAATCCTTTGTTTTGCTTTCATTGTCGATTATATCATATAGAATATTAACGAGGACATACAACAGCCAATCCATGCCGTTTTTTATTATTTTTATCATTATCCCTTTTGCAGAGATTCTGGTCTTTATGCTCGTGGGGGAGCGCATTGGCTTTTTTACAACACTCTTTTTGGCGTTTATGACCGCGATTGTTGGCGGAATTATTGTGAAACATCAGGGGCTTCAGACAATTTTGTCGATCCGCGAGAGCCTTAATCAGGGGAAATTACCAGCGGGCACATTTTTTGATGGGCTTTGCCTGGTTGCTGCGGGCGCCCTTTTGATTACGCCGGGATTTATTACGGATACGGCTGGGTTTTTGTTATTAATGCCCCCTTTCCGTGCTTATTTGCGCAAGATTATTAAAGCCCGTACCAATTGGTTTGTGGTTAGCACAGAAGAGGGCGGGGAACATATTCTGGAAGGCGATTACGAAACCATTGATCGCGACGATAAGCGCCTGTAAGCTTTAAAAAATTATTCTAAAGGAAAGATGTAACTTATTATGGCTGACCAAACTGAAACCCCTACTCCTGACGATACTGATATCGAGGCCGCACAAGGCCTGCCGATTACTGTTCATGCGCAATATGTGCGCGATCTGTCGTTTGAGAACCCTGATGCACCCCACAGTATGCGCGCTGGTTTGGCCGCGCCGCATATGGATGTGAATATCGGAATGGATGCGCGCAAGCTTGAAGACAAAGATGTTGCCAATCTTTTTGAGGTTGGTTTGAGTGTGCGGGCCGAAGCCAAGCGGGATGACGAGGTGGTTTTCATTGCCGAGATTTTATACGGTGTTACCGTTTCGATCAGCGATGAGGTTCCCGAGGAAAATCATCATCCGCTGTTGTTGATCGAAATACCAAAGCTAGCATTTCCCTACGTTCGCAAATTGCTGAGCGATATGACTGTCGATGGCGGATATCCGCCGTTGTTGTTGTCGCCGGTTGATTTCCAGGCACTCTATATCCAACGTTTCAGCGAGATGCAGGAACAAGAAGGACAGAAAGACGCCTAAATCAGGCTGAATTTTTCCAAAGCGGGTTTTCGAGTTTTTCGAGCAATTTGTCGTGCGCCGCGAGCTCTTCGGCGCTGGCTGCGAATTGCCGCGGCTCGCGGAAAACGCGCTCCCTTTTGATGATTTCGGTTTTTTCCGAGGATTTTTTCTCACCGCCAAGACCGAGGCCATGCTGACGGCCGCCCAAGAGCTCCAAATAGACTTCGGCCAATAATTCAGAGTCGAGCAAAGCGCCATGGAATGTTCGCTGGCTGGTGTCGATTTCGAAGCGGCGGCATAGGGCATCAAGCGAGGCCGGAGAGCCGGGGAATTTTTTGCGCGCCATGGCCAGCGTATCGACCACCAAATTCCAGCCTATGGCCGCGTGGCCAACCTCAAGCAGGTGATGGTTGATGAATTTCATGTCGAATTCGGCGTTGTGAATGACAAGGCGAGCGCCCGCAACAAAGTCTATGAAATCGCTATACACTTCAAGAAAGGTTGGCTTGTCTTTGACGAATTCATTGGTGATGCCGTGGACGGCTATCGCTTCTGCTGGAATTTCACGTTCAGGATTGATGTAGATTTGCAGTGTTTTGCCGGTGGGGACGTGGTTTTCGAGCTCAACACAGCCAATTTCGACAATACGATGACCATCGTTAGGGTCTATGCCCGTGGTTTCGGTGTCGAGGACAATTTCACGCATGGTTTAAGACTATGGAATTTGAGAGGGAAAATAAAGCTGTTTTGACGCCAATTTCTTTCTCTTTTTATTACAAAGGCTTAGGCACTTTCACTTGTTTTCCAAGGCGTTTTGCCTGGTAGAAACAAGGGTATATTAACCTTTATGCGACACAATAAAATATACGCCTAATTGGGAAAAGGGACATATTATGGCCTCTATCAATGATGAATTTGTCACTGTGGTCGATGCCACTGCGCTGGAGCAGTGGGCTATTGAAAGAGATCTACGGCACGCGGAGCTTATGGCTGTGCGCGTGGGGGCTGGCCATAACGCCATTGGCGGGATGCTGGAAAATACCGATCCTCTTGATCTGACGGAATATCATCTCAGCGAGCTTGAGAGGCTTGGCGATGCGATGCAAAAGGCGATTTTGAGGGCGCCCCAAGCCCCTCAGGCGGCGCCTGATTTGTCCCTTTAATCTTTATCTATGTTGCAGTTTTTGTAGAACAGCCACAACTTGGGCCTGCGTTTCTTCTAGGCTCAGCCCTGTATCGATCACATAATCGGCCTTGCTGCGCTTTTCAGCGTCTGGCATTTGGCGGGCAAGGATGGCTCTAAACTTTTCTTCGGTCATACTAGGGCGCGCCAAAACCCGCTCTCGCTGGATGTTTTCGGGGGCGCTTACGACAATTGTGATGTCGCATTCTTCTTCTGCACCAGTTTCAAACAACAGGGGAATATCAAAGACCACAATTTTGCTGCGGCGGTTTTTGTTGCGTTCTAAAAACTCTTTGCGCTCTTCGCGGACCAAGGGATGGAGGGCATTTTCAAGATTTTCCCGCAAAATCTCATCAGCAAAGACCAGCGCGCCGAGAGCCGTGCGGTTGATATGGCCCTCTTCGTAAATTTGCGGGAAATCCTCTGGGGGAAATAGCTTTTCAACGGCCTTTGCGCCCTCGCCGCCTTTTTGTAGCAAACGACGCACCTCATCATCTGCGCCATGAACAATTGCACCAAGATCAGCAAACATCGCGGCCACCGCAGTTTTGCCCATGCCGATGGAGCCTGTAAGACCAATGATAATCATGGCATAACCTGCTTTAGAAGCTCGTCATCGACCTCAGGCATAACACCATACCAGGCCTCGAAGGCCGGGCGTGCCTGGTGTAAAAGCATGCCTATTCCCGTTACGATGGGGTTTCCGCGCGCTTTTGCTGCGCTTAGGAGCGGGGTTATCAGCGGATTATAGACAATGTCGCAAACAACCGCGTTTTGCGGGAGATCTAAGAGGTCGATTTCTAAGGAAGGTTGACCCTGCATCCCCAGCGATGTGGTATTCACGAGCAAATTTGACTCATATAGCGACTTTATTTTGCTGCACCATGGAGTGAGCTCGAGATTCGTAAAATGCTGCAGCAATTTTTCTGCTTTTTGCGGCGTGCGGTTGCATAAATATATCTTGGAGACCCCCTGCCCCAACAGCCCGTAAATGACAGCACGCGCGGCTCCGCCAGCACCCAGGACGGTAACCGTTTTACCTTTGAAATCAAAATTTGCTGCGTTTTGCTTGATGTTTTCTATGAAACCAAAAGCATCCGTGTTACGGCCTTCAAGCTTGCCGTCTTTAATGGTCACTGTGTTCACGGCACCGATTTTTGCTGCAGTGTCGTCAATCGTATCGCAAAGCTCAAGGATGCTCTCTTTATGCGGGACGGTGACGTTAAAACCACGATACGATTCGTTTATCAATTGCTGCACGCGTGATTTTAAATCCTCGCAAGGAATATCGATGGCCACGTATTGCCCTTCAATGCCATATTTCTTGAGCCAATAATTATGGATTATGGGGGATTTTGAGTGGCTGATCGGGTGACCAATGACTCCCGTATTTGCTTTGTCGCTCATGGCAGCAATCCGTGTTCTTCGCGTAAATATGTGAGGAGCGGCAAAAGCGGCATGCCGAGGATTGTAAAGTAATCGCCACGCACCTTATCAAACAACCAGGATCCGCAGCCTTCTAGTGCGTAAGCTCCAACACAATTTGTGAGAGTATCGCCTGCCCGCTCGCAATAACGTTCCAGAAACTCTTCATCAAAGTCGTTCATATGCATAACGGCTTCGTCCAAAAACGCCCATTTCACTTGGCCGCCAACAACAATGCACACGGCCGAATTTAGGCTGTGGCTTTTGCCTTTGAGCTCTCTTAGCTTTTCTTTGGCTTCGGCGCGATCTTTGGCTTTGGAGTAAATTTTGCCTTCGCATTCTAAAACCTGATCCGCGCCGATGACGATGGCTTGGGGGTGATGTATCGAGACATGCGATGCCTTTTCTCCTGCCAAGGCTTCTGCGATGCGCTGAGGGCCAAAATCCTTTTGCAGCATGCTGGTTATTAATTTTTCTTCGTTAAGATCGGCGGGAATTGCCTCAAAAACAAGGCCTGCATTTTGCAGCATAGAGATACGCGCTGCGCTTTTTGAGGCCAGAATGATTTTCCTAGAGGATTTCATTATCACCTTTGAAATCTTGCAAAAGCGCCATAATTTCTGCGGCGGTTTCCTCGATTGAGCGCTTGGTTACATCTATTACCGGCCAGCCATGTTTGGCGAATAGTTTACGAGCTGTGCGCACTTCTTCCTCAATTTTTTCGACGTCCAGATACTCATTCTCCGGAAAAGCATTCTTATCCTCCGGATTGGCCTTTAAACGCGTACGCCGGAGATGCATTAAACGTTCCGGGGTTGTGGTCAGCCCAACGTAAAGAGGCTTTTCCAGTGTCAGCTTGTCTTCGGCGACGGGCACACCGGGTACCAAAGGAATGTTGGCGGCCTTGATACCACGCCGCGCAAGAAAGACGGATGTTGGTGTTTTGGAGGTTCGTGAAACCCCGACCAGGATCACATCAGCTTCTTTCAGGCCTTCTTGATGCTTGCCATCGTCATAGCGCATTGCGAAATCGATGGCTGAAACCCGCTGGAAATAGGCATCATCCAGAGCATGCTGAAGGCCGGGAATACGGGCCGCGGACACGCCAAGATACGAGGAAAGCGAGCGAATCATGGGGTCCAGGATAGGGACGCAGGGCACATGAAGCTCCTCGCAGACTTCCTGCAGGCGTTTGCGCATCTTCTTGTCGACCATCGTGAATACAACGGGACCAGGGTTTTTCTGGATTTCGGCCACTATACGCTCAAGCTGGATGGTGGTGCGGACAAGCGGCCAGAATTTCTGAATAGGCTCAATGCCTTCGAACTGAGCCAACACGGCCCTAGCGAGCCCCAGAAGCGTGGTTCCCGTCGCATCCGAGACCAAGTGCAGGTAAAATTTATGAATTTCGTCTTTTTTGCCTTTTCCCATAGGTAATTTCTACACTATCACAAAGGTTTGCGAAACCGTGGGGAGTAAAATTTCCCGGATGCCAAAAAAAATATTGTAAAATCTGGAAAAATGATACAATTGTCTTAATTCATGTATTTCTTGATTGTCTAGATTGAAGGGACGTTTTTGGATGATCAATTGTGGCTACTGCCCCTCAAAAGGCGTTTATTGTATGTCTTGGCTGTGTAGAGGGCGCTGAACAATGAATACAGCGGTCATTCCTGCGCGCGTACAAGAATTTTTCGACAATAGGGCGATTGAAACGCCCTATTTGCTTTTGGACCTTGGAATTGTTGCCTACAATTATAAACGCCTGTGTGCGGCTATGCCGAAGGCACGTCACTACTACGCAATTAAAGCCAATCCCGATCATGATGTCCTGACCACTCTTGTTGCCCTTGGCGGACAATTTGAAGTGGCCAGCGTGCAAGAAATCGATATGTGCCTGGCGGCAGGCGCTTCCCCTGACAAAATTCTTTACGGCAACCCGCTGAAAAAAGAGCGTGAGATTGCTGCGGCGTATAAGCGCGGGATTACGGAGTATGTGTTCGATGAATATTCCGATCTGGAGAAGATTGCGCGGGCGGCTCCGGGTTCCAAGGTCATTTGCCGGATTGTAGCTGATGGGAAGGGCGCTGTATCGCCGCTGACTGTTAAATTTGGCGCCTTGTTCGAACACGCCGAAGAGTGGCTAAAGAAGGCGCCTGATCTTGGCCTTGTTCCTTACGGCATTTCATTCCATGCCGGATCGCAGCAACTTCATCCTGAAAGCTGGGAAAAGCCGATGAAAGAGGCCGGAAAAATTTTTGCTGCGCTTGAAGAAGCGGGGCATAAGTTGAAAGTTGTTGATGTGGGCGGTGGTTTTCCTGTGCGCTACCGCAGCGATGTGCCGACCATTGAAGATTTTGGCAAAGCTATTGTTTCTTACAGCGAGAAATACTTTAAATCGCCGCCGCTGCTGTACACAGAACCCGGACGCTACATGACCGGAGATGCTGGTTTTATTTTGAGTGAAGTTGTTCAGATATCGCAGGACTACGAAAATCCTGAATTGCGCTGGATTTACCTTGATATCGGCCGTTATGGCGGTCTGGTTGAGGAGAAAATTGATTACCCGCTTATCACCAAAAAGAATGGGCCTACCGGGCCAATTACCCTGTCCGGCCAGACTTGTGATTCCAATGATGTGATTTACAGGGAATGTTTTAACTACCAGTTGCCACTTGATCTTAAAGAGGGAGACAAAGTGGTGTTGGCTTTTACGGGCGCCTACACAACAACTTATTCAACAACGCTGAACGGGTTCCCGGCCCTGAAAGCCTATACAACAGGACATGAAGACATGAAATATTCCGAACTTTTGAGCATATATCCGCCGGAGTTTCTTGAGAATTGCACGTATACATCAGAGCAAGCGGCGCAGTTTCCCAAAACAGATTCCGTCACCTATACCAACTTTGGTGAGTATGGCGAAGGCTTGATTGCGATGCGCGACTTTGAGCGCGGCGAAGTTGTTGGGTCCTTCACGGGCGAAGTTGGGCCCGAGATCAAATTGCACACGCTGCAAATCGATCCAACCTCCCATATTTACGATCCGCATTTTATCGGACTTTTGCTGCACAATTGTGATCCGAATTGTGTTCTTGATATGCAAGCGCGTAAGCTTTATTGCATCAAAGACATCAGGAAGGGCGAGCAATTGACCATGGATTATGCGTCCAACGAGGATGTTCTTTCGCGGCAATTTGCTTGTCTATGCGATGCGCCGAATTGCAGGCTTTGGGTCACAGGCCGCGCTGAAAAAATCAACGAGAATGGCAAAACCTATTTGGCGGACTTTAGGGCCGGACGGATTTCTGCTTAGGACTTTTTGGGTTTATCCTATTTTCAAAGTTCTTTCTTGTGGATCAGGGTTTATAAGCCGAGCCAGCTTTCTCAAGGTACTTTTCTCAATCTGATCGATTCTTTGCTTGCTTAGCCCTAGGCTTTTTCCGATTTCCACGAGAGTTGGCTGTCGCATGTCGCCCGATAAAAATCTCATACGAATTATTTGTTGCTCTCTCTCGTCCAAGAATTCTTCCATCAATTCTTCTATTTGTTGCAGGGCTTCTTCTTTGACCATTCGGTCAATGGGATTTTCTCGGCCTACATCTACAAAGAGATCATCATGAGCAGGACTAAGGCCCTTTTCTTCTTGGTATGCCCTTTTTCTTGCTTGCGAAAGAGTTTTGGCGATAGATGAGGCCGCTATAGTTGAGAATACATACCCGCGTTGCCAACAGAAATAATCGACTAGATACAGGAGCCTGTCGTGTGCTTGATAAAATACATCGCCAAAGCTTGCCTGGGGGGTTTGATATTTTTTAGCCATAAAGAAGGAAAGTCGTACATTCCGGTCTGCAAATGTTTTTTCACGATCCCACAGTTTTTCGTAGAGATCTGAAACTTCTTTATATAGATCGGGGTTTTCTTTTTGGAGAAGGTCTAGAATTTCCCTGATTGCATTTATCTTGAGAATGAGTTTTGAAATTTCATCTTTGTTCTGCTTGAGCGGAGCTCCGGAGCACTCAAATTCCTTCACCGCAGTCGCGGTGAGGGATTTTATCCTTATCTTATATTTCTCCGCTACTTTGTCATATTTTATTTTTTCAGGCGGCGCGTCTGCCAGTTCGTACGAAGAGGATTGAATATTAATTACTCGATTTTCACGGCCTTTGTGAGCCTGAAAAACACTTGGTAGCGCTTTCGTTTCCATCAGTGCTTCCATAATCTGATGGGCTAGACTGTCGCGTTCCTGGAAGGCAAGTCTTTGTTCTTCAGGGCTGTAAAGCCTTAGATCCATGGAATCCATGAATGAAAGTATAGATTTTGCTTCATCGAAGCCTTTTGCCAAGCTATTTTTTTGCATAATACCCTTTATAGGATATAAAAACGCTTTCGATCAAGAATTTATTTTTTAATGCAGAGTTTCGCCGCCTTCGGGGAAGATTTTGCGGGCGAGCTTTTGATCACGGAATCCAATACCGCCGGCAAATGTCATGTGCATATCGCTCATGATCTGCAGCAAATGTGATTGGTTGATCGGGTCTTTAAGACCGCTGAAGTGCGGGTCGCTCATCACTTCCTGGCCCCAGCCCTTCAAGTAAGCTGTGCGATCGGGCAGGCATGATAAAATCTCCACGCCAATCGCTGTTGGGCGGCGCGAACCGAATTGTGTTCCGCCATTGCATGAGACGAGGTTGTCCATATAGTCGAGCGTTTCATGGTCGCAATCACCAACGCGCTCTTCATTTTCGAACCATTGGCGGAACGCCGCAACGCGCGCGTCGGCGCCCAATTCGATCATGGATTGACGTTCAAGAACATTCACGTAAATCATTGCGATGTCGCTTTCACGAGACGCCAACATGTGGCGCCAGATTTCGGGGAAATCTTTAAATTTGAGATCCCAACAAACCATGACGGCAATGACATCCAAGTCAGCAGCACGAACACGCTCAAGAAGAAGAATGTCTTCCGGGCCATAGTGATCTTCAAAACCACCATGACGTTTTTCTTGCCAGATATCGCGAAGACCGCGAACAATTGCAATCATCATCGCATTAATGAAATAACCTGATCTTGCGATGGCCGGAGCGCGCAGGCAGTTGTTGTTGATATAGATTGTGCGCGCAGGAACATCGAGATGAAAATCGTGTGAGCCAAGATCATCAAGACCAATTTTCCAGCCCAGTCTTTTTGACTCTTCAATTAAAGCCCGTGCAATTGGCGAGCGTGAAAGCATATTCAGGCACCAGGCCAGAATGGCCTTTTCCGTGGCTGTTTCATCCAAGGCCGTAATGCCCTGATCCAGCGAACGGATTGACCAGATTTCAGAGGCCGGTTCGTAGACGTTTGGCTCATAGGACGCAGGCTCAAGAACCTTCGAAGAGATTTCTTCAAGGCGGTTGTAATCGAAATCCTCGACGATACGGATTGAGCTGAGTTTCAAAGCGGTGCGTGGATGCAGCTTTGAATCCGGACGTACGGAATTTTCTCTGATCCGGAGATTGAGGCGGTTTTTAATACGATTCTTAAATCCTTGCGGTTTCATCCGCTTATTACCCTCTTGTGCATCTTGTGTGTGTGCCGCGTTATGACTTGCCGCGCAGGTCAATGATTTGGGCACTAGATTGATTTGGTTTCTTTTTGGATTTGCGGGAGAGAATTCGTCCCTTTTTGCCAGATTTATCCCCGGAATCTTTAGATTCAGAGGCGCCGGGGAAGAGTTCGATGACTTGACCCGTAGGGAAGTGATGGTGAGGGAACGCGGGGAATTTCGCATGGCTGGAATCCTGATCTGTATGATTTGATGCCATAGAACGGGTGTTCGAGGCAAGGTTTTCTTGACCATCCAACGTTTGCAATTCGTGTTCCGTTTCGCGGAATGTGCGTTCAAACTTAATAAACCACAGGAAATTCGCGTTCGAGCGATCGCGTACTTCGCTGAAAATACTGTCTTCCATAATCGTGTAAACATGACCCGAGAGGTAATTTTTGCCGAATGGCATCTCGCCGAGGGCGGCAATTAATGTCGGGGTCACGTTTTGTTCGTTTGAATCCAGATCAAATGTATGCCCACCCTGATTGGCCAGCATCGCCTTGACCAGAGTGCGGTCAGCATGCAGGCAGCGCTCAGAGAGGAACCAGGCTTCAAATACAGCAGTCAGAGCTGAGCCGTTGTTCAATGTTCTAAAGTCAGTGTAGGCTTCACGAGCCAAGGCACGGCCGAGATCGCCCATAGGCGAGCTTTCAAGGCGTTCCCATATTTCGCGGTGTCCGGAGAGTTGCATTTCCCAAGCGGCGCGCACCATCGATACTGTCAGATCAGCAATCTGCACGCGGTTGATTAAAATGGCGTTATCCGGATGGAATGTTAGCGGGTTAATCAAAGCGCCCTGACGGTGTTGCCAATGACGGCGTAGTTCGCGCACGGCCAGCAAGACCTGCTCTTCTTTTGAAAGCAAAGGACTGATCGTAATGGTTTTGGCATTGCGGTCATAATGAGCATCTTCACACTGCGCTGAGAATATAATTTTGATATCATGCTGCTTGGCGAGACTAAGGTAGGCTTCGCAAAGGCGGCTGGATGATAGAATTTTGTACAGCTCTTCAAGATCGCTGCCATTATTTTCCATCGGCTGTTCATAGCTTTCTTTGTTGGCCAAGAATTTTTCATAGACCTCTTCAGAACTTTGTTCATAAGGGCCTGCAAAGCGGTCATAAACATCAATTTCGCGCTTTAATGTTTCAAGTTCGCCGGCCAATAAAGCCATTTCGCTGTCGCTCAGATCGCCGAAATCTTCGTCATCAGGATCAATATCCATATAGAAGAAAGGCTGATCGCCAATGATGGTCGAGCTGACCGGTTGCGTGTTGTTGATTGTATATGCGACGCGGCACACTGGTCTGGCGCCCGGCATCGTTGTTGTGAATCCCTCAATGTCTTTGCTCATAAGAACCCCAATTTGACTTGATACTTTCGCCCGTACAGGCAATCCCCTTTTTTCCTTCTTATAAGCCGAAGGATATTTATCCATTATGGGGGTCTAATTCTTAATGCTTCCTTTCTAAAACAAAGAAAATCAGTATGTTATGGAATATATTGGACAATTTTTTGTATTCATTTTCCGTAATGTATGCAGGGATTACGAGCTTATGGAATGATTCCGGTTTTTGGTAGTTTTTGACCCTGATTTTGAGGAATCGGAACTTGTATGCAGGTTCGCAGGTTTGAAGGGTATAGAACCTAAAAATGAGGAGATATGGCGATGAGATTGCTTGGAATTCATTTCGCATTACTGGCCAGTTTAGCCTTGGCGGCTTGCGGCAGTTCAAGAACTGATCGCGCGTTAAGCGGTGGCGCAATAGGCGCTGGAATAGGCGCAGGCGCTGGAGCGCTGACCGGCGGCCATGTTGGCACTGGCGCTATTCTTGGTGGCGCGGCCGGGGCTGCAACAGGCGCTTTAACCGATAAAGACGATATTAACCTTGGGGATTAGATGCGGTCTTATTGACCCAAAACATCGTCCAGGATTGGCATGTCGTCAATCAGCAGTTCTTCGTTGGTGATCGTTACGAACCCTTTGGGGTCGACATTGACGTCCATTTTGAAGAGGGCGTTTTTGAACATGACATGAACGACACAGAAAAAGATGCCTTCTTCGCTCCCTTTGCCGATCATTTTGAGCGTAATGGGTTCGATCATTGAGCCGACGGCCTTGCGGGCTTGCGGCGGCGGATCTTCTTTCCAGCGGACATCATCGACAGATTCCACAATGTGGAAATGGCCGTGACGGCCTTTGACGAAATGAAAAAAGAAGCGGATATAATCCCCGATGTTTGGCGTATCAAGTTCCAGCGGGATTTTTTCATTGAGGTCGTAAATGGTTTGATTTGTGTAATCGAGAAGTCTCCAATATTGCGGAGAATATATAATGTAACGCTTGATGGATGGCATAACCGCGTCATTTGATATCTCAAGAAGTTTATAACCGCGGTAAAAGCCGACATTGGCGGCCATTATCGTTGTTTCCAAGGGATCAAAGGAAACACCTTCGAAGGCGCTTTCGGTTTCGGCAAGAATACGCGCCGTATCATCAAGTTGCAGTTTATAAAAAGCATCTTCGAACATGATTTTAGAACTAACATAAAAAAACTGGCGGGAACAGGTGCGGATAAGATTGTGGGGGAATCGAATAACAAGTTTGGGGGTAAAGCCGGGATGAAGTTATGCCGATATCATGCTGATTTATTAGTGTGATTCCTGCACATGTTGGAAAGTGTTTATTGGGTGTTCTGATAAGTGGAAGAACGAAACGAGGCGAATCCAAACAAAAGTACTGATAATTGGGGAAGGAAGAGTTGTGGGGGAATCTGGGGGAAAGATTTAATCCCCGTTATGCATGGGTCCTATATCTATCTACTCCCTTTTTAAAATAAATAAAGAAATATAGGATAGCCGGGTTATGAGCGAATCGAACAAGGTTTTTTTACAGGCGCTGAGAGGCGAAAGGACGCAGCATGTGCCGTTTTGGTTTATGCGGCAAGCGGGAAGGTATTTGCCTGAGTATCGTGAGTTGCGCGCGAAGAAGGGCGGGTTTCTGGCGATGGCGTTTGATCCTGAGGCGGCGTGCGAGATTACGATGCAGCCCATTCGCAGGTTTGGAATGGATGCGGCGATTATATTTTCGGATATTTTGACTATACCGATGGCGCTGGGGCAGCATTTGGAATTTGCAGCAGGTGAAGGGCCGAAGCTTGGTGAGTTGAGGATTGATGCGCTGGAGTTTGATGAAGAGAAATTAAAGCCAGTTTATGCTGCGATTGAAAGAACGGCTGCGCAATTGATGAAAGAAGGGTTTAACCAGACAGCATTGATCGGATTTGCCGGAGCGCCATGGACGGTTGCGACATACATGGTGGAAGGCGGGTCGAGCCGCGATTTTATGAAAGTGAAAACGCTGGCGTATCGCGATCCTGAAGGATTTCAAAAGCTGATTGATATGCTGGTCGATGTAACGTCGAAATATCTGATTGCGCAGGTGAACGCAGGGGCGGAAGCGTTGCAGATTTTTGATTCCTGGGCGGGGACGCTGGATCAATTTGGATTTATGCGCTGGTGTGTTCAGCCGATTGCGCGCGTTGTTGAGAATGTGAAGAATGTTCATCCGCATATTCCCATCATTGGCTTTCCGAAAGGGGCCGGAATGAATTACGCTGTGTTCGCAAAAGAGACGAGGGTGAATGCGGTTCAAATCGATCCATCGGTGAATACGAAATATGCGCGTGAGGTTTTGCAGAGATCATTGTGCGTTCAAGGCAATCTTGATCCTTTGTGCTTGCTGGCCGGGGGGGGCATGCTGGAGGATGCAGCAAAAAATATTCTGAATGATCTGAAAAATGGTCCGTTTATATTCAATCTCGGGCACGGCATTCACAAAGATACGCCGATTGCGCATGTTGAAAAATTAGTGGAGATCATTCGTGGGGCTTAAGAAAAAAATTGCGGTTGTGATGTTTAATCTTGGTGGGCCGGATTCGAAAGAGGCGATCCGGCCGTTTTTGATGAATTTCTTTATGGATCCAAACATTATACGGCTGCCCGTTCCCTTTCGGTGTTTGCTGGCGTGGTTGATTTCGACGCGGCGGTCAAAGCGCGAGGCGGGCGAGAGCTATGGTGAGCTGCGCAATGTATCGCCCCTGCTGGCGAATTCGCGTGCGCAAACTGAGGCGTTGGAGAAAATGTTGGGGGATGGCTATAAGGTTTTTATCTGTATGCGGTATTGGCACCCCATGTCGCCGCAGGTTGTGCGAGAGGTGCGCGATTGGGGAGCGGATGAAATTTTGCTGCTGCCGCTTTATCCGCAATTTTCGACGACAACGACCGGATCATCGTTACAGGTCTGGAATAAAGCGATGCGGGAAGCCGGATATCAACGGCCAACATCGATGGTGTGTTGTTATCCGTTCAATGACGGGTTTGTGAACGCGTCGGCGGAAAATATCCAAACGCAAATTGCTGCAGCAAATGCGGACGGTCATGCGGATGTTCGGGTTTTATTTTCGGCGCACGGTTTGCCGGAGTCGGTGATTAAAGATGGCGATCCGTATCAATGGCAATGCGAGCAAACGGCAGCAAAAATTGCGGGTGTGGTAGGCACGAAAGATTGGGCGATTTGTTATCAATCGAAAGTCGGACCGAAAAAATGGATTGGGCCTTCGTTGGATGAAGAACTGGAACGCGCGGCGCGGGACAAGGTTGCGGTTGTTGTCTATCCGCATGCGTTCACGCAGGAGCATGTGGAAACGCTTGTGGAGCTGGATATTGAATACAAGCACGAGGCGGAAAAGCTGGGGTTGCCCGGTTATTACCGCGCAGCGACGGCGTCAACACATCCGGCGTTT
This sequence comes from uncultured Micavibrio sp., assembly GCA_964478225.1. Classification (GTDB taxonomy): domain Bacteria; phylum Pseudomonadota; class Alphaproteobacteria; order Micavibrionales; family Micavibrionaceae; genus CAYZHM01. Next base: position 203,169 of record CAYZHM010000002.1, read on the forward strand.
ATTGCGGGGCTGAAAGATTTGGTGTTGGCGCATCAGGGCACACAGAAAACAGCAGCCGAAGGCAGTGCCTGCATTTGTCCGAAAGAATTTGATAAATGCTGTATGAGGGCGTATTAGAAATACCATGCAACAAATTCTCTCCGAATATTATCTCTGGATCAAAGCGGCGCACATCATTGCGGTTATAAGCTGGATGGCGGCGATGCTGTATCTGCCGCGGCTTTACGTTTATCACGCGGCTGTGGCGCGCGGGTCGGAGATGTCGGAGCAATTCAAGGTCATGGAGCATCGTCTGCTGCGCTATATTCTCAACCCGGCGATGATTATGGCATGGGTGCTGGGTGGTTTGATGCTTTATGCCGCACCGGGGCTTTTGCAGGAAGGATGGATTCACGTGAAACTTTCCTGTTTGGTGTTGATGCAGATTACCCATGCGGTTTATGCAAGATGCCGGCGGAAGTTCGCCAAGGATGAGAATATTAAGTCAGCGAAATTTTACCGCTGGATCAACGAGGTTCCGACGGTTTTGATGATCATTATCGTGATTATGGCTGTGGTGAAGCCGTTTTAGTTCTCTAAACTCTTGCAATTATGCGCTTTTTTGCAGCGCAAATGCCCTATGTCAAATTATTTTTCAAAAACCTGTTGACTCGGTGTTTAAGTATCTGTATTTGTGGTTTTGTCTTAGTGATAAATTCCCAAAAGATATAGAGATTTGCCGTTTTGAGCGGCCCGGAATTTGAGCGCTTTATGTGGATAAAGCATTGGTAATAAAGTTGATTTAAAAAAACCTGTAAAGATTTCAAAAAACATTTTCATATGAATTTACAAGACTTAAAAATACGCTCCCCTGCTGAATTGCTGGCGTTTGCTGAGGAACTCGAGATTGAAAACTGCTCGGCGATGCGCAAACAGGACATGATGTTTGCTATTCTCAAGCAGCTGGCCTCACAAGGCGCCCCTATTGCCGGCGCTGGGGTTCTGGAAGTGCTGCAGGACGGTTTCGGCTTCTTACGCAGTCCTGAAGAAAATTATCTGCCTGGTCCTGATGATATTTATATCTCCCCATCACAAGTCAAACGCTTTGGTTTGCGGACGGGCGATACGATTGAAGGCGAGATTCGTGCGCCAAAAGATTCCGAGCGTTATTTTGCGCTTTTGAAAGTTGGATCGATTAACGGCGAAGCGCCGGAGAAAATCCGCCACCGTATTAACTTTGATAACCTCACACCGCTTTATCCCGATCGCAAAATTAAGCTGGAGCTTGATGATCCCACGAAGAACGATAAAGTCCAGCGTGTGATGGAATTGACAGCGCCGATTGGCTTTGGCCAGCGTGCGTTGATCGTGGCGCCGCCAAGAACAGGTAAAACGGTTATGCTGCAAAATATTGCGACCTCGATTGCGGCGAACCATCCGGATGCTTACCTCATTGTTCTTCTGATTGACGAACGTCCTGAAGAGGTGACCGATATGGCGCGCAGCGTGCGCGGCGAAGTTGTTTCGTCAACGTTCGATGAGCCCGCGTCCCGTCACGTGCAAGTGGCCGAGATGGTCATGGAAAAGGCGAAACGCCTGACCGAGCAAAAGCGCGATGTCATCATTCTTCTCGACTCGATTACGCGTTTGGCGCGTGCGTACAACACAGTTGTGCCGTCCTCTGGTAAGGTTCTGACCGGGGGCGTGGATGCCAACGCGTTGCAACGTCCGAAGCGTTTCTTCGGTGCGGCGCGTAACATAGAACAAGGCGGATCGCTGACCATTATCGCGACCGCGTTGATCGATACCGGTTCGCGTATGGACGAGGTTATCTTCGAAGAATTCAAAGGCACCGGTAACTCTGAAATCGTGCTTGACCGCAAGATCGCTGACAAGCGCGTATTCCCTGCGATCGATATTCAAAAATCAGGTACCCGTAAGGAAGAATTGCTGGTCGACAAAGACGTCCTGCAGAAAATGTGGGTGCTGCGCCGTATTCTTAACCCGATGGGTACTGTGGATGCGGTCGAGTTCTTGCTCGATAAAATGAAGACGTCGAAGACGAATGACGAATTCTTCAACTCGATGAATCAGTAATCACCGAAACATATAAAGCATAAACAGCAACACCAGTGCATAGACGATCATGGTCATGACGGTGTTGAAGCGTGAGCCCTGCCCGGCTTCGAGGCGGGCGTCGGTGATTTTGCGCAGGCGTTCAATAACCTCGCCCATGGAGTGGCTGACGAAATCTTCCTGGGAGAGCATGCCGAGGATATTTTTACTGTCATCGACGACGGGGATATGCCGGAAATGGCCATGGGTCATGCGGCGCAGGCAATCGGTTACATCATCTTCGGGCATGGCAGTCTTGGGATTTTTGGTCATGACGTTTTTAAGCGTTGTGCTTTGCGGATCGATGGCTGTTGCCGCGACTTTTCTTAAGAGATCACGCTCGGTGAAAATACCGCTCAGCTTGCCGTTTTGGGTGGCAAGGCAGGCGCCCTGATTTTTTTGCGCCATGACTTCGATAATTTGTTGCAACGGAGTTGTTTCGTCAAAGATCAGGACGGAAGATTTGTCCTTGAATTCTGGTATGTCTGTGATGCGCATGGATTATTCTTTTCTTTAACCTGCGATTTCTATACAAGGGAACGATAGCAAATAATTGCCGGAGGACAAACAGATGAAATTCAATTTTGATATTGAGTGTACACCCGAGGAGGCGAGGCGGTTTGTCGGCTTGCCCGATGTTGCGCCGATGCAAGAGGCGATGATGAAGGAGATCGAGGCGAAGATGCGTGAGAATATCAAAGCGCTGTCGCCGGAGGAATTTGTCAAAACGTGGATGCCGGCGACCATGCAGGGTTGGGGCGAGATGCAGAAAATGTTTTGGGGCCAGATGGGCATGGGAATGCCTGAGGCTGCGGCCAAGAAATCTGAAAAGAAATAATGATCGACACAATTTTTGCTTTAAGTACGGCCAGGGGGCGCGCCGGGATTGCAGTGGTGCGGGCTTCGGGGCCGCAAGCCATTCAAGCCGCACAGCGTTTAAGCGGCAAGGGCTTAGAGCCGCGCATAGCAAAATTCTGTACTCTGAAAAATCCTGATTCACGTGAAACGATCGATGAGGCGGTTGTCACATATTTTGCTGCGCCGGCCAGCTATACAGGCGAGGATGTGGTGGAATATGCGGTGCATGGCGGCAAGGCCGTTATTGAATCTTTGCTTGGCGCATTGGCGAGGCAAGAGGGCCACCGTGTGGCCGAACCCGGAGAATTTACGCGCCGCGCTTTTGAGAATGGCAAGCTTGATCTGACGGAAGTCGAGGCTGTGGCGGATTTGATTGATGCGGAAACGGTTGCACAAAAGAACCAAGCGCTGGCACAGCTTTCCGGACAACTTTCAGTGCTTTATCACGGATGGAGCGAGCGTTTATCGCGGATGCTGGCGCATGCTGAGGCCGATATTGAGTTTCCCGATGAGGATTTGCCCGATGGAATTGCTGCACAAATGGAGCCAGAGATTCGTAAAATGCTGCAAGAGATTATGCAGCATTTATCAGACAATAGACGCGGCGAAAGATTGCGGGATGGCTTACAGGTTGTTGTGATTGGCGCGCCAAATGCGGGAAAATCGTCGTTGGTGAATGCGATTGCGCAGCGGGACGTGGCAATTGTTTCCGATGTTGCCGGGACGACGCGCGATGTGCTGGAGGTGCATCTTGATCTTGGCGGATATCCGATCAATTTGGTGGATACGGCGGGCTTGAGACCGGAGCATATGGATGCCGAAGGTCACGATAAAATTGAAAATGAAGGCATGCGGCGGGCGCTTGAGCGGGCCATGGCGGCCGATATCCGTGTATTGGTTTTTGATGGAACGTTGGCTTTGCCCGATGAAAAGACTTTGGATCTTCAAGATGAGCATAGCGTTATTTTGATTAATAAAGCCGATCAGGGTTTAAGATTTGTATTGCCGGAAGGCATTCCCGTTTCAGCGCAAAGTGGGGCTGGATTTGATGATTTTATGAAAATTTTGCTCGGCAAGGCAGAGCAGATGATGGGACGTAGTGAGGCCCCTTCCCTCACGCGGCAACGTCACAGAGCGGCGATCGAAGAATGCTGCGCACGCTTGCAATCAAGCATTAACGCAGATTTGCCAGAGCTTATGGCGGAAGATTTACGCCTCGCAATGCGGGCCATCGACCGTATAACTGGGAAAACCCATGTTGAGGATCTGCTGACCACCATCTTTCTTGACTTCTGTATTGGCAAATAGGACGGCTTTGGCTTTTCTGAAAACGCTCAGAATCTCAGGATTTTGAATTTTTACTTCTTCATCGAGCGCATAAGACATGAGATCTTCGATCAGTATTGAAGTCGGCACGTTTTGCAAGTTTTCTAAAATCGACAGATCTTCTTCTATTGCTATTGCAGCCGCAAGTTGTGCGGCATGATTGAAGCGCTGGTTAAAGCGCTTTGCCACGCTTTCTGTGTGTTTCATCTTCATCTCCCTGAATGCGTTTTTCTTGTTTTTTAAGTACGCTTTCCCTATAAGATAGCGCTCATGAGTGGAAAAGACACGAAAATTTTTGATGTTGTTGTTATAGGGGGCGGGCATGCTGGATGTGAGGCCGCTGCCGCTGCGGCCCGCATGGGCGCAAAGACTGCTCTTTTAACTCATAAATTGTCGACGTTGGGGGTTATGTCTTGTAACCCTGCGATTGGTGGGCTGGGCAAAGGACATTTGGTTCGGGAAGTTGATGCGTTGGATGGTTTGATGGGCCGGATTATTGATCAGGCCGGAATTCAGTTTCGGATGCTGAATGCCTCAAAGGGCCCTGCTGTCCGTGGACCGCGTGCACAGGCAGACAGGACGTTATACCGCGAGGCGATGCAGCGGGAGCTTGCTGACTATCCGAATTTGACTTTAATTGAGGGCTCAGCCGAAGATTTGGTTCTTGAAGGCGGGGTTGTCGCGGGGCTTCTTTATAAGGCTGACCAATCAAAACCTTCTGAAGCTAGCACAGCTGAGGCAAAAACCGCCATTCCTGCTTTTGGATTATGTAAAATAGAATGTGGCGCTATAGTCATAACAACCGGCACGTTTTTGCGGGGTGTTATTCACCGCGGTATGGAGATGATTCCGGCTGGTCGGGTGGGAGAGGCTCCTGCCGTGGGTTTGGCGCAAACCCTTGAGAAATTTGAGTTTCCTTTAGGGCGTTTGAAGACGGGCACCCCTGCGCGGCTTGATGGGCGGACGATTGATTGGAGCGTTTGTGAGGTTCAGTATGCTGATGAACGGCCTGTGCCGTTTTCGTATCTGACGGATGAAGTTCGTGTGCCGCAGATCCCATGCCATATTACATATACCAATGAAACCACACATAAGATTATTGCTGATAATTTGACAAAATCGGCGATGTATTCCGGGCAAATTTCTGGGCGGGGGCCGCGTTATTGTCCGTCTATCGAAGATAAAATTTCAAGGTTTGCTGATAAATCACGGCATCAGATATTTTTAGAGCCAGAGGGGTTGGACGATTATACGGTCTATCCGAACGGGATTTCCACGTCTTTGCCAACGGATGTTCAGGATGCTTATATAAGGTCGATCCGCGGGTTGGAGAATGTCGCGATTCTGGAATATGGGTATGCGATTGAATATGACTATGTTGATCCGCGTGCCTTGAAGTATACGCTGGAGACCAAGCAAATTGCCGGGCTGTTTTTGGCAGGCCAAATTAACGGTACAACCGGGTACGAGGAGGCAGCGGCTCAGGGGCTTATGGCCGGGATTAATGCGGCGTCGAAGGTTAAAGGGCAAAGTGAATTTGTTCTTGATCGTGCGGATGCCTATATCGGGGTTTTAATTGACGACCTTATTACTTGTGGAGCGCCGGAGCCTTATCGCATGTTTACGAGTAGGGCGGAATATCGCTTAAGGTTGCGGGCGGATAACGCGGATCAGCGTCTTACAGATAAAGGGATTGCGATTGGTTGTGTTGGCCCAGTTCGGCAGCGTGCGTGGGCCAACAAGTCCGTTAAACTCATTGCTGGGCGCAGGTTTGCGACGAATGCGCAAATGAGCCCGAGTGAGCTTGAGGCGCATGGAATTGCGATTAATAAGGATGGGGTTCGGCGCAATGTGCTGGATTTGTTGGCTTATCCGGATATTGATTGGGAACAGCTTTGTGGCATTTGGCCCGAGCTTAAGGATATAGAGCCTGAGATAAGAGAGCAGATAGAGAATGATGCACTTTATGCGGGGTATATGGCGCGGCATGATGCAGATATTGAGGCTTATAGACGCGAGGAATTCCTCGTTTTGCCGGCGCATTTGAATTATGCGGATGTGGGAAGTTTGTCGACCGAGATACGGCAAAAGCTCGAAGCAGCAAGGCCGGTGACTTTGGGCGCTGCTTCGCGAATTCCAGGCGTTACTCCGGCCGCGATTGTGAGTCTTTTAAGATATGTCCAGCGCGGGCCTAAAAAAGATGCTGCCTGAGGAGTTTTTTCAAAAGTCCGGTGTTTCACGTGAAACATTCGCAACGATGCGACTCTATAATGAGCACCTTCAGAAATGGCAAAAGGCCATAAATTTAGTCAGTCCTAAAACACTCGAAGATGCCTGGGAAAGGCATTTTTATGATTCAGCACAGCTTTTTAAATTTGTGCCGAAGAGTGCAAAACGGTTTGTTGATCTAGGAAGCGGGGCAGGGTTTCCAGGTTTGGTTTTGGCTTTGATGATGCCTGAGGTTGATTTTCACTTTATAGAGTCGGATGAGCGAAAATGCCAATTCCTCAAAAATGTTTCACGTGAAACGGAGAGAATCGTATTTATTCACAATCAGCGAATCGAAGACGCTTTACCAGGTCTTGAGCCGGATTTGATTACGGCTCGGGCTTTTGCTTCTTTAAGCAAGATTCTTGAGATTTCTGAGGTTTCTTGGAAAAGGAACCCGGATTTGCAGTTTTTGCTGCTTAAGGGCAAGGGGGCAGACCAGGAGATAGAAGAAGCTAAAAAAGCCTATGATTTTCAGGTGGATATGCATCCGAGCGAGACAGATTCTGAGGGTAAAATCCTTGTTATTTCTGGCGTTTCCGCTGCTCAGACGATGTAAATTCCCTCTTGACGATGGCGTGGAATCCGCGCATTGTGGGGGTTCTCAAGAGTTAGAACGCGACACCAGCAAGGAGCATGTTATGGCTTTGCCGACCCCTTTTCAGAGTTTTCCTGATTTTTCGCAGCCGCGCATATTTGCCATCGCCAATCAAAAGGGCGGGGTAGGCAAGACGACCACAGCGGTTAATCTGGCGACGGCGTTAGCGGCGATTGGTAAGCGAGTTTTGTTGGTTGATCTTGATCCGCAGGGTAATGCGACGACGGGTTTGGGATTGCGTCGTTCCCTGATCCGAGCGAGTTCCTATGATGTTTTGTTTGAAGAATGCAGTCTGGAAGAGGCGGCGAACGAGACGAAAGTGCCCCGTTTGTTTGTGGTTCCTTCATCGGTTCACCTTTCTGGTGCGGAAATTGAGCTTGTTACAGAGGAGCGTAGAGAATTTCGCTTGAAAGAGGCGGTTTCGCGTCGTTTGCCTTACGATTACATTATATTTGATTGTCCGCCCTCCCTTAACCTATTGACTTTGAACGCTTTAGTGGCTTCGCATGCTGTTGTTGTGCCGCTGCAGTGTGAATTCTTCGCTTTGGAGGGGTTGAGCCATCTTGTGAAGACGATTGAGCGCGTTCGTAAGAGTTTTAACCCTGGGCTAGATATTCATGGGGTTGCGCTGACGATGTATGATCGGCGTAATAATTTGTCAGCGCAGGTTGAAAAAGACGTGCGCGATTACTTTGGCGACACGGTTTATAAGACAGTGATTCCGCGCAATGTGCGGCTTTCTGAAGCCCCATCATTTGGCTTGCCGGCGATCGTTTATGATATGCGGTGCCCCGGGGCACAGGCCTATATTCGTCTGGCGAAAGAGGTGATTCAGAAGGAAAAAAGGCTGGAAGCGGCGGCGAAGGCAGCGTAGAGGCGATTTTTTAGCCCGTTAGCCCCGTAAGAAGCAAGCATATATTTTACATAATGCAAAATTGGTTGAGGGTGTCGTTGCTTTTTGTGTGATGCTTTTGTAGCGGGGTGGTGTGAAGGGATGTTGTGACCGATTTGGTTTCATTTGGAAGTTAAGGTTGGATTTAGAAGACGTAGAATTTGATAGAGTTTATTAATTAAAAGGAGAAAATCATGCAGGCGAAAGCAAAAAGAGGATTGGGGCGCGGGCTGAATGCGCTGTTTGAGGATGAAGAGAATGTTTATGAGCCTGGTGCGGATGGTGCGAGCGAGTCGTCTGGCGGGCATATGCGCCTTACTTTGGGTGTCGAACATTTAACCCCGGGTAAGTCTCAGCCACGTCAGCATTTTGATGAAGCTGCGCTTCAAGAGCTTGCCGATTCGATCAAGACCCATGGATTGTTGCAGCCTTTGCTCGTGCGGGCGATTGGCGAGGGATCGTATGAGATTATTGCCGGTGAGCGCAGATGGCGCGCGGCACAGAAGGCACAAATTCATGAAGTGCCGGTCATTGTTTTGGACATTGATGACGAAGAAGCGTTGGAAATTGCGCTTGTTGAGAACTTGCAGCGCGAAGATTTGAGCCCGATTGAGGAGGCCAAGGGATATCAAAGGCTTATGGATGAGTATGGACATACGCAAGAAAAGCTTGGCGAGATTTTGGGCAAGTCGCGTTCGCATATTGCAAACATGGTGCGGCTTTTGTCTTTGCCGCAGAGTGTTTTGGGCTATTTGGAGAATGGCGAGATTTCAATCGGTCATGCGCGCGCGATTTTGCCGACCAGCGAACCTGAATCTTTGGCGAAGCACATCATTAAAGAAGGTTTGACCGTCCGGCAGGCAGAAACACTGGCCATGGAAGAGCAGGGCAAGGTCAAAAAGCCGCGTTCGCCGTCGCAGACAGTTTATAAAGACGCGAATACGGTAGCGCTTGAAGACGATTTGGCGAACATGCTTGGCATGCGCGTCATCATTAACAGCAATGACAAGGGCGCGGGCACAATCAGCGTGCATTACAAGTCGCTTGATCAGCTTGATGAAGTTATTCATCGCCTGACAAAGATTCCGAAGGTTGAGAAGCTGTCGCATAACCCGTTGCTGCCTGTGGGGCCGGATAATCCTTATTATGGGCCGGAGCAGCCTGCCAAAAGATTGCTCGATTAAGGGCATTCTTTGATAAATGGGCTGCAAATAAACGCTTTTCTGCGCGCCAAATGCTCACGTACTTAATGTACGCTCCGCTTTGGTGCTCGAAAATCATTCATTTTCGCCGCATTTCTCTTTGAATGTAGAGAAAGGCATTTTCAAAAAAGCTGTTCTCGCCGCAAAGCTTGTGTTGGATAATAAGTAAAAGTTTATCCCCTCATTGAGCTGATGCTGAGGACGGCCTGGGCGCATAGGGTTTCGGCGGGAAAGCCGGTTTTTTTGCAGTCGGCCTCGAGGTCGTTGAGGCGTTCCATGACTTTGAGCAAAGATTCACCCCGCCAATTGCTTGCCTGAGCGGCGAAAGATTTTTCCTGTTTGAAGAAAATCGGCGGAGAGAGGGATTTCATGATGGCGGTGATGTTTTCCCCATCTTGTATGCGGGCTTTGGCGTTGTGGAGGCGGCGGAAATGGTTTTGCAGAGAGCGCAGGATGACCATAAAAGGAATACCATCGGCGAGGAGTTGGTTGTAAGCGGCGAGGGCGGTTTCGCGGTTGTTGCCGGCGGCGGCGTAGACGAGATCATCAATCCCCCTTGCGCCCATGTCGCCGCAGGATTCTTGGGCTTCGGTGAGCGTGATGGGCGAGGAATCTGAGCCTTTGTAAATCACGAGTTTTTCAAGTTCGGCCCTTGCTTTTTGGCGGTTGCCGGCGATGGATTGGCTGAGGAACTGGACGGCATCTGGGGCGGCCTGAAGGTTATTTTGGCTGAGGAAGTCGCGGATGAATTTGGCAAGATCGCGTTCGTCCTCGACGTAGCAGGGGACGGCGGCGGCGGTTTTTTCCTTTTCACAGAGTTTGCGCAAGGACGAGCGCGGTGTGAGGTTGCCGGATTCGAGAATGATCAGCGCGTTGTCGTTGGGGTTTTTGAGGTAGTCGGCGATGAGGGTGGTGAGCGAATCGGCAGCATCCTCGACGCGGATCAGACGTTTGCCGCCCATCATCGACATGGCATTGGCTTCGTCGTTCAGGCGGGCGGGGTCATGGCCAAGGATGTCAGAAGAAAGCACGGCGACGTTAAAAGGATCGGAAAGGTCGGAGACTACGGTTTTGGCCATGGTGGCGGCACGTTCGCGCATGAGGCCATCGTCGGGGCCGTAAACTAGAATGACGCGAATCTCCGGATTGGGAGTTTTAACGAATGATTCGATATCACGGTACGCAAGCTTCATGAGCAAAGCTTAAAGAAGGAAAAGCAAAGAGGGAAGAGTTATGATTTTTTGTATTGCCGATAGAAGTGCAGCAATATGGGAACCAGGATGACCATGAAGGCGATGCCGCCGATGGGGATGAGGGTCAGTTTTTTGAGGTCGTGGATTGGAATGATGCTGCCGAGAAAATAACCAAGCAGGGGTAAAATGACGCCCCATAGAAAGGCGCTGGTGACGTTGTAGAACATGAATGTTTTGTAATTCATGTTGGTCACGCCGGCGAGGAAACAGACGCAGGCGCGTAGCGGTAGAAAGCGCGCAAGAAAAACGGAGATGTTGCCGTATTTGTTATAGAACTCACGGGTTTTTTCAATGTGTTCTGGTTTGATAAAGCGTGATTTTCCGTTTGCGAGGAATTTTGAGTTTGTGTGGTGGCCGAACCAGTAGCCCAGCATGTAACCAAAGACGGCGGTGACGAAGCCGCCGACCATGAGGAATTCAATGTTGAGGTAGCTTTGAGAGGCGAGGAAGCCTGCGGTTAGGAGCAATGTATCGCCGGGTACGAAGAACAGGATGGGGATGCTGTTTTCGAGAATAATGGCGGAGAAGATTCCGATATAGCCGAGGGATTTTATGATGGGAATGAGATCAAAGCCGAACATGTGTTATCCCTCTGTTTTCTTTTGACTGGTTTTCCACAGCGATGCGCCGATGCCTGCGACCAGAATGGCGATCGTGATTATCAGCGAAAGCGTTGGCGGGAATTTTGCGATGCCGAGCATGTCTGTGACAAATATTTTTGAGCCGATGAAAATCAGCACAATCGAAAGTGCGTATTTGAGGTAGATGAAGCGGTTGATCATCGCCGCCAGTGCGAAATAAAGCGCGCGTAATCCCAAAATGGCGAAGATGTTGCTTGTGTAAACGATATAGGGGTCGGTGGTAATCGCGAAAATGGCGGGAATTGAATCCACAGCAAAGACGACGTCGGCGATTTCGATCATGACCAAGGTGACGAAGAGAGGCGTGATAGCAAATTGCGGAGATTTGACAAAGAAATCGTGACCGTGAAGGGTTTTTGTGATGCGGAAACGCCGCTGCATAAATTTTAAAACCACGTTATCGCCGATATCCGGCTCGTCGTCTGCCGCAAGGAGCATTTTTATGCCAGTAAAGACGAGGAAGGCGGCAAAGATATAGAGCACCCATTCGAATTCATGCACAAGCGCCGCGCCGAAGCCGATCATGATGCCGCGCAGGACGATGACGCCCAAAATGCCCCAGAACAGGACGCGGTGTTGGTAAAGCCGCGGGATTGCGAAATAGGAGAAGATCATGGCGATCACGAAAATATTGTCCATGGCCAAAGTTTTTTCGACAACAAAGCCGGTTAAATATTCGATGGCTTTTTGATCGCCCAATGTCCACCAGACCCAGCCGCCGAACAAGAGGCCGATGCTGATGTAGAAAGCAGACATAAGAAAGCTTTCGCGGATTTCGATCTCGTGGTCTTTGCGATGAAAGAGGCCAAGATCAAGGACAAGAAGGAAAAGAACAAGACCCAAGAAAGACGCCCACATCCACAGCGGCTTGTCCAAAAATTCGCCCGAAAGCGCCAAAGAAAGTTCGTTCATGAAATCCCCAGTAGGTTGGCGTCTTTGGCCTGTCTATTCAGGAGGACGATACCGACATCGTATCTGTGGGGGTCAGATACCAGCGGGGCCCGGTATGAGGGTGATTATATAATTGGGAGAAAGAAATGAGAAGTGGGAAAAGAGAAAAGGGAGACTTGTCTCTTTTTATATTTTACATAATGTAAAACAGAGGGGTGCGAGGGTTAGGAGTTGAAGAGGTAAGAGTATTATTAGGGTGTAAATCCGAATTTACTTTGATCGACAGCTTCGCGAATTTTTCCTATGGAACGCAGGGCTTCGAGAGTTTTCTTTTTGTTGCCGACAGAGCTACAAGCTGAGAGTCTTCTGAAGACGGTCTGAATGTCTTCGATAGTCAAGTCTTCGGTTTCCTGTGTGTCGGCGGGCTTCAATTCTACGCCGAGAATATGCTTTGATGCTGCGAGAAGTTGCAGGGTATTGAGATTGCCGGTGCGTATGGCGAAAGAAAAGTCTCTTGCGAAATTACTAGGCAAGCGTTTTCCATCTGCGGCTAGTGTGCCGATTAAAAAGGTTGGATAGGGGTGATTTCTGATGCGATCAATTAATGGGTGTCCGTACGAAAAATCAAAAAACTTTTGTAATCCATCAAGAACAAGAATTTGTTGGTCCAGCGCCGCGCATTCGAGATCTCTGGCATGCACAAGAGAAGGAAGTCTTATTGATCCTTCCTCATCAAAGGAAACGATTTTTGTTTCTTTACCGAACGCAGTTGATAAGAATTTTGCAATTGTTTTGCGTCCAGTACCAGGCGCGCCGACGATTAGAATATCCGTGTTGGCGCATGCTCTTGTGCTGTCTGCAGAGGCTTCGGCGAAATTTTTATGAAGGACGGCTATATCTTCGGATGCGCTAATTAGGTTCACATCAAAATTAGCGGGGAGCTTATTGTCGTTGTAAGGAAGTGGTAGAAAGCCGTTATTGACAGCGATCATGGCTCTTCTAAGTTCTGTTTCGAGAGCTTCGAGAATTTGTCCATTGTTTCTATCGGCCAAATCCTCAGAAACACCTTTGATGCACGTATCAATCACGGCGATTGTTAGGGCTTCGGAATGTTTTGCCAGTCTATCCAGTGCTTCATCGTCTAACGTTATTTTGAGACGGGTTTCCAGTTTCTTTGCCACAGCTTTTTTTCGGGCCGCAAAGGGCATGTAGTTGACATGATAAATTGGCATGATACGGCGGATCGTTGCAGGATCAAATAAGTCGGTGCGGTTAGAGATAAAAACGACAGGTGCCCCTAGTGTTTCGAGGAAGTCGTTTGTGAAGGCCTTGCTGCCTACTTCTTTTGTTTCTTTTCTGTTGAGATCACGAAGGATGTCTTCGGCTTCATCAAAAACAAGTACGGCTCTGATTTTTGTGCGATCAAGAATATAGGCTGAGCGCATTAAAGCATTGAAGCGATCTTCACGGGTTGGCTCTTCTCTGGAAAAACCATTATCTCCCGATTTTCTTGCGGTCCCAGTGAAGATCATGGGCACGCCCATTTTTTTCCCAAGTGTGATCATGCGTTCGGTTTTGCCTGTGCCTGGGGGCCCTGCCAGGGTCATGTTTCTTAGAGAAAGTGTACTGTTTTCCAGATAGGTATCTAATTTTCGCTCCATATCATCGAATTCGCTGCCCGGATAATCGAAGTCCTCGGGTTCGAGTTCGCTTTCTTTACGTTCGCCGAGGAGTGTGTAAATAAGATCTTCTGTTGATCTAAATTTTTGCTGTAGAATTTTTGCAAAATAATAATCGACTGTATGTGGGGATTTTGGGCTGTCTGCTTTTATCAAAAAACGCATTCCCATTAATACGTTGTCTGCGGCCAATTCCTCTTCAACTTCTTTGGCGTCTAAATCCAGAAGATAAGCGACAGCCTTGGTATATTCGCCGTGATCCATCAATGGTGGGAAGAGAGTTTCAAGGGGCACAGAAAAACGACCGATCGGCATGCATGCAAAAAACATGAAAAGCTGTTTTCTAATATCCGAAAACTGAACAGCGTTGGATAAAAACTCAGCATTTTTTTCCGTATCTGTTTTGTAAAAGTCTTTTTGTTTATCGAGCTCTTTTAGCCGCTCTTGAAGAGCCAAGCCAATAATTTCTATTTTTTTCTCGACGATTTCTATGTCGACGGCTTTGAAGGGGTCGTAACCCTTTTCAGCTAATGCCTGCATTTGCTTTTCCGCGCCTGTGTGTGCTTTCCAGCCCTCTTTGAAATTTAATCCCAGGGTTTTGGCTTTGCCGTGAAGATCGAGAGCAAATTTGAAAAACGGGTAGCTGATGCCATCTTCATAATAGTCGAAGATGCGTTTTGCCATTCTCAAGTACAGGGCTTCGAGATTTTTGGCAGGGCGGGCCATTGGGACTTCTTCGAAGTCGATATTGCTACTCAGTGGGTTATCAGACATAATAAACAGGGACTAAATACATAATCCTGTTGTATGTCAATCTTTTTAAGCGGCGGATTTGAGTTTATTTGCGTGGAGCATATGGGCGCAGGTATTGGGGTTGGTGAAGATTGCGGGGTCGTAGGACTGGAGATAGGACTTGGCGTCTTCGAGGGTGTGATAGAGTGCGCGGTTGACTTTGGCGTCTGTCCAGCCGGTTTCGCAGATGTGTAGCGCGGGGGCGAGCGGCGCGTTGTAAACTTTGCAGGTGTAGCTTTCGTCGAGGATTTTGCCAAATTCCTTGGCGAAGTCGGCCATCAATCCATCGCCGTATGAGATATCGAAGAATTTACCGTTGTGGTTTTGTGCGTTGTCGTAAGCTTGATGCAGTTTATTAATGCAGGTTTGTGCGTTCTTGGTGCACAGGCCATAGGATCTTAAAAGCGCGTCGGTTTTGGCAGCGAAATCATCATCGAAGGCGAGGCCGGCGACGATGAGCAGAGCGGTTTGGGCTTGGTGCAGGCCGACGCCGAACATGCGGGCCTCGTAGCGGTGGTGAGTGACGTTACCATCAAGATCGCGGATTGAGGCGATTTTAACATCAGGCCAGAGGATGGATTGGGCGAGGTAATAATTGGCGGTGGTGTTCAGGCCTCGTTCACGCAAGTCTTTATCGAATGTCCACCATGTGCCCGAGGGCAGGCGTTGCAGCTCTCCGGCCTCATCGTAATAAACGTACATCGGATTGGTCATGACGTGGTTGATGTGTTCATGGATGTATTCTTCGCCATTGGCGGCGCTGAAGATATAGGGCGGGAAACGGCCTTTGTTTCCCAGCGAGGCGCGGTGGGACATGCCGTGGTGGTTTGCAAAGGGTTTGGCTTCGTTGAAGCCGGATGTGTTGTCAGTGAGCAGGAAAAGGAATGGTGCGAGAAGATAGAGGCGCCGGACATTGGCCAACATATGGTCATAGTTTTTATAGCTGATCGAGACTTGCGTTGATTTCGCGGACACGAAGTAAGCCGCGATGTCTTTCATGTCACCCCGCGGTGGATTAAAGAAGGCCTGATAGCGTTCGACATCGACGATGGAGCCAAGGAGGTCTTTGGAGGTTACGTGCGGAAGGTCTTGAAATGAGGAGCGCTTGAGGCCGAGGGCGGCGGCTTTGCGGGTCAGGAATTGTAATTTATTCTGGATATCGTCGAAGACGGTTGTGAGGTCTTCAAATTTTGCGGGGAAGGAATTGGCCTCGCAAAGGTCGCTGGCCGGTTCGTTGTTGAAGGAGCCGGGACCGTATGCTTCGAGCGCTTTGTCCATGACGGTTTTGTTTTGGGCGGGCGTCATAATGGGGAGGCCGGGTTTTTCAGGATCAAAGAAACAAATCTCGACCTCAACGCCGGTCATGGCGTCATTGCCTGCGCAGCAATAAGCGTCGATGACGTCTTCTGTTTTGTCTATGAGGCGGGTGTCGGCCGCGTTGATTTTTTGTGACAAAGAAAAACCCCCATTGAAGTTATTTGCTTCAATATGGGGGTTTTGTTCCCTGTTTTCAACTCGCGTTGATTTTTTATGATTGTTCCAGTTCCAGTGGTGTCGCTCCCAGAGCTATCAAAGCATTGCGCATTTCTTGCAAAACCATGCCAGGGCTTCTTTCGCGGGATACAAATGTTTCCACGGCTCTTTCGCTTTGTTCTGGAGCTGTAAAAATAACTACGCTTGCATGGGGCGTGGGGCGTTCCTCAGCTATAATTGTCTTTGGAATATTAAGACCCACTTTATTTGCGAAGTATTGTGATATTGCCATTTTTTTCTCCTTTTTTTAAATGAAAATTGTTAAGCCATATGGTTTTCGGGCATACGGAATGCGGTTATAAAGCCGTTGGCGACGGGCGGGTTGCCGTTCTTCCAAAAGCGCCAGGCGTTATCAATCTCTTTTGGCTTGCCTGCGATTCTTAGGCCGGCTTCGCGGAAAATATCTGCCATTTGTTTTGTGGAGTAGCGGCTGTCTTGCTTTAATCCGTGGCTGCCGGGCAGGGCGTAGCTTATGTTGATGGCACCGCCTGGTTCGAGAGTGCGTCTGGCGTCGCGTGCGAGACCGTATATTTCATCCAATGAAAGATGTTGTGTGACGCCAACGGCGTTGATAACGGCCAAGCTTACCGGTTTTACGAATCTCAAGATGTCAGGCGCGGCTTTGATGGCGTGGTCGAGGCGGCCGAGCTTCAGACCGACGGCCAGTTGTCTTTCGGCGACATCGGTTCCGATAACGACAGGGCTTAATCCTCGTTCTTTCAAACGCTTTGTCAGCGGGTCGGCGGAGTGACCGTTTGCAGCGCCAATTTCGAAAACAACCTTAAGAGGAGAGGAGGCATGGAATACTTGGCGGAGCTGACCTTTGTCGAGATGCCAGCTGAAATGTCTTGCGACGATATGGGGGACTCTCCAGGCCACATCGGCACAGCCTTGATCATAAGTTTCAGCGCGGCGGTTGAAGTCATCGATGATTCTTTGGTCGACATTGCGAACGTCGCCCATTTCGTCGTGGAAGACGTATTCACCGTCGACGCTACATCGGGTTAATTCTGAGGTGTTGATGATATCTTCTAATGCTACAGATGGCATTTATTTCTCCAAATCATATATGCCAAGCGGACTTGGCGTTACATTGATCCATTGGAAAAACAAAAATATCGGGAAATAAAAAACGTGCCCTTAATATTTCTGCTCCCGCAGGGTTTCCTAACTAGGATCCCACAGCGGAGCACATATTGCGTTTAGAACGCTCAGCACGACATGACCTGTGGCGCTTTAGCTTTTTTAGCGTGGTGCAAGCTACTCCTTCAAATCCCACGATTGCTGTGAAGCAATATTACCTGTTTATGCCTATTTGGTGGGTGTGTCAAACTTTTTTAAAAGTTGTGCGCAAGAAAGCGGGAGAGCAATAAAATATTAAAAAGTTGCAAGCCGTTGTCATGATTGGCGTTTTCGTGCTGGTCCATGAGCGATTCAAGGGCTTTTAGGTTGAAAAAACGCTCTATGGGCGTGGTGCGCAGGGCAGCGCGGGTGAGATCTTGCAGATCATCGCATTCGCGCATCCAGGCCGAGATGGGGACGGAGAAGCCGCGCTTGGGTTCGTTGAACAGAAATTCGGGAAGGCGGCTGCGTTGTGCTTCACGCAGAATATGTTTCATGTGATATTTGCGTTTGAGTTTCTTCAGTTTCATAGAAGGTGGTAATGAGGCGGCGAACTCGACCATGCGATGATCGAGCAGAGGCGCGCGCGCTTCGAGGCCATTTGACATCGTGGCGCGATCCATTTTGACGAGGACGCTATCTACGAGCCAGGTTTTAGTATCGACATACAGAGCCTGGTCAAGCGGCTCGAGATGTTTTGAGTCTTCGTAGTGTGGCTCGAAGAGCGCGTAGATTTCATCAAAGGAAAAATTTTCTAAAAACTCAGGCGTAAAGGTTTTTTTCCAGTTTTTGACAGAGGTGAAAACGCGCCAGGAAAAATGGGCGCGTCTTGCATCGCGCGGGAGGCCTTGGGCGAATTGGTAGAAATTGTAATAGAAGCTGCGGCGGGTTTTGGGGGCAGGCAGTGGCAAAGGAAATGGAACGAAGGGCGAAAGTTTTTTGTGCAGGGCGCTGGCGATATAAGTGGGGTAGCCAGCGAAAAGTTCGTCGCCGCCATCGCCGCTTAAGATCATTTTGACGCTTTGGCGGGAGAGGCGCGAGAGTTCATAGGTCGGGATGAAGGAGGCATCGGCGAGAGGATCGTTGGTGGCGTGCGCAAGAATTTTTGCAAAATCTAGAGTGTCAGGATCGAGGGTGAAGGTTTTGTGTTTTGTTCCAAAATGAGCGGCGGTTTTTGCTGCGGTTTCGGATTCGTTGTAGCGCGGATCATTGAAGCCGATGGAGAATGTGCGGATGGTGTCGCCGCCGATTTTGGAAGCCATGCTGGCGAGGACGGCGCTGGAATCAAGGCCGCCGGAGAGGAAGAGCCCGAAAGGCACATCGGATTGCAGGCGGGTTTCGGTTGCGGCATCGAGGAGTGTGTTGATGTGCGCGGCGGCGTCTTGTTCGGTGATGTTGATTTTGTTTTCGAACGATTCAAGCAGGTTCCAGTAGCGCCAGATTTTGCTGCGGCCGTTTTGCACGAGCAATGCGTGGGCGGCGGGGAGTCTGAAAATATCTTTCCAGAGTGTTTGTGTGCCGGGCGAATAGCCGAGCAAGAGGAAGGCGCGCATGGCGGTGAGGTGCAGGGATTTTTTGAAGTTTGAAAGTTCGAGTAATACGTGGGGTTCGGAGGCAAAGGCGAGGCCGTTTTCCAAGACAGCGTAAAAGAACGGTTTTTTGCCGAGGCGATCGCGGGCGGCGAAGAGAGATTTTTGTTTTGCGTCCCAGATTGCGAACGCGAACATGCCTTCGAGTTTTTTCACGCAATCCGGCCCCCAGCGTTTGTAGGATTCGAGGAGGACTTCGGTGTCGCTTTGGGTGCGGAAAATGACACCGGTGGATTCGAGTTCGGCGCGCAAAGTTTTGTAATTATAAATTTCGCCGTTGAAGGTGAGGACGTAATTGCCGGTGGGGTCAATGAAGGGTTGGTTGGCCGTGTCGTTGAGGTCGATGATGGACAGGCGGGTGTGGGCGAGGGCGATGTGATTGGTTTCATCTATCCAAAGACCGTGCGCATCTGGCCCGCGATGAGCGAGGCCGTCGCAAAGCTTGGTGAGAGCTTCTTTATTTTCAAGGACGGCGGGTCCGATGATGCCTGCTATTCCGCACATAAGGGTATTGTATACGCTCATCAGAGGGTGGTAAACGGAGAAGGTCACTGGACTTTCCGGGTCAATAAAGACATAGTATTAGCCGATGATTACGGATTATCCTACAGCGGTGGTTTTTGGCGGGACGGGCTTTGTTGGTACGCAGGTTGTGCGGGAGCTGGCGGCGCGCGGATACAGGGTCAAGGTTGCTACGCGCGTTCCAGAAAGCGCCTATTCTTTGCGGACTTGCGGGGTGGTTGGGCAGGTTGTTCCGTTTGCTTGCGATTATTCTGAAGGTTCGATTGCAAAGGCTGTGCGCGGATGTGACGCGGCCGTGAATTGCACAGGAATTTTATATCAGCGCGGCAAACGGTGCACTTTCCAGCGCGTGCATGTTGGTCTTCCTGAAATGATTGCTCAGGCGTGCGCGAAAGAGAAGGTTGCACGCTTTGTTCATGTTTCGGCGTTGTCTTCGCAATTGGTTGTTTCTGTGCATGGGTCAAAATATGCGCGGTCGAAGGTTCAGGGCGAGAAGGCCGTTTTGGCGGCGTTTCCACAAGCGGTTATTTTAAGACCCAGCGTTATTTTTGGTGAGGATGACTCGTTTTTTAATAAATTCGCGCGGTTGGTTCGGGTTTTGCCGTCTTTTGTTCCGTTGCCGTTGATTGGCGGGGGGCATACACGTTTTCAGCCCGTTTTTGTTGGGGATGTTGCGGATGCGGTGATGGCGGGGATAGAAAGTCCGCAGACGAGCGGCAAGATTTATGAGTTAGGCGGCCCAGAGATTGTGACGTTCCAGCAGATTTATGAGATTTTATTCGAACAGATTCATATGAAGCAGCCTTTGATCGAGGTTCCGTTTTATCTGGCCAAAGTGCAGGGCTTTTTTATGAGTATGTTGCCCAATCCAATGTTGACGCCGGATCAGGTGGAATCGTTGAAATCGGACAGTGTGGTTGATAAAGAGGCTTTGAATTTTAAGGATTTGGGAATTGTGCCGCGGTCGATGGATTTGGTTTTGCCAACGTATCTTGAATATTATCGGCCGGGCGGCAGGTTTGGGAACGCGGCAGCCTAGTTTTGTCTTATTTGATTTTCAGTGAAAACAGGATTACATCTTTCGGAATGAAATTGAGAGCTGAAGATAAATTTTCCATAATGCATAATTTAAAAAGAAATGCCTTTTTGATTTTGGCGTGTTTGACGCTGTGGGTTGTGGCATTTATGAGCGATGCTATGCCTGCGCGGGCGCAGGATGCAGGAATTGCTGTGGTGGTGAATGAAGATGCGATTACGATGGCGGATGTTAAGGACCGGATGCGTTTGATTATGTTGTCGTCCGGGTTTCCGGATACGGATGAAATTCGACAAAAATTAGCGCCGCAAATTATTGGATCGTTGGTGGAGGAGCAATTGAAGCTTCAGGAGGCCGCGCGTGAGGATATTGACGTGAGTTTGGAGGAAGTGAGTGCGGGGTTTGCTCAGCTTTCGCAGCAGAATAATTTTACAGCAGAGCAGTTTCAAAAAATTTTGGCAGATGCGGGCGTTAATATTGCGACGATGGAGCGGCAGATCAAATCGCAAATTGCATGGGGCAAGGTTGTTCAAAAGAAATTTCGTCCGCGTATTGTGATTGGCGATTCTGATATTGATGCTTTTATTGCGCATATTGAGGCCACGAAAGGCAAGCCGGAGTATTTGCTCGCGGAGATTTTTATTCCTGTCGATAAGCCGGATCAGGAAGCGGATGCGAAATCGTTTGTGCAAAATTTGGTGGCGCAGGCGAGAAGCCAAAAGATTCCGTTTTCGAAATTGGCGCAGCAATTTTCAAGAGCGCCCGGCGCACCCAAGGGCGGAGATTTAGGCTGGATGCAGGAAGATCAGTTGGCGGATGAATTGGCGGCTGCGGTTACAGGTATGGAAAAAGGGAGTGTGAGTGACCCTGTTCGCAGTGCGCGAGGATATCATTTGCTGTTGCTTCGTGATGTGCGCATTATTACGGACGAGAGTATTCCAAGCCGAGAGCAGGTTGAGGAAATACTGGGTATTCAGCGATTGGAACGCGCGCAGGCGAGACATTTGCTTGACCTGAAATCAGCGGCGTTTATCGAGAGCCGGGTTTAATCTACGCCTTTTGGGCTGCGAATGGTAGCTTTCTGCGCTTCCGCTTCTCAAATACGCTAAAGTATTCTGCGATGCGGTTCTCGAAAACTTCCATTCTCGCCGCAAAAAGCTTTGATTAATTCTTTATTATGGGCTTTGTTGCGGTATGAGCATAGATGATTTACCACCTTTGCGGGATGTGATTGCGGCGCATGAATTGCGGGCGGAAAAAAAGCTCGGCCAAAATTTTTTGCTTGATCAAAATATTACAGACAAGATTGCAAAGTTGGCGGGAGATTTATCGGAGATCAATGTTATTGAGATTGGGCCGGGACCGGGTGGGTTGACGCGATCGTTGCTGCGTGCGGGGGCGAAATCGGTGACGGCGGTTGAATTTGATGAGCGCGCGGTTCGGGCTTTGCAGGATTTGAAGGGGGCCAGCGCTGGGCGATTGCAAATTATTCAAGGCGATGCGCTGGAGGCTGATTTGAAGGCGCTGGTGGAAGGGCCGAGGATGATTGTTGCGAATTTGCCTTATAATATTGCGACGCCGTTGTTGGTGCGGTGGTTGAGGGAGCTGCGCGAGGATGTGGATTCTTATGCGGGCATGGTTTTGATGTTTCAAAAGGAAGTGGCGCAGCGTATTACGGCGAAGGTTGGCGACAAGCATTATGGTCGGTTGGCGGTTTTATGTGCTTGGTTGACTAAGGCAAGGATTGTTTATGATTTGCCGCCAAGCGCATTTGTTCCGGCGCCGAAGGTGAAATCGAGTGTGGTGCAGTTTATGCCGAAAGCGCAGGAGGCAGGGTGGCCGGAATTTGAGGCCGTAGAGCAGGTGACGGCGGCGGGTTTTGGGCAGCGGCGGAAGATGATCCGCTCGAGTTTGAGGGATTATGTGGGGGCGATTG
Source organism: uncultured Micavibrio sp. (assembly GCA_964478225.1). Lineage (GTDB taxonomy): Bacteria > Pseudomonadota > Alphaproteobacteria > Micavibrionales > Micavibrionaceae > CAYZHM01. Next base: position 225,401 of record CAYZHM010000002.1, read on the forward strand.
AGGCGTTGGGGTTGGATGAGACGGTGCGGGCGGAGAATTTGCCGCCGGAAGATTATTTAAGACTTGCAAGGAGTTAGGCTTTTAGTTATACATAATTTCCTCAAGGAGTAACTGATGAGTCACAGGTCACATAAGAAAAGAAATAGTCAAAAGGGCATGGCTTCATGGACGTCTTTTGATTTGATGGAAAAATTTAAGCAGTGCGTTATTTGTAACGATGTTGAATTGGATTTTGCTTTGGAAGAGATCAAGGCAAGTGTTTGGAGCGGACAGATTTGCCGTTGGGGTGAGGATAATAAATCGCCGGTGATTTTTGCGCCATTTATGGAAGCGGCTATTTTGCAAGGGCGTGAGGTCATTTTTACCCGTATGACAGAGGATGATTTGGCGTTTGCGACCAAGAATGACTTGAAACGCGTTCTTGGAAATTTAGCAGGTGTTCGGGTTTTTGATGGTCAAGATCATCACAGTTTAACAATTTTGCGTCGCAAGACGTTTTTGCAGTTTGTTAAAGATGATAAAAATCATGAGGTAAAAGGCGCGGATTTATTGGACCGGTTTGTGCAACCAGATCCCCGGAGGCCTTTTATTTCTGCAGGTCTTAAAAAATTGATAGACAGCGCGCGCGTTCAGCCGCGATTGGGTTAAAGGCCGGCGAGTAATCCCCTGACGAAATCGGAAAGGCCTTTGGTGCGGCGGCGTTTGAGGCGTTCGCCATCGAGGATTTTTTGAGTTTTGATAATGGCTTGATCGACGTCGGTGTTGATGATCACGTAATCATATTCGGCGTAGTGCGAGATTTCGCTGTCGGCCTTGGCCATGCGGCCACGGATTTGTTCTTCGCTTTCGAGTGTGTCTTTGGATCTTGTGCGGAGACGCTTTTCGAGTTCTGCGCGGGAGGGCGGAAGGATAAATACCGTGACGACGTCTTCGCGTGAGGCCTCGACCAGTTGCTGCGTTCCTTGCCAGTCGATGTCGAAGATAACGTCTTTGCCTTCATCGAGCGCCTTTTGGACAGGGGCTTTGGGTGTGCCGTAATAATGGTCGAAGACTTTGGCGTGTTCCAGCATTTCGCCGTTATCAACCATTTCGCGGAATTCGTCGATGCTGACGAAATAATAATCTTGGGCGTGGACTTCGCCGGCACGGCGCGGCCGCGTTGTGGCGGAGATGGAGATGATGGTATCGGGATTGCTTTTGAGCAATTCGCGCGTGATTGTGGTTTTGCCTGCTCCGGACGGAGAAGACATAACGAACATCAAACCTCTTCTTTCTAAAGCTCCCATATTGGACTAAAGTTTAACCATGTGGAGAAAAAGAGCAACGACAATTCTTATTACAGGCGCATCGAGCGGAATTGGCCGTGCGTTAGCGCTTCGGTATGCGCGTAAAGGCGCGATGTTGTTTTTGGGAGGGCGTAACGAAGAGCGATTGAAAGAAGTTGCGGAATTATGCCGTGAGCAAGGAGCGGAGGCGTTTGAGAAGGCCGTTGATGTGTGTGACCGGTTTGCGATGGCGCAATGGGTTGTGAATTGTCATGAGATTGCGCCGCTGGAGGTTGTGATTGCGAATGCGGGGATTTCGGCGGGGACGGATGGAAGATTGGTGGAAATGGAAGATCAACAACGCAAGATTTTTGATGTGAATGTGATGGGGGTTTTGAATACGATTAATCCGATCATTCCGCGGATGGTTGAAAGTGGCGGCGGGCATATTGCTATTATGAGTTCACTTGCGGGGCTTCGTGGATGGCCGGGGGCGCCGGCCTATTGTGCGTCGAAGGCGGCCGTAAAAGTCTTTGGAGAATCTTTGCGCTATGGTTTGTATGGTCAGGGTGTGAAGGTAAGTGTGATTTGTCCGGGGTTTGTGGAATCGCCGATGACGGATGCGAATGATTTTGATATGCCGCTCAAGATGAGCGCAGAGCGCGCAGCAAAAATTATCGAGCGCGGAATACGGCGTGGGAAGGCACGGATCGCATTTCCATTTTTGCCACATATGATTTTAAGGTTGATGGAGTTTTTGCCGGACGTTGTTGTTCGCAAAATTTTTCAAGAAGTTCCTGCCAAGCGTCAACTTTGATAAATGGACTGCAAATCGTGCGGTTCTGCGCTTCCGGTTCGCACGTATGTTCAATACGCTTACGCTTCCGGTTCTCGAACCGCACGATTTTCGTCACATTTCTCTTCGTTGAATATTTTTGTAACGGCTTTAATTACTTCATTAACGGTTAGGTCTTTGAGATCGTCCTTTTGTAATGTGCTGACGTGTGTGCCTTTGGGGGCATGACGAATGGGGTTTGAATAGCCAGAGAAAAGGACGAGAGAAGGGCAGCCGGTTTGTCCGATGATGTGCATGGGGCCGGTGTCGTTGCCGATGGCGCTCTTTGCTGATTTGGCGAGCGTGGCGATTTGATGGAGCGATGTTTGGCTGGTGAGATCGAGAGCGGTTGGCACTGCATTTTTGATTGTTGTGGCAATTTCTTTTTCTGCCGGGCCGCCGATTATGACGGGTTGAATATTTTCATTTGTGAGATGCGCGGCGAGTTCCGCATAATATTTCGCCGGCCAGCGTTTTTGAGGATGTTCAGGGGCGCAGCCTGGAACGAGCAACACATAGGGAGTTTGTAATGGGAATTGCGCGATGTCCGTGATCATCCAATCCAGTGTGTCGGGTTTGATGTTTGTGATGCCAGCGAGGGCGAGTGTTTGGACATGGCCATCGTAAGCGTGACCGGCGGTGCGGGTAGGGTTTGTGTTGCGATGTGATGCGCCTTTGGCGACACCCGACCATTCGGGTTTTGGATTTTTAAAGAGACGAAAATAGAGAGAGCTGCGATCGTTGTTTTGCAGATCGTAAATGCGGATAAAATTTTCGGCGTTGAGATTTTTGCGGAGTGATAGCCAGCCTGAGAGATTGTTCCAGCGTGGACGGGAGTCGATGAGGATGGAATCGAAATAGCCACTTTGCCGGGCGAAATTTTCAAAGGGTTTTGTTGTGAGGAGCGTGATGTGACTGTCTTTGTGATGACGGCGAATTGCGGCCATGGGGCCAAGTGCTTGAAAAAAATCACCGAGTGCTCCGAGTTTGATGACAAGAATTTTTGATTGCTTTGTCATTATTCCGCAGCGGTTTTGATGTGAAACGGATTGGGGTTTTCCGGCGGAGCGAAGGATTGGCCGCGCAATAATTCTGCGTAGACGTTCATGGTTCTGCCCAGCATTTGTTCTTTGGTGAAGTGTTCGGCGATATGCGCCATGGCGCGGGTGGCGAGCATGGCGCGCTGGCCAGCGTTGAGAGATAGCGCATCTTCAATAGCACGCGCAAGGGCGATCGGATCGCCGGGTTCGACGAGCCAGCCCGTTTGTCCGGGGCGTATGGTTTCGCGCGCGCCGCCGTGATTTGTTCCGATGATGGGGCGGCCCATGGCTTGTGCCTCGACAGGGACGCGGCCAAATCCTTCGGGGTCTGTTGAAGCGGAGACAACAACAGTGGCGAGCATATAAGCGGCGGGCATATCGTGGCAGTGATTGACGATACGAATTTGGCCGCCAAGATTTTTTGCCTCGATGGCGTCTTCGAGTTCCTTGCGATATTCGCCGCGGCCTTGATCATCGCCAATGATAACAGCAAATAAATCTTTGCGATTTATCTTTGCCATTGCGTCGATGAGGATGTGGTGTCCTTTCCAGCGTGTAAGACGGCCAGGGAGCATGATGATGTTGGCTCCATCAGGGATGCGCCATTGGCTTGCGAGATCAATGAGACGTTGCGGTGTGACGGCGGTTGGGTGGAACCGTTCCATTGCGATGCCGCGCGGTATGACGCGGATGATGGACGGATCGATTTGATAGTTGTTGACGAGATATTCGGCGATCATATCGGAAATTGCGATGACACGTTCCCCGCGCGCCATGATCGAGTTATAGCGTTGTTTGAATTTGCCAGAGATATTGTATGGAGCGTGGCAGGTTGTCATGAAGCGGACAGGAGTTCTGGCTTTCTTGCAAGCCAACCAAGCGCTCCATGCGGGTGCACGGCTGCGTGCGTGGACGATATGGATGCCGTATTGTTCGATTATTTTTTGAAGCTTTCGGGCGTTGGAAAGCATAACGAACGGGTTTTTGCTGTGGACCGGCATGTTGATATGGACGGCGCCTGCGCGCTCGAGTTCGTGGATGCGCTTTCCGCCATTGGAGACAACGAAAGATTGAGCCCCTGAGGCGACGAGTTCTGCGGCAACGTCGATACAGCCTTGCTCGGCTCCGCCGGCGCTGAGCTCGGGGATGATTTGCAGGACGACAGGCTGCGGCGCCAAAGGGCTTCCCATGCCTGTATTTTTGGCTTTATGAGAGGTGGAAAAGCTCATCACTCCTATTTATAGTGATTGGCATGGGTGTTCAATATCTTTCAAAGGGTGATGGAACAAGGCTGGCGTATGTTTATACGGCAGGGGCTTTGCCGTGTGTGATGTTTTGCGGCGGATACCGATCGGACATGAGCGGGACGAAGGCCACTTATCTTGAGGAGCAGTGCAGGGCGCGGGGGCAAGCGTATGTGCGGTTTGATTATAGCGGGCATGGGGAATCGGATGGTGAGTTTAATGAGGGGCGGATTGGGTCATGGGCGGAAGACGCGGTCGCAATTTTGGATCATGTGGTGCAAGGCGAGGCTGTTCTGGTGGGGTCGTCGATGGGTGGATGGATGGCGTTTTTGGTTGCGATGATGCGGCCAGAGCGGATTAAAGGATTGATTGGGATTGCGGCGGCGCCGGATTTTACAGAGGAGATCTATGCCCGGTTGAGCCCGGAGCAAAAGAACAATATGGATACGCAAGGCTTTGCGATGGTGGAGAACGATTACAGTGATGAGCCGTATTATTTTCCCAAGGATTTTTATGACGAAGCCAAAGAACATTTGGTTTTAGGGCGGAAACCCCGCTGGGGTTTTCCTGTGCATTTGTTTCAGGGGATGCAGGACAAGGACGTGTTGCCGGAAACTGCCGGGCGTATTCAAGAGGCGTTTGCGGGTGTGCAAATTGATGTGACCTATGTTGAAGACGGAGATCACCGTTTATCGAGAGATAAAGATTTGCAGGCAATCGATCGAATTGTTCGAAATATGAGCCAGTGATTAACGGCGCTTGTATTGGTATTTTTTCTGTTTGGCTTCGCCAAGAACGACATCGACTTTCTTGTTTTTGGCGTTGAAAGAAATTCCTTGACCTGCGCCGGAGCCGAATATTTTTGCTAAAGCGATGATGGCGTAGCAAAACACCGTAAATGCGCCGGTTAGAACCACGGTTTTTTGGTCCAGAATGTATGTGCTGAGTTTGGCCCAGTCTTCGGGGCTCATGACCTCGCGTGCTGATAAAAAGCTTTCAGGGTTGTAGCGCGTCCAGAGAAAGCCGATTTCGCTGAATAAAAAGCCTTTGTCCTGATTTTCATAGAAAAGCCAGGCATCATGGCCGAGAGCCGCCAGCAAAGGCAAAGAAACAAAGATCAGTAATGCTAATAGACCGCTGCGCATGATTTGGTCTCCTTTTTTACAGTCTAGCAATGTTTGCGCCCGTATAAAAGCATGTTTGCATTTGAGGGTCTAAAAGGGTATAAAACGGCTTGTTTTCAAGGAGAGGTGGCCGAGTGGCTGAAGGCGCACGCTTGGAAAGCGTGTTAGGGGTCAAACCCTACGCGGGTTCGAATCCCGCTCTCTCCGCCAGCTTCCATCTTTTGTGTTTGGGCGTTGTCAAATTGCGGCTCGTGTATTTGACATACACGTCGCTTTATTTTCCTAGCCAAACACAAAAGCTGTTTGCTGAAGTTTATGAGCTTGTGACGCGCCAGCCCTGGGTGCCGATGGCGTAGATCGGCGCGTAGCGGGCATTGAAGGTGTCTTTGGTCAGAAGATGAACCGATTGATTATCCAGGACGTATTGGTAATTGCCGCTGAAGACGCGCAGGACAGCATGGTATTCGCGGCTTTTCTTATCGGTGCAGATGACGAGTTCCATTTTTGAGAGGGCGATGCCTTCTTGGGCGAGGCGGTGCATTTTATAGATGCAAAAATCCTCGCAGTCGCCGCCGTGGCTTTGTGTGAACTGGTCGGGCGTGAACCAGATATCGTTGAGTCCGTCGCGCTGGTAGATAAACCCTGTATTGACCTCGCGGTTGATTTGGTCGCAGGTGGCCGGGATGCTGTAGACGGATTTTGAGGGATATTTTTTCTTCGCTAGCCAGATTTTGATAAGGGCCCATTTGGTGAAGGGTGATGTGTCTTTGTGATATGTGGGCATGAGTTTGCTCCTTTTCATATGGCGGAGAGAGGGGGATTTGAACCCCCGATAGTGTTGCCACTATACCGCATTTCGAGTGCGGCGCATTCAGCCACTCTGCCACCTCTCCGTACTTGATCCGTGAGGGACTATAAATTAGTCGTTTTGGAAATGCAAAAATCAAAGTTGGCGACTTTGTCCCCAAAAGGCGAGGTAGAGGAGCGGCCAGAGTTTGTCGCCATTTGTGTTTGGTAGCGCGGCGATTTCGCTTTGGCTCAGCATGTTTTGGATCAAGGGGCTTTGGGTGATGATGTCCAGCGCGTGGGCTTTGCGGCGGTCAATCCAGTCGCCGACAGGGACGGTGAAGCCCTGTTTTTTCCGGAAGGCGGGGTATTCCGGGTAACGGGTTTGTAGCCATTTTTTCAGGAGATATTTGCCGTGTTTGCCCTGTTGTTTGAGATGATCGGGCAGGGCGAAGGCGACGGCAGCGACCTCGGGGTCAAGGAAAGGTGTGCGCCCCTCCAGCCCGTGCGCCATCAGGCAGTTATCGAGTTTGATCAGAAGGTCATTCGGGAGCCAGCCATAAATATCGCGCGCTTGTTTTTTTTGCAAGGCGCTCCAGGTCGGATTGAGGTCTTTGCTGTCGTTTGAAAGCAGGCGGCGCCAGTCTTTCCACCAGCGTGCGCGGTAGCGGCCATAGCCAGCGAGGAGTTCGTCGCCGCCCTCGCCGCAGAGGATGACTTTTTGATCTTTGGCGGCTTCTTGCGCGAGTTTCCAGGTGGGCAGGATCGCGTAATCGGCGACGGGGTCGTCCATATAGGCGGCGATTTCGGGGAGAAGGTCCCAGAAATCATGCTCGGTAAACAGGATTTCGCGATGGGTGAGGCCGAATTTTGCTGCGGTTTGTTTTGCCAGTTGTCTTTCGTCTGCTGCGGACGGGATATCGAAAGCAGCTGTGTAGCTGCGGATTTGTTTTTCGCCAAGCGCGTGGAGGCAGGCGGCGATGGCGGTTGAATCTGTGCCGCCGGAGAGAAACAGGCCGTAGCCGACATCGGAGCGGCAATGGACTTTGACGCTGTCCATCAGGGTTTGCTCAAGCTTTTGCAGCGCGGTTTGTTCATCGGTTTGGGTGATGATGGTGGGGAGGAGATCGCGCCGCCGCGTTTCGATGAGGTTTAGATTTTCGTACACGCGGCGTTCGCCGGGGAGGAGTTTGATTATGGTTTCGCAGGGCGTTTGATCGCCGGGCAGAAAATTTTGTTTTTTAAAGGCGCGCAGTTTTTGCGGGATTGTTTTGGCGCTTTCGTTATCGAGGTGTTTGAGAGCTTTGATTTCGGAGGCGAAGGCAAGCATGCGGGCGTTGTGCAGGATATAAAGCGGTTTGATGCCGAACGGGTCACGGGCGAGGATGAAGCGGTTTTGCTGCGGGTCGTGCAGCGCGAAGGCGTACATGCCGCGCAGGTGGCTTGTGAAATCGAGGCCGTATTGATCGTAGAGCGCGAGGATGGATTCGGTATCGCTGCGGGTTTTGAAATTGTAGTCTTTGAGGGAGGCGCGGATTTCGGGGTCGTTGTAAATCTCGCCGTTGAAAATAATGGTGCGGCCTTTGGGGTCAGTCATGGGCTGCGCGCCATGTTCGAGATCGATGATCGAGAGGCGCGTGTGGATGAGGGCGGTGTTTTTGTTGATATAGGTTCCGTTCGCATCGGGGCCGCGGGTGTGCAGGGCGCGGATCATCGGTTCCAGCGACGCGGGGTCGATGGTTTGGGAGGGAGGGAGGACGAGCCCGGCTATGCCACACATGGTTATTCTTTCTTCACAAAACTGTCCATGACCCGTTTGTGGCCGGAATGTTCGAAATTGATGTCGAGCTTGTGGCCGTCGATGTTGATGATTTTTCCGTAGCCGAATTTATCGTGAAAGACGCGGTCGCCGCGGGCGAAGATGGTGCCGTCTTCGGATCTGGTTTTTTGTTCGAAGGTTGAATTTGAAACGGCGGGTTTCACGGTTGGTCGGAAGCCGCTGGAGTCCCAGTGCGAAGAACGGCCGGGTTGGAGGATATCGGAGGTCATTTCGATGTTGGCGGAAGGAAGTTCATCGACGAAGCGCGAGGGGATGTTGTTGACCCAGTTGCCGTACATGCGGCGGTTGGCGGCGTGGGACACATAGGCGCGTTTTCTTGCGCGCGTGATGCCGACATAGGCGAGGCGGCGCTCTTCCTCGAGGCCTTTGATACCGTTTTCATCCATGGATCTTTGCGAGGGGAAGAGGCCGTCTTCCCAGCCCGGTAAAAAGACTGCGCCGAATTCAAGACCTTTGGCGCCGTGGAGAGTCATGATGGTGATGTATTCGCCATTAGAGGAATCCTGATTTTCGAGAACGAGAGCGACGTGCTCCAAAAATTCCGCGAGGGATTCATATTCGGCCATGCCGGAGACGAGTTCTTTTAAGTTTTCGATGCGGCCGGGGGCCTCGGGGGTTTTGTCTTCCTGCCACATGCGCATATAGCCGGAGTCATCAAGGACTTGAGCGGCAAGTTGAGCGTGCGGCATTGAGTCGATGAGCGAGCGCCAGCGGCCGAAATCGTCCATGAGTTTCATGAGCGTGGTTTTGACTTTGGGTTTGAGTTCGTCGGTTTGGGTGAGGTCGAGGATGGCGTCGTGAAGCGGGATGTTGTGGGCGCGGGCGTGAGCGTAAAGGGTTTGGATGGTGGAATCGCCGAGGCCGCGTTTGGGGGTGTTGATGATGCGCTCCAACGCGAGGTCGTCGGCGGGTTGGATGATGGCGCGGAGGTAAGCGAGGGCGTCACGGATTTCCATCCGTTCATAGAAGCGCGGGCCGCCGATGACTTTATAAGCGAGGCCGAGCTGGATGAAGCGTTCTTCGAATTCGCGGGTCTGGAAACCGGCGCGGACAAGGACGGCGATTTCGTTCAAGGAATATTGTTTGCGCTGGAGTTGCTCGATCTCTTCGCCGACCCAGCGCGCTTCGGCTTCGCCGTCCCAGAGGCCGCGAACGAGAATTTTTTCACCGTCGCCGGATTCGCTCCAGAGGTCTTTGCCGAGGCGCTCGGCGTTGTTGCCGATGACGGCGCCAGCGGCCTTGAGGATGTTGTTGGTGGAGCGGTAATTTTGTTCGAGCCGGATGATTTTCGCGCCGGGAAAATCCTTTTCGAATTTGAGAATATTTCCGACTTCAGCGCCGCGCCAGCCGTAGATGGATTGGTCATCGTCGCCGACGCAGCAGAGATTGTTTGAGCCTTGCGCGAGAAGGCGGAGCCAGAGATATTGCGCGACATTGGTGTCCTGGTATTCATCGACGAGGATGTAGCGGAAGCGGCGGTGGTAATCTTCGAGCACATTTTTATGCTGCGGGTCTTTCAGGATGGTGATCATGTGCAGCAAGAGGTCGCCGAAGTCGCAGGCGTTGATGGCTTTGAGGCGGTCTTGATAGAGACGGTAGAGGACGAGAAGCTTGCCGCCGGCCATGTCGCCGATTTCCTCTTTGGGAACCTGATCGGGCGCAAGGGCACGGTCTTTCCAGCGCTCGATGACGGAGAGCATGATTTTCGGCACCCATTTTTTGGTGTCGATGTTATTAATTTCCATGATCTGTTTGAACAGGCGGACCTGGTCGTCAGGATCGAGGATGGTGTAGTTGGATGAGAGGCCGACAAGATCGGCATGACGGCGGAGCATCCGGTTGGCGAGGGAGTGGAATGTGCCCAACGGCATGCCTTCGACCGGCATACCGTTCATCAGTTTTGAGACGCGTTCCTTCATTTCCTGCGCCGCCTTGTTGGTGAAGGTGACGGCGAGGATTTGTGAGGGGTAGGCGCGGGCAGTGTTTAATAGATGTGCGATACGGGTGGTGAGGACCCGGGTTTTACCCGTGCCTGCGCCCGCGAGGACGAGAACAGGGCCGTCAAGGGCTTCAACAGCCTCTTTTTGCGCGGGGTTGAGGCCGCCGAGATAGGCGGGTTCGTTGGACGGCAGGGATTCGGGAATACTCATGCGTTATAAATAAAGCGCATGGGGCGGATTAGCAAGGAGAAGAGAAGATTTTAATCCGCGAAGGTATTGCGGACAGGTTCGCCTTTTTGGCCGGGCGCAGAAGAAGAAGAGATCTGGTTACGGCCATTGTGTTTTGACGTATAGAGCGCGGCGTCTGTGCGTGCGATTAGAGAGTCGATGTCCTCGCCTCTGATGAATTGTGCGACGCCGCCGGACAGAGTGATCTGGCCGAGTTTAGCGCCGCTGCTTTTGTTGACGACCTCCTTGCTTTCGACTTCCTTGCGGAGTTTTTCGGCAAGATGCATCGCGCCGTTGATGTTGGTATCGGGAAGGAGGATAGCGAATTCCTCGCCGCCGTAACGTGCGGCCATATCTTTGCCTTTGATGCCTTCGATTAAGGTGCGGGCGACGAGGCGCAAGACTTGGTCGCCGACCTGGTGGCCGAATGTATCGTTGAAGCCTTTAAAGTGATCGATATCCATGAGGATCAGAGAGAAGGTTTGCCCATCTTCGGTTGATGTTGAGGCGAGGTGGCGGATTTCGTTGTCAAAGGCTTTGCGGTTGGCAATGTTGGTGAGGCCGTCGGTCAGCGCTTCCTTGCGGACTTTTTCGAGGTCGCGCTGAAGCTCTCTCATGACTTCGGCAGATTTGACGAGCTGAACTTCTAGGTTATGGTTTTGGTTCAGGATGTTTTCAGTTCCTGCTTTGACGTCGCCGACGATTGTGGCGATCTCGGCAGGGCTCATATCGGGTTTGAGTTTGTGAGAGATGTCATCGAGTTTGGCGTTGTACTGGCTTGTTGAGGTTTTAACGGTGTTCACGACGCCGTTAACCTCTTTGATTGTCATTTGAATACGGTCGCCTGCTTGCTTGACCCGTTCGTTGTCGGATGAGTCGCTAAGGAAGCGTTGATGGATTTCGGCGCAATGGCCGTTGGTTATTTTTTCTTTGCTTTCAATCAAAATATCCAAAGCATGGGAAACCTCGGGGTTTTCCTTGGAGAAATAGACGTACCACAGCTCAAAACATTCAGGGGTTGGAGCGAGGCCAGCCTCTGCCATGCGCTCGAAGGCCGCAGTTGCGAAATTTTTGGCTTTGTCTTGTGAATGCGTGTAGTGCACAGATGGGTCGCTTTTTAATAAGTTGTCAGGAGTAGTTTAATTTATCATTCATCATATGCAACAAATACTTAACAAAAAGCAAAGCTGAGTCTCTATTTTTGGATGTTTTCGAGAAATTTTTGAAGATTTTGAATGTTTGGAACAATATCGAAAATGGTTGCTGTGTTTTTATGGAGAAACCCTTGATTTTCCATATCATTAAGTGTGGAAATTAAACCATCCCAGAAGCCTGAGGCGTTTAGTACGATGATGGGTTTTTTATGGAGTCCTATCTGTTTCCAGGTCAAGATTTCAAAGAATTCGGCAAGGGTGCCGAGGCCACCAGGGAGAACCAAGAAGATGTCCGAAAGATCGGCCATGGTTTTTTGGCGTTCGTGGAGGTCTTTGGTGATGATGAGGCGGGACAAGGATTTGTGAGCACGTTCCTGGCTTTCGAGGCATTGTGGCATGACCCCTGTGACATAGGCACCCGATTGGAGTGCGGCATTTGCCATGAGACCCATGAGCCCGCCTGCTGCGCCGCCGTAGACAACATTGAAGCCAAGATCGGCACAAAGTCTTCCGGTTTGTTGTGCTATGTCTTGAAAATGTTGAGGGGTTTTGTCGGAGGAAGCGCAGAAGATACAGATGGTTTTGGAGGATGGCATGAGAGTGAATCTGACGTGATTCTAAGGCGAAAGAAAGGCGGGATTTTAGAGGGTCTTTATTGTTATGCCGGAATTGTTGAAGTCACCGACGAGTTTTTTCATGTCGGGTTCCATGGTTTGACCGATGGCGCCGGCGGTTTCTGATCCGATGATGCCGCTTGATTTTGGAATTTTTAATTTGCCAAGAATGTTGAAATCAACAAGAGCATTGACAGCACTTTGTGAGAGTTGCTCGAGAGTGCTTTGGTCATTTCGCTCGAGCGCGGATTCAACGTTTTCTGCGTTGACGGTTTTGTTGCCGTGTCTAAGCACATAATTTTGCTCGTCCTCTGCGTTGTCTAAATTTTGCTCGAGCGTGTTCAGTTTTTTCATTTCAGGTTCTTGCTCGAGCGCATGATCACCTTGCAGCAATTTTTTTGCGTTTGCTGTGCTGAGATTGTTGTAGGCGAATTGTTGTGGTGGTGCTGGGGGCGGCGCGTTCTCTTTGCCGGGAAAGGCGGCGAATGGGCCGCTTTGCTGCGGGTGGGTTGCTGTGCGCGTTGCTTGTTCAACGATGCGGTCAAGCTCGCCGGGTTTAACGGATTTACGGTCACCGATGACATCCAAAATGGCCATGCCGATATTGAGGGCCTGTCCGGAGACGGCGTTGGTGCCGATTTCAATTGCTGCCTTAAAATTGCCGCTGGGTTGGCCTGCATTTAATGCACTTGCGACGCTGGAGGGTTTGATTCCCTGACTTTGTGCAACGGCGTTGACGGATTGTTGCAGGCCTTTGGCGGCTTCTTTCATATCTTGTTTGTAGTCGGCTTTGACATCGTTCAACTTTTCACGCGATGCGTTGATTGCATTTTTATTGTCGACGACCTGGCCGGGGTTTACGGCTTTGCTGGCGGTGAGGCGTGTTTGTGCGGCGTTAAAACTTGGACCTTGATAAGCGGTGTCCGGCGAGATTTGCTGCGCTATGCTTTGAGGAGCTTTTGCTGTAACGGTGGCTGTGGCTGTTGCGCTTTGGCCGATTGAGGCTTTGGCTGAAAATTTTTCTGAAAGGCTTTGGCGTGTTTCATCAGCAGCTTCTTTTCGGGCTGCTCTGTGATAGCCAGTGATAACCGGGCCCTGAAACATAGGAAACACACCGCTTTTTGTTCTAAAGCACCCGCCAGTGCTTCACGTTACTCAGCTCAGCAAAGATTGAGGCCAGCGGCCCCTTTGATTGCTGATATTTAGGATGATAACTGTTTTATGTTAATTTTTTGTTATTCATCTTCAATATGCCGACATTGTAACAAAAATTTCCTTATATTTCAAAGGGTTCCGCGTAAGTATCTGAATATGTTTGGTTTTTAGTTTAAAGCAATGCGGCGGTAGCTGAGGGCTTCAGCGAGATGGGAGCGGGAAATCGTTGGTGATAGCGCGCCAGAGCGTATTGATTCGAGATCTGCGATCGTGCGGGCGACGCGAAGGATTTTGTAGTAGCCGCGCGCGGAGAATTTTGCCCGTTCCATGGATTTGTTAAGAAGGTCTTGTGCTTTGTCGTCAAGAATGGCGACGGTTTCGAGTTCGGCGGTGGAAAGATTAGCATTCAAAGATGGTTGGCGATCTTTTTGAATGTCACGCGCTGCCTGCACGCGGGTGCGTACATGTTCGGAGGCTTCTCCTGTAACTGTTGTTTGGAGATCAGAAACAGGAACGGCCGGGACGTCGACCTGGATGTCTATGCGGTCAAGAAGCGGGCCGGAAATTTTCGATTGATAATCGGCAGCGCAGCGCGGGGCTTTGGTGCAGGCGAGATCGTCATCGCCAAGGTGACCGCAGCGGCAAGGGTTCATGGCGGCGATGAGTTGGAACCTTGCGGGGTAATTCAGGTGTGCGTTGGCACGTGCGATGAGGGCTGTGCCGGTTTCAAGAGGTTGGCGCAGGGATTCAAGTGTGTTGCGTGCAAATTCAGGCAATTCGTCGAGAAATAATACACCGTGATGCGCGAGACTGATTTCGCCGGGGCGGATTTTGTGGCCTCCGCCTATGAGGGCGGGGAGTGAGGCGGAATGGTGAGGGTCACGAAAAGGCCGGCGATGAAGCAGGCCGCCATCGGGCAGGGTGCCGGCGAGGGAATGAATGGTGGACACTTCAAGGGCTTCGTGAGGCGTTAGGGGTGGCAAAATTCCCGGGAGGCATGAAGCAAGCATGGATTTGCCGGAACCCGGCGGGCCGATCATGAGCAAATTATGGCCTCCGGCGGCGGTGATTTCGAGGGCGCGTTTGGCGGTTTCCTGGCCTTTGACGTCTGCGAGATCAGGATTTCTGAGCGGTTTGTCGGTTTCCTCGGTGAGGCGGGCCTCGGGCGGGGAGAGAATCTGCGTGCCTTTGATGTGATTGATGAGCTGGAGCAAATCACGAGGAGCAAGGATTTCAACATCGCCTGCCCATGCGGCTTCGCCACCGCATGAATGCGGGCAAATCAATGAGTTGTCGTTTGAGGAGGCGTGAATTGCCGCCGGAAGGACGCCGCTGACCGCGCGTATGGTTGCGTCGAGCGCCAGCTCACCCAGGACGGTGCTGCGCGCCAGGCCGTCTTTGGGGATCACGCCCATGGCCGCCAAAAGCCCAAGAGCGATGGGGAGATCGAAATGGCTGCCTTCTTTTGTGAGGTCGGCGGGTGCGAGGTTGACTGTTAGCCGTTTGGCCGGGAGAGAGAGGCCCAGCGCATGGAGCGCCGCACGGACGCGTTCTTTGCTTTCGGCGACGGCCTTGTCAGGAAGGCCAACGATGTTAAAGGCCGGCATACCGTTGGCGATTTGGACCTGCACGTCAACAGGGCGGACTTCTATGCCTTGAAAAGCGACCGTGTTTACGCGTGCAACCATTCGTTTTTTCCTTTTTGGAAATTCTATTTATGGCATGTGGCCGTGAAAAATGAAAGCGCGTTAACGATTGATTCATCTTTTGTGTTTAAGAGAGGGGCTATAAGCAAAAAATTGCAAACACAGGGAGAAGGGTTATGACTTTAATTCATGATAAGCAGGATCGCTTGATGGCGATTTTGGTTAACCGGCTGAGAATACCGGTTTTGGTGGATGATGTTTTGGACGGACGCGAGGTTATTGATGATGATACGCGTTTGGCGATGCATGAAGAATTGTGTGAGATGCCGCCGCATGTGTTGTTGGTGTGCATGGCTTTATGCAGCATAAAGATTGCCAGGCCTTATAACGAGGCGGCGGCGACAATGCGCGAGCTTTATAAAGAAAGTCAGAGAATTTTGCAGGATTATCGCCGTTTGTGGGGGCAGCTTGCGCGGAACGGATTTGTTCGCGATGAGGATGTGCGTCGGTATTTGCCTGATATTGCTGCAGATCTTATGAATATGGCAGAGTTGCTGGATTTGAGTTTGAGCTTCCTGAAGAAGAAGGATATGCGTGCTTCGGCTTTATGCGATATTTTGGGTATTCAGGCCAAAGCCCATGCGATGGTGGCTGAGGAATATTGCAGAGTTATGGGACTGCAAAATGCTGCGCGCTTTGATTTAAGTGGCGATGAGGATATATGCGGCGCGTTTGTTTTTATGAAGATGTATAAAGTGCCTGAGAATGTTGTGAAGTTCGAGACGTCAGATGATGCACGGGTGCATTAAGGGCTTAAGAGCGCGCGGATACCATCGGCCCAACAGGCCCGCCGCCGAGAAGGTGCATGTGGAAATGCGGGACTTCCTGGCCGCCGTTGGATCCGGTGTTGGCGATCGAGCGGAAGCCGGTTTCGGCGATGCCATGTTCCTCGGCGATTTTTGAGATTGCAGCAAAGAATGCTTTTATTTCTTCCGGTGAGGCTTTGGTGCCGAAATCATCGATCGCAACATATTGTCCTTTGGGTATAACGAGGATGTGAACCGGGGCTTTGGGGTAGAGGTCGTGAAAGGCCAGAACGTGGTCGTCCTCGTAAACCTTGTTGCAAGGAATTTCACCGCGAAGGATTTTGGCGAAGATGTTGTTGTTGTCATACGTTCTCATGGTTTTGGAGATTAGCTGCGCATTGATGCGATTTCAAGACCGGTTCATTTTTGGCATAAGAATTGCTCTGTTTTCTCTGAGCTAAGAGGAGCATCGTTTATGGATATATCTAGTCTGCTTTTTAATAGACCGAGCCTTGCCAATTATCTTGATGGGGGTTCGAAGTCTGGGGGGTTTAGCGGGAGCTATTCGTCGTCGACGGCCCTTACCCAAAGTTTATTTGATGACGGAGGGGCGGGTGGAAATAGCGCGGTTTCTCTTAATTTGTCTGCGGAAGCGCAGGCTATTATGGCTCAGTATAATGGCGGACAGCAAAGTTCTGGTCAGAGCACAGAAGAGGCCCAGAGATTTTTGCTTGAATTTTTTGCGGATGGGGGGATTGATCTCGAAAATTTATCGGCGGAGGCCGAGGAGTTTTTGGACGGCCTCTTGCAAGTTATTGAGAATATGGGAGCAAGCGGCCGTGATGCTGGGACTGATGCTTTGGAGAAGCAGGCCAGCAAAGGGGAAAGAGATGTTTATACTTTGCTTGGCGATAACAGGCGTTTTCGCATTGCGATTGAGAAAGGTGATGATGGAAAATCAACGCTTTCTATTGTTGATATTGGTGGTGATAAGGCGGACATTGCCAAGGTTACGATCGGGAAAAATCAGAGCGGGGCGACTATTATTCATGTGGAACATGCCAAGGAAAGTTTTTCGCATGGCAAACGCATTGATCGCGCCGAGCAAGAGCCGTTGATGATTAAAGTTTAAAGCCTTGTTTGGACTGGTTTTTCACCAAAATTGACATAATCATCCCTCTTTGCTAAAGTGGCTCTTTGGCTTAGACGGAGTATTGCTATGGACGCTCATTTGTTCAATCAACAAGTGGATCAAGATAAGGTGTATGTGTTTACAGAGGCGCAGAAGGAAAAAATCCGTCTGGCCGGATCACACCCTACGCAAGTTAAAGGGCTTGATCGTTTGATTGAGTATTATGAGCAGACAGGAAAATTGCCCGCTTTTGCTTGTGGTTCTCTCATAACTTATAGCCATTTGGAATCTGTGAAGCCGGATAAGGATGGTACTCGAAACTGGAAAGAAGGCTTAGGGCAACAATTTCCGGATATTGATCCTGATAAGCTTTTTAGTGTGCAGCGCGCGCGTTTGCCGGGATATGTTCGCGATTTCGTTTGTTATGATGTGTTTTATCGCGGAAAAGTTGAATCACCCGGAGTGACCTTTGGTCTTGATGAGCGTGAGGGTGAGTCCGCGTATGGGGCGATTGTTCATTGCGATGTTGGTGCACAAATTTCTGACCCGCAAATAGCAGCGGATTTTGCAGCATTTTATCTGCAGGAATTTTTTAAGCGCGAGTATCCCTCCAAAATGCCTATTTATCGTTTTGAGCTTAAGGATGCTGAGCTTGAGGATGGGGGTGTTATCCCTGGGATAGCTTGTGTTGCGGATAAGGATGCTGTGGTGCCGGGAACGGATATTGCCTTATATGCTGGGGGATTAAGTTTTCAGGAGCGGGCGCAGATTTTGGCCTCGGCCTTCCAGGATGTTAATCCGGATACTGGCGAGCCGAAGAAGCTTGGGATGATGACAGATTTGGATTATGTGCGCTTTATGATTCATTGCAGCATGGAGGTCGGTATTGCAGTTGATCCTGAGCTGATTGATATCTATACGCTTGCAGTACACATTCGGGATTCTTTGCCTCAAGAACAGAAAAACTTTCTCCAGTCTATAGAAGAAGACGGAGCACATAATGATGCGGTTTTGAAATTTACCGGCGTTATCAAGCAAAACGGATTTGCGAAAAAGCAACGAAATGTTCCTTCAGAATGGAATTTACAAGCAGGTACAAGTTCTCCATTGGCGCTGAAGCCTGAATTTGATCTTTAAGGTTGTTGCTGGGTCAGCTTTTCGTCGATGATTTTGTAGTAATAGTAGCCTTTAAGGATTTTGTTATCAACGCGGGCGTAGCAGGGGTGGGTTCCGATGCGTGTGAAACCCAGTTTTTCGTACAGGGCGATCGCTTCGGTTAAGGTCTCGCGGACATCCAGATTGATTGCAGCAAATCCTTCTTTGAGGGCTGTTTCTTCCGCAAATCTAATTAATTTTTCGGCCAGGCCGTGACCGCGCGCCCAGGGGGCGATGAAGTGGGTTGAGAGCTGGACAATGTGGGATTGCGCTTCGTTGTTGTAAGGTGGTTTGACGAGCTGGCACGTGCCGCAGATTACGCCGTCCATTCGCGCGGCGAGGAGAATGCGGCCCGGCATGGTGACGACGCCTTGCCAATATCTTTCCAAAGTGTCGCGTGGCGGGAGATTAACCCAACCGAAACCGCCGCCTGCTTCGATGGCTGCATCTGTGGCGTCGCAGAGATCTTCAAGCTCGCCTGCGGCTAGTGAATCCAGCCTGTCGACCGTGGGGTGGGCGTCGAAAGTTTTAACTTTGCTTTTGTCGCTCATGGTTTCTATAGGTTTTGGGTTTTGTGCTTCACTTTTGATTTAAACACAGAAGTATAAATAAAGTAGTAAGAAACTCGGGCTTATCAAAAGTTTTATGTGATGCGGCGCACAAGGGGCGGGATAGTTTTTATGAATGAGATGTGAAGGCTTTGACCATACATATGAATTCATTAGACTAAACCTATGATGTCAAGGATTGTTCGTCATATCATTTTAGGTGGTCTTCTTTTTATTGCCGCGTGTAGCACTGTGCCGCATGCCGAATATGCACCGTCTCTTGCGATGCCTGAGGATGCGCATCCTTCTCCGATTATGTTTTCACGCCTTGGGATGCAGCTTTCGCCGGGGGACAAGGTGGGGTCGATTAGCGCGGGAGCTTGCTGGTGGCCGGTGGAGACAAGCCGGATAGTTTTGCGCAAGGCTATCGATCAAATCGACATTGATCACATGTTTGAAGAAACGATGGAAGGCGATGGTTATGACGTTGTTGGGTCGCTTAACTTGTTTTTTGACGAAGAAGTTGAAGACGAGGAAGCGCGGACGGAGTATAAGGTGGGCGGCAAGATTATTCATGCGGAGATTGATTCTTGTTATACGCAGCCTGAGTTGTTGCTGGGTCAGCCTTTTGGAACGGAAGGCGTGCGTGGGGAGATCCTTTTAACCATTGAGTGGAGCGTTTATGATGCGCTGCGCCGGCGCACTGTTTACAGGACGACGACGAATGGGTATGCGAAGTTGCGGCAGGAGCATCCGGAAGGTTTGACCGTTTTGATCAGTGATGCGTTTTCTATGGCGGCGCATAATTTGGGGGCTGATCAGAAATTTTTTGATCTTATAGTTTCAGGGGTTAAGCCGGAGGGATTTCCGCCGCATGAGAAGCATGAAGACCGGCCTCGGGTTTTTGATCCGCGGGAGGAGGTGCGCGTTCATAACAAGCAACTTTCGCAGCAATCGATTGAAGGGAAGGCTGATCCTGTGCTTGAGGCGGCAGTGTTGATTGAAGGCGGGGATGGGCGGCACGGATCAGGTTTTTTTATAACAGAGCAGGGGCATATTTTGACCAACAATCATGTGGCGGGGGATGCGCTGCGTATTCGGGTTGCGAGCAAGGGTTATAAAAAGAAAATGATTGCGGAAGTGTTGCGGCGTGATCCGGTGCGGGATGTTTCTTTGCTCAAGCTTGAGGAGATTCCGGAAGGGTATAGCATCCATACTCTGCCGATCCGTACGGAGTGGCCGGCGGTGAGCGAGGTGATTTATGCGATTGGTGCGCCGCAGTTGCGCAAGTTTCAGGACACGATTACGCGCGGGATTGTGAGTGCGCACCGCAAAAATTATCGCGTTTTTGGAACCACGGTTGATCTTATTCAAGGCGATGTTTCGATTCATGGCGGGAATTCGGGTGGGCCGATTGTTGATGCGAACGGGAATATTGTTGCGATGTCGGTAGCGGGGTTTGGCGCTGGTGACGGGTTTAATGCCAGTCTTAACTTTTTTATTCCGATTGAGCAGGCTTTGAAAAGCGTGGATGTTGGGCTCGAGTAGCAGACTTGACTTTGCGGGCCTCAGAGCGCATATAGTTTCCCCATGAGCGATGAACATTTTGATTACGCAAACGCCCAGAAATGGCGCGGCACGACGATTATTTCCGTCCGTAAGGGTAAGGATGTTGTGGTGGCCGGGGATGGCCAGGTTTCCATGGGCGCGACGATTTTAAAAGACAATGCGCGGAAAGTGCGCCGGCTTGGCAAGAATGATGAGATTATTGCAGGGTTTGCGGGCGCGACAGCGGATGCGTTTACATTGTTTGAGCGGTTGGAGGCTAAGTTAGAAGCCCATCCGGGACAATTGACGCGGGCGTGTGTTGAACTGGCGAAGGACTGGCGGACGGATCGTTATTTACGTCGTCTGGAAGCGTTGATGATCGTGTGCGATAAATCTACATCATTGATTTTGACAGGTACGGGCGATGTGGTGGAGCCGAAAGACGGGGTTATCGGGATTGGATCGGGTGGGAATTATGCGCTGGCGGCGGCACGAGCGCTTTATGATATGGATTTGAGCGCCGAGGAGATTGCGAAGAAGTCTCTCAATATTGCTGCAGAGATTTGTGTTTATACCAATAACAATATAACTATCGAAAAGCTTTAAATGAGCGAGACATCCATTATTGAAGCGCCTGCTTTTACGCCCCGGGAGACTGTGGCGGAGTTGGACCGGTTTATTATCGGTCAAAGTGATGCGAAACGTGCGGTGGCGATTGCATTGCGGAACAGATGGCGCAGGCAGCAGCTGGACCCGGCGTTGCAGGAAGAAGTTTACCCCAAAAATATCTTGATGATCGGGCCGACGGGCGTGGGGAAGACCGAGATTGCGCGGCGTTTGGCGAAATTGGCGAATGCGCCGTTTGTGAAGGTTGAGGCGACGAAGTTTACCGAGGTTGGTTATGTCGGCAAGGATGTGGAGTCGATTATTCGTGATTTGACCGAGATTGGCATTCATATGGTGCGTGAGAAGATGCGCAAGACCGTGACGGCGCAGGCGGAGATTTACGCGGAGGAACGCGTTTTGGATGCGTTGGTCGGCGATACGGCGGGCGATGGGACGCGCAGCAATTTCCGGACAAAGCTTCGCAATGGTGAGCTGAATGAGCGGATGATCGAGATTGAGGTGAATGATAATTCCAATCCGTTGGGCGGGATGATGGATATTCCGGGGATGCCGGGGTCTTCGATGGGGATGATTAATATTGGCGATATTTTGGGCAAGGGATTTGAGCGCAAGAAAAAGAAGAAGATGCGCGTTGATGAAAGCTATGAGATTTTGCTGCGCGAGGAGGCTGATAAATTGCTGGACGAGGACAAGGTCGTTGAGCAGGCCTTGGAATTGGTGCAGCAAAACGGAATTGTTTTCATTGATGAGATCGACAAGATTGCGGCGCGGCAGGATGCGCGCGGGGGCGATGTCTCGCGCGAGGGTGTGCAGCGGGATTTGTTGCCGTTGATTGAAGGGACAACCGTTTCAACCAAACACGGCCCGATTAAGACCGACCATATTTTGTTCATCGCCAGCGGCGCCTTTCATTATGCGAAGCCTTCGGATTTGTTGGCGGAGTTGCAGGGGCGTTTGCCGATCCGTGTTGAATTGCGGGCGCTTACTGAAGAGGATTTCAAGCGGATTTTGCGCGATACCGAGGCGAGTTTGATTATGCAGTATGAAGCGTTGATCGGGACGGAAGGTGTGACGCTGAAGTTTGATGATGCGGCGATTGATGAGGTTGCGCGATTGTCATTTGAAGTGAATGAGAATGTTCAAAATATCGGTGCGCGGCGTTTGCATACTGTGATGGAAAAGTTGCTTGAAGAGATTTCATTTACGGCGAGCGATCGCGGGGGCGAAGACGTTGTGATTACAGCAGATTATGTACGCGAGCAGGTTGAATCGCTTGTGAAGTCGGCGGATTTGAGCAAGTTTATTTTATGATCCGTAAGCCAAGGACTTGCCGTCGATAAAGACGGCCTTGGGCTCTTCTTTGCCATTTTGTGCAAGGAAATTTCCTGCATATCTCAATCGAAGACTACTGATTTGTGTGGAGGGGTCTGCAATTGTCCAATGGAGTATCTTCCATGGCTTCTGACCCGTGCCTTGTGAGGCCAGAGGTGAGGCGAGGACTGCGATTGTTGGGTCGATCGAGAGTACCTTGTTTGTTAATTCGTCATTGGCTGTGAAACTTTGATTGGTCACGTTTTGTGCAGAGATGAGTTTGTGCATGATATACGGATTGCTTGCATCGTTGAAGTTGTCGATTAACGGAGAGCTTCTGAGGCCGCCTTTTGCGAAATCACTGCGTGTTGATCTTGCTGTTTGAAAAATAAACAGGTGAGGCAATCCGGCGGCGATTTGGGGAGTGTCGCTGGACAATGGGCCTTCGGTAAAAACTTCATTGAACACTGTATCGCAAGCCCCGTATGTGTTAGGAACGATGAAATCTTGCATTCTCATGACATGCCCATGAGAGGCGATGAAAGCATTTTGCAAATTGTTTTCGTGGCGGTGGGTGTCCTGAATTTCAAGCATTTGGGCAGCAGAAGTGACAGGAACAGATATGAATTGTCCTTTATTGACTGCGATCCATTCTTCGAGTGGTTCTGCGTAATCGGGGGCTGTGATTTTGATGCGAGGATTTTTTATTTGCGAAAAGACATCGTCCAGGCTGTACAAGATGGGAGCTGCTTGGTTTGAAGATGCAGGCTTATGCTTGCGCACAAATGTCCAGTTTTTTTCATCATAAGCGAGAGATTGACCGGCGGCAGGATCGATGAGCCTCACCTGATCACCATATTCGGCATCAAGCTCGAGCCAGCTTCCGTATTCCATGGCCGTTGCCTTTTGGAACTCGGAGGTTGGTGTGTGCCATACTATAGCCGCATCGATGCTCATTTTAAGATCCTAACATTCTAAACAGAATTGAATGAGCTTATTTGTAAAGCAGTTTATGTATTATGTCAATATATTCGTGCATGCATAAATAATAGGCCTTGTGTTGTTATGGTAGAATTTCTTTGCTGACCGCTTATAATGAAGGTTGAATTTCAGATTTTAGAAGGGTTGAAATTTTGGATAAATCTTTGACAAAACAGCAGTTTATGGAAGGCACGACGATATTTAGTGCTGGGGATATGGCGAATGAGGCGTATTTGATTGAAACCGGCAGTGTGGCGATTAAGCGTGGCGATAAGGTGATTGCAACGCTTGGTCAAGGCGATATTTTCGGCGAAATGGCCCTGATCAAGGAAAAAGAGCATTCTTCGAAGGCCGTGGCCCTTGAAAAATCGACGTTGGTTGTGATTACCAAAGAAGTGCTTCATACCAAGATTGAGGCTGCGGATCCGTTGATTGCCGGGCTTATTCATATGTTTATCAAGCGGCTTTATGCGACGAATGAGGCTTTTGAGGCGGCGCAGGGCTAGTTTTTGGTTTTATTTCTTCGTAGATACACATAAAAAGCGCCGCTCCCTCCATCTTTGGGGCGAGCAGGAGCGGTTTTGAGCACTGTGTCATGCTCTGCGAGCCATGACGGCAGGTTTTGGCGCAATACGCCCATATTTTCTTTTCCTTTGCCTGTGATAATGAGGATGCAGCGGTAGTTTTTGCCATGTGCCCGTTTGAGGAAGCTTAAGAGCGCGGTGTAGGCCTCGGCTTGTGTCATGCCATGCAGGTCGAGAGTGGCTTCGATCGGGATTTGACCTTTGCGAAAGCGTTCAGAGGTGCGGGCGTCGAGTTCGGAGCTTCCAGGGAGTGGTGATACGGGCTTGGATTTGGGAGGTAGAGCAGGCGGTTTTTGTTGTTTGTTGGCTGATTTTGTCGGTGGTTTGATCTTGTTTGTTGCCTTTACAGCGGTTTGATGATTAGTTCCCGGCATTTTGCGGACGTCTTTGGTCATTTTTTGCCAAAGATCAATATCTTCGGGGGTTAATGGGTTGTTTTTGCCTGATTTTTTGTCGTCCATGCCGGTTTTTATCACTCTTTGTGCGGTTTTGGCACTGTTTTTGCTCAATATATCTGTTATACAGGCTTTGGAATTCGTTTTGATGCACGAATTTCCGCTATAATGAAGGTATAATGGATATGTTGACGCATTTACAGACTTTCTTTGGTGTGCAGCCGCGCCATGCGGAGCAGAGCGATACGCGGCAGGAGATTCGCAGGCATGATCCCGATGCTCAGCCGCGTAAGAAAGATGATGACCGAAAGAGCGATGAAGATTTTGCGATGGCTGATGATCATGCGGTTGTCAGTGTGCCGGCCTTAAGGGTTTTTCTTGAGAATTTTTTGAAGACACAAAAGGCGCAAGGCGATGCAGATGAGCAGGTTGTTATTACACAGCCGAGGCAGGCGAAAGACAGCGGCAAGGTTTTGGACGGCGAGACTGTACGCGCTGTACGTGCATATCAGCACACGGCGTTGGCCGGCGATGAGCCAGCTTATACAGGTCAGGCCAGCCAGAACTCGCAGGAATTGCTGGGCGGTGAGGATGTGCGGACTATTCATATTTTGATGGCGGATTTGGAAGAGCTGTCAGCGCGCGGCGTTGAATATTTGAAAATTGAAAAAGCTTCGACGTTCTTAGGCAGTTTGGTTGCAGCGGTTGCGGCGGCGAAAGAAGGTTTCTCTTAAAATCCGAGTTTGTAGCCGTCTTCTTCTGTGAGGACGATTTGTGGGTTGGCGGGGTCTGTTTCTATTTTTTGACGTAGACGGTAAATGTGGGTTTCAAGTGTGTGGGTTTCTGCACTTTCGGCGTAATCCCAGACTTTATCAAGAAGGGCTGTGCGGCTTAAGGATTTGCCCGAAGCTTGATGGAGTGCGGACAGTAATGCGGTTTCTTTTTCTGTTAATCTGATTTTTTTCTTGGCGATTGTAAGGGCGTGGGCTTGCGTGTCGAGTGTGTAAGGCCCAAAGCTGCGGATTGTCTGAATTTGGGGTGTGGCGGCTGATTTGGCTTGGTCAAGCAAGGTTCCAAGGCGTATAGGACCGGGGATATTGCTCAGATCCGGGGTGTTGTCCGGGGCAATGTTGTGGCGTTTTAGTGCGTTTTCAAGGATTTGCTTGTATTTTGCGCTCATGGGCCGTTTGTAGCGTATTTGGCACGCGGATTGCAACGTTGATTGTCGATGATCGATAAAACAGCTTATGCGCAGAATGCGATGCTGGCCCCGGCTGTGCCGTCACAGGCGCCCCGCCGTGTTTTGCATATGGTCGAAGGTGAGCGCACGGCGGGCAGTATGCCTGTGTGGGAGATGGCCGATTCTCCGCGGGACAATGTGCAGGCGCGGTTATCTGAAGCTGCTGGAGGTGGCGGGCATGATGTGGCGGCTTTGGCGTACCGTGAGGCTCAAAAGACAGATGCCGAAAAGCCGTTTGGATTTTATGATTTGCTGGACATGGTGAACCCGTTGCAGCATGTGCCGCTTGTTAACTATGCGTACCGCGCGATTAGTGGCGATACGATCAAGCCGGCATCGCAGGTTATTGGCGGGGCGTTGTTCGGGGGGCCAGCGGGCGCGGCGGTTGGAATTGTGAATGCGGTGATGGCAGAGGAGACGGGGCGTGATGCGGGAGAGCATGCGCTTGCGTTTGTGACAAATGGTGAGATTCCAAAATTTAAAGCGTCAAGGGTTGAAAATGCGGAGAGTTTTGCTGCGGCGGATGAGGTTTTGATTTGGAACAACCCTGATGTCAGAGAAGTGTTGCCGGGGACTGTGATTGCGATGGCGAATTTGAGTTATGCTGCGCCGAAGACTCCTATCTATAACGACTGAAGCTTCCATTGTTTTCCCTCGGACATCGTCAAATATCGGCTCGTGTATGTCATATACATGTCGTCTCATTTTCCTTGCCGATGAAAAACGCTGTTTGCTTTATAAAATTTTTCGTTCGCCGAATATTGCGGAACCGAGGCGGATGAAGGTTCGTCCGCCGGGGATTGTCAGTGGGACCGCCTTTTCGAAATCGGCGCTCATACCCATGCTGAGATTTTTGAGATTGTTTTGTATGGCGAGCTTGCGCAGCAGTGCGAAGTGTAGCGCGGGTGGTTCGTCAATCGGCGGGATGCACATCAGGCCGGTAATATCCAGCTTTAAATCGTTGCAGCAAAATTGCACAAAATTTTTGGTGTCTTTGGGCGCGATGCCGGATTTTTGATCTTCATCGCCGGTGTTGACCTGGACGAAGCAGGGTAGTGGACGCGATTGTTTTTGCATTTCGGTGGCCAGGGCGACGGCGAGTTTTTCGCGATCGAGTGTATGAATGACATCGAAGAGCTTTACGGCGTCTTTGACTTTGTTGGTTTGGAGGGGGCCTATGAGGTGTAACGTGATTTCTTTTTCCCCCCAGTGCTCTTGTGCTTCCTGGACGCGGTTTTCACCGAAATGAGTGTGGCCGGCTTTGAGTGCTTCGGTGATTTTAGCCTCGGGTTGTTGTTTGCTGACGGCGATGAGCGTGATGGCGCTTGTGTTGATTTGATGTGAAGCGCAGGTTTTTGCAATAGCCTTGTTGGTGTGAGCGAGATTATCGAGAACGGTCATAGACGTATTGTAGAGGGCGTACGGGTAAAAGAAAAGGCGGCCTGAGCCGCCTTTTCAAATTCTAGATCAGCTTCGATTAGAAGTTGATTTGTGTACCAAGAAGAACTGATGTGCCGTCGTTGCTTCCTGAGGAAACGCCAGCGTCGCTAACATCAACTTCAACTTGTGATACTGAACCACGGAAGGTCATACCTGGGCCGTATGTGTAGACCACGCCAAGTGTGTAGCGGTCTGCTTCGGCAGAGATCGTTGAGTCTGTTGTTGATTCAACTTGCTTGTTCAGGTAGGACACGCCGAGTTTGAATGGACCAGTTGTGTAGTCAGCACCAAGGACCCATGTCTCATCTTCGTCTTCAGTGTCATGACCGTTGTTGTTTTCGGTGTAGGCTGCGCCGATACCGAAAGCGCCGATGTCAAAGTCAGCACCAACGTTCCACTCTGTCAGATCGTCTTCTGTTGGAGAACCATCTTCTTCTTCCAGCTCAGCTTGCGCATAACCGGCACCGAGGATCATGCCAACATTGTTGAAGTTGCCTTCGTAACGAAGACCGCCTTCATAGGCCTCTCCGAGAGTTGCAGCAACATCGTCCAAATCAACGCCGCCCAAAGAGTTTGTACCACCAGCGATATCAGGTGTGTAAGACAAACCGACTTGGAAGCCGTTCATGATTGGTGACAAGTAGGTGAACTTTTCAGTGTTACCAGACAAGTCGTTGTCATAGTCAAGACCATCTGTGCTGAAGCCCAAAGCTGTTGCAGCTTCGTCGTCGTCGCCGTCTGGAACGCCGCCTGAACCATCAAGGTCGATCAGGTCCAAACGCATTGGGTTAACGTACTGACGGATACCGTCATAGTTTGAGTCAGCTGAAGGAGCTGCAACCTGCAAGAGGTATGCTGCGCCGTCTTCATCGCCGAAGTTTACGCGTCCCCAGTTGCCTGAGAAGTATGCGTAAGATTCGTCAACATCGAAAGCGTCTCCGCCATCGGCTTCTGCTTCAACATGAACGCCGACTGTCAGGCCGTTGTCCAAAGTTGTTTCGCCGCCGAAGTGAACTTCAGTTTCGCGAAGAATATCAAAGCTGCGCTCTTCAGATGTTGTTGAGTCTTCGTCCTGGCTGTGCATAACGCCGTAGCCTTTGAAGTGACCGCCGAGCTCGAGGCTCACTTGTGCTTGAGCAGGTGTTGCCACCATTGCCAGACCGCACAGAGCAGCACTGCTAAGTAGTAGTTTTTTCATTTTAGTTCCTCCAATCAAACTTAAAACAAATTAAATTTGAAGAATGTGGGTTAAATAAACGATCCGTGGGGATCACACTTTTGTCCGCCAGTACGTAGCGAACGAGATCATTTAAGCCATGAACTCAGGACGCAATCAATCGGAACGTGAATCTGAGCGCGGTTTTTTTGGATTTTGTGTTATTTTTGCAACAAGGGCTTTATTGGCCATATTCCATGAGCCAGTGTGCAGCTTGTTCAAAGGTGCTTGAAGGCCTTGTTTTGGCATGATAATGAATTAGGTTCAAATTTAAAGCAGAGATAGCACCCATGCAGAAGATTCCTTTTTTCATAATTCTTGGTTTAACGGTTTTTGGACTTAATGCCTGTTCCGGGGTTCAGACTGAGGCGAAATATCCGACCAGCATTAAACGCGAAGCCAGCACGACCGGGAATGAGATCCACGGCAAGCCTGATAGTATTTTTGGCAGCGGCGGTATGTTTGGCGATAAGAAAGATGGCGAAGATAGTGGTGGCGGTTCAGGTATAGCTGTGAACTCTTTCTTATGGCGCGCGTCGCTGGATACGGTTTCCTTTATGCCGCTGGCGAGCGCGGACCCGTTTGGCGGAACAATTTTAACCGATTGGTATTCACCTGAGGGTGTTACAGACGAGCAGTTCAAGATTAACGTCTTTATATTGACGCGTGAACTCCGATCAGACGGAATTCGCGTGCGTGTGTTCAAGCAAAAACTGAATAAAAAAGGTGCTTGGGTGGATTCCGAAGCGTCGGATGAGACTGCGCGTCAGCTTGAGGATACGATCCTTACGCGGGCGCGTCAGCTTCGCGTTGCTCAATTGGGCGAGTAGCATTCTTCGATAAATGGGCTGCGATGATGCGCTTTCCGCCGTCGCCCTTCGGGCTATGGCGGACAAGCCGGTTCTCGAAACATGAGGTTCTCGCCTCATTTCTCTTTGTATGGTTAAAAAAGCTGTTTCACTTTAACTGGGGTTATGGTTAAAAAGAAGCCATGAGCGAAAAATACAATATCAAAGTCACGGAAGCGAAGTGGCAGAAGGCTTGGAACGACCGGCAATCTTTTGCGGTGTCCGAGGATTCCCGGAAGACAAAATATTACG
Source organism: uncultured Micavibrio sp. (assembly GCA_964478225.1). Taxonomy (GTDB): domain Bacteria; phylum Pseudomonadota; class Alphaproteobacteria; order Micavibrionales; family Micavibrionaceae; genus CAYZHM01. Next base: position 254,355 of record CAYZHM010000002.1, read on the forward strand.
TTTTAGAGATGTTTCCCTATCCATCGGGGCGGATCCATGTCGGGCACGTGCGCAATTATACGCTGGGCGATGTGGTGGCGCGGTATAAAAAGGCGCGCGGATTTAATGTGTTGCACCCGATGGGATGGGACGCGTTTGGATTGCCGGCGGAGAACGCGGCGATCGAGCGCGGTGAGCATCCGAAGAAATGGACGCTGGAAAATATCGAGATTATGCGCGCGCAGCTCAAGACGATGGGTCTGTCGATTGACTGGAGCCGCGAAGTGACGACATGTTTGCCTGATTATTATAAGCACGAGCAGAAGATGTTTCTGGATTTTCTGGCCAAGGGTATTGCTTACAGGAAAGAGTCGGTGGTGAACTGGGACCCGGTGGATAATACGGTGCTGGCGAATGAGCAGGTGATTGACGGCAAGGGCTGGCGGACCGGCGCGCCGGTGGAGCGGCGCAAGCTTAATCAGTGGGCCTTGAAGATTACCGATTATGCGGAAGAGTTGCTGTCGGAGCTGGATAATCTGCCGGGCTGGCCGGAGAAAGTCCGGATTATGCAGGAGAACTGGATCGGGAAGTCGAAAGGTTTGCAGTTCAAGTGGGATATTGCAGGCCGGGACGACCAGATTGAGGTATTTACGACGCGGCCGGATACGTTTTTCGGCGCGTCGTTTATGGCGCTGGCGCCGGATCATCCGTTGAGTCAGGCTTTGGCCGGAGACAAACCGGAGTTTGCGGATTTTGTGAAAAAATGTCAGTCACTGGGGACGTCGGAAGCAGCGATTGAGCAGGCGGAAAAGTTGGGGTTTGATACCGGTTATAAGGCGACACATCCGTTGCTGCCCGGTAAGGAATTCCCGATTTATGTGGCGAATTTCGTTTTGATGGATTACGGGACGGGCGCGATTTTTGGTGTGCCGGCGCATGACCAGCGGGACTTTGAGTTTGCGACGAAATACGGGCTGGAGATTATTCCGGTGGTGTTGCCGACGGGTGAGGATGCTGCAAGTTATGAGCTTGGGGATGAAGCCTATGTCGGGCCGGGAGAGATTTATAATTCGGAGTTTATGGACGGGCTGGAGGTTGAGGCGGCGAAGGCGGCGATGATTGCCAAGGTTGAGGCGCTGGGCAGCGGATTTGGCACAACGCAGTATCGTCTGCGGGATTGGGGGATTTCGCGGCAGCGCTATTGGGGTTGTCCGATTCCGATTATTCATTGTGAGGGCTGCGGGATTGTGCCGGTGCCGGATGAGCAATTGCCGGTTACGCTGCCGGAAGATGTGAAGTTTGACAAGCCCGGAAACCCGCTGGAGCACCATCCTACATGGAAAAATACAGACTGCCCGGTATGTAAAAAGGCGGCGCGGCGCGAGACAGACACGTTTGATACGTTTTTTGAAAGTAGCTGGTATCAGTTCCGTTATGCGGATCCGCATAATGAGAGTTTGCCGGCGGCGAAAGACAAGATTTCATACTGGGCGCCGGTGGAGCAGTATATCGGGGGCGTTGAACATGCGGTGCTGCATTTGCTATATGCGCGGTTTTTTACCAAGGCGATGCGCGATTGCGGGTATCTAAATGTGAATGAGCCGTTTTTGGGTCTGTTTACGCAGGGGATGGTCACGCATGAGACGTATAAGGATGCGAACGGTAAGTGGGTGACCCCGGCGGAGTATGACGCCATGGCGGATAAATCGGCGATTACTGTCGGGCCGTCGATCAAGATGTCGAAATCGAAGAAGAATGTCGTGGACCCCGAAGATATTATGGACACGTATGGTGCGGATGCGGCGCGTTTGTTCATTTTGTCCGACTCGCCGCCGGAGCGTGATCTGGAATGGACGGAAAGCGGTATTGAGGGCGCGTGGCGATACGTGAACAAATTACATCGTTTGGTAAGCGATTGTTTGCCGCGTATGCCGGAGGCGGGTGCAGCAAAGCCGCAGCAATTAGATGCGGCGGCGAATGATTTGCGGCGGTTGGCGCATGGAACAGCCAAGGGCGTGGCGAAGGACATTGAAGATTTTGCGATGAACAAGGCGGTGGCAAAGCTGCGTGAGCTTTCGAATGCGATTAATGCTTATGACGGTGAAGAGTGGGCGCTGCGCGAGGCGCTGGAATATCTGGCTGTGTGTTTAAACCCGTTTGTACCGCATTTGGCGGAAGAACTTTGGGCGATGCTGGGGCATGAGACTTTGTTGGTGGAAACGGATTGGCCTGCTGTGGACGAAAGTTTGCTGGTGGCGAATGTTGTGACGATTGGCGTGCAGGTCAATGGCAAGATGCGCGGGACGATCGAGATTGCGCCGGATGCGGATGAGGCCGCAGCAAAACAAGCCGCACTGGCGCAGGAGAATGTAAAGAAATCGATTGGTGAGATGCAGGTGCGGAAGTTTATTTATGTGCCCGGGAAAATCGTCAATATGGTGGTGGGATGATTGGAAATTGGATGATTAGATATTGGATTTTAGTACTTTGTTTTGTGCTTGCAGGATGTGGATTTCATCCGGTCTATGGCGTCAATAAATATCAGGATACTGGAGTTGAGCAATATCTTGGGCAGATTGATATTGGCAATATTCCCAATCGCGAAGGGCAGTATTTGCGCAACGCGTTGATTGACCGCTTTTACCGCAATTCACGGCCGCTGAATGCTCGTTATTCCCTTTCTTTTGAGCCTTTGATTGAGTCGATTACGGATTTGGATATTACGAAAACTTCCGATTCAACGCGAGCGCAGTTGCGGGAGACAACGGCTTTTACCTTGAAGGATGTTCAGACAGGCGAAATTTTAATGCAGCGCGATCTTTATGCGATTGTCAGTTATAACATTCTGGCTAGCGAGTTTTCGAGCCGGGTGTCGGAAGATAGTGCGCGGTTGAATGCGATTGATGATTTGGCGCAGCAGGTGGAAAAGCAGATTAGCCTTTATTTTAAAAGACAAACGACCACCGCGCCTTAATATTCTTCGATAAATGGGCTGCGAACAAAGCGTTTCTGCGCTTCCGGTTCGCACGTACTAATTATACGCTTACGCCTCCGGTTCTCGAAACGCTCTCTTCTCGCCTCATTTCTCTTTGAATATCTTTTCTTTGCGATAGAAAATTTTTACCTCAAAATCTTGACTTTTTTTTCGTGAATTTTATATCATAAAAGTATGTGGAGGTGCCTAATGTTGGGCCTCTTGAATTGTTAACCTTGCTTACATAAGGAGGATTAGCCATGAGCAATCTTATCTCTTTTACACCCTTAATGCGTCAAACCGTCGGCTTCGACAGATTTAATGATCTGTTTGAATCGCTAATGAATGACAAACCGGAGCGGTTTGAAACCTATCCGCCCTATAATATCGAGAAGACCGGAGAAGATGCCTACCGCATTACACTCGCGGTTGCGGGTTTTAGCGAAAAAGATCTCGATATCACTGTGCACGACGATACTTTGGTTGTGAGCGGAAAGACCGAAAAAAGCGAGGAAAGCAGCGGAGAATATCTGCATCGCGGAATAGCAACGCGCGCTTTCGAGAGAAGTTTTCGTCTTGCCGATCATATTAAAGTGGAACAAGCGAGCATGGATAATGGTTTGTTAACTATCGCTCTGGTGCGTGAAGTGCCGGAGGAAAAGAAGCCTCGCATGATCCCGATCAACGGGAAATCTGCTGGCCTGCTTGGCGCAAAAACCAAGAAGTAATTATTTCTTGCTGCGTTTTGTAACCTTCTTGCTACGTGGCAAGAATGAGTTGGTGCACGGATTTTTTCGTGCGCCACTCCCCCGAAGGGGCGGTCCTGCCGGACATCTTTGTTCCCCCACTAAGACCCAGGTTCCGGCGGACTGCCCCTTTTTTCTTCTGTCTTTGCTTTTTGACGGTGTTACTCGTCGCTTGCGTATCCAATATACGCGGCGCTCCTCGTGCCTGGTCAAAAAACAAAGCCATTCGAAAAAATAAAAAAGCTATTCGAAAGATTTTCAAATTTTATTTGCAGATGTTGCGGAGGTCTTCCCATTGTTGCGCGCTCAGGATGGGATCCGGGTTGGAGGGTTTTTGTGTATTGGCCTTGAGGATGTTGATGCGGCTCCGGGTATCGGGGTGGGTGGAGATGTAAGGTAAGATTTCTTTGAATTTATTGTTTTCCTTTTCTTCCTTTGCAGCCAGTCTTTCAAAAAATGTTGTCATGTATTGAGGATCGATATTGGCGTTTAGCAATATATTTTGCCCGTAAGAGTCGGCCTCTTGTTCCTGATCTCGGCTGAACTTGAGTGTTCCAGCTATACGTGCGGCGTTCATGATGTTGAGATCTTTTCCAAATATCATTTGAAATAGGATAGAGACGCCGGCATCGCGGACGAACCCTCGTATGGGGTGAGAGAGTTCGCTGTGCGAGAGTTCGTGCGCCATGACACCGGCGACTTCTTCAGGTGTTTCGGCATTGATGATGATGCCGCTGAACAGGGCGAAGACTGCGCCGGGGCCAGTTACGGCGTTCATGGTTTTGTCATTGTTGATGACTGTGATCTCGTAATTGATTTCATGATTTGTTGCTTGTTCAAGCCGGTCCATCAGAATGTTTAGAGCGGCGATGCCCTTTTCATTGGTGCAGATCTTATCACCGGCCATGCTGTGGATGGCGTGGCGCCCAATTTCTTTCTGCATGCTATCTGGGATGAGCGCAGCACTTTTTTCAAGAAGGGTTGGGGCGATAATAAATAAAAATGCGACGAAGGCGATTGTCGCGACGATATAGCCCACAGCAGAGGGGCCGTTTGCTGCAAGGCTGATGCGCTGATAGCATTCTTGAGGAAGCTGATTTTTTAAGGTATTCCAATTCTCGCCACCGTCGATATAAAGTCGTTCGTCAGGATTTTTTTTATGAATGAGGCGTGCGGGCTGAGGGGGTTGCGGTTGATCGAGGACGTGAGTGTCTGAGAGCGACCAAGATTTTTTCTTTGTTCTGTCTTGGCGGATGATCATGAGATTTTGGTCATGGATTTCAATCCATACATCGTGGGCATGGCTGGATTTGCCGTCGAAATATTTGCCTTTGATTTCCATTAAATAATTCCGCCGCCGATGAAGCCTGTATCGAAGTCAAAGATATCATCGATACCTTCGCCGATGCCGGCCTTTTGTTCAGCGGCTTGACGAATAATCTGAGAATTAAGATCGCCGCCGATACGGACGTATTTGGTTAAGAACGTCATGCGGCGCTTGATAACGAAACATGCGCCCCAGCCAAATGTTCCGATTGTTATGAGTGCGTTGATGGAGTGAAATTTGAATAAATCCCAAGCTGTGATTGTGCATTTAAACCGGATATCGCCGATGATCATTCCATTTATTTTTCCTCGCAGAAGTTCGGCCGCGTATTGCATTTGAATCATGACCCATATCGGCAGCATTACAACGATGCTTATGGAGAGTGCGAGTAAAAACCCGGGTAGCTCTTTGCCTTTTTCTGCTTCTTTCAGAAGTTCAGGCCCGTAAATCTCTGGCGAGCCGTGCAGATCCTGTGCGCCGAAAAGATAGGCAATGAATACGGCGATTAGGGGATAGATAATGAATAGTGCAACGGCGGTTATATTAAGCCATATCAACTTTTTACAATTTATGGCTTTGATGTTGAACCCGGCCTGAATGTTTCCGAAGACCATGCGTTCGACAATATATTTGTGCATGAAGGCCACAGAATAAGGGGTCAGTATGCCTAATGAGATGACATTTAACAAAAGCCGTAACATGGCGAAATTGGCATAGGAGATAGCCGAGCCGGTGAGATGAAAACGGATGCCGCGCCAGGTTGTACGGCTTAAGCGGTAGCGGCGAGCAGCGTAGTAGGCGAGCGGAAAGAAATAAATTAATGGGAGATAGGCGGGAAGTATCCAAAGGTTTTCCGGACCTTCTTTGCCTGTTGTCATGATGCTGACTGCGATGAAGGGGATGATGGCGATCAAATATAGGGGGATTGCTTTTAAAAAGCCTTTGAGAAGTTCTCCGCCTGTGCCTGTGTATTCGAAACGATCGCCGTCGAGGACGAAGCCCGTGGCAAGGTAGCGGCGCATTCGCGTTTTCCCCCAGAAGGTGTAAATCCCGAGTGTGAGAAATTTGAATACGGCGTTCAGAAGCCAGATTTGAAAAATTCGTCCCGTGTCCCCGTCGAAGGTCACAGGATTTAATTTTAGCGAAGTTTTGCTCTTTTCTTCCGTCATGGTTTGATGGGTTGGATCTTTTTTCCGTTTCAGTAGTTTGCAGTAGATGTTATGAGGGCTTATAAAGAAGGTCGTGGGTTTACTGTATGAAATAAGTCTTAAGGGCATATTAACATGAAAATTATGAAAGCTGTTATGGGGATTGTGGCCGTGGCCGTTGTTATTGCGGTTGCTGCGGGGGTTTATCTTTATATGAATTTGGACGCCTATGCGAAAATGTATGCGGAGCGCGTGGCCAGCGAGACTCTTGGGGTTGGTGTGTCTATTGGCGGTTTACATATTGATTTAAAGAACAAGTCCGCGGATGTTAGAGATGTCAAAATTTCCAATCCGCGCGGGTTTAAGAAGCCTTATGCGTTAACGGTTGATCAGATTCATATTGCGTTAAAGGCGGTGTCTGAAAAGTTGATTGATTTTCAGGATGTCGATGTGAAAGGGACGAATGCATATCTCGAAGTTAAACCTGAGGCGACGAATTTTCTTGTGATCAAAAATCAGATGAAGAATGACGGATCCGCGGAGGCAGAAGCTGTGCGGGTTATTATTCAAAAGATATTGATGACGGAGATGATGCTTTATCCGAGTGTAACGTTGTTGCAGACGGAGGATTTAGAGCCAGTCAAAATTCCAAATTTGTCCTTGAGCGGGATTGGACGCAAAGAGAATGGCATTTTGGCGCGTGAGGCCATTGCGCAGATTTGGAGTGTTTTGGCCAAGGACTTGAACTCAGCAGCAGGCAAGGCGGGATATTTGCAGGGTGTGTCGCCGGATTCTTTGAAAGAGATGGGCGTTGGTCAGATTGAAACTTTGAAGAATGATCTCAACAGGCAGCTAAAAGACAAAATCAATTCGATATTTGATTAGGCCTGCCGTTCGCCTTCAGTTTTAAGGCAGACTTGCCAGCTTAGGATATGGAATAATATTCCAGAGGCGAGGTTGACCATGGCAATCGCGATAAAAATTCCGGCCACATCAAACAGTTTGGCTCCAAGGTAGACAGCCGGGATGGTTAAAACAATTGCGCGGACAACGATCATGATAAAAGAGCGTTTTGGCATGCCCAAAGCGTTGAAGGCGGAGCTCCAGCCGAAGACCAAATTTCCTATGCCGTAGGAGAAGGGGACGATCCAGAAATAGAGTGCGGTGATGTCGATGATTTGCGGATCTTTGGTAAAAAGGCCGGCCAGAGTTTTTCCCAGGAAGGCTAGGATTGTGGCGACAAATAAAGACCAAAGCAGATTAAAGATGATGGCTTTGTTGATGGTTTCGTGAACGCGTTGATAGTTTTTTGCGCCCCAGTTTTGACCGATAATTGGGCCCATGCCGACGGATAATGCGATGACGATGAGCATGGCAAAGGCTTCGATGCGTGATGCCACACCGTAGGCGGCGACTGCTTCGTGACCATAGGTGGCAAGAAGGCCAACGATGACGGCACTGGTTATGGGCAAGATTGCGTTTGTGAGGCCTGCGGGTATTGCGATGAACAGCAAACGCCTCATGGAGTCTTTGAATTTATCCAAGTGAAACCCATCGAGAGCGATTATCTTTTTGTCGAAAATCAAAAGATATAGGCCGAAAATAAGCGCGACCGCGTAGCTGAGCATTGAGGCGAGGGCTGCGCCCTTTACACCCATTGCAGGAAATCCAAAGTGACCGAAAATCATAATCGGATCAAGGATGACATTGACCAGCGCAGCGGTTGTCATGACCATTGCCGGTTTAATCGCATCACCAGCGGCGCGTATTGCGGAGTTGCCATTGACTGGGACAGAGAGGAGGACCGAGCCAATAAGCCAAAGCGGCATATATTGTTTGATGATGATGAAAATTTCCGGCTCGGCGCCCATGAGCACAAAAATTTTCTCAAGAAAAATGTAGCACAATAAGGCAACAAGAGATGAGAGTGTAAAGGCCAGCATTATGCCGTGGAGAACCACGCGCTGTGCATCTTGTTTTTCTCCTGCGCCCAGTAGGCGAGATATTACAGAGGACAAGGCGATGTTTAGGCCGAAGAGTAGGTGTGTGATGGTTAATGTAATCGGGAAGGTGAAACTGATGCCGGCGAGCTCCTGGCTGCCCAGCAGGGAGACAAAGTATGTGTCTGTTAACTGGACGGCGATAACGGCCAAAATTCCCCATGTCATGGGTAAGGTGAGGCGGATCAGATGGCGGGGGATGGAGCCGGTTGTGAGGTCGCCCTTGTTGGCATAAAGGCTTTGATTTTTCTGGGTTTTTTCCATTTTTTGATGATTTTCGTTATTCTTTACACGCGACCATATAGGGAAAGCCCTTGATTTTCAATGCATCCAATTTGTCTTAAATTTTCAGTGAATTAAGGAAATATTTAACGTTGTTTATCTATACTAAGGAGATAAGCGTAAATTTGGGTGGGGTAACTTTATGGGTGATAGAGAAGAAAAAGGCGGCGGCTTGGACGCGTTCATTGGGTCTGGCCCTATTTCTTTTGAATTTGATGGCACTGAACAACTCGTCAATATGATCCTTGTTAATCCCTATACCGGGGACAAGATTGCCGTTAATGAAACGAAAAACCTTAACCAGGCCATATATACGGGCGGTGTGAATCAAGACGCAATTTTCATGACCAGTTTGGGAGATGCGCTTTTTATCCGCTCAGGTTTGAGCAGTAATCAAATTGTTAGCAGTGTTGAAATATTTTTCGCCGGTGAAGGCGGAGATATTTTGTACCTTGCCGACAGCAGTTTTGTTTTGGGGGACATAACCGTTCTAGGCGGTGCGGGGAACGATATTATCTGGAGCAATATTGGGTCTGATTTCATTCAGGCCGAGGGTGGGAATGACCATGTTGTTACCGGGGCTGGAAATGACGAAGTTTATGGCGATGAAGGGGACGATTTCATTAATGGCGGTGAGGGCAACGATATTTTAAACGGCGGTTCCGGTGATGATACCTTGGTTGGCGGAGCTGGGGCGGATGTTTATCACGCCGGGATTGATAATGACACGATTATTGAAAGCGGTAATGGCGAAGCGAATGTTATTTACGTTTTGAACCAGCTGTCTTCTGATCTGACATATCAGGCTATGGGTCGTGATTTGATGATTACGCTGCATAGCGGGGCATCGATTACAGGGACGATCCGGGTTGTTGATCATTTTGTAGGGCAGAAGGGTGTTGATACTCTTGTTCTCAATGACGGGTTTGGTGCGAGTATTTCTTTGCGCAATTTGGGGATTGGGCCGACGACTGGTGATGATGTACTTGTTGGAGGAAATGGTGTTGATCACCTTTATGGCGGATTGGGAAGTGATAGTCTTTCTGCTGGTGGTGGGAATGATTTCTTGTATTACAGCTCGGATGCGACTTGGCCGACACAATTTGTTGCGTGGAATGTCGGAAGCCCGGATTCCATTATCAATGGCGAGCGGATTACAGTTAATCCGCGTGACCGGAATTTTGATGGGTTCAACGGCGGCAGTGGCTATGACACTTTGATTATGGGTGATGAAGGTGAGGCGTTGTTCCTGGATGATCGTTATAGCGCCAATCCGTTTGGTACGAATACTGCCCGTTTGATTAGTGTGGAAGAGATTCATGCCGGAGGCGGTAATGATATTGTTGATTTGACGTCGAAGCAATTCTCGTATGGGGATGTGAAGATTTACGGTGAAGATGGCAATGATGTGTTGTGGTCGAGCGCAGGGAATGATGTTCTTGATGGCGGCGATGGAAACGACAATCTTGACGGTGGCACAGGCAATGACACATTGATTGGTGGCGCCGGGAATGACGTTATGTACGGGCGTGCCGGGAATGACGTGTTCCATGTCGGGGAGGGTCTTGATACGATTTATACTGGGACTGGTATTGATACTGTTCTGTTTGATTTTATGGACGGTAATCTTGATGTCATTAAAGACTTTAAGCTTGGATCTGGCGGGGACATTCTCGATATTTCGAATATTCTTGAGGGATACAACATGTTCTTTAGTGTGGCCGAGGACTTTATTGACCTGGTTTATGATAATGCTACCAACAAAACCACAATGTTCATTAACCATGATGGCGATCTTGGCGGCGTTTATGCCGCTGTGGCGATTTTTGAAGGCATTAATACGAGTGTTCAGGATATGCTGGTTGAAGGTAACCTGATTTTAGCCTAATTCTGCTTTGTTTGATTTTTTGTGATTTGTGCGCCATTGTGGGCCGCGATGGACGTTCTTTTTCATTCTCTGGATTATATTGAGCTGCCGCAGGACGCGAGTGTTGCGGTTTTGAACGCGCGTCATCATGAACGGTTGCGTGATTTTTCTCATTTAACTTTGCAGCAAGATTTTAAGCCGTATGCCGATGAGCTTTTGACGGCGGGATTTGTGCTTTCGGAGTTGGGGGAAATTGCGGCGCAGGACGTAGTGTTTTTGAATGTGCCGAAGACTGTCGTTGAGGCGAAATATTTGATTGCTTGTGGATTGAGGATTGTGCGTGATGGCGGTGTGTTTGTATGCGCGGCGGCGAATGATGCAAACGGGACGCGATTGGCAAAATGGTTGAAAGAATTTGGCTTAAGGGATGTGCAATCTTTGTCGAAAGATAAGGCCCGTGTGTGTTGGGGTGTGGTTGATGGGTTTGATAATCACGTTGTTGATGAGGCTTATGAGGCAGGATTGCCACAACGTTTGGATACAGGATTTGTCTCTCAGGCGGGGATTTATGGGTGGGACAAGATTGATCAGGGGTCGGAGATTTTGGCGCAACATTTGCCGAAATTGTCGGGCCGTGGTGCAGATTTTGGATGCGGCTATGGGTATCTGGTGCGGACGGTGTTGCAGCATAAGAATGTGAGTGAGTTGATTTGTATTGATGCGGACAAACGAGCGTTGGAGTGTTGTATGCGGAACTGTGAGGATGATCGAGTTTCCATGCGCTGGGAGGATTTGACGAAGCGGGTTGATGGGCTGAATGATTTGGATTTTATTGTCATGAACCCGCCATTTCATGAGGGCAAAGCCGCAGACAGCAATATTGGAAAAGCTTTTGTTGTTCGTGTGGCGGCGAGTTTAAAGCAGGGTGGGGTTTTATATATGGTGGCGAATGTGCATCTGCCTTATGAGGATGTGTTGCAGGATAAATTTTCGCGTGTGGAGAAAATGCATGAGGGTGGTGGGTTTAAAGTTTTTTCCGCGGTGAAGTGAATTATTCGCGGCGCGCTTTGGACATGCGCTCTTCTTTTTCCTGGGCCTTTTTCGCGGCGTTGGCGATGTTGGCGCCGGGATCGAAACGATCGTAGCTGAGGTCTTCCATTTTGACTTCTTCGCCTGCAGCAATTTTGGATTCAAGCTTCTCAACTTGTTTGGAGATTTCAGCGACTTTTTTCTCATCATGTAGTGCGGATTTGTTGAGGCCGGTTTCGCGGCCGACCATGTAGTAAATGGAATCCAGCGCGACTTCGCTGCCAGTGCCGTTTTCCTTGACGTGGTGGGCCATGGCGGAATCCATGGTGATGATGGATTTGTCAGGTTGCATGCGTTTGCGCATATGTTGGTCGGTCAGAGAAACGATAAGCATGAGCGACTCGTTCGACATTGTGACGTTATGATGTTTTTGATAGCCGGGCCGTAGGGCTTGCATGATGCGGTAAGTTTCGACCGGATTGGGCGGATCGAGGAAGACTTTTTGGAAACGGCGATCAAGCGCGTCATCGATCGCAACATACATGCGGAATTCGTCAAGCGTTGTGGCGCCGATGACCATAAGGTCGCCGGCTGTCAGATAAGGTTTCATCACATCGGAGAGGCCTTTGTAGGAGCTTCCCAAACAGCCCGGCATGATTTGGTGAATTTCGTCCATGAACAAGATGGTGCGCGGCAAATCTTTGCGGTGATAACGTTCGGCGACGCCTTTGCAGAGCGGGATAAAGCGGGCCTGGAATTCGGCGGGGCCTGATGTGCCTGAGGCCATACGGGCGAGGTCGACTTCGATAACTCTTGCGTCTTTGAGGTAATCAGGGACTGTGCCGGCGACAACGCGTTGGGCCAGGCCGACGACGAGAGCGGTTTTACCAACCCCAGCAGGAGCGAGAAGAACAGCGTTTTTACGGCCTTTTTGCAGGAGAATAAGGATGACCTCATCAATTTCGGTGTCGCGGCCTGTGATGGGGTCGTAGCGGCCTGTGCGTTCGAGCGCTGTGAAATCATTGCAATAGAGCCGGAAAAAGTTTTCCAGTTCTTCGTCTGATACTAATGGCTTCCAGTTTTCAGTCATAATTTCTCTTTATTATACCCCGGAATTATACCCCGGAATACAGTGTAGGCACAAAGAGTTAAGGAAGTGTTTCAAATTCCTCGATTTTATAGCCTTGGGCGTAGAGGGCGCTGGTGAGGTTGGTGTGGCGGATATAGTTGATCAGGGGCTCTGCGACGGCGGGTTTGGGGCTGTAGCCGAGGCCGAGGCCGCCATTGTTTTGCGCCTCGAGGAGCATGGGAAGGTCGTTGGCGCCATCGCCAATTGTCAGGATATCGGCGGGGGTGAGGTTTAGTTTTTTCATATAATCGCGTACGAAGTTTAATTTTGCGTTTTTGTCGAGAATGGGTTCGGCGACCGTACCGGTCAGTCGGTTTTCATGGATCTCTAATATGTTACCGTGATGTGCATCGAAGCCGCATTGTTTGGCTATGGTTTTGGTAAAGAAGGTGAAGCCGCCGGAGACGAGGATGCACGCGGCGCTATGGGCCTTCATGGTTTGAACGAAGGCTTTTGCGCCGGGGCTGAGATGCGTGGCTTTAAGGGTTTGTTCAAGCGCATCGGCAGGGAGGTCTTTGAGCAGGGCGACGCGTTCTTTTAAAGCGGCGTGGAAATCGAGCTCGCCGTTCATGGCTTTTGCAGTGATGGTGGCGATTTTGTCTTTCAGGCCGGCGTAGGCGGCGAGTTCATCGAGTGTTTCGCCTGTGACGATGGTCGAATCCATGTCGGCGATCAGGAGTTTTTTGCGGCGATTGGCTTTGGGGGTAAGGAAGACGTCGATTTTGTAGGGGTCGAGGGTTGCGCGGAGGTTTTGCATGTCTTCGCGGGAGAGGGGATTTTGGACTTCATACTCCGCGACGTGAGTATTTAATTTTACATAATCCAAAGAGGGAGGCAGGAGGGAGAGTTGCTCCAGGGTTTCGGTTATGGGAGGGGTGGTGCCCGGGTTGGTGACGAAGGTGAGGATGTAAGTCATCATTAAGTGTTGACGCTGCTGTTTGTTTTATGTAATCAAAAATCTTCAATTGAAGAAAGTCTATAGTATGAGTGTTTTGCAACAGCGTCTAGCGGGCATTAAAGCCATTATCTGGGATTTTGATGGGGTTTTTTATGATAAGGGGTCTATTCCAAATTTTTATGATATTTGTTTAGAGGAAAATGTTGCGGCGGCCTGTGAAGTTATGCCGGGTTTGTCGCCTGAAGAAGCGGCGCAACTCTCTGCAGAGTCTTATGCAGAATTTCATGACGTTGTTAGCGGGTTTATGAAAGTTGCTACACGGTTTGATAAAACGCGCGAGGAGGTTCGTTTGGGCATTCATGCTTTGTATCATCAAAAAGTTGCAAAGCGCGTCCTTCAAACATTTCCGCATGTGAGTCGTTTTTGTTCGGAAACAGTTACACAATTTCGTTCTTTGCAAATACAGCATGCGTTGGCAACCCATTCATGTGCAAGGAATTGGGCAAAGCCAATTCTGCAGAGTCAGGGTGTAGCCGACCATTTTGCAGAAGAATTTCTGCTGGGTTATGAGGATTTTGATTGGGAGCCAAAGGGGGTTAGTGCACGGGCTATTGATGTTTTGTTGCACCGTTTGAGGTTGCCTGCCTCACAAGTTGCGTTTGTTGAAGATGATGCTAAGAATATGTTGCCAGCGAAAGAAAAACATCCGGATCTTCTGACGGTTTTAAAAACAAATTCTGACGAAGAACTACAGCATCATGTAGATATGCGCGTGCGCAATCCGCTTGATTTTCTGTGGCAGATCCCATTAGCTCCTCAGCCTTTGACAAAATTAGAGCTTTAATTTTTACGCTGCAATTTTTCCAAGATGGGTGTGTTGGCAAGAAGATCGGCAATGTTGTTGTTTGCTGCGCCTTGCGGGACGACGATGACCATGTTGCCTTTTTCGCCGACGTCGCGGATGGTATCGAGGCGCATGGCTTCCTCCATAAAATGGTCGGCGGTGTCGGGGTTGATGCCTTTATCGACCAGTGCACTGCGAATCTCGGCGTAGCCTTCGGCGATGGAGCGGCGGAAACCTGCGACGCCTTCGCCGATGAGAATGTTGCGCTGCTTGTCGGCTTCGGCGGCTTTGACGGAGCGGATATATTGCGCGTCGGCCTCGTTTTGTGCTGCGTCTTTTTCACGCTCGGAGGCGCGGACGCGGTTGAAGGAGTCTTGAACTTCTTTTGGCGCGTGCGGTTCATCGACGACGATGCGGCGGATGGAGATGCCGTAGTCATCGACTTGGTGGGCGACGTCCTCAATAACCGCGTGAGAGATTTCATCGCGCTCATCGTAAAGGGCCTGGAAGTTTTTACCGGAGGTGTATTTGCGGACAGAGGCGCTGACCAGTTTGTTCATTTGATCGACGGGCATGTTGGTGTCGAAATAAAATCTTGCGGTGTCGACGACTTGGTACTGGATTGTGATCGGCAGGCGGACGAAGAGATCATCTTTGGTTTTGGTGTCGAGCGTTTCGGCGACTTGGCGTAGGTCGGTCGGGATTTTGACAGTGACGATGTTGAAAGGCCATGGAAGCTTAATACAAAGGCCTGGGTTTTTTTGGGTGTGGACGTGTTTGCCGAACATAGTGATGAGCGCTTCGCGGCGCTGGGGCACGGTGTAGATGCAGCTACAGAGATAGGCGAAGACGAAAATAAAAACCGGAAAGAAAAGTTCCATAAGAAAAACCCCTTTTGCAAAGTAAAGCCTTGGAGTAGTGTGGCAAAAAATAGCGATTCGCTGAATATCGGTAGTTTAAAAAGGACAAGTTATGAACAAACCATCTATGAAACCTTCTAATCCGTGTTTTTCTTCGGGGCCGTGCGCCAAGAGGCCGGGGTGGAGTGTTGCTGGGCTGGATGTGTCGATGATGGGACGGTCACACAGAGCCGGGCCGGCGAAGGCGCAATTGAAAGCTGTGATTGATCAGCATAAGGAGCTGCTTGGGATTCCGGCGGATTATGTGGTGGGGATTGTGCCGGCGTCGGACACGGGGGCGTTTGAGATGGCGCTGTGGAGTTTGCTGGGCGAGCGCGGCGTGGATGTCTTTGCGTGGGAGGCGTTTAGCGGTGATTGGCTCAAAGACGTCACGAATGAATTGAAGATTGAGGATGTGCGGACGTTTAAGACAGAGTACGGCGCGTTGCCCGATTTGTCAGCGGCGGATTTTTCACGCGATGTGGTTTTTGTGTGGAACGGGACGACATCGGGTGTGCGGGTTCCGAATGCGGACTGGATCGATTCCGGGCGGTCGGGATTGACGCTGTGTGATGCGACGAGCGCGGTGTTTGCGTATGAGATGGATTGGAGCAAGCTGGATGTTGTGACATGGTCGTGGCAGAAAGTTTTGGGCGGTGAGGCGGCGCATGGGATGCTTGTTTTATCGCCACGCGCTGTTCAGCGTTTAGAAAATTACAAGCCACCGCGGCCAATGCCGAAAATTTTCCGCATGCTCAAGGGCGGGAAGTTGAATGACGGCATTTTTGTGGGTGAGACGATTAACACACCGTCGATGTTGGCGGTGGCGGATTGTCTGGATGCTTTGAGTTGGGTGAAAAATATTGACGGGTTGAGGGGCACGATTAGTCGCAGTGAGAAAAGCTTTGCCGCGATTGAGGATTGGGTTCAAGAATCCGAGTGGTCGGACTTTTTGTGTGATGATCCGGCGGTCCGCTCGAAGACTTCGGTGTGTTTGAAAATTACCGATGCGTGGTTTACGGCGAAAGGTGACGAGGAGCAGCAGGACATTATTGGCAAGATAGCGAAGATGCTGGAGGCCGAGAAGGTGGCCTATGATATCAAGGGATATCGTGATGCGCCGGCGGGATTGCGGATTTGGTGCGGCGCGACGGTTGAGCCGAGCGATGTTGCGGCACTGTTGCCATGGCTAGATTGGGCTTATGGGGTAGTTCGGGCCGCATAAAGCTTAAAGGCTTAGGCAGGCTTCGACAGGGCTGATTTCCGGATCATCAAAAAGGTTCAGTTTTGGCATTCCGGGTTCAAGCGATAGAAAGAATAGTTCGTCTTTGTTGTCTAAGGATTCCGTGACTTGCATTGTTTCGTCGATGCGTACGGCGCCGATTAAGAAACCATCCTCGTTTGTTTGCACACGATAGGTGACATCCGGACTAGCATCCGAGCGAAACAGAAGTTCGTGTGTTTCTGCAAATGTTTGGACTAAGGTTAATGAGGAATCTATTCGCTTTTTTTGAGGCATTATTTTTTTTAATTACTCCCTGTAATATATGACAATGACACAAAATATTGTGGTCTGTCAATTTTTCGACACAAAATGTCCTTTAAAGTTGGTGGATGTAATGATAGTGATGTGAGTCTGTTTCCTAGACAAGACAAAATTAGGTGATTCACATGGTTAAAGTTCTTATTAGTGACGAGCTGGATTCTCAGGCCGTCGATATTTTCAAAAAAAACGGCATAGATGTTGATTTCAAGCCCGGCTTGAAAGCGGACGAGCTTATTCAAATTATCGGTGATTATGACGGATTGGCTGTACGTTCGGCGACGAAGGCGACGGCCGAGGTTATTGCAGCCGCGAAAAACCTTAAGGTTATTGGGCGCGCCGGGATTGGCGTTGATAATATCGATGTTCGGTGCGCGACGCAGGCGGGTATTATTGTGATGAACACGCCGTTTGGGAACTCGATTACCACGGCGGAGCATGCTATTGCGATGATGTTTGCGCTGGCGCGGCAAATTCCATTGGCGAATGAATCGACTCATGCCGGGAAATGGGAAAAGAACAGGTTTATGGGCGTGGAGCTTTTTGCGAAGACGCTCGGCGTTATAGGCTGCGGGAATATTGGGTCTATCGTGGCAAACCGGGCGCTCGGTTTGAAGATGAATGTTTTGGCTTATGATCCTTTTTTGACGGCTGAGCGGGCGGTTGAGATTGGTGTCACCAAGGTTGAGTTAGACGAATTGTTTGGGAAGGCGGATTTTATTACGATCCATGTGCCGAAGAACGAGCATACGGCCGGGCTTATTAACAAGAACACGATTGCGACGATGAAGGACGGCGTACGCATTATTAACTGCGCGCGCGGCGGGATTATTATCGAGGATGATCTGAAGGCGGCGCTTGATTCCGGCAAGGTGGCGGGGGCGGCTTTGGATGTGTTTGATGTGGAGCCAGCGAAGGATAATCCATTGTTTGGACATGAGAATTTGGTGTGTACGCCTCATTTGGGCGCGGCGACAACTGAGGCGCAGTTTAATGTGGCGATCCAGGTTGCGGAGCAGATGTCGGATTATCTGGTGAATGGAGCGGTTTCGAATGCGCTCAATATGCCTTCGATATCGGCGGAGGATGCGCCGCGGCTTAAACCCTATATGAAACTGGCGGAGCAATTGGGAAGTTTTGCGGGGCAGATCACCGAGGAAGCGATTGAATCGATCAGTGTTGAATATCAGGGTACGGTTTCGGATTTGAATGTGAAGCCGTTGACGGCGATTGTTGTGGCCAGTTTGCTTGGAACTCAGCTGGAAAGCGTTAACATGGTGAACGCTATGGGTGCCGCAGAGGCGCGCGGGATTGCGATTTCGGAGACCGTCAGTGGATCTTCAAAAGACTGGCGGAGCGTTATTATCCTGAGTGTTCAGGAAAAAGGGCGTACGCGTACATTGGCTGGGACGTTGTTTACAGGCAAGGAGCCGCGAATCGTTAATATTGAGGGTGTACCTGTCGAGGCAGCTTTGTCTGAACACATGTTGTTTGTACGCAATGAGGACAGGCCTGGCATGATTGGTGCGCTAGGTACGGTTTTGGGCCAAGCGGGGCAGAATATCGCGGATTTCCGCCTTGGCCGCGTTGAAGGGGAAGGGCGTGCCGTATGTATTATTTCTCTGGATGCACCGGTTGAGGATGATTTGATGGCTGCAATTCTTAAGTTGCCTCAGATAGAAAGCGCGAAAAGGCTTAGGTTTTAGCCATTTTCCTGTATGTGGCGTGCATTTTTTATTCACAGTTGTTTCTTGTGAAAAATGTTTAAAACGTTAAGAAAAACAATGTGTTACGTAAAAAATTAACATAATTGTTGACAAAAGCTTAAGAAATCGTTAAGAATCCGGCCAATTCTGTTAAGAGATATATATGGGCTTTGCACTACCGATGCGTTCGGTTGTTTGTGTTCTGAGTCACTGAATTTAAAGGAGAGTAATAATGGCTAATAAAAGCGTATCTGCTGCGAAAGCAACTGAAGCTGCGAAAGATGGGGACGTAGCGTCAAAAGAAAATCAGACAGGGCAGGAAAGACATACACCTCAAGCGATGGACATTGTTGTAATCAAGCTTGCGGCGGGTGCGGAAAATTCAGTTATTACCATTCAGCCCGGAAAATTATATCAGTTTGGATTTAAAGACACCGATGTGACGAGCATGTTGCAGGACAAGAGCGGTGATCTCACAATTAATTTCAAAGATGGCGGTTCATTAGTTCTGCGCGGTTATGATAAGGCTGTTGTTGGTGATACGCCTGCGAATTTTGCGTTTTCGGATCGTGTTAATCAGGGCACTCTTGCTGAGCTGATTGAGATTGTTGACACAACGAAGGTTGAAGAAGACAAAGAGGACGAGGCTCAAGCAGAAATTCGTAAGGAAGTTTTGGCGCCGCCGACGGAGACTGCGGAAGCGAAAACTCCGGATGCAGCAATGGCAGAAAAGGTGGCAGCAATTGAACCAGCTGCCGGCAGCGAAGAAGCGACGACAGCAAAGTTTGAAGAATTGTTCGTTAAGAACCTTTTGAAGGTGCAGCCTGCAGCGGGCGAAGAGAGAGCCGTTGCATTGAACGATATCGAGCCTGCCTCTGGCGGGGTTCCGAATTCGGGTTATGGATTTGGAAGTACTTTTGCTGCGACGCCTTTGAATGGTCTTAATCCGGTTGGTCCTTTGGGATCAACAGAAATTCCTTATGCACCACCACCACCACCGTTGTTGCCGCCGATTGTTCCGCCGAATTTCACACCGCAGATGATTAAGCCTGGCGAGCATGTTTTGGACGAGACAGATTTTGCAGGAGCGCCGTTGGTTGCGACTGGTAATATTGAAGTGGATTTTGGCGGTGATGCGCCTGGTCCGATTATGCCGAATGGAACAATTACATTCAGCGGTTCGGCGAAAACCGATGGGGCAGGTCATGTTTTGTCGCATGGTGTTCCTGTTCTTATCACGGCGACCGCCGATGGTTATGTTGGAAGAGCCGGTGGAGTTGATGTTTTCAAATTGGTGATTGATCCCGTTACTGGCGATTATGTTTTCACATTGTTTGAGCCGCTGGATCATGCGGACGGCGCTAACCCTGATGACGCGATGACATTCGTGTTTGGTGTTAAGGCAACGGACGGTGATGGCGATAGCCAGAACACGACGATTACAGTGACAGTTAAAGATGATGCGCCAGGGATTGTGGCGACGGACAGCTCCGTTGACGAGACATTCTTGGTTCCTGGTGGCTTGCAGGTGACGGGTACGATTACGCCTGATTTTGGTGCGGATGGTCCGCATGCAACCAATCCTCTTGCATCGAATGGTCAGTTTAGTTTTAGCGGTTCTGCGAAGACAGATGGTGCCGGCCATGTTTTATCTGGTGGTGTTCCAGTTTTGGTGACGTCGACAGCGAATGGTTATGTCGGCAAAGCGGGCGGCGTTGATGTTTTCACTGTTGTTTTGGATCCATTGACTAATACATACAAGTTTACTTTGCTGCGGCCATTGGATCATGCCGATGCGACGGATCCGAATGATGTTATTACGCTGCGCTTTGGTGTTAATGCTGTTGATTATGATGGTGATGCAACATCGACGACGTTTGATGTGAAGGTTTATGATGATGGTCCTGTTATTGCGCCGGCGGAGAATATTGTCGACGAAACTGATTTTGGTCCTGTCGTTGTTAGCGGAACATTTACAGGAAACGGCGGACAAGATATTGGAAGCATTTCGCCAGGAAATGCTGCGGATGTGACATTCACAGGTCATGTTGGCGGCGCGAATTTGTTGTCGCAAGGCCAGGTTGTTACGATCAAGGTTGAAGGCAATAAGTATATTGGGACGCGCACAGACGGCAGCAAGGTTTTTGAACTTGTTGTAAACAACGATAAGACTTACCAGTTTACAGCGATCAAGCCGCTTGATCATGCGGACAACACTGATCCAGATGACCGGATTGTGATTGATTTCGGTATCAAGATTGTTGATGGCGATGGCGATCAAGGGACTTCTTCGATCCGTATTAACTGGGATGATGATGGTCCGTTTATTAATGACAGTTCGTTGAATGCAAATGAAAACGCATTGTTGAATGGCGATATTGTTGTGAATGGCACGCTTGCACATGGTTACGGCGAAGATGGCCCTGGGCGCATTTTGCCGAATGGTGATAGATCTGTGACCTATACGATTGGTGGTGCGCCGCAGACATTGAAGGCCGGCGGTCAAAACATTGACATTCAACCGACGACGAATGGTTATGAAGGTAAGGTTGGGAATGATCTTATTTTCAAGATCACGATTGATCCTGCGACCGGGAACCACACTTATACGCAGTATAAGGCCGTTGATCATCCTGCAGCGGGTGAGGATTTTGTTTATCTGAATTTTGGTGTGAAAATTTTGGACCAGGATTCAGACAGCGATAATGGTGTTATCCGGATTGCGTTGAAGGACACTGTGCCTGTGGCGCATGATGATTGTCCGGTGACGGATGCTCAAGGCCATGCGGACGGTAATGTGATTACCGGACGTAATGGTGGTGTTGGCGCGGCAGATGTTAAGAGCGCAGACGAGCCGACCAAGGTCTTCAAAATTTCTTTCGAAGGGCGCGATGTTCTTGTTCCTCAGGATGGAACCAATGCCACGATTAACGGGAAATATGGGACGCTGACGATTAACAAGGATGGTGAGTATGATTATCAGGCTCATTCCGTTCCTGCGAAATCGGTTTACGTTTATGATAAAGACAATCCGCCTGGCAGTGATGCTTCGGGTGATATTAAAAATGTGACGACGACGTTTAGTCCGGATACCAACCAGTTTACGTTTTCGACGACTGTTGCGACGGACAAGGGTGTTAATGGGTTTGCGTTGGCGCTCAATGGCGGTGGAAATCCGAAAGGTCATAGTGCTGAGATGGCGCATATCTTTTTTGATGCGACTGGAAACGGCACGCCGAAGATTTCGATTTATGCTTATAACGGCGATATGGGTCATACAAGTTGGTATGACGGATCGAAGGTTGCTGGTTTGCAGTTGCCTGACAAAATTTTGAACTCGATTGCAAACGGGAATTTGTTCTCCAGCATTCAAGAAGTTCAAAATGGTGATGGGACTGTGACTTACAGTTTCTCTTTGGATGCTTCTATCATTCAGAACCATGTTCCTTTGAACGGCCCGGTTGGGCAATGGTCCGGGGTGGAGTTTGCGGAGAAGATCGGGATGTGGTTGCAGCCTGTTCATCTGAACGCGACGCAATATAACAACGAAGGTTATTTGCTGAAGTGGGACGCCAATGCGAACTGGAGTTATTACGATCTTGAATGGGATAATGCTTATCTCGATCATGGCAACCTCAATGTGCATGATGAATTCCAGTACATGATTGTTGATGCTGACGGTGATATGTCGACAGCAAAGTTGAAGTTTGATGTCAATCTTAAGCCTGACGATCATCCTGAAATTGGCGATGATGTGAATGCCGTTGATGAGATGATGTTGCTGAATGGTGATATTATCGTTCGTGACAAAGTTACCCGTGATTTCGGTGATGATGGTCCTGGTCAAATTTCACCAACTGGACGCACGACAGTTATGTATGCGATTGGCGGGCCGAACCAGATTTTGAAATCTTGTGGTGAAGAAGTTCATTTGAACAAGACTGCGACCGGCTATGTTGGTGTTACCGATAGCGGCGTTGTTGTTTTGACTTTGGATATTGATCCGTTGACCGGTGATTACGTTTACACGCAAAAGCAAGCGCTGGATCATCCTGGTGTTGGCAAAGGCGGAACGGACGATGTGATTTGGTTGAAGTTTGAAGTTCAGATCGCAGATAAAGATGGTGATACCGATATTGGTGTGATCCAGATTGATGTTCGCGATTCAGTTCCGATTGCCAATAATGATTGCGTTATTATGGATGCAAACGGCGATGCGAACGGAAATGTTATTACCGGACGTAATGGTGGAGCTGGAGCGGCTGATAAGTTGAGCGGCGATGAGCCGACAACAGTGACGAAGATCAGCTTTGGCGGCAAGAATGTTAATGTTCCGCAGGATGGAAGTTATGCGACCATTCATGGTGATCATGGCACGCTGCATATCAATAAGAACGGTGAATATACTTACGATAATGATATTATGGCTGTTGGCAGCACGACTTATATTTACTCCAAGGTTAATCCTGCGGGGTCGGATGCTGCGGGTGATATAAAGCATGTTGGCACGTCCTTTAATGCAACAACCAATTTCTTCACGTTTGAAGTGACGGTTGATGCGAGCAAGGGTGTTGACGGGTTTGCATTGGCGCTGAATGGCGGCGGCAATCCGAAAGGTCACAGTGCGGAGATGGCGCATATCTTCTTTGATGCGACTGGCGCGCAGCCTGTGGTGTCGATGTATGCGTATAACGGTCTTGATGCGCATACAAGTTGGCAAGATGGTTCGAAAGCGGCCGGGATTCAAACGCCCGACAAGATTTTGAATTCGATTGCGAACGGGAATTTGTTTGGCGACATCAGCGTGACAGAAGTTAATGGCGAAATTAAATATCGCTTTACGATTGATGCGACGACAATTCAAAACCATGTTCCAATTAATGGCCCTGCGTCTGATTGGACTGGCGTTGAGTTTGCAAACAAGATTGGTATGTGGTTGCATCCGGTTAACGGTTTGTCGACATCATATGATACGCAAGGTTATCTCACAAAATGGACAAATTCAAAGAACACTAGTTCTTATGATTTGGAGTGGGA
The DNA here is from genome assembly GCA_964478225.1 of uncultured Micavibrio sp. Lineage (GTDB taxonomy): Bacteria > Pseudomonadota > Alphaproteobacteria > Micavibrionales > Micavibrionaceae > CAYZHM01. The sequence goes on from CAYZHM010000002.1 coordinate 277,763, forward strand.
CAATACTACGCCGCAGCAAAATTATCCGAAAACTGACAAGTTCACATACATGATCACGGACAAAGATGGCGATAGTTCGACAGCCACTTTAGAAGTGAAGCCTGATGGTAAGGTTTGTGTTGATAATGATCAGAAGGTTGATCATGTTTCGATCAACATGAACACGACTTACAACACGTGGACACCAGGTTGGTTTAGCGGAAAAGAAGGTTTGTATTTGCTGGGCTCGGTCAATCTTTCAGACAAGGATGGTTCTGAAGTTGTGCAGTTTATCGATGTGCAGCTGTCATACTCCAAGTCGCGGATTGTGTTGGATCGTGGTACTTACCTGGGCAATGACATGTATCGTTTGACGGTTGATCAATTCTACCATGCCAAGATTCTTCCTGATCCGGCTGTCTTTAAAGCGAATGCGAGTAGAGATTACATTGACTCTCATTACAGCGGTTCTGGCGTTTGGATTAAAGCTTGGGCCAAAGTTGTTGAGTACAGCAGCTGCGAGCCTGGCGTTATTCAGGACACGAAGATCGTTAAGTATCAAAAGGACGTTATTATCACGCCGCTGGTTTTTGACCTGGATGGTGATGGTATTGAGCTTGTGGAGCAGAAGCACGGTGTGTTGTTCGATATGGATAATGATGGTGTGCGTGAATATACGAGCTGGGTTAAAGGCGATGATGGATTGCTGGCGCTTGATAGCAACGGTGATGGTGTCATTAATAACCAGAGTGAGTTGTTTGGTGGAACCGACAAGTTTGATAACGGTTTTGCCAAGCTGGCGTCATACGATGATAATCAGGATGGTATTATTGACGCACAAGATGCAATCTGGGGCCTGTTGACAGTTTGGCAAGATGCTAATCAGAACGGTGTTTCTGAAGATGGTGAGATGACTGGGCTCGATGCCCATGGGATCACGTCGATTTTTGTCAATGCAACTGAGGTTGATTATACAATTGCCGACAGCAAAGTGACGCATGAAAGTGTGTACACGAATGTTGATGGTCTGAAGGGTGCGATCGTTGATGCATGGTTTGCGGTAAGCGAACCTTCTGAAGTGATTACCTTAAGTGGTGATGACGAGACGACGCAAACAGAAGGCGATAGTTCGACCGCGTTTATTGCAGAAAATAGCAATGTTATTGATATTACTGCATTAATTGAGCGTCCGGACGCGGTTCAGGACAGTATTAATGACTTTGTTGTTAATTCTAGCCAGGAGCCAGCGCAATTGCAGGAGGTTAAGGCTGACAATGTTGTGCCGTTCCCAGCCTCGGATGCCTTTAATAGCGCAGGAGTTGCGCATAACGAATTTGTTCAACAAACCTCAGTTCTCTAGGGTTTTGAGGGGGTTGATACGAGCTTAACAGAAGGAGCCGCTTTGTCCCCATACATGCGGCTTATTCTCTCCGGCCCGGGGTTTTTTTTTAAAAAGGAGCCCCGGGTATTTTTTTGTATGAATATTGATAAATTTGCCTCAAAAAATGCTGAAAAAGCTTGCATTTCTTAGGGAAAATAGGCATAAGAGGCTCATAAAATTGAGAGTTGTGGATAACCTCAACTTCAATTACAATAAAATGTGTAACTTACTATTCAAAGAGGATCACCCCGTGACATCCAGAACATTCAGAATATCGCTTCTTACAGCCTCAACTGTCGCGCTTATTGCGGCCAGTTCAACTTTTGGTTATGCCCAAGATGACCAATATAATGAAAGCTTAAGCATTACTTTGCGTGATGCCCTTGCAACCGGGATTAGAACCAATCCCGAGTACGGCACTGTAGCGGCGAACCGCCGTGCGACAGATGAAGAGTTGAGACAAGGTGAAGCTTTGTACTATCCATCGATCGATTTGAACGGTGATACTGGCTATGAGCACAGCGATGATCCGGGTACACGCGGTGGAGCGGATGGTGATGATGAAGAGAATTTGTGGCGTTATGAGATTGGCGTGACTTTGACCCAGATGTTGTTTGACGGATGGGAAGCTAAATATGAAGTGGAGCGTCAGGAAGCCCGCGTGAATTCGGCAGCACACCGTGTGCGTGAGACAGCTGAGTTGGTTGGTTTGTCGATTGTTGAATCTTATCTTGAAGTGATGAGACAGCGTCAGTTGCTCACGATTTCACGTCAGAACGTGCAGCAGCATCTTGATATTATGCAGCAGATTGAAGATGGTGTTGGTGCCGGTCGTTCGACCGATGCGGACATGCAGCAGGTTCGCGCTCGTTTGGCACAGGCTCGTGCAACGGAATCAAGCACACGTCAGGCTTTGCGCGCAGCAGAAGCGCAATATCGCCAGGAAGTTGGCGATGCGCCGGGCGACCTAAAGTTGCCGACAACACCTTATGAAGGTTTGGGATCAAGTGTTGAAGCGGAAGTTGATAAGGCTTTGTCTTTCAGCCCGACATTGGACATTTTTGAATCTGACATCGAAGTGGCCTATGCAGAGTCTCTGGGTACAAAATCGACATTCTATCCGCAACTTGATTTGCAGTTGAATGGCCGTCAGGGTCATGATTTGGGCGGTGTTGAAGGTCGTGATACGAGTGCTTCTGCGCTTGTTGTTATGAACTGGAATCTTTACCGCGGCGGTGCTGATACGGCTCGTTCGAAGGAGTTTATTCACCGTCATCAACAAGCCAAAGAATCCAGAGCGAAGGCGATGCGCGAAGTTGAAAATGATGTGCGTCAAACATGGGCTTCTATGGTTTCTGCGGGCGAACGTGCCAAAGAGTTTGGAGCGCAAGCTGAGGCTAACGGTCAAGTTGTAAGTGCTTACAAGGATCAGTTTAGTTTGGACCGCCGTACATTGCTTGATGTGCTTGATGCGCAGAACGAATTGTTCGTTTCACGCAGCAATGCAATTAACGCCGAGTTTCTTGAGATGTTCGCCGTTTATCGTTTGTTGGCGTTGAAAGGTTCCTTGCTCCCGTCTATGGGCGTTGATTATCCGGTTGAAACTGTTGTATCGGCAGATGATTCCTGGAGCACCAACGAGAAGATGGATGCGCGCTAAGATTTAAAAAGGCTTTTTTAACAAAGCTTTAAAGGTTTTGGGCGTATTGTAGAATCCTGTCTTGGGCTTTTTAAAAGCCGCTTTATGACTGCGTATTTGTTTGCAAAGGGGTTCTTCCCCTGCGCTTCGCCCATCCTTTAGCCTGTAAGGCCGTTTCATGAGTAACGCGCACGACGATCGAAATACTGAACCTGCTGATTTCTCAGAGGATGATGTTGATCAGCAAGGTGGCCAGCCTCAAAAACCTAAAGCTCACGAAGAAGATGCCGACAGTTGGCCGTTGCAGGCGGACCGCATGGCCATGCGGATACCACTTATCGATTGTTTGCAGATTATGGCCGGGCATTATGGGCGGCGCACAAGTGTGAATTCCCTGACGACCGGTTTGCCGATTGCCAAAAGCGGCATTACTCCGATGATATTTGTACGGGCGGCTGAGCGCGCGGACATGAACGCCCAGTTGACTGAACGGACGCTCGAATCTCTGGCGATTGCGCCGAACTTGCCTTGCTTGCTGGTTTTAGATCATGGGCAGGCTTGCATTTTGTGGGGCATACGTCATCCCGAGAAAAAGAAAGTTTTAGGCTTTGGCGGCGGTAAGGATACGCGCGTTAGCGAAAAGACGGGGTTTATTATTCAATTCCCGGAAACGCAGGACAAGAAGCAGGTTATTACGCTTGAAAAGTTGAAAGAAATTTATACCGGGCATGCGTTTTTTGTGCGTCCGGTGGCGCGCTCAGACGACCGTGCGGGCCCTGCGGAGATTGATACGGCACGGAGTTGGTTCTGGTCGGTCTTTAAAAGGCGCAAAGTTTTGTACAGCGAAGTTGTTGTTGCAGCGATTATGATTAACGTCTTTGGGATTTTGAGTTCGCTGTATGTCATGACAGTTTACGATAAGGTTGTGCCGAACAGTGCGTTTGAAACATTGTGGGCGCTTACGGCGGGGGTCTGTATTGTTTACGCCACCGACTTTTTATTGAAGCAGTTGCGGGCGCATTTTTTGGATTATGCCGGTAAGAAGGCCGATGTGGTTATTTCCGCGGAGTTGTTTGAGCAGATTTTAGGCATGACGATGCAAGCGCGCCCAGCGAGTGCCGGGGTGCTTGCAAGCAAGATGAAAGAATTTGAAACTGTGCGGGACTTCTTTACGTCGGCGACTTTGGTGTTGTTGATTGATTTGCCATTTATCTTTTTGTTTATCGCGTTTATAGGCGTGGTTGGCGGGGTGGTGGCGTTTGTTCCATTGGTAGCGGTGCCGATTATTGTTGCGATCGGGCTTTGGTTGCAAAAGCCATTGGAGAAAGTCATTAAAGAATCCTTGAATGAAAGCGCTTTGAAGAATGCGTTGTTGTTTGAGACGATTTCCGGGCTAGAGACAATTAAGGTACAGGCGGCGGAAGGCAATATGCAACGTCGGTGGGAAGAGTTATCAGAGAAATCATCAAAGACATCGGTGAAAGCCAAGGCGATTTCAATGTTGGCACAGAATTTAACAGTATTTATTCAGCAGCTTGTCAGTGTGTTTATTGTTGTGGTCGGCGTTTATATGATTGCAGCAAACAGTTTGACGATGGGCGGATTGATCGCATGTGTGATTTTGTCAGGTCGTGCGATGGCGCCGTTGGCGCAGGTCGCCGGATTATTGACGCGGTATAACCAGTCGAAACAATCTTTGGAGCATTTGGATGAATTGATGAAGCGCCCCGTAGAGCGGCCAAAAGGAAAACATTTTGTGTCGATGCCGCATATGGATGGGCGCGTTGAGTTTCGGGATGTTATTTTTAATTATCCGGGCCAGACCGCGGCAGTATTGAACAATATCAATTTTATGATTGAGCCGCAGGACCGTGTAGGGATTATTGGCGCGGTTGGATCAGGTAAAACAACGATTGAGAGGTTGTTGCTCAATTTATATCAACCGGCCAGTGGATCTGTGCAGGTGGATGGGACGGATGTTCGGCAGATTGCGCCTGGAGATTTGCGCCGCAATATTGGAGCGGTACAGCAATCGCCGCATTTGTTTTATGGGTCTGTTCGCGAGAATATTACGATGGGGCATGAAACGGCTCCTGATAGATCTGTTTTGCGGGCGGCGGAACTTGCCGGGGTCATGGAATTTTTGAGAGATTCACAAGCGGGGCTTGATACGCAGGTGGGTGAGCGCGGTGAGGCGTTATCGGGTGGTCAAAGACAGGCCGTTGCGATCGCACGGGCTCTTTTATATGATCCACCGATTTTGATTTTGGATGAGCCGACAGCGTCGATGGACCCGGCTTCGGAAAACAGATTGCGTACACGCCTTGCTGCCATTACGCAATCCAAGACGACGATTTTGATTACGCACAAAGGGGCGATGTTGGATATTGTTGATAAGATTATTCTGATTGATCGCGGCCGTTTGATTGCATTTGGGCCGAAGGAAGAAGTTATTGCAAAGTTGCAGGCGCGCCAATATGGAACTGCTGCAGAAAATACGAAGGTTTAAGGCGATGTTTGGATCACGCAAAGATAAACAAAAAGAAGACGAGGCTCAGGAGCTTTCAGACGCAGCAAAGAAATATGCGCCAGGAGTTCCTGAGAAAAAGGCGCCTTCTAAGAATGTTGAGACAGCGCCCAAGCAGCAAAAATCTGCTGCGAGTTCGCGGCATAAGGGCGAAGAGGGTAATGATTTCAAGAAAATGCATGAAAGTTGGAATCGTGAACGGTTGGATATTTTGCGCGCCAATTTGCTGCGAATTTTTGACACGGATGATGATTTGCCTTTATCAAAGCATATTTTGCTTTTGGTTATTTGCGGGTTTTTTGCTTTGTTCATTGGCTGGTCTATGATGGCGGAGTTGGACGAGATTGCTCGCGGCCAGGGCGAGGTCGTGCCCTCGCAGGACGTTCAGGTTGTGCAGACCCTTGAAGCAGGAACAGTTGAAGAATTTCTCGTTAAAGAAGGGCAGGAGGTTGAAAGAGGCCAGGTTTTGATGCGCCTCAGCGATATTCAGGCGTCTTCGGATTTGGGTTCCCGGAATGCGCGTTATTATGGGTTGCTTGCCGCGATTACGCGGTTGCAGGCCGAAGCAGAAGGCAAGATGGCGCCTGTGTTTCCTGATGAGGTGATGAAGGGTGCGCCGCAGAGTGTGACTGAGGAATTGAATACATTTCGTGCCAACCGATTACAGCTCAGCAATCAGACAAGTGTCTTGGAGCAACAATTGGCGCAGCGCAGTCAGGAAGTGCGTGGATGGCAGACGCGTGTGAATGATGCGCAAAACAGCATTGATTTGATCAAGCAAGAACGTTCGATGATTGCGCCGTTGGTGGAGCGTGGAACGGCGCCGCGTATGGAGCTTATACAGCTTGATCAGCGTATCAACCAGGCCAAGTCTGATTTGAATGGTGCGCAATCCAGTTTGCGGCAAGCGCAGGGTGCTGTGAACGAGGTGCGGGCACGTGTTAATGAAATTGAATCTTCAGCCAAAGCACAAGCACAGACAGAGTTGTCGGCCAAGCTTATTGAGATGAATGAGGTCAAGGAAACACTTGGGGCATTGACGCAGCGCAAGGAACGGACAGAGTTGGTGTCGCCTGTTAAAGGGAAAATTCAGGAAATTAATATTAAGACCGTTGGCGGGGTTGTTCGGCCTGGCGATGACATTATTAAAATTGTTCCCCTTGATGATCAGTTGATTATTGAAGCGAAAATCCGTCCGTCTGACAGGGCCTTTATTCACCCCGGCTTGAAGGCGGTGGTGAAAATTACGTCCTATGATTTCTCAATTTATGGCGGATTGAAGGCTGAGGTGACGGATGTGTCGGCCGATACGATTACGGATGAGAAGGGCAATACGTTTTACCGGGTTCGTTTGTTAACGCAGGAAAACAAGCTGAAACGGCGCGGCAAAGAATATGACATTATTATCGGGATGCAGGCCAGCGTTGATATTATTACGGGTAAGAAAACCGTGCTGCAGTATCTTCTGAAGCCATTCATTAAAACGCTGGACGTAGCCTTCACTGAGCGTTAATCTAGCGCTCTATGACAAAAACAGCAGAAAAGCAGATTGAAATTACTTTGCCGGATGGGGCTGTTCGGACTTATGCGCCGGGGGTAACGGGTATGGAGATTGCCGAGAGCATTTCCAAATCATTGGCCAAGGCCTGTATTGCCGTCAAAATTGATGGGGTTTTAAGTGATTTATCGCTGCCGATTACAGAGAATGTCTCGATTGCATTGGTCAAACGCGATGATCCGAGCGATGTTTCGCTGGAGATGATCCGGCATGATTGTGCGCATGTGATGGCGGAAGCGGTGCAGGAATTGTTTCCCGGGACGCAGGTGACGATCGGGCCGAATATCGAGAACGGGTTTTTCTATGATTTTGCGCGCAATGAACCTTTTTCAACGGAAGATTTGGAGAAGATTGAAAAGAAAATGCGGCAGATTGTCGAGCGCGGCGATGCGTTTGTGCGCGAGGTTTGGGACCGCAATGAGGCGATCAAATATTTCAAAGACAAGGGCGAATATTACAAGGCCGAGATTATTGAGGATTTGCCAGCGAGTGAAGAGATCAAGATTTACCGTCAAGGTCAGTGGCTTGATCTTTGCCGGGGCCCGCATATGCCGACTACCCGGTATGTTGGAGGGGCGTTTAAACTTCTGAAAGTTGCCGGGGCCTATTGGCGTGGGGATTCAAACAAGGCGATGCTGACGCGGATTTATGGGACGGCGTGGCGGGACCAGAAGGAATTGGATGCCTATTTGCATATGCTGGAAGAGGCGGAGAAGCGCGATCACCGTAAATTGGGCCAGGAGATGGATTTGTTCCATTTTCAGCAGGAGGCGCAAGGGAGCGTCTTCTGGCATCCGAAGGGCTATGTCATTTACAACCAGATGGAGGGGTATATTCGCCGCCGCTTGCAGGCTTCGGACTATGTTGAGGTGAAGACGCCGCAGCTTATTGATAACAAGCTTTGGGAGAAATCAGGGCACTGGGGTAAGTTTCGCGAGAATATGTTTGTGGTGCCGGATCAGGTGCCGAGTACGGATGAAGATGGGCCAGTGTTTAAGGGTGAGTTTGAGAAGTTGATGGCGCTGAAGCCTATGAATTGCCCGGCGCACGTGCAGATTTTCAACCAGGGTATTAAATCCTACCGCGACCTTCCCATTCGTATGGCGGAGTTTGGATGCTGTCACCGCAACGAAGCGCATGGCGCGCTGCATGGATTGATGCGGGTGCGGCAGATGACGCAAGATGATGCGCATATCTTTTGCACGCCGCAGCAAATTACACAGGAATCGATAGCGTTTTGCGAATTGCTGCAGGCGGTTTACAAAGATCTAGGCTTTACGGATTTGAATGTGAAGCTGGCGCTGCGGCCTGAAAACAAGGCGGGGACGGATGAGACCTGGGACAAGGCCGAGCAGGGATTGCGTGACGCGCTGAATGCTGCAGGGCTGGGGTTTGAAGAATTGCCGGGTGAGGGCGCGTTTTACGGGCCGAAGATTGAATTTCATATCAAGGATGCGATAGGACGCAGTTGGCAGTGCGGGACGTTGCAATTGGATTTCGTTTTGCCGGAGCGGCTGGATTCCCATTATATCGGTGAAGACGGTGCTAAGCATCGGCCTGTGATGTTGCACCGGGCGATTTTGGGATCCTTGGAGCGGTTTATCGGGATTTTGATTGAGAATTACGGCGGCAAGATGCCCTTATGGCTCGCGCCCGTGCAGTGTGTGATTGCGCCGATTACGAGCGATTTTGCTGGGTATGCTGAGGAGATTTGTGCTTCTTTGAAATCTAAAGGCTTACGGGCGGAGACAGATTTGCGCAATGAGAAGATTAATTATAAGGTTCGAGAGCATTCTTTAGCGAAAGTCCCGGTTTTGTTTGTTGTTGGGGCTCGTGAGGCCGAGGAACGAACTGTGGCGATCCGGCGTTTGGGTTCTGATAAGCAGGACATACAAAACCTCACCGAGGCGATAGAGGCATTGCAGCAAGATTGTCAGGCGCCGTTTTAGGTTAATGCCAGCTGAAATTTCTTGCTGGAAGCGACATTAACTTACTTCCATATTTATTTTTAGCGATTTGTATGAGCTGAGGCTCGATTTGATACGAGGTTTGCCGCGTATCTGTGTTGAGCGTCATGTAATATGTTACACCTGTATTGGTGATGTCTATTTTTTTACTATCGACGCCAAAATATCCGTTGCTGTTGCCCCATGGATCATAAAATGCAGGGTGATCGCCGTACGTTACAGTTGAAAGATGAAGGTTGCTGAGTCCTGTTTCCATAGGCATAGCGATTACATCATTGGTTGTTGCCGGGAATCTGTAGTTTAAACAAGGGATGCTGGAGTGGCAGAGTTGCAGGTAGTCTACCTTACGTTGTCCTACCAGCCCAACCAGCAGAACAGCGCTGTTGCTTTTGAGTTCAGTGTTTGAGTTTAGTTCTTCTTGTTTAAATGTCGCGCATCCTAGTAGTCCGAAGCATACCGTCATTAGAGTGAGAGTATTGAATTGCTTCAGAAGTCTTGTCGGCAAATGTATAATTTTCATAATTTTTAATCTCTCGTTCTTGATTATTTTTTTCTTATATTACACATGAGTATGTGGGTGCAATAATTATAGGCGTTGGCTGTTTTTGAAAACCATTTGTAATGATTAAGTTGAATGATGTAGAAGTCCTTGCAAAGCAATGCAAAGCGCCGTATTAATAATCCCCTAGCTTTCAAATGTTAGAATTGTTTTAAAGGTTAACAACTATAGGAGACCACCATTAGCAGACCACCTAAACCGGGCCCTAAGCCTACGAAAGATGACGGCCCACGTATTAATGAGAAAATTCTCGCGAAGGAAATTCGCGTTGTTGATGAAAACGGGGAAATGAAAGGTGTGATGACACCGGCGCAGGCGCAGATTTTAGCTGATGAGGCTGGATTGGATCTTGTGGAAGTGTCGCCGAATGCAACCCCGCCGGTATGCAAGATTCTCGATTACGGCAAGTATAAGTACGAGCAGCAGAAAAAAGCTGCTGAAGCCCGTAAGAATCAGAAAACTGTCGATGTAAAAGAAATCAAGATCCGTCCTACGACGGAGAAGCATGACTATGAAGTCAAGATGCGCAGCGCACGTCGTTTCCTTGAGAGCGGCGACAAGGTCAAAGTTTCGATGCGTTTTCGTGGACGTGAGATGGCGCACCAAGAGATTGGGCTGAATTTACTGAAGCGCATGCTGGAAGAGCTTTCCGATATTTCTAAGGTTGAGTTGCATCCGAAGCTGGAAGGCCGGCAGATGATTATGGTGCTGTCTTCAGAGATCACTAAATAGATATTCTTCGATAAATGGTCTGCCAGCAAAGCGTTTTACTTTCGGCTCATTTCTCTTTGAATGGTTTTAGGACGGCTCTTTTTTTGTTTTTGGTTTCGCAGTAAAATTTCTTCATGAGGGAGATTCTTTTCACGCTTTTGTTGATGGTTTTTGCTGTTTCGCCAGCGATGGCGACAAGCAAAGCCAGCATGATTAATGTCTATAAGGGGCAGCGTTTACTGATTTTAAACGGGCCTGATGGGCGTCCTCTAAAGGTTTATAAAGTGGCGCTGGGGAAAAATCCGATTGGGCACAAACGCCGCGAAGGCGATAAAAAGACACCCGAGGGCCGTTACTATATTGAGAAACGCAATCCCAACAGCAATTATCATCTTTCCTTAAAGATCTCCTATCCCAATGATGAAGATTGGAGCAATGCGGAGAAATTTGGGGTTTCGCCAGGCGGGTTGATTATGATCCATGGCTTGCCAAACGGTAAGGAATGGATTGCGCCGACGCACAGGCAAAAAGATTGGACGGATGGATGTATTGCGGTTACGAATGACGAGATTGAGGAAATCTGGTCTCTTGTTGATGACGGAACGCCCATCCAAATCTGGCCTTAGCTTTTAAATTTCATTCCCCACATCGTTAAACGTCGTTTCGCCGTGCTCACGTATTTTTATACGCTGCGCGCGGCTCAACTCGTTTGCCTTGTGGAGGAAAGAAATTTAATGCGCTAAATTCTTCGACTCATTTCTCTTTGAATTTTTAAAAAGAAATTTAGTGCGCTGGTGTATTTAAACCTGCTCTTCGACCCATTTGGTGAGCTGGTCTTTGGGCATGCCGCCGACGCGGGTAGCTGAAAGTTCGCCGTTTTTGAAGATCATCAGGGTTGGGATGCCGCGCACGCCGTATTTGGTTGGGGCTTCGGGGGCGTCCTCGATATTGATTTTAACGACCTTTACTTTACCCGCCATTTCGCCGGCAAGCTGGTCAACGAGCGGGGAGAGCATTTTGCAGGGGCCGCACCATTCCGCCCAAAAATCAACCAATACGGGGCCATCGGCCTTTAGGACTTCGGTTTCGAAAGTGTCGTCGTTGACTGCGAGTGCGCTCATGATTTACTCCTATATATTTTACATAATCCAAAACCTGTGGGGGTTGCCCGTGGGGATTGGGGTGGAATTGTGTGCGGGTGGTTTTTCCGTTTGAGCGAGGGGTTTGCCTGCGCAGGGGAATAAGTCCGCTGTTAGTGATTTGGGGCGGATTTTGCCTTGATCAAGGGTTAGGCTGCCCGATTCTTTCATGAGTCAAAAGAGATCGGCATGAGATTTGGGCCGTCTGTCCACAGTAACGCGCATTTTATCGTGTGGGATGGATAGATTTTGGCCAATATGTCGCGGTAGGCGCGGAGCTGGTTGATATAGATTTGCGGGACGTCCTTGGGGTTTGTGGGTGGCGGCCGGTTGGTTTTGTAGTCAATAATGAGGATTTCGCTTTCGGTGATGAAGAGGCGGTCGATTTGGCCGCTGATGACGCGGCCATCATCTGTGAGCCCCGTTATGGGGACTTCACCTTTGGAGCCAGGTCCGAATATAGGCGCGAAATCAGGGTGTTTCATGATGGCTTCAATTTCCTGAGTGATGGAATGCTGCACCTTTTCGGGGAGGTCGCTGGCAGACTTTGCAATAAAGTTTTGTATAGTTTTGCTGCGATTTTGCTGCGGTGTTTCGGGTAAAAATTGTAAAATTTTGTGTGTTATATTGCCGCGGTAGAACCTGTATTCGTCCGATTTTTGCAGGGGCGAAAGGACCGGGTTTTCTACGCCAGAGGGGCGGGATGGCATGAGGGGGCGTGGTGGATGAGGTTCCGTCGGGGCTGGTTTGTAGAGCCATGCCGGGAGAGGGATAGGATCGGCGGCGATGGTTTTATTGCTGGCGCTGCGGTCGGGATCGCGGATTTGCGGGTTATCGAGCCGGAGCGTGCCGTCCTTCAAGGTTTTTGCCCCAGTCAGCTCCAGGCCTTGCTGCACGTAGAAATACCAGCTTTCATCTCTGGGTTTTTTCTTTCCGGTTTGACCGCAGACATACAACCTGTCTTCGGCGCGGGTCATGGCGACATAGAGGAGGCGGCGATATTCCTCTTCCTCGCGTTGTTTCATGAGGGAGGCGGCTTGGGTATAGGATGCGCATTCCATGTCTTTGCGGGGTATCCATAAGGGAAGATCAATGGTTTCAATTTTTTCCGGCCAGAGGATTTTGGAGTCTGGTTTTGAGCCGCCAGAGCCGGGTGAACGGATTGTGTCGGGCATGATGACGATTGGGGCCTGAAGGCCTTTTGCACCGTGGATTGTGAGGATGCGGACATGGTTTCCGGCATCTTCTTGCTCGCGTTTGATTTCGACGGCCTCATTGCGCATTTGCTGCACAAATTGCTGCAAGTGGCCGCCAGAGTCTTTCTCGAAATTTAGAGCAAGATCGAGAAGTTCGAGAATAGGGTCGATTGTGTCTTCACCCAGGCGGATTTGAATGGATTGCAGCCCACTTATGCCGTTTGCCGGGCATGGTTCGTAGAGCAAAGAACAGAGAAAATCATAGGGGCGAAGAGTGGTTGAATATGCGATCAGGTTTTTCAGGTAAGTTGTGATCTCTGTATGGGGGCTTTGTTGCAAGGCTTGCCATAGGGAGGTTTCGCGGCCATGGGCCAGGGCGAACAACTCTTCCTCTGTTAAGCCAATCATGGGGGATTTTAAAATGCAGGCGAGGGTGAGGTCGTCTGTGAGGAGGAGCGCGAATTCGGCGCAGGCCAAGAGATCTTGAATAACGATTTCATTGCTGAGCAGAATTCGATCAAGGCCGCCGACAGGGATATTGCGGTTTTTCAGAGATCGTGAGAGTTGGCTGACCAGTGCGCTGCGGGTGCGGACAAGGATCATGATGTCTCCGGGGCGGATGGGGCGATTGTGGGAGGCCAGAATCTCGCCGCTTTGCAGCCAGTTTTCGATGCGGGTCGTTATTTGCTCGCAGAGTAAGGATGTGCTGGTTTGTTGTGTGCTGATGGTGGTTGGGGGTTCCCAGAAATTATCCGATTCCTGGGGGGCGTCTTGTGTTTCACAAAGCGGCCAAAGTTCGACAATTCCTTGCTGATGTCCGCGTTCATGGGCCGGGGAATGGCTGACGGGTGAATGAGAGACGCCAGAACGCAAGGCGTCGATGGAGAATACGGCATCAACGGCTTGTAGAACGCTATGGGTTGAGCGGAAAGATGTGCTAATGGGGACGGTATCCCATTTTTTGCCAGCTTCTTTAATTTTTTGTTCGAAATAACCGTGCATGGCGGCAAATTTTTCAGGAGAAGCGCGCTGGAAACTATAAATCGATTGCTTTTCATCGCCGACGGTGAAGAGTGTGCGTTCGGCTTCTGCGGCGTTTTCACCTGCAAAAAACTCTTCACACAGGATTTTGACGATTTCCCATTGTTCCGGGTTGGTGTCTTGCGCTTCGTCAACGAGGATGTGGTCGAGGCCTTGATCGAGCTTATAGAGGACCCAACTTGCGGAATTGGCGCTGGCTTCCATGAGGTCGAGGGTTTTGTTGATGAGATCATCGAAATCGAGAGCGTTCTGGTTGGCTTTGAGCGTTGTGTAGGTCTCGAGGATGGCGTTGGCGAGCATGAGCAGATCACGGGTCAGGAGCGCGCAACGGGCGGCGTTCAGGGTTTCTTCAAGCTGGAGGATGCGAAGGGCTTCGGTTTGCAAAGTGTCCAAGGCCGCGGGATTGGATTTTTGCGCTGGTTTTGTGATGAGGGCGGCGCGGATGGTTTGTTTTTCGGTCAGGAATGCCGATTTATACTGCGGGTAAAAGGCCGTACGTTCCTGTACGCTTTTTTCCAGGAAGGCGGCAATAGTTGCGCCGCGTGGTTGGTCTGAGCTTTCACTGCCTTCGAGGAGGGTGCGGCAGGCTGACAACAGCCCTTCTTTATCGAACGAGGTATCCTTGCAGGCGATGGCGAGAAGATTGTCTGGTGTTTGGCCGGCCGGAATATTCAGAGCCTTACGTAGGGCTTCATAAAGGCCATCCAAGCCGAAATTCTTTTTGAGGATGATGCTAAGTTGTCGGCGTTCGCTGGCGATGGATTTGAGGAGAATGGAAAAATCATCCTCATTCACATATTCAGCAATATGGTCGAGAGCTTGTGATAAGGCGGGATCAGAGCCTGGTTTTTTAATCGTGGAGAGAGTTTGGGTTTTTGCGGTGCTTAGAAGTGAGCGGGCTGCGCTTTCGTCGAGAGCGGCGAAATTCGGGGCGATCCCGGCTTCGAGGGGGAAGCGTCCAAGGACGGATTGGCAGAAAGAGTGGACAGTCATGATTTTAAGGCCGCCAGGGACGTCCGTTGTTTCGGCGAATAATTTACGTGCTGCAATTATTTCCGTTGATTTTGGTGTGCGCCCGATCAGCTTTTGCAGCGTATTGGTGAGGTTGAGATCATCGCAAGCGGCCCATTCCGAGAGGGTTTTAGAAAGGCGCAGGCGCATTTCATTGGCGGCGGCTTTGGTAAAGGTGAGGCATAGAATTTTTGATGCGGGGGTGCCTGGCGATCCGTCTTCGCGCGGGAGCAAAAGGCGTAGGACGCGGTCTGTGAGGACTTTGGTTTTGCCTGTGCCTGCGGATGCGCTGACCCAGGCTGATGTTGAAGGGTCGGCCGCTCGGCGCTGGACGACGTTGGGGTCTTGCGGGCGTTCCGCGCCAAGGCTGATTTTAGGAACGGAGGAGCTCATGCGGCGTCCTCCAAGGGCTCATCATCGCCGACTACGCCCCATTCGCCTATGCGTGCGAGGTGGGTGTAGTCGCTGAAACGCGGGGCGTTGGCTGGATTTGGAATTGAGTGGTAGGGTGTGGTTTCATCAGCAAAGACCGTGATCAGACGGGAAAGAGATGTCCGAGTGTTTTCGATGAGTTCGGGGATGTCTTTGTCGTATGTGATTGCTTTGCCGCCATCGCCTGTGCCGTTGAGCACGAGATAAACGAGGGTTTCGGGTTCCAGGGCGGGGGTGTTTTCGAACCCTCCTGCGGCCAGCATCATGGCCTCGAGCGCGAGCTGAGGATTTTGACCGTTTGCGATAGATTTTTGAGTGTAAGAGCCAGCGGATTTGTAGTCGATGATTGCCGCGCCGTTGGATTTGTTTTGGTCAATGCGGTCGGCGACGCCGGTGAGGGTAAAGTTGCCGATTTGGATGGAGCCTTTGGCTTCCAACTGAAGGGGGGAATATGTCATTTGCCATTGTGATTGATGATCTAAGAACCATGAAGCGAGACGCGCAAATCTGGGCCACCAAAATTGCCAGAGCGCAGGGTCGGTTTCTGTCTCTTGCAGCACTGATTTTGCGTCTTCATGAATTTTGTCATAAAGATTGCCCCAATTGGTTTTTATACAGGTGTTTTGATGTTGCGCGACGAAGCGTTCCAAAATCGTGTGTAATACACCTCCCTTGAAAGCGGTGTCCGGCAACTCTTCCAGGGTGTTTAGTTTTTTTAGACCCAAAATATAACGGGCGTAGATTGCATAGGGATCTTTGAGCCAGGTTTCGATTTTTGTGACCGGAAGTTGGGTGGGTCGTGACGGTGCAGGAGGGGTTGGAGCGGGCCGAGCTATTGGTTCGGTGCGTCCGTTTTGACTCGGGTTTTGATCCATTGATTTTGCCCAAAGCAGGGCGGGATTTTTATTGGCTCTGAACTCTTTTATGTGAATGACATCAAGAATGGCGTTTAATCTTTGCAGCCAACGGGCGGGAATTGTTGGTGTGCCGGCGGAGCGTTTGCTGCGCGTGAGGATGACTTCGGGGGCGCAAAAACCTTGAACAAAATCGTGGGCGGCGAGACCAATTGAGCGCTCCGGACTGGGCAGGCCGAATTTTGTACGCATGGGGCGGGACATCCACGGATCATGGCCGGGATCGGGTGGCCATATTCCCTCGTTGAGGCCAGCCAGGATTACACGATCAGCATTGATCATGCGGGCCTCGAGCTGGCCAAGGATATGCAAGCGCGGATGTGTGCCGTAAGCGGGGCGCACGGTTATGGTTTGCATCAAGGTGTCGATGATTGCGAGATATTGCGCAGGGGTTAGTGTTGTTATGAGATCCGCGTGGCTTAGTAATTCTGCAAAAAATGCCGCGGCGGCTTCGCCGCCTTCATTTTGCCAAAGATCAGTGCCGGTCAGGTTTTCTGCGAATTTTAAATGAGCCGCGATGTGTTTCTTTAAAGAGGCCGTTTGCTGCGGGCTTGGAGCAAGTTTTTGCAACTTCTCGATTAAGGCCAAAGATTTGGGATCTGTGTGCAGTCTTTGTTTTATGCCGTCCAGTCCGTTTGGTGGTTTGGGGCCGCGTAGGGCGATATCGAGATGGTGCAGGGTTTCTTTGGATGCGAAGTTTTTCAGATGGGGTTGCTTGAGCAAGCTTAGAAGGGCAACGGGTGAAAAATCGGAAATGAGGGCCTCAAGAGAGGCTTTTAAGAAACGTCCGGTGGGTGTGTTGCTTAGGGGTTCTCCGGCGGAGTCGTCAAGTTCGATGTTCCAGCGCCGCATGGAAGCGCGTACGCGGCGCGCCAGATTGCGATCCGGTGTAATCAAGACAGCGGTTTTATTTGGATCCTCGAGGATTTCGCGTAGCAATATTGCGATGGTTTGTGCTTCTTGATGGTCGTGCTCACATTCAATGAGATCCAGATGATTGAATGCGGCCTCGAGTTTGTTGCGCTTATCGGTGTTGTCTGCAAGGTTTTGCCATTGTTGGGTCGTTGCTGCGGGACGCATAATTTCCGTTGCCAGGAGACGCCGAGATTGATTAATGGGACGCTCTTGATGTGCCATGTGCCATGTTTGGACACTGTTTCGGTCTATCTTGAGTTTGGAGAGCAGGTTTTTTAGACCGAATTGAGGATGGTGATCTTCAAGGGATTCCCAGCTTTCATCGTCGATGGTTTCGTCGAGGCCGGGGAGAACCAGGCGGCCTTGCGGCAAGCCGGCAATAACTTCGAGAAGGCGGGCCGTTGCCGGGATGGAGCCTGTTGAACCGGCGGCGATTATGGGTGCTGCGGGCTGCGCTTTTTCAAGATGATTTGCCAAGGCGAGCGTTAACCTGTTGCGGCGATCGGCTTCATCGATGGCGCCATGTTCGCTTAAGATTTTTGGCCAGTATTCGCTGATGATTTTAAGGAAATCGAGGGTGATCTGCCAATGGCTGGCGAATTCATCCGGCACCAGCTTGTCGAGATCTTTGATGTTGAGATTTTCGGTGTAGATATGATCCATAAGTTGGCCGAGGGCTATGGCAAGCGCGAGCGCTTGATCCGGTTTTCCATGGTAATCCGGTCGGGACTCGATCAGTTTTGCGAGCAAAAAGCGGCGCTTCATTGGAGGAAGGGCTGGAGGGATATTGAGCAATTCTGGTAAATCGGCGAAAATGAGTTCCTCTTCGTCGACGTCGCCCAGCGACTGCATATGGGGCAAAAGCAGCGGGCGACCAGCGGTTTCAACCAAAAAGGCCTCTCTTAAGTTGCGGCAAGCGCGGCGGGACGGCAGGAAAATTCGGTATGCCGCAAGAAGGGCGGGATCATTTTTGGTTTCGAGTAAAATTTGCGCCGCGAGCGCTTTGGCGAAAGGAACGCCTGCGGGGATGTTGTAAATATGAGAAGGCGGTATGCTCATTCTTCTTTTTGCTCGTTCACGCGTTCGAGATCTTGGGGTGTGCTGATGTGGTGCCATGTGCCTTTGTTCATCAGGCCATAAAGAGTTTTGTTCTTTTCGCAATTGTCCATAATCTCAAGAAAGGAAAAAGGCACAGGTTTGCGGTCTTTGAAAATGCGGGGGTGGTTGATCCGTACGTTTGTGAACATGGCTGTGCCAGATTGGGTCATTGATCGCACGGCGCATCCGTCCTCTTGAAGATCATAATCACCGATTCCTGTGGTTAACGTCATGGTTTTTATGTCTTGCAGTATCATAAGTATGTCCATGGTATCGCGCCAATTTTGTGCAAGGTGCGTGAGTGTATTTTGGCCTGGTGCATCAATCCAAAATGCGTCACCGGCAATGACATAAAACGGTGTATCATCAAAATGATTCAATGCGTTAACAACGCCGCCCCCTGTATCGAGCAATTCTGGTTCAGTGATGCAGTAGATTTTTGTTTTTGAGGAGCTGCGGGTCTTTGCCCAGTCTTGAATCTGGGGCGCGAGGTGGTGGGCATTGATAATTACCTCTTTCGCGCCGATACGTTGCAGATGTGACAAAGTGTGGTCCAGAATCGGTCTACCATGGACTTCAACCAAGGGCTTGGGTGTACGTTCGGTGAGGGGTCGCATACGTTTGCCATGACCGGCGGCGAGGATGAATGCTTTGTCTGGGATCATGATTTTTCCGATAGGGTGATTTTGCGGGAGTGGGAATTTTCAGCGATGGTTTCGATATCAATGCGCTTGTGAGTGCTTGGTAAAAACGGGCCTGCTTTGTCCGGCCATTCGATTAAGGCGATTCCGTCTTGCAAGGCATCCTCCCACCCAAGCTCGAAGATTTCTTCGGGATTATTGAGGCGATATAGATCGAAATGCGATATCACATAATCGGGTGTTTCATAGGTTTGTATAAGCGTAAAAGTGGGGCTTGGCACATCTAAATCAGGGGTTTTTGTCAAAAAACGAATGATTTCACGGGCAAAAACAGTCTTTCCTGCACCTAAGTTGCCGTATAAGCATAAAACATCACCTTTTTTAAGGGATTTTGAGATTTTTTGAGCAAATTCTTGGGTTTCTTGCTCGTTTTTTGTAATCGTTTCCGGCATGCGTCTTTCGCTTTGCACAATGTTTGTTCGTATCAATCGCGTGATAGATTTGGTAAAATGAATATATGAGATTCAGATTACCGTTCATAGCATTTCTTACGATTTTCTGCGCTCCGGCGTGGGCCCAGAATGAGAATCTTGATATTGTTTCCGAACCCATTTGCTTCAATGTCCGCAATGAAGCCGCTTACACCGTGACCGGCAGTTTCCAGACAGATTACTATACGCGGCCTGACGGGATCCGGGCGCGCCACCGTTCTAATTTCAGGCTTGGCGAAGCAGGGGCCAAAGATGATAAGGGTGCGCCTGCGGACGTGGCGGAGTTTTGCTCCTACGGCCCGTTTTTGCCCGAGCGTAAGCTGACATTGACCATTCGTACGCTGGTTCCGGTGTTTTCCTGCAAAACCAAGGTTGATCAAGGCGAGATCGTGATCAAGGGCAAGAAGAAGCCTGAGGGTGGGACTGACACCTGGGCCGAATGCTTCCTTTAATTATTCTTCGATAAATGGGCTGCGAACAAAGCGTTTCTGCGCTTCCGGTTCGCACGTATCAGATATACGTTTACGCTTCCGGTTCTCGAAACGCTTTGTTCTCGCCACATTTCTCTTTGAATATTTCTTTGTTGTTTTTTGCCTTAGGTTTTTGGCTTGATGGGCAGTTTGAGGTCGGTTTTGGTGGAGAGGAAGGGGAAGAAGAGAGTAACGGTTGTGCCTTTGCCTTTTTCGCTTTCCAGTTCGACATTGCCGCCGTGAAGGTGCGTTATGTTGCGGACAAGTGATAGGCCGAGGCCGGCGCCGCTGCGGCTTAAACGGGCACGGTCGGCGCCGCTGCCGGCTCTCTCGAAAGGCTCAAAAATGCGCAGGCGGTCTTCTTCGGTGATGCCGATCCCCGTATCGTGGACTGAGATTTTGATGCCGTCTTTGCTTTTGCTTGCTTTGAGTTCGATTTCACCGCCTGCTGGTGTGAAGGTGATGGCGTTGCGGATGACGTTGACGAGGGCTTGTTTGATACGTTTTTCGTCGGCATGCAGAGTGCCGATGTTTTTGGGGCAGGTCATTTTGATTTCGATTTTCTCTTTTCTTGCCCAGTCATTCATGAGCTCGAAGACGGCCTGCATTGTGTCGTAGATCTTGATGTCTTCGAAGCTCATGGTCATGTAGCCGGCCTCGAGTGTGGAGAGGTCAAGAATGTCGTTGATGAGGGAAACCAGGCGTTCGCTGGCCTCTTTCATGTCGCGGGTGTATTCTTTCTGGCGCTTGTTCAGAGGCCCGAAATATTCCTGATCGAGGATTTCGTTAAAGCCGATGATGGCGTTTAGGGGTGTTCGGAGCTGATAGGAGACGTTGGCGAGGAAGTCCATTTTGAGGCGTTCTGCGGCTTCGAGCGCAGCATTTTTTTCGCGCAAAGCATTTTCCACGCGCACGGTGTCTGTGATATCGGCGTAGCTGATGAGGACGCCGCCATCGGGCAAAGGCATTGTGGAATATTCCAAAAGAGTGTCGTTTTCACGTTCGAGGCGTCCGTCATGCATCATGCGCTCCAGCGCGGTTTTCATGAGAAGGTCCTTGATTTTTGTCCATTGGCCGGGGTCAAAAAACCCCTTCATTTTATCGACGATTTTTGAGATATGAGGCTCGCCTTCCAGTGTTTCGGGGTGGAGATCCCAGAGACGGGCGAATGCAGGATTCCAAAGTTTCAAGCGGCCATCGCCGCCATACACGGCGACGCCTTCGGCCAAGTTGTCGAGAGTTTCTTTTTGTACGGCGACGAGTGTGTTGTAGGAGGATTCAAGGGCGAGCCTTGATGTGGCGTCCTCAAAATTCATCATCAGGCCGCCCATGGAATGCGGGATGACCAGCATGCGGTAGGTTGAGCCATCCGGCAGGAAGAGCATGTCTTCGTGCGGTTCGATGAGGCCGGTGAACATGCTCAGCCAGCTTTGCTTGAAGCGGCGGAAATCCGATTGTTCCGGAAGGCGGCGTGTTTCACGCAGTTTTTCCATGATTTCGCCGAGTGTGGGGCTTTTGTTGAGCCAACCGGCATCCAGCCCCCATAGTTGTGAAAAGGCGGAGTTATAGAATTCGAGCTTTTCGTCGGCGGTGAAGATGGCGATGGCGCTGCGGAGTTGCTCGAGAAGTTCTTTGTTTGAAGATTGATAACGTTGCAGCTCGGTTTCGAGTTCTTCTTCGCGCGTGATGTTGTAGGCGATACCCAGGGTCATTCCAAGAGGACCCATGGGGATTTCCGAGATTTTCATGAGCATGCGTTTGCCGTGGACGACGGCATGGGCTTTGGCTTCCAGCGCTTCTCCTTTTTTCAGAGATTCGGTGGCTAGTGTGCGGCCGGGCTGAATATCTTCGCCTGTCTTTTTCTTTAGGGCTTGAGCGGCAATTTCTTTTTGCTGCGTGATGATGTCGCCCACGCTCATGCCGAGATAGTCAGCATAGGTTGTGTTGCACCAGACGATGTTTTGCTGCATATCGCGAAGCCATAGAGGGCGCGGGATTGAGTTGAGTGCGGTTTGCACCTGCAGCAATTCACCGCTGTCCTGGTTGCGGCGTTCAATATTGGGAGGGGGTGGTGGTTGTTCTTGGGCGGGTTTTTCTAAAGATTGCTTTTGTAGCCATAGAACGACGATGCTTTCGCTTTTGCCGGTGTCTTGCCCGACAGTGCCGGAAATTGTTAGGTTTGCGCCGCTGATTGTTTTGACAGGTAAGGTGAACGGTGTTTTGTGTTTGATCAGGCGGTCGTGCAATCCTTCCAGGGCAGCAGAATCTCCGGGCTCCAGGCAGGCCTGGATATCGGTGAATGACTTGACACGGGAGAGGCCCAGGAGGCTGCAAAAACCGTTGCTATAAGCCACGGAGCCGTCTTTGTTGAGGCCGCAATATTCCCCGGGGAAAGCGTTTATGAAGGCCTCGAGGCGTGATTTTTCGCCTTTTTTGGATGCATTATTGTTCTCGAAATTCTTCAAGAGTGTGTGAAACGGGTTTTTGCTGGTTTTTTTAATATTCACGACTTGTCAGTTTATGAATAGTGCGGCTTTAGGACAAGGGTTATTTCTGGATTGGGTGGCGGAGGGCGGTTTGATGCCCTATATTAGAGATATGAGCGATATTATATTCAATGAGAAAGATAGCCGCTATGAGCGCCCGGTGGAGGGGCATATGGTTTATGCACAAAGCCATATGAAGGATGATGTGCTGTATGTCGATTATGTTTATGCTGCTCCGGAATTGCGTGGCAAGGGAGCGGCGGGGGCGTTTATGAACGATCTTATGGTCATGGCCCGCGCTAAGGGCTGGAAAGTCAAGCCTATATGTGGCTATGCCGCCGGATGGCTCCGACGGCATAGTGAATTTGATGATCTGCGCGCGGCAGATTAGTAGCGGTATTCGTCTTTTTTGAACGGGCCTTTGACATCGACGCCGATGTATTCTGCCTGATCCTTTGAAAGTTTGGAGAGTTTCGCGCCGACCTTGTCGAGGTGCAGCATGGCCACTTTTTCATCCAAATGTTTCGGCAGAACATAGACCTGTTTCTCGTAGTTTTTGTGGTTGGTCCAAAGTTCGATCTGCGCAAGCGTCTGGTTGGTGAAAGACGCGCTCATCACGAAGCTTGGGTGGCCTGTGGCGCAGCCCAGATTGACGAGGCGGCCTTCCGCCAGCAGAAGGATACGCTTGCCGGACGGGAATTCGATCATGTCGACCTGCGGCTTGATGTTAGTCCACTTCATATTGCGGATCGGTTCGACCTGGATTTCATTATCGAAGTGGCCGATGTTGCAGACAATCGCGAGGTCTTTCATTTCGCGCATATGGTCAACGGTGATAATGTCCATGTTGCCTGTTGCGGTCACGAAGATGTCGCAGCGTTTTGCTGCATCTTCCATGGTGACGACTTCGTAGCCGTCCATAGCGGCCTGAAGCGCGCAGATGGGGTCAACTTCGGTGACCATGACGCGGCATCCTGCGTGGCGCAGTGATTCTGCAGAACCTTTACCCACATCACCATAGCCCGCAACAACGGCGATTTTCCCGGCCATCATCACGTCGGTTGCGCGGCGGATCGCATCAACGAGGGATTCCTTGCAGCCGTATTTGTTGTCGAATTTGGATTTGGTAACTGAGTCATTCACGTTGATCACGGGCGCGAGCAATTTGCCTTTTTTGGCCATTGCAGCAAGACGCGCGACGCCTGTGGTTGTTTCTTCGGAAATGCCTTTGATGTCCTTGAACAGTTCAGGATATTTTTCATGCACCATCAATGTCAGGTCGGCGCCGTCATCGAGGATCATGTTGGGTGTCCAGCCGTTGGGGCCTTTAATCGTTTGTTCGATACACCATTCATATTCTTCTTCGGTTTCGCCTTTCCATGCGAAAACGGGCGTGCCTTTTGCAGCAATTGCCGCGGCGGCGTGATCTTGTGTTGAGAAAATGTTACAGGAGCTCCAGCGTACATCTGCGCCAAGGGCTTGCAGCGTTTCGATGAGGACGGCGGTCTGGATTGTCATGTGAAGGCAGCCAGAGATGCGTGCGCCTTTGAGGGGTTGTTTCGCAGCATATTCGGCGCGGGTTGCCATTAGGCCTGGCATTTCGGCTTCGGCTAGTTCTATTTCCTTACGGCCCCATTCGGCGAGGGAAATGTCTTTTACTTTGTAGTCGTTTTCTACGGTCTGGGGCTTGGCGCTCATACTCTATTCTCCTTTGGAATTCATTGCGATTCGCGTTACTATATACGTATGAGTCTGAATTTCAACGAAGAAAGCAGTAAGCCTTGGTTTATCTCGCGGATCAATCCGCTGGTGCCGCATAGCTGGCAAATCTTTGAATATAAAGAAGAAAAAGCTGAATATGAGCCGGTGGGGGATTATACACTGATTGATACCAGTGAAAGTGCTGATATTACTGAGAAAAAGCTGATTAATCTGACGGCGATTATGAACGGCAGAAAGCCTTTGATTGACTTCGAAAATTTGACCGAAACACGCGTTTTGTATACAATAGTAAGCAGTGGTGAACCTGATGAAACCCAGGTAAAAATTATCTTCCGCGGTTATGACGGAAGCGGGGTTTCGAAGGAAAATGCGGTACTAACGATAGATAAAGGTGTGTTTGATGAAGAAAATTCCATTGAGTCCGATCAGATTGGCTAGTGCGTTTGCCAGAGCAGCGAGCGGGGCGATACGCCCTCAAAGCAGGCCCGCTCCTCGCGGTCCTACCCTCGGGTGATAATTTTAAGCAGGGCTTAAGTCCTGGCCAGGGCCTTGCGGGGCTTCTTTGGTTGACGGACTGTACTCTTCTTGTGGTCTTTGCCAGTTTGGATCCAGCCACTTTCCTTTGTGCAATAAACCGATGCGCGTCGTGCAATAATGCTCCAGCAATGCTTCGCGGTCTGCTCGTGTAGGAGCGTTTAGGATGGATTCACGAAGTTTTTTGGCTTCTCTTGTATCGACACGGCGAATGACTTCTTTGATTTCAGGTATTATATCGGAGCCCACGGAGAGGCTGCGGGCGGTCATGCCTAAAAGAAGCGGTACGTATTTTGGTATTGAAGCCATTTTACCGCAGATGCTGACGGCGCGGAAATTTTCAGGGTCATCCCAGTTGGCATAGTTTAGGGTTGTCATTATGAGTTCTAAAACATAGGGATTTGTTGGATCGTAGCGATCTTCCTGGCTTTTATCATAGCGATCTATACCAATTGCGTTGTTAATCAGGTCGTTGGTGCCGATCGAGAAAAATTTTGCGGGGGTCTGACTGAGTTGACGGTCATTGGCGAGAGCGACGATTTCAACCATGGAACCTAGCTTGAACGATTCTGACAGGCCGAGTCTGCCGGCTTCTTCATCCAGCATTTTTTGTTTTTCGATAAAATGCTCGGAGCTTTCGATATTGGGATACATGAGGTCGACGCGCTTTGTGCTGCCGATGTTGGCGAGATATTCGCGAACGCGCAGAACTGCAGCCATTTGATTACGAATTGTGGTTTCCTGTTCTTTCAGTGACATTTTGGTTTCTTTGTCGCCTTCAAAATCAGCGATACGGATATCGTAAACGTCACTCTCGAGATTTTGTGCTATCTCCATGAAAAGCGCGTAAAATTCATCTTCGGATACGGCCTGAGTGCGGTTTTCCAGCAGGATTTCCACGCGGTGGAGGCCAATTCCGTTGCCATTATATTTGTTAACAATGTCGATTTCGAGGGGCAGGGCGATGTTCCCGGAGACGCGTACCGGGACGCCGTCTAGGGTTTGTGCGAGTTTTTTTCCTTCGTTTAGAGAGCGTTGTACCAGGACTTCGTGCTGGGTTTTTTGTTCGCTTAAGATCTTGCGGTAGCTCAGCATTGTTTCTTCAGATGGATTGATTATGATTTTCTTGTTTAATCCATCGAAAATAACGGGCGTGTTGTTTGGCAAAATTGTCTTTTGACCTTGCGGATCTGTGATGATGAGTGTGTCTCCGGCAATTTCTGAAGTAAAACCATTGGGAGCCTGAACAATAACAACACCGACGCCTTCTGCAACAATTTGAAAATGTCCGGTTTCTGTTCCCTGAAGCGAGAATGTTGCTTCAAACTTAAGTTCTTTAAACTCATCGAAATAGTAAGCGATCATGCCGGCCGTTGGTTTGTCTATAACGGGGATATCCCCTGATTGCAGATGACCGAGCGAGGGCAGCGGGTATTCATCCCAGTAAGATAAAAGGTAGCGGCGGGCTTTTCTGAAGTGGGAACAGAAGTTTTTTGCCATGATTGTGTCTTGTTGGGCAAACTTATCTATAAGCTGCGTAAAGCCAATATGGATGGCTGAAAGGGCGCTATATCCTTTTTGGTCTGCTCTTTTTTCTTCCGGCTTTTCGTTTTGTTCGCAAGCATTAAAGCTTCTGGCCTGATAGCCGCCGTTGAGGATGTATGGTTTAACAATCTTTGCGGCGTCTTTGATACAAAAGCTTTCTCCGTTTAGAGTTGCTCGAATTTCTGAGTTGTCGGTAATGGATGTAATGGCGTTTGCTTCTTCGTCATGCCTGCTAACAGCGTGCTCGATTGCTTTTTCGAGGATTGCGAATTGTTCTTTTACTATTTCATCCGTGGGGTCAATTTTTTGTTTTGGAGGTGTGGGGATGTTATCGCTGATTACAGCGATTTTTCCAATCACAATGCGTTCCGATCCGCTTTTGTAAGGAATGGAGGATTCGTTATTAAGACCGGCACTTGTTCTGTAAGTATCTTTTATATCTACAGCCATTGGTTCGTTGTCTATTAAGGTTAAAATCTTAACACAAACCAAAATTTAACAATTATGTAAAAAATATGCAAGCTTTTTCTGAGATTTTCAGGGTAAATCGCGGTGGTCGATTGTTGTGTGAAATCCCTTTTCTTTCAACCACTTGGACAGATCTTCAGCCAAATAAACGGATCTGTGGCGGCCGCCGGTGCACCCGATGGCGATGGTCAAATAGTGTTTTCCTTCCTCAGCGTAGCGCGGGAGGGTCATTTCCAGGAGGTCTTTTAGGCCCTTCATGAAGGGGGCAAAACCGGGGTCTTTTTTGATATAGGTGCCGACTTTGGGATCTTGGCCGGTTTTGTCTTTGAGGTCCTTAATCCAGTTCGGGTTTTTGAGGAAACGCACATCCCAGATGATGTCGGCCTCGCGGGGTGTGCCGTGACGGAAGCCAAAGGACATAAGGCTGATATTCATGTGGCCTTGCTTTTGGGGACGGAAATGGCCCTCAAGGATGTGGCGCAGGTCGTGGACCGTGAGCTCGGATGTGTCGATGGTGATGTCGGCGGCATCTTCGATTGCTTTGAAGAGCGTCCGTTCAGATTTGATGCCGTGGGTAACGGTTTTATCGCTCGCAAGCGGATGGCGTCTGCGGGTTTCCTTGAAGCGCCGTTGGAGCACGTCAGTGTCGGCCGTGATGAAAATCAGTTTGGATTTGTGCTTTTTTGCTGCAGCAACAATTGCGGCAGGATCGAATTCCCTTGAGCGAGAGTCTATGCCCAGTGCGATGGGTTTTTGCTGCGGTGATTTTTGCAGCAAAGGTTTGATGAGAGACAGCGGGAAATTGTCGAAAACCTCAAATCCCATGTCTTCGAGATTCTTGAGGACGGACGACAGGCCAGCGCCGGATAGTCCGGTGACGATCATGATGGGCGTGTTGCTGTTCATAATGATGGCAGGATAATCGAAAATCTTGCGCCGGTCACGTTCCCTTTTGCATCTTTGGCATTTTCAGCGGATATGCGGCCGCCGAGGGCGTTGATGATTTGGCGGCAGATGGAAAGGCCGAGGCCTGAATGCTGGCCGTATTCTTCGTGTTGCGGGCGTTCGGAATAGAAGCGTTCAAAGACAGTTTCAAGTTTGGATTCGGGGATGCCGGGGCCTTGGTCTTCGACGGTGATCAGGACATGATGCATGCGCTGTGAGACTGAGATGATGACTTTGCCGTTTTCAGGGGAGAATGAGAGGGCGTTTGTTATGAGGTTTTCAAAGACCTGGGTGAGGCGCGTATCGCGCCCGGGGACGGTAATGTTGCTGTCTTCCGGCCCTATTAAAATCAGGGTGTGGTTTTCTATGCGGGCGGTGTTTGACCATTGAAGATTTTTTATATTTCCGGTCTGCTTGCGTTCGAGGGGATCCTTATGGCGTTCAACCAGGCGATATAAGACAGTCTTCAAATCAACATTTTGCAGCGCTTCGCGTGAGAGTTCGGTGTCAAGGCGCGAGGCCTTGGAAATGTCGCTGATCAGGCGGTCTAGCCTTTCGAGATCGTGCGTGATGATGCCCATAAGCTTTTGTTTGTCTTCCGGGGTTTTGACGATGGAGAGTGTTTCGACGGCACTTCGAAGAGAGGTGAGGGGGTTTTTGAGCTCGTGGGAAACGTCGGCAGCAAAATGCTCGATGGCGGACATGCGTTCCCATAGGGCGTTGGTCATTTGGCGCAGGGCGATTGAGAGTTCGCCGATTTCGTCGTTGCGGGCGCTCAGATCAGGGATTTCTACGGCGCCGGACTTGCCCGCGCGTACAGTTTCAGCCGCTTTTGCCAAACGTCTTAAGGGACGCGCAATGACGCCTGAGAGATAGATTGAGAGCAATGTTGTGATGACGAGCGTACCGCCAAAAATGACGAGGATGTTTAGCCAGACTTTGCCGATATCTTGTTCGATGTCATGGCCGAGTCGGGTCATGAGGATCGCGCCTGCTATGCCGTCATTGTAGCGGACGGGTGATGCCGCGGAGAGGATGATTTTTTTTGCACGATTATGCCAGACGGAGATGCTGTTGGCGCCGTTGAGGGCGTAAAGCGCGTCGGTGTAATCTTGTGCATTTTGCGAATTTGTTTCGCGGTAAAGGGGCAATGTTTGACGTTGAGGCAGGAGTTTCAGGACCCAGCCAGCCATATCTTTTAGTGTTTTCAGAGTGCCTTCTTGATCCTTTTCAATTGGCGGGTCGAGCGCTACAACATCGATTTTTCCGCCGGGACCATCGAGTTTTGTCGAGTCGGCGATGAGCTGTCCGGAGTGGTCGAAGATATAGATTCGCCGGTTTGTCATGCGACCAAAGCGGTGGGCCATTTGCCGGGCCTTGGATTCTGAGAGTTCGGGCTTAAGAGGCTCATTATCATCGAAGGCTTGCCAGGCTGGCCGGTCAGGTTCCATGATTGCGGCTTCGGAAACTGCGGCCGAGATAAGCTGCACTTCGGCGCCGAAGGTTTCGAGCTTGGCTTTGATCAGTTCGTTTTGATATTGGCCGAGATAGAGGATGCCGATCAGGAGCATCAGAAGTGCTGCAGCATTCACGCCCATAATTTTAAGCGTAAGGCCCGTGATGCGTGGTTCCGGGTGGCCCCAATAGGCCAGCATCAGGTTTTCTTTCACGGGCGCTTTGTCGCCGAGAATGTGGGTCAGATTAAGCCAGCGGTGAGAAGATTCATTCTTCTTTGTAGCGGTATCCGACCCCGTAGAGCGTTTCGATGTGGTTGAATTCTTCATCGGTGGCTTTGAATTTCTTTCTCAGGCGTTTGATATGTGAGTCGATTGTGCGGTCGTCTACATAGATATTCTCACCATAAGCCTGATCAATCAACTGGTCGCGGTTTTTGACGTGGCCGGGGCGTGTGGCGAGGGCCTTGATTAACAGATATTCTGTGACGGTGAGGTCGACGGGCTTGTCTTTCCAGGTGCAGAGATGGCGGGCATCGTCCATGACAAGGCTGCCGCGGACAATTTTTTCGCTCTCTTTTTCCTCGCTGGTGCCGTTCAGAAGATTTTGACGACGAAGCAAAGTTTTGATGCGTTCAAGAAGGAGGCGTTGGGAAAAGGGTTTGGTGATGTAATCGTCGGCGCCCATGCGAAGGCCTAGAACTTGATCGACTTCGTCGTCCTTGGAGGTCAGGAAAATCACAGGAATATTGGATTTTTCACGCAGCTTTGTGAGGACTTCGATGCCGTCCATGCGGGGCATTTTGATGTCGAGCACTACGAGATCGGGCAGATTTTTGAGGAGCCCGTTGATGGCCTCTTCGCCGTCTTTGTAGGTTGTGACGGCGAAACCTTCAGCTTCTATCGCCATTGAGACGGAGGTTAGGATATTTCTATCGTCATCGACGAGCGCGATTTTTTGTGCAGTCATAAGCATGAGTTTACGTCCTTTTCAAAAGTATGGAAAGGATTTGAACGTGGATTTATGAAAGGCGTAGGGCAGGAATAAGGTCATTTTGTGGCGGCGGGAATATGAGCGGCGAGGTAGAGAGAGCCGGTGATGAGAATTTGTGCAGGCGGGTTGTTTTGGGCGATGTCTTGGATGGCGGATTTTACGGATATCGATAGTTTTGCCTGTGTGTTTAAGGATTTTTGTAAATCAGAGGCAGTGAGGGCGTGAGGTTCGCCGGGCATGTCGGTAAGGGTGAGGGATTTGATGTGTGGCAGAAGGGGTTTGAGAAAGGCGGCGGGGTCTTTATGGGCCATCATGCCGACGACGAGGTGTACGTCTTGGTTTAAGGTTTGTATGTGTGTGGCGAGCGCGTGGGCGGCATTTTCATTGTGGCCCCCGTCGTAAATGACATTCCATCCTTTTGGTATTATGTCTTTGAAGTTTTCAGTGACGTTTTGAAGCCTGCCGGGCCAGCGGGCGGTTTGCAATCCGGCGTGGATATGGTCGCTGCTGACGGGGCGAATCGGTTGCATGATTTCGATTGCAGCCAGGACTGATCCGGCGTTGGAAATCTGGTGTAAGCCAGGCAGGGCTGGGTTTTTGTATGAGGTTGGACCGTTTTGGAATTCAAAGGTGAATCCCTCAGCATGAGGGTCGGTGCGCCAGTGTGAGCCACAGGCAAAAAGGGGTGAATTTTGGGATTCTGCAAATTTCTGGAATACAGATATGTCAATGTTTTGCGGGCCGATTATGACCGGTGTGCCGGGTTTCATGATGCCACATTTTTCAGAAGCGATGGCCTCCAGGGTATCGCCCAGAAATTCCATATGGTCGTACGCTATTGTTGTGATGATGCTTGCGGCGGCGGTTGGGATGATGTTGGTGCAATCGAGGCGGCCGCCAAGACCAACTTCGAGCAGGAGGATATCGGCGGGAGTGCGTGAGAATGCGGCGAAGGCGATGGCAGTGGTGATTTCAAAGAAGGTGATATCGTTGCCCTCGTTGAGGCGTAATGCTTCATCGATCAAGTTTTCGAGGGTTGTATCGTCGATTTCTTGTCCTGCGAGAACGATGCGTTCGTTGAATTTGTGTAGGTGTGGCGAGGTGTAGGCGTGAACGAGGTAGCCGGCGGCCTCGTAGATGGCGCGGAGCATGGTGATGGTCGAGCCTTTGCCGTTGGTGCCGGCGACGTGAATTGTAGGGGGAAGATTTTGCTGCGGGTTGCCAAATTTTTGCAGCAAATCAATGTAAGGTTTGCGGAAAGCCAGTTCCATGCGTTTGCCGCGATTCAGGTTATAAAGCGCGTGGAGTTTGTCTTCGAGGGTTTGCTGCGGGTGTTTGAGGTCGCTGGCGTACATCTACGCGGCTTTTTTGCGGCCGTTTTTCTTTTTGCCGCTCATGAGGATATTCAAGATGCGGCTTAAAGTTTCATGGAGTTCCGCGCGCGGTGTGACCATATCGACCATGCCATGGGCGAGGAGATATTCAGCGGTTTGGAAATCATCAGGCAATGTTTCACGTACTGTTTCCTCGATGACGCGGCGACCTGCGAAGCCGATTGTTGCACCGGGTTCGGCGATGTGAATGTCTCCGACCATCGCAAAGGAAGCACTGACGCCGCCGGTTGTGGGGTCGATGAGCAGGACGATATAAGGCAAGCCAGCATCTTTAACCATTTCAACGCCGATAATTGTGCGCGGCATCTGCAGCAAAGAGAGCATGCCTTCTTGCATGCGGGCGCCGCCGGACGATGGAATCGTGATTAGAGCGGATTTGGTTTTGACGGCCTCTTCGGCGGCTTTGACGATGCCCTCGCCGACGGCCATGCCCATAGAGCCGCCCATGAAGCTGAAATTAAAGGCGGCGATGACCACGTTTTGTCCGCCGATTGTGCCTTTGGCGATCGTGATGGCGTCTTTATGGCCGCTTTTTTGCTGGGATTCTTTCAGGCGATCTGTGTATTTTTTGCGGTCTTTGAATTTCAAAGGATCGAGGGGGGCAGAGGGGCCTTCGATTTTTTTGTATGAACCCCCATCGAAGAGCATTTCAAGGCGCTTCTTGACGGGAATGCGGAGGTGGTGGCCGCAGTGATAGCAAACATTGTGCTTTTCCTCGAGGTCGCGTGTGAAGAGCATGCCTTCGCAGCCCGGGCATTTTTGCCAGAGGTTGTCAGGAACGTCTTTTTGCTCGACAAGCGAGCGAATACGCGGGCGGATGAGGTTTGAGAGCCAATTCATAGGGGCAAATCTAGTCCTTTGCGGGGGTCAAAGTCAAGCGCTCAGGGTCTTGAGGGCGGTGGATAAATTTTTGACCTGATCTTCAATTTTTGTAATTAAATCAGGGCTGTTTTGGTGATCGGCCACGGTTTGGACGATGGAAGAGCCGACAACGACGCCATCGGCGATTTTACCTATGGAGGCCGCATCTTCCGGGGTTTTGATGCCAAATCCGACCGCGATGGGGAGATCGGTGTGTTTACGGATTTGATCGATATGGGCCTTGATTTTGCTTGGGTCGGGCTTGGCGGCGCCCGTCACGCCGGTGATCGAAACGTAGTAAAGAAAGCCAGTTGCGCCTTGCAGGATGGTTTTTAGACGCGTTTCATCGGTTGTGGGGGTGATGAGGCGGATGAAATCAAGGCCTTTTGCCGCGGCGAGGCGCTGGAACTCCGATGACTCTTCGGGAGGGAGGTCAACCATGATGATGCCATCGACGCCCGCGTCAATTGAATCGGAAATGAACCGCTCATATCCGTACGTAAAAACCGGGTTGGTATAGCCCATAAGCACGATGGGTGTATGGGTGTTCTTTTTACGGAATCCGGTCACCATTTCGAGTGTATTAGAGAGACTCGAGTCAGCGTTCAGCGCGCGTGTATTGGCAGCCTGTATCACAGAACCGTCAGCCATGGGGTCGGTGAATGGAACACCCAGTTCGATCAAGTCAGCTCCTGCGTTTGGGAGTGTATCGAAAATCGAAACGCTGCGGTTTTTATCGGGATCTCCGGCTGTAATAAAGGTGATTAATGCAGGGTGTTTAATTTGAGAAAAAAGAGATTTTATGCGGCTCATGACTTAATTCTCCTTGATGCCAATATGCAAAAGGATTTCGTGTACGCCTTCTTCAAAAAAGCGGGGGCCGTAGAGTTCAAAATCGGTTCGGTAGGCGCGTGCTAAATCGCCTTCCCAGACGGAGCGCCATGACTCGATCAAGGCCCGCGGTTGACTCCCTTTTGCGCTGAGGACGGCGTAAGGGCCGGCCTGGCATTCAATATGATGGAAATTATTTAATTCTTCTGATTCCGTGACCCGGTGGCCGAGCGTGTAGCGGTAAGGCTTAGTGTGATCGCCTTCATAATCCGAATAGACGGCGTAGATGATGTTGTTTTCTTTGTTTGGGATTTTTTGGCCGATTTGTTCTTTGAAGAAGCGTTCCCAGAGGGCATTGATGTCTTCGGAGGCCTTTTGATTGTTGGTGAGGACTGAGATTCCGCAGACTGTGAACGGTTCTATATCGGTGAGCGCGGCTTTGACCTGGTATTGAAGAGTTTCCGTGCTCATAGTTTTACCCCGAGTTTTTCAGCCACCGTGAAAATGTCTTTGTCGCCGCGGCCGCAAAGATTCATAACGAGGATATTGTCTTTGGGCAGTGTGGGGGCAAGTTTTATGACGTGAGCAAAAGCATGCGAGGGTTCCAATGCGGGGATAATGCCCTCGAGTTTGGCCATGAGTTTGAAGGCCTCAAGGGCTTCATCATCCGTGACCGAAACATAATTCACGCGGCCTTGTTCAAAGAGCCAGGCGTGTTCGGGGCCGATGCCGGGATAATCAAGACCGGCAGAGATAGAGTGCGCTTCCTGGATCTGGCCGTCTTCGTTTTGCAGGAAATAAGATTTCATGCCGTGGAGGATGCCGGGTTTTCCGCCGGTTAGGGAAGCGGCGTGCTGCTCGGTGTCAACGCCGTGGCCACCGGCTTCGACGCCGAACATTTGGACGTCTGCGTCATCGAGGAAGGGATGGAAAAGGCCCATGGCGTTTGAGCCGCCGCCGATGCAGGCGACCAGAGAATCCGGCAGGCGGCCTTCACGTTCCAGCATTTGTTCGCGGGTTTCCTTGCCGATGACGGATTGAAAATCGCGGACCATTTCGGGATAAGGATGCGGGCCGGCGACGGTGCCGATCAAATAGTATGTGTCGTGTACGTTCGTGACCCAGTCGCGCAGGGCTTCGTTCATCGCGTCCTTAAGGGAAGCGGAGCCAGTTTTGACGGGGCGGACTTCCGCGCCGAGTAATTTCATGCGAAAGACGTTGGGGGCTTGGCGCTCGATATCTTTGGCGCCCATGAAGACCGTGCAAGGGATTTTAAAGAGCGCGCAGACGGTGGCGGTGGCGACGCCGTGCTGCCCGGCTCCGGTTTCGGCGATAATTCTCGTTTTGCCCATGCGGCGGGCGAGAAGAACCTGGCCGATGCAGTGATTGATTTTATGGGCGCCGGTATGGTTGAGTTCGTCGCGCTTGAAGTAAATTTTTGCGCCGCCGAGGTGCTTGGTTGTTTCTTCGGCGTAATAAAGCGGACTTGGGCGGCCGATATAATCCTTGCATAGTGCGTCAAATTCATCCCAGAAGGCCGGGTCATTTTTTGCCGCCTTCCATGCATCACCAACATTCAAGATAAGAGGCATCAGAGTCTCAGGGATGAAGCGACCGCCAAAAGTCCCAAAATGGCCCGATTCATTCGGGGCAGCGCGTAGCGTATTAGAACTGATTTTTTCGCCTTTTCTCATGGTATTTTAAAGCTCTGTGATCCTTTGACTGTGTGAGAGACGCACTTTAACTTATTGATTTTACTGTGGCAATAAATTGTTTGATCCGTTCTGCGTCTTTTATACCCTTTGCGCTTTCCACCCCTGATGAAACGTCGACAATATCGGGTTTTAAGAGGGAGAGTCCACCCTGTATATTTTGGGTGTTTAATCCCCCGGAGAGCATCCAGCGTTTCGAAATTTTAAGGTTCTTGAGAAGCGTCCAATCGAATGTTTGACCGGTTCCGCCGAACTCGTTTTTCACTTTTGTGTCGAACAAAATGATGTCAGATGCATCCTCAAGGGGTGCAAGATTTTGGAGATCGCTTTCATTTTCGACGCTGATGGATTTGATGATGGGCAAGCCAAATTTGGTTTTTATTTCGGAAATACGTGTTGGGGATTCATTGCCGTGAAGTTGGAGGATGGTTAAGGGTGCTTTTTCCAAAATCTCCATGATCTCTTTATCCGTTGCATTAACGACGAGACCGACGGCGTGAATACCGGATGGAATATTTTTGATTAATTCGCCTGCCGTACGTGGATCAACGTAGCGTGGTGAAGACGGATAGAAAACAAAACCGATATAGCTGGCTCCGGCTGTGATTGCAGCTTGAAGATTTTCGATGTCTTTAATCCCGCAGATTTTGACCTCGGTCATGCAGAGGTATCCCTGATGAAACTTAGTATAGAGTTATAGCATTTTTCAGGCTGATCGATCATTGGCCAGTGGCCGCCATCTATGCCTAGCGTTGGTTGGCCGTTTGTTTCAATGACAGCGACGCTGTCGCCGGACCAGCTTTGGCGCCCGTAGATGTAGAGCTTTGGGAGATCAAGGGCCAGGTAGCGCGCGCCGGATTTTTCCTTGCCGCTGTACGCGTACGTTTCCTGGGCGAAGTTGTAGATGGTTGTGGCGTCGGCGAAATTAAGGCTGGCGATGTAGCTCATAAGAGCCGGAAAGGCCTGGGCGTAGTTAAAGAATGTGTCGGTGAAGATTTTCATGACGGTTTGGGGTGTGACGGCTGTGAGGCGCTGGGCGACTTCTGGGGCAAGGACGATGGTGCCGTCGATGCTGATGAGGGATTTGATCATATTTGCGTTGCCCATGAGGTGGCATAGTTCTGTGGCTACGATGCCCGACATAGAATGGCCGACGAGATGGACGGGGCGGTTTGATGAAAGGGCTGGAATAAGTTTAGCCAGAATTTGCGTCAGCTCTTTTATAGATTGGCAATCGCCACGGGCGGGGCTGGCGCCGAAACCGGGAAAGTCAGGGGCATAGAGATTAAAGGGTTCGTCTTTGAGTAGATCGAACGCATGGCGAAAGCTGAGGCTGGATTCGCCAAGCCCGTGGAGGAGCCATATGTCGGCTTTGGCTTCAGGTTTGGTGAGAGAGCGGATGTAAATATTATCGTGGGTGATGATTTTCATGCGATTTCATCTAAAAGCATTTTTAAAGCAGTGGCTATGTCTCCAATTGCTGCAGATTTTGTTAAAGGCCTACCTATAACCAGATGCGTAGCCCCTAGATCCAAGGCCTCTTTCGGTGTCATGGTTCTTTCTTGATCGTCCGAGAGCTTGTAATAGGTGGGACGTATGCCTGGTACCATGAGGATAAAGTCTTTGCCGCATTCTTTACGTAGGACTTCTATTTCGTGGGCTGAGCACACAACGCCATCTAATCCAGATTCCTGGGCTAAATTTGCTAAGCTTAGAACTTGGTCTTTTAATGTTTCTTTATGGCCCGCCCCATTTATTTTACATAATCCAATATCCTCAAGCTTGGTTTCCGTCATGCTGGTTAAAATGGTGACAGCTAGAATTTTGGATTGATTGCTTCCGCGTCCTTCTACTGCTGCTTCCATCATATCCCTTCCTCCTAATGCGTGGATATTCAGATAGGCCGGGTCTAAGTTTTCACAAACAGTCCAAACTGCACTTTTTACAGTGTTTGGAATATCGTGAAATTTTAAATCTATAAATATGGGTGCGGTAGGATATTTTTCTTTGATGCCCTTTACGCCTTGAGGCCCAAAGGTATTAATAAATTCCATACCAAATTTTAGTCCCTGACCTTCTGCGGCCATGGCATTTGCTATTTTTTCTGCGTGAGGCAGAGAAACAGTATCTATAGCACAAAAAATTTTGGGTTCTGTTGTCATAGGGTCTGTCTTATAAGAAGGTGAGCGGTTTGGCAATTATTTTGCGGGGAGAGAGGGAAAGAAATCTGCGGAGTGGTCGGTTGATTCTTTGTAATTTTGGTTTGTTTCGAGCTTTTTTTCCAGTTCGCGAATATGGCGGCGTGCAACGCGTTTTTCGCGGCGGACTTTACCGTCATTCAACCAGACGGTTGTTGCTCCTATGAAAAACCCTAAGGCGAGCGCCACAAGCAGGGGCACATGAAGAGGGAGATTTAAAGGGGGATGGAGCGGGCTCCAGGTTAATTCGATGGTTTGTGCATTCATGACGGCGAAAGCACCGATTGTGATTGTTATGAGGAAGCCAAAGAACGTGCGGATTGCATTCATTTTAC
This sequence comes from uncultured Micavibrio sp., assembly GCA_964478225.1. GTDB lineage: Bacteria > Pseudomonadota > Alphaproteobacteria > Micavibrionales > Micavibrionaceae > CAYZHM01. The sequence goes on from CAYZHM010000002.1 coordinate 314,911, forward strand.
ATAATTCTAAATGTTTAGACTCACGGCTTTGGTTGGGGGCGATAGTTTAATTGCACTGAGTTTTCAGCCGTTAAAATTAATCGTCTAAACCGCTGCCGGTGCCACCGTTTAGCCGGTCACGCAGAGCTTTTCCTGTTTTGAAAAAGGGCAAACGTTTGGCGTCCACGACAACGGATTCGCCAGTGCGTGGGTTGCGGCCTGTACGGGCTTCGCGTTCTTTGACGGAGAAAGCTCCAAAACCTCGGAGTTCTACTCGGTTTCCAGATGCAAGGGCTTTGGTTATTTCATCAAAAATTGTGTCGACGATCTTTTCAACATCGCGCAGATACAAATGCGGATTTTTTTCCGATATACGCTGGATCAATTCCGATTTTGTCATGGCCGTTCCTTTTCCTGTGGTGTGTGCGTCACTATCTTAAATCGTTTATATCACGGTTGCCAGCTCATGCACAAAAGAGGCAAAAATTTATCCGTATTCCACACCTTACCGAAAATTGATTAAACCTTCTTGTTATCCTCAAAGATTGCCCTATGCGCCAGGGAGCGTCAAGTAAAACTGTTGGGGGCGTGCGGTCTGCCCCCTTGTTTCATATTGTTTTTTTACAAAAAAAGCCGGGTTTTGAGACCCGGCTTTTTAAATTTTAGCTTATGGCAGGCTTATTCGTCTGCGGCGGCTTCGTCTTCAGCGTCATCGGCCTTCTTTTTTGCAGACTGTTTCGCAGGGGCCTTTTTGGGCTTTTCTTCTGCGGCTTCGCCTTTGTTGCCTTGCAGGGCTGCACCAAGGATATCGCCGAGAGATGCGCCAGATTCGGTCGAGCCGAATTCTTTCATGGCTTGTTTGTCTTCGTCGATTTCACGCGCCTTGATCGAAAGCGTCAGTTTGCGAGTTTTGCTGTCGATGTTGGTGATTTTCGCATCAACTTTTTCGCCTACTGCAAAACGATCTGGACGTTGCTCGGAGCGTTCACGTGAAAGATCAGCCTTTTTGATGATGCCTTTGACGCCATCTTTGATGCTGACTTCGATGCCTGCGGAGAGGATCTCGGTTACAGTACATGTAACGACTGCACCTTTCTTGATTCCTTCCATTGCGCCTTCGAACGGATCGTTGCTGAGTTGTTTGATGCCGAGGGCAACACGCTCTTTTTCGGTGTCGATGTCGAGGATTCTTGCCTTGACGGAGTCACCTTTCTTGTAAGCCTTCAGAGCTTCTTCGCTTTCATCTTCCCAAGAAATGTCGGAGAGGTGAACCATGCCATCGATGCCGCCTTCGAGACCAACAAAGATTCCGAATTCGGTGATGTTGCTGATGGTGCCTTCGATGTCATCGCCAGCATTGTGGTTTTTCGCGAATGCGGCCCATGGATTGTCCTGGCATTGTTTGATGCCAAGAGAAATACGGCGCTTTTCCTGATCGATGTCGAGAACCATGACTTCGACTTCCTGGGAGGTCGATACGATCTTGGATGGGTGTGCGTTTTTCTTTGTCCATGACATTTCGGAAACGTGAACGAGGCCTTCGATGCCTTCACCGAGTTCGA